>JAZQEK010000040.1:0-23272 GCA_045538995.1 Acetatifactor sp. | reverse complement strand
ACTTGCATGTGTTAGGCACGCCGCCAGCGTTCATCCTGAGCCAGGATCAAACTCTCATGTTAAAAGTTGTTCCCAGCCAGAAAACGTTTCTGGCTTTTACTGTTTTGGTTTCAAGATTTGCATCTTAAACGTTCTTGAATTCTATCTCGTGAACTCACAAGTAAACTTGTTCGTCCGCGTTCGATTTTCGAATGCTTTCGCATTCGCGTCTGATTGATACTGTCTTTTCGCAAGCAAGCTTGCAAAAGCCACTCTCAATCATCCTCCCAAGCGCTTCGCGCTTGAAAATCTTTATCGCGAGAATTTTCAAGGTTGCATTGTTGTTTATTTGTCAAGGTTCCAAAAACATTGGTGGTTGTCCACCGAACGGAGAAGGAGGGATTTGAACCCTCGCGCCGCTATTAACGACCTGCACCCTTTCCAGGGGTGTCCCTTCAACCACTTGGGTACTTCTCCAAAAAGTTGATTTTAATAACTATATCTCAACGCCGGAGAAATATCTCCAACGGAGAGGGTGGGATTCGAACCCACGCGCCCTTGCGGACAAACGGTTTTCAAGACCGCCTCGTTATGACCACTTCGATACCTCTCCGAATTGTCGCTCGTTCAGCGACATTGATAATCATAACAAAAAAGGGTTATATTGTCAACACTTTTTTACACAATTTTTTCAATATTTTTTTCGATGCAAAAAACCTTTGATTTTGCTATGTTTTTACCCTTTTTCTAACTTTATTTTTCTATTACTTTTCTTACTTATTTAACTAAAAAGGTTGAAATATTCGAATTGTTTTAACTCTTCAAACATTTCAACCCTTCTACAATTTTACACAACAATTTAATATTCCAATAACAACTCACTATAAATGCCGCCTATTTCTTTCAAGCCTTTCGCAATCAATCCCGCGAAACAAACTGCACCTTCATATTTTAAGTGAGTATTATCTATTTTTCCTTCCGGACAACTGCTATATTCACCCGGTTCCAGATTCATAAAGTATTTTTTACTGCCGGCTTCCTTTACTCTCTTCAATTCGCATCTGCTCATGCTGTACAAATCAATCAAGGGAACCTTGCACTGTTCTGCCGTCTGCTTCATACCGGCAACATAATCAGAATGTGCTCCTAGTCCTAAATGTGTCGCATCTACAAAGCATCTGCGCTCCAAGGGAGTAATCAATACAGGATATGCTCCATGCCGTCTGGCAACTTCAATGAATTTCCCCAGATTATCACGATAGCTTGAATAGGGCTCCGTATATCTGGTAGGGTCTTCTATTTTTTCGTCATTGTGCCCGAATTGAATAAACAAAAAATCTCCAGCCTGAATGGTCTCTTCTATCTTTGCCAATCTGCCTTCGTCAATAAAGCTTTTGGTACTGCGACCATTTTTGGCATGATTTATTACAACCACATCCTCTTTGGTATATAAGGAAAAGACTTGCCCAATACCGGTTTGTGGGTAGGTTGTAATGTCATTGGTCTGAACTGTCGAGTCTCCCGCCCATAAAATTCTTCTCATATATACTCCTATTGCTGTTTCACAGCTTTTTATTCCTCTAAATCAAACAAGGGAAACTAAAGTTTCCCTTGTCAAAATCCTTCCTATTATATAAGGAAACAATTACTCTTTTACCGCACCGATATTTACACCCTTTACAAAATACTTCTGTAAGAAAGGATATAACATCATGAAAGGAAGTACTGCACATACGATACCTGCATTATACAGAGTATTCTGTGATACTGCGTATGCAGTGGTAGGTGTATCACCATCCATGATGATGTTTCTCAGCTTAAACTGGAAGTTGGTCTGCTTATTGTCGGTAATGTAAATCTTAGGAGTGGTATAGTCATTCCATACAGTTACTGCGAACATCAAACCGATGGAAGCCAACGCTGCCTTTGAAAGAGGAAGTACGATACGGAAGAAAATTCCCATAGGAGAACATCCGTCAATCTTTGCTGCCTCGTAAAGGGAAGCCGGAATACCTTCAAAGAAGTTACGCATAAGTACCAGGTTATATACGTTCATACCATGCTTCAACACGATAATCCACATATTATTAACCAAGCCTAACTTATCCATTACTAAGTACTCAGGAATCATACCACCGGAGAAAATCATGGTGAACAGTAACAATGCTGATAAAAATCCTCTACCGGGCATTTCGAACTGTACCATAACATATCCACCAAGAGTAGATAAAACCAGACCCAATAATGTACCAACTACAGTTGTAATAACAGAGTTAACAAATGGTCTATACAATGCATCGGTCTGAATAATAGTCTTATAACCATCCAGTGTAAACTGATCCGGCCATAAACGGAACTGATATACGCCTACTGCATTGAAGGAGTCACTGATTACTTTCCACATAGGGAAAATAATAATAATACCGATTATAATAAATACGATATAGTTAATGATTGAAAAAGTATCAATCTTTTTCTTTTTCTTCTTATAAACTGCTTTTTCTGCCATGTCGCCACCTCCTAAATAATGCCGCGACCACGGATCTTCTTACTTACCCAGTTACAAATAATAACCAGAGCAGCACCAACCAGTGATCTTACCAGACCAACCGCTGTAGAATAACCATAGTTAGATACAGCATTTGTAAATGTCTGGCGATAAATATAAGTAGCAAGAACGTCAGATACAGTATATACAGATGCGTTGTACAATACGAATACAGACTCAAACAGGTTCATAACCTTTGCCAGGTTCAAAATCAATACTGTTAAGAAGGTATTTGCCAATGCAGGAACGGTTACATAACGCATCTTCTGCAAACGGGTAGCACCATCAATATCTGCTGCTTCGTACAACTCAGGATTAATACCGGAAAGTGTAGCCAGGAAAATAATGGTTCCCCAACCGGTATCCTTCCATACATTAATTATGTAATAAATGCCTCGCCACAAATGTTCCTCTTCCAAGAAACGGATGCCGGGTGCATCTGCCGCCAAGAAACCCCAGTCACGCAACAAACCGTTTAACATACCGGTGTTAGATGCTGACAGGAACAATGTAAAGATAGATGCAACTACTGCCCATGACATAAAGTGAGGCAAATAAATAATCGTCTGTAATGTCTTTTTTGCAAATAAGTTACCCATTTCATTTAAGAAAACGGATACAACTACGGAACTGACTGTTGTCAGTAACAGCTTCACAATACTCAAAACTAATGTATTGGAAAATGCTGACCAGAACTGAGGCATAGAGAACATAGTCTCAAAATGCTTAAATCCAACCCAAATAGGTTTCGGTAATACTACGTAATAATCATAAAATGCATAACGTACACCGAGCATGGGCCAGTAATACATAATAAGCAAGAAAATCAATACGGGTAAGAACATCAAGTAATATCCGCGATGATTCCAAATACGAAGGCTTAAGGGTTTTTTGCGTACTTCTACACCAGTAGATGTAGTAACAGATTTCTTCTTTGCCATACCGCCTTATCTCTCCCTTTTCATTTTTTCTTTAAACAAGCTTCTCTCGTTTTCGTGAAAGCTGTCCTGCTCCGAAAAGAAGCAGGACAGACTATTAAAATTCAATCACAAACACTTAGCAACTCAATTATTATTCAGCTGCATTTAACTCAGCAAGAACAGTATCAAGAACTGCACCACAGCTATCCTTGTAGGTCTTCATAACTTCGTCATAAGACTTACCTTCAGTTACATAACCAAGAACTGCTACCTGAACAGCGTCAGTAATGGTGCTACCGGTAGTACCGTAAGTGGTAGATGAAGGAACCTGAGGAGCTGCAATTGCATACTGGTTAAAGAAGGTGTTAGCTTCACCAACCATGTCAGACAATGTACCATAACCATTGGTCAAAGGAACGATTGCTAACAAGTTGTCAATGTGGTTCTTCTTATATAAAGAAGTGTTATCCTGTAAACCAGGTAAGTGATGGAATTCACCAGCCTTGTAATCAGTAGCCTTTTCCTTATCAGTTCCAGGAGCAAGAACTACAGTTTCTTCTGCAACTGACCAGTGTACGTTCTCAACACCATATGTCCATAAGGTCTGAACCTTATCACCATCTAACATAGTCTCGAAGAATGCATCGAAGATAGCCTGCTCACGATCATTCTTTCCGTCACCGTCATCCAAGATAACCCAAACCGGTGCACTTCTATCGAAGAAACCATCCATTTCAGCCAACTTAGGAAGCATAGCGATGTTCTGCTCATGACCATTCTTCTTAATGTTGTTGTAAAGAGTTTCTCTCCAGGTACCTGCCCAGTAAGCGAAACATCCAGCAGAACCGGACTGGTCAGCACCGAACCACTTCTCACGAGTATTCTTGGTCTTGCCATAGAATGCAGAAGTATCAGGGTCGATTACACCGTCAACCCAACCCTTACGAAGTCTTTCAAGAGCAGCCTTGGTTTCTTCTGACTGGAAGCCGTCAACCCAAACGCCGTTCTCATCCTGCATCAATGCAGGGTAAGCATTCTGCCAGAATTCAGGTAAGTAGTTGGTCCAAGGAGCTTCTGCGGAGATAAGACCTGCAGCGATAACACCATAGGTATCACCATTTACGCCGTTTCCATCAGGATCTTCCTTAGTAAATCTGGTTAACATGTCGTAGTACTCATCCCAAGTATCTACTTCGTTGATATCGATGCCGAGTGCATCTAACCAAGTCTGCTTAACATAGGTAAGACATCCGTTACCGATTGCAGGAGAAAGTCCCTTTAATACGCCGTTAACCTTGTTGTTTTCGTTAACTGCAGTCTTTGTTAATCTGCCATAGAAATCAGAGTTCTCATAAGCAGCGGTCATATCCCAAAGGAAACCAGGGAAAGCTGCGTACTGAGCATACATCTGACCGGACATAAGTACAACATCAGGTCTGTTGCTGGTACCTGCCAATGCGGTAGCCAAAGACTCAGCATAACCTGAGTGGTCAATCTTATTAATAGTTAAGTCGATACCTACAGCTGCTTCCCAAGCCTTTTCGAAATCAGCAAGACCGGTTTCTTCACTTAAGTTAAGAGTACCATCACACATAATGGTCAACTTATCCAACTTGTAAGGTTCAGCGGAACCGCTATTGTCGTTACCAGTATTGGAAGAGCTTCCATTGTTGGTCTGACCACCATTGCTGGTACCAGGTGTGGTAGTGCTTTCATCGCCACATGCAGCCATAGACACTACCATAGCTGATGCTAAAAGTAAAGATAATACTTTTTTCTTCATTTTAAATCCTCCCATTTAATGAAAAATATGTTTTTTTGTTTGGTTTGACCCAAATCCTGAGTTTACTTTACCATTATTCGTCAAAAATTACAAGTAGCAATTTTTGCTGTTACATGCAGTTTTTGTTCTCAGAACGCCGAAAACCCTGATTTTTCCTAGGTTTTTTGTAAGAGCTTACATGTTGAATTTTTTGTTAAAAAATGCTATAATAACCTTAAATTATTATAAAATATGAATGAACAACGAGGATTCCTTGATGAAAATAAACAAAGAATTATATAAAAATCTAAACGAAATGGACTCATTTTTACCAACCGTCAGCACTTCTTTGATGGTTAAATTGGTAACCTCTTACAGCCTCTTGCTGGTACTCAGCCTGTGTTTAACCTGTTACCTTTTTTTTACTACTCATAGTCTTCTTTTTTTGGCATTAAGTATACTTATTTTATTACTTGGAATATGGTTTACTTTTTATTTTTATAAATTTTACAAACAATTCCGGCACACTCTCCAAGGATTGAAGGATAATTTAATGGAAAGCTCCGAAGAGAAGAAAGAATTGTTAGCGGTTGTAAACAATCAGAAGCCGCTCATTAAGAACACCTATGTGCGTCAACTTCTGACCGGCTCAGTCAATACTGAGGAAGAATTTGAATATATTTACCAATATATGGATTTGGAACATCTGTCCAATCCCCACTTCAATGTTTTATATTGTATTACCTATAACAATTTTGGAGAAAACAACACTGATCATCCCGAAGCCAGCGACGAAAACAAAATTAATCATATTGTTCAGGAAGCCTTTTCACGATTTTTTCAGGAAGACATGTATTTTTACATCCCCTCCAGCCGGACTTATGCTATCCTGTTAGCTTTTTCGGACACGGCAGAAAGTGAATTTGTGTTAAAAGCTCAGGATAAAGTGCGGGAAATACATAATTATTTGTTGAACAATTACGGTATCTGGCTTTTTGCCGGTATCGGCAAAAACACCAACAGCCTGATGCATGTTTGGGAATCCTATCAGCAAGCCACGGAAGCCGTGAATTATACTACAAAGAATTATATTTTCCTTCCCTATGAGATGATTAAGAAGGATTCGAATGTGTTTTATTACCCGCCCGAGCTTTCTACCAAGATGATTCATTTCATCACCACCGGTAATCGTGCTCAGGTTATGGAGCTGTTCAATCTGGTGCATCAGGAAAATATTGAGGAACGTTCTTTGCCATTGAATCTGATACGCTTTTTGCTGTCGGATATTCGAAACACCTTGCTTAAAGCTCGTTTCGCACTACCTCAGACTACAGACCCGGAAGTCACCCGATTGCTGGACGAACGTTTTAATGAACCGTTGACTTTTCAGCTTTGCGAATCACTGGCACTTACCTTGTGCAAGTTATTTGATGCAAAAGAAGAAAACGAAAGCCTGTCTACCACGATTGAAAAATACATTATTGCCAATTTCAAGGATCCTTCCTTGTGCCTAAACAAAATATCCGATGAGTTCCAGATTTCGGAAAGCTATTTTTCACATATGTTTAAGGATAAGACCGGCGTGAACTTTTCCACCTATCTGGAAAATATCCGCATGGCCGAGGCAGTTCGTCTGATCAAGGAAACAGATATCAGCTTAAACGAGCTCTATCTTGCGGTAGGCTACAATAACCAAAACTCCTTCCGCAGAGCATTTAAGAAAATATACGGTGTAACCCCCAGCAGTATGCGTTAAGGGTACAGAAAGGAATATATTATGTCATATGACTGCGAAAAATATGCCACAGCTCTTCCAACTGCCCTCCCCAGAGAAGCGGGCATTCCGGAAGAAGCTCTTTGTGAATTCTTAAACCGCATGGAAAAAACCAATATTCCTCTCCATGCTCTCTTAATCATGCGCCATGGTAAACTGGTACTGGAGGGATACTATGCACCTTATGAGCCACATATGCTTCATCGCATGTTTTCCATCTGCAAATCCCTGAATGCACTTGCCATCGGTCTGTTAGAAGCAGACGGCAAGCTTTCTTTGGATGATTTCATAGTAGATTATTTTCCGGACAAGGTACCGGAAACGGCACACCCTTATATTGCCAAGATGACTATTCGCGACATGCTGATGATGCGCACCTGTCATGCAGCTACCACTTACAAGTATGATTTGAACTATGATTGGGTGGCCAGTTTTTTTACAGTAGAGCCCTCTCATCAGCCCGGCAAGTTCTTTCGCTATGACACCTCTGCCTCTCACGTACTCTGTGCCTTGGTAGAGCGTATCACCGGACAGAATATGATAAGCTTTTTAAAAGAGCGTGTCCTGAACAAAATAGGTTGGTCAAAAGACTCTTATGTGCTTCCCAATCAATTCGGTGATTTACAGGGTGGCAGTGGTCTTATGTGTACGCCAAAGGATTTGCTTTTATTAGGTCAACTTTTGTTACAACATGGCCAGTGGCAGGGAGAACAATTACTGCCACGTGATTTTGTAGATACTGCTACATCGAATCTGTCTCCCACCTTTATGACAGGTCCCATCCCCAGCGAGATGCAGGGCTACGGCTATCAGATTTGGCGGGGAGAACGTAACAATTTCGTCCTTTATGGAATGGGGGGACAATTGGTAATCTGTATGCCGGATTATGATATGGTAGTTGTTACCTGTGCAGATACACAGGGAATCGGCGGCGGCAATCAGCTTATCTATCAAAATCTTTATGACACTCTTCTGCCGGCTATGGATGCCTTTGCACAAGGTGCTTACCCCATAACCTTACAGGAAGGCGGCTACACCGCTTATGACCGCTTACAGAACCAACTAAAAACACTTCATATCAAGGCTGTTTGTGAAGAAATTTCCGTATTCCCTGCTTCAGAAACCTGTCAGGAAACAATCAACCGTCAGGTCTACCAACTGGAAGACAATGAACCGGGCTTTGAATCCATCAGCCTCTCCTTTGAACAAGAAATGCAAGTTGGTAAACTATACTATTCCCTGCGGGGAGAGGAGTGCGAGCTTACCTTTGGTTTGGAAAAGTGCATCTTAGGCGACTTCCCGGTATACCATATGAAACACTGTAGCAGCGGCGGTTGGCTGGCTCCCAATTTATTTTTCCTGAAATGTTATCTGCTGGACACCAGTCTGGGCTCTATCCGCTTCGAGTTCAGCTTCAGCGAACAGAACATCAACGTCTCCATACGAAAAGTAGAAGAAACACTTTTCAACGAATACAATGGTTTCTTATGCGGCACAAATACCACCTCTACCGCACAATAAAACAACAACGGACAAAAGGAGCTTTCTCCTTTTGTCCGTATTTTAGTCCAAGAAACCTTCTGCCGTCTTCATATCCTCCGGCGTGGTGATTTTTATATTCTGATAAGAAGCCTCCACCAGCTTCACTTTTCTGTCTGTCATGGTTTCTACCACCATGGCATCGTCGGTGATTTCCACTCCCTTACTTTTCAGCTCCTCCAGATTATCTATCAGAGCCTTATAAGCAGTATAAATCAATTCCTTTCGGAACACCTGAGGGGTCTGCACCGCCCATACGTTCTTACGATTAGGGGTTTGTGCAGCAAAGCCTTCCTCATCTGCAATCTTAATGGTATCCTTTACCGGCATTCCTGCCACACAGGCCTCGAATTCTTTGGCAGCCTCATAGGTATTTTGAACAATTTCCTCATTTACAAAGGGTCTGGCCCCGTCATGAATAAAAACATAGCCACCTTCCGCTTCCGGCATTTGCTTTTGTATATACTGCAAGCCCTCCCATACGGATAAATAGCGCTGGGCACCGCCTTCTATCACAGCTTTTACCTTTTGAAAACCAAACTTTTCCACAATTTCCTGCTGACAATAAGGGATTTCCCCTTCCCCTACCACCAATATCACTCCATCAATAGCAGCACTCTCGTCAAAAGCCTGTAATGCATACCAAATCACCGGTTTTCCCTTTAACAGCATGTACTGCTTGGCAACTGCACTTTGCATTCTCCTGCCGGCACCTGCTGCCAGTACTATGGCTATATTCTGTGCCATAACCATTCCTTCCTCTCTCCTGTTATCGCTCCCCCAAACGCAGATTGGGCACAGCATTCAAATCCATACCGCTACGCACACCCTTCAGGTACTCATAGTAGCCCGCCACACCAATCATCGCCGCATTATCCGTACAGAAAATAGGGCTGGGATGATAAAACTGAATTTTTCTCTTGGCACATTCCTCTTCAAAAGCCTTCCTCAACGAAGAATTGGATGCCACACCACCGGCAATAGCAAACTTATCATATCCGTACTGCTTCACCGCATGGATGCCATGCTCCACCAGCACATCAATCACCGCCTTCTGGAAGGATGCCGCCACATCCGCTTCGCAAATCGGCTCTCCCTTCATCTGACAACCATTCAAATAATTCAAAACTGCCGATTTCAGACCACTAAAGCTGAAATCATACTCACATTCTCCCACCTTGGCTCTGGGGAAACGTATTGCCTCCGGATTCCCTTCCTTAGAAAGCTTATCAATCTTCGGGCCACCCGGATACCCCAGACCGATGGCTCTCGCCACCTTATCAAAGGCTTCTCCGGCTGCATCATCTCTGGTACGTCCGATGATTTCATATTCACCATAATCCTTTACCACTACCAGATGAGAATGTCCACCGGACACCACCAGACATACATAAGGCGGCTCCAATTCCTTATTTTCGATATAATTGGCACTGATATGTCCCTCGATATGATGTACTCCAATCAAAGGAATCCCCGTAGCAAAGCTGATAGCCTTGGCTGCTGATACTCCAACCAGCAATGCCCCTACCAGTCCGGGACCATAGGTCACTGCAATGGCTGTAATTTCCTGCAAGGTCACTGCTGCTTCCTTCAAAGCCTCTTCAATCACTTGATTAATCTTCTCAATATGCTTTCTGGACGCGATTTCCGGCACTACACCACCATAAAGTGTGTGCAAATCAATCTGGGAAGAAATCACATTGGACAAAACCTCTCTGCCGTTTTTCACCACTGCAGCCGCCGTTTCGTCACAAGAGCTCTCTATTGCCAATATATATACATCCTCTGTCCTGTTTATCAAATCCATTTCTTACGCCCTTTTCTACTCTTCCTCTGTCAATTTCACATTGTCAGCTACATTCCATCCATAAATCTTCCAATGATTGGCACTATCCTTGCGTAGCAAAAAGATATGCATGGTGGTAGTATATTCCGTTCCCTGCATCACGGTATAGCTACAGGGAATTCTGGCAAAGGAATGACCATCCTTCTCAAAATAGGTAACATCTGTACTGGCACCTACATTAATGCCGGTTATCTTCCTCCCACTTTCCTGAAAAGCCGCCACTTCCGCTGACAAGGTTATTACATGAGTTCCCCACTCATTATTTGCCAACAGCGCACTGTCCATCAAGTCTCTTTCCCGCTGTACCAGTGCCTCCAAATCCTCTTGGGAACACTCCTCATTATAAAGACACTTTGTCACCTCATTATAATGTTTCATGACTTCCTTTACGGTTGGCGGATAATTCATGGAAATGTCTTTTAACAAAATCTCCTGTGCAACACTTAACTCGGTTCCCTGCTCCACAGTTTCCTTCGTGGGACGATTTACCAACCAGCAATAATATCCAACTACCGCCACCACCAACAGAATAATCACTATCAACGTGACAGAGCCATTATTTTTTGACTTTTTCTTCATAAAATCAACTCACTTTATTTTAATCTGCAAACCTCAACTCTATGCTACGACCATCCTTCGCCGCCACAGAAGCCGGAAAAATCTTCTTTACTTCCTTCATATATTCTTCCGGACGCATCAAAGAGGGACTATAATGGGTCAGCCACATCTCCTGAACCCCTGCTCGCTGTGCCATTTGTGCAGCCTCGTACATGGTCATGTGCTTCTTTTCCTTAGCCTTAGACTGATTCTCCGGTTCTCCGTACATTCCCTCACATATGAACAAATCCGCTTCCGCAGCATGCTCTACGATTCCCGGTGTCGGACGACTGTCCGTACAATAAGTCACCTTCAGTCCCTTTCTGGGCTCCCCCAGTACCATTTCCGGTGTAAATACCTTACCGTCTGCTTCTATTGCTTCTCCCTTTTGCAAACGGTTCCAGCATTGCATGGGTATCTGTAATTCCTTTGCCTTTTCTACTTGGAACTTTCCGATACGCTCTACCACCATGTTATAACCATAGCATACCACATTATGATTCACCTTGAAAGCTTCTAAATAAAAACCATCAAACTGAATCTTATGATAGGACTCCTCCAGCTCTAAAAACTGAATTTCAAAGGGCAACTCCGGTGCAATCGTCCGAAGTGCATTTACCACTCTTTGCAACCCCTTAGGACCAATCATTACCAGAGGCTCCGTTCTCTCTGCATTTCCCATGGTCAACAGCATCCCCGGCAAACCACTGATATGATCCGCATGATAATGGGTAAAACACATAATACCGATAGGATTGGGGCTCCATCCCTTTTCCTTCATGGCAATCTGGGTTCCTTCTCCACAGTCAATCAATATACTTCTTCCATTATATCGCATCATCAGTGCTGTCAGCCACCGATAAGGCAGTGGCATCATTCCGCCGGTTCCCAACAAACAAACATCTAACATTTTCGTTCCTCACATTTAGAGAAGTTCCTTTTCCTCTGTTTCTTCTACAGGCAAAGTAAACTCTTCTACTATCTCTTCATAACAGCTTTCACACAAATCAAAGCTATGCTTCATACCATCCCGCTTACTGAAATAGCCAAAAATCTGTTCTCCGTGAAAACAGCCTTCCTTTAACAAACCATTCTCCACTCGCAGACTTCTGCCGCATTTATTGCAACAGACTGCCTCCAAATGGTTTTCTTCCATATTTGCATATTTACGCATCTTTATCCTCCCTTGCTTTTGCGTTATAGGTCTCCTTCTTGCCTGCCTCCACAGGAAGCGACACCAAGCCCTATCCTAAGCATAACACAAGGTTTCCTTCTTTGCGTCTGGTAATTCCTACCGTCCGGCACCCCTCAGCCACATAATCATAGCATCCTCCACCGGCTTTTCATAAAAGCGGGGGCGGATTCCTTCCGACACAAAGCCCAGCTTCTCATACACATGAATCGCCGCAGCATTGCTGACACGCACCTCCAGGGTAAAATTCTCTATTCCAAACGCTCTGCCCTGTTGCAGCAGCTCCTGTAGCATAGTATACGCAATCCCCTGACCACGTTCCTTTTCGGAGACCATGACAATATCAATGTCTCCGTCTCCATAAGAATTTACCACACCGCAGCAACCAATTACTTCTTCCTCACGCAATGCGACCAGATAGATACTCTTATCATCCTCTACCAAATCTGCAAAAGCCTTCGCCGTCCAAGGTACACTGAAGCACTCCTTGGCCATCACGCTCAAGGCTTCCACATCTGTAGCTTTCAATCTACGAAACTGAACCATTTGCTTCTTCTCTTTCTCTCTCTGCCTGACTCTTACGCAGGTATTCCGGGGCATGCTCTGCAGCAGATACCAGTCTTCCCTGCTTCGCATAGGTCACCCCTAATGCTGCAACCGATGCCGCACGCTGGCGACTCATACCTGCCGGTGCAAAGGTATAAGGCACCTGACAAAGCTGCTCAATCTGCTGTGTATAAACCGGCACACCATCTCCCAAAAAGATAACCGGCTCTCCCAGCTCATTACAAGCCTGTATTATTTCTCGCACATCCACCGCACATTGTTCCTGCACGGCTTCCATCTGCCAATCCCTGCCCTGCGGTGTGAAACGATAGATTCCGGTATACACCTGATTCCTTCTGGCATCCATCAACGGACACACCAGATGCGTAGTGCCACACATATTATATGCCAACCCCTCCAGAGTAGGCACTTCTACGATAGGCTTCCCCAATGCCAGACCTAAGCCCTTCACGGTAGCCGAGCCGATACGCAGTCCGGTGAAGGAGCCCGGTCCTGCAGCCACTGCAATCGCATCGAGGCTGCTCAAATCCAAATCTATCATCTTCTTGACCTCATCCAACATAGGCAACAGGGTCTGAGAATGTGTCTTTTTGTAATTCATGGTATACTCTGCCAACAGCACCTCATCCTCCACCACTGCCACACTGGCAACCAGTCCGGAGCTGTCCACTGCTAATACTTTCATACTTCTACCTCTAAATCTCTACTAACTCTATTTTACGGTAATCAAAGCCCTTTTCCAAGTCCTTTTGAATCGTCACCTGCTTATAATGCTCCGGCAAAATCTCTTCTATCAGATTCGCCCATTCAATCAAACAGATACCCTCTCCGTAAAAGCAATCCTGATAACCGATTTCCTCCATTTCCTCTACATCACCGATACGATACACATCATAGTGATAAAAGGGCATACGCCCCTCCTCATAAATCTGTACAATGGTAAAGGTAGGACTGTTTACCGGTTCTGTAATTCCCAGTCCGGCAGCCACTCCTTGGGTGAAAACAGTCTTTCCTACTCCTAAATCACCAATCAGGGTATATACCTCACCCGGCTTCGCCTTTTCGGCAATCTGCCGTCCTATTTCAAAGGTATCCTCCGGTCCAAAGGATTCCCATGTTTGCTTATTCATGCTTCTCTATCCTCGTCTTTCAAAAACGTATCTTCACCTTCTTGGGCGGCATATGTGTAGAAATAATTTCAATACACTGGCTCAAATTCTCTCCCAATGCTCTTCTGGGCAAAATCGTTGCATTCACCGGTGAAGTGTAAATAATAATACTCTTGCCGGTGGAAGTAGCCTTGAACATATTTTCCCAAGCCTGACTCTGGATTTCCTCACCCTGAGAAACTGTAATTCCCTGCTCGTCCAACACATAGTGCAAGGTATTCTTAAAGGCAGGATTATTCAAAGCCTGCTGCTTACTCTTCAAAAACAGTGTCCACGGCAAATACAACAGCACCACCACTCCGGCAATCAAAAATATCCACTTATGATTCATCAATGCAATCACTACCAGCAAGCCGCCAAAGCAGCTTCCCACGATTCCTGCCGGACTGTTATAGGTATGTGCCATCATATAATCATACAAATCGCCCGACTCTATCTTAACATCTAATTCTAACATATTTCTGTCATTTCCTCCACATGAAATTACACTGTTTCCATTGCCGCAACTTACTCTGAGACCTCTGGCTTAGAACATCTCCCACAGTGTTCGGCATCTTATCACAAAAGGCTGCCCGGCAAAGTATCCCTTCGCCATGACAGCCCTCCCAATTATTCCTGCTCCAGTGTTGAAGTACAGTGTGGACACTTCGTCGCTTCCAAAGGAATGTCTGTCTTACAGAACGGACACTTCTTGGTAGTCGGTGCTGCCGGTGCAGCCGCTTCTTCCTTCTTCATCTTATTAATGCCCTTCACAATCATAAATACCACAAAGGCCATAATCACGAAATTAATAATTCCGGAAATAAAATTACCATAATTCAGAGTAGCAGCTCCTGCTTCCTGTGCTTCTGCGATGGTAGCATAATCCTTTCCGTCCAATGCTACAAACCAATTCGCGAAGTCCAGCTTGCCGGTAAAAAGGCTCAATACAGGCATCAGGATATCATTTACCAGAGAAGTTACAATACCATTAAACGCACCACCAACGATAACACCTACTGCCAAATCAATCATGTTGCCCTTTAGTGCAAACTTCTTAAATTCTTCCATAAACTTTTTCATATTACCAAAGTCCTCCAATATTATCTAATCTGAATCAATTATATAACATATGGGACAAATTGCAAGTTTTTTCTTTAGATACGCCCTTTAATAATGGGGCTCAAGGGTTTGTATACCAGCATGGTAACTACAGATGCCACGGTTCCTTTTATCAAATTCATAGGTGCCACGCAGCACACCACAAAGCTTACCAAACTACCTTCCTTCATCAACGGATTTACTTCACTACCCATAGCCAATATGCTCTCCATCGGCATACCGTAAAGCTCAGAAAACGCCGGGATTAAATAAATCGCATTAAAAGCCGTACCGAAAACCGTCAGGAAAAATGTGCCAAAGATACAGCCTGCAATAGCTCCCTTTTTCTTCTTGAGAAAAGTATAAATAATAGAAGCCGGCAAAATAAAGCTACAACCCACCGCAAAGTTTGCCAGATCTCCCACAAAAGCGGTGCTGGTACCCTTTACAAAAAGCTTCAGCAAAATCTTCACAAACTCCATCAACACGCCTGCCGCCGGACCAAAAGCAAAGGAACCGATTAAAATCGGTATCTCACTGAAATCCAACTCATAAAAAGGCGGTACAAAGGGCAAAGGAAACTCAAACAACATCAAAATCATGGCAAGTGCCGAAAACATACCAATCATAGCCACCTTACGGGTATTCAGAATTTTTTCTTTGCATCCCCGCTTCTTTTGTGCCAGCTTCTCTACCAACACTGCCACTACAAAGAGCAGAACCACTATCGCCAGCACTTCCGCCACAAACACTGCGTTACTTTTCACGCTTTCCCATAAACCATTCATCTTTTCCTCTCTTTCTGTCGCTTTCCTGCGACGCTGTAAGCCTAGGTCTTCCTATGCTTCAGCCATAGATTTTCAGGAAAATTCTTCTGTCTTTCTGTGTTCTCCCTTCCTGTGTCCTACTCATTGCCCTGCTCAGGCAAGCAGTCTCCTTTTCGTACACAACACAAAAGCCCCGGGCATCTGCACGACGCAGATATCCCAGGGCATAAAGATACACACTCATTTCTTCTTTCATCCAGACTTTACTGTTGGTAACGGATTTTGACCGTTTCAGCCACACCTTCGTTTTCCTGCAAATATAACTACTATCAAAAACGTACAAGGTGCAGGTCGCAGACCCATCATTTCACACATTTCTGTGTCAATGCCTCACTGCCAGTAGGGAATTTCACCCAACCCTGAAGAACTTTACCTCAAGTGGTATATTACTACAGCAGTATTTTGATGTCAACCATAAATCCGCTGCTTAATTCATCTTTTTGATTTTCATAGTCAGCTGAATACGTTTCTTCTGCACATCACAGCTCATGACCTGTACATCCACAATGTCACCTACACTCACAGCCTCCAAAGGATGCTTAATGAACTTGTCTGTCATCTCGGAAATATGAACCAGACCATCCTGATGCACTCCGATATCCACGAAAGCACCGAAATCGATTACATTTCTGACGGTTCCCTTCAGCACCATGCCCGGCTTCAAATCCTTCATATCCAATACATCACTGCGAAGGATGGGTTTCGGCATATCGTCACGAGGGTCACGAGCCGGCTTCTCCAGCTCCTTCAAAATGTCAGTCAGAGTGATTTCACCAATACCCAGCTCCTCTGCCAGAAGCTTCTTGTTCTTAATACGCTTCTCCAGACTGCTTACACTTACTTCATTTACGGTAGCTGCATTCTCTGCTTCCTTGGTATTCTTCCCCTTCTTGGCCGGTTCTTCAAAGGTTACACCGCCCATGGCAGCTGCCAAAGCTTTCCCCATAGCGGTATTGGTATTGCTGACACGAACCTGCTTCTGTACCGGTTTCTTGGGTGCCGGCTTTTTCTCAGATGCGGCTTTCTTTCCTGCTGCCTTATCCGCAGCTGCCTGCTTCTGTGCAGCCTTTACATCCTCCATGGTCAGCCCCAGCTTGTCCAGAAGCTGCATAGCTGCTTCATAAGATTCCGGATGCACACTGGTAGCATCCAAAGGATTATCTCCGTCCAAAATACGCATAAAGCCTGCACACTGCTCGTATGCCTTGGGACCTAACTTCGCTACCTTCAAAAGTTGCTTACGATTGGTAAAGCGTCCGTTTGTTTCACGATACTCTACGATATTTTTGGCAATGGTCTTGTTGATACCGGAGATATATTCTAACAGGGATGCGGAAGCCGTATTCAAATCTACGCCTACCTTGTTTACACAATCCTCTACCACACCATTCAAAGCTTCACTGAGCTTCTTCTGATTCATATCATGCTGATACTGACCCACACCGATGGATTTCGGGTCGATCTTTACCAGCTCTGCCAAAGGATCCTGCAATCTGCGAGCGATAGAAGCGGCACTTCTCTGACCTACGTCAAAGTTGGGGAATTCCTCCGTAGCCAGCTTACTTGCAGAATAAACGGATGCTCCGGATTCATTTACAATCACATACTGTACCGGCTTGTTGATTTCCTTTAAAAAGTCTACGATAACCATCTCGGATTCTCTGGAAGCAGTACCGTTTCCTACGGAAATCAAATCAATATTGTACTTATCAATTAACTTCTTTAACTCTAACTTAGCTTCCTTTACCTTATTCTGCGGCTCTGTCGGGTAAATCACCTTGGTATCCAGCACCTTTCCGGTAGCATCTACGACTGCCAGCTTACAACCGGTACGGAAAGCAGGGTCCCAGCCCAGTACTACCTTTCCTGCAATAGGGGGCTGCAACAAAAGCTGCTGCAGATTCTTACCAAACACATCGATGGCACCATCCTCTGCCTTCTCTGTCAAATCATTCCGGATTTCACGCTCAATAGCCGGTGCAATCAAACGCTCATAGCTATCCTTCACTACCTCCTGCAAAATAGGCGTGGTATATTCATTCTCCTTGGTAATCAGCTTCGTCTCCAAATAGCGAAGAATACGCTCTACGGGAGCACTTACCTTTACGGTCAGGAACTTCTCCGTCTCTCCTCGATTCAATGCCAATACACGATGTCCTGCGATTTTCTTTACAGCTTCCTCAAACTGATAATAGTTCTCGTATACGCTCTGTGTCTTTTCGTCCTTAGCTGTACTGCTTACCAAACCTTCTTCCATGGTTGCATTACGGATATACAAACGATAATCTGCCTCGTCCGAAATACTTTCTGCAATAATATCCTTGGCACCTTGTAATGCCTCTTCTGCAGAAGCCACACCCTTTTCTTCCGAAATATACTTTGCAGCTTCTTCCTCTACCGGAGCTGTGGTTTCCTGTGCCAGAATAAACTGCGCCAAACCATCCAATCCCTTTTCCTTTGCCACACTGGCACGGGTTTTTCTCTTGGGTCTGTAGGGACGGTACAAGTCCTCTACTACCACCAGTGTCTGAGCTGCCAGAATCTTTTCCTTCAGTTCCTCGGTGAGCTGTCCCTGTTCCTCTATGCTCTTTAATACCTGCTCCTTCTTGTCCTCCAGATTACGCAGATATACCAGTCGCTCGTGCAAATCACGCAGCTGCTCATCATTCAGGGAACCGGTCACCTCTTTACGATAACGGGAGATAAACGGTATGGTATTGCCTTCATCAATCAGCTTCACTGCTGCCTCTACCTGCCATTTCTCCACCTTTAATTCTTCCTTGATTTGTAAAATAATGTCCATCTCTTAAGTCCTTCCTTAATGCTCCTGTTCACTACGCACCATTCGCAAAGGTGCTTACAGCACTTTCCCGCTGCTACGCAGCTAACTTTGCTCATAAACCGGTGCTCCCTTCGTCAGCTCATGCATGAAAAATCACATGCAAGCATGCATTTTTCATGACAGAAGCTGCCGAGTGAACAGTACACTTTATATTTGTTTAATAATTATAATAGATACCACCGATTGATTTCAAGTCTAAAAAATGATATATTACAAAGGAAAGCGAGGAATGACTATGAAAAATTCATTTAGTATTGTTTCCATGATTTTGGGGATCTTAGCTATATTAAGTATTTGTACCGCTATTCTACCCATTCCTTTGGGTGCAGCCGGCATTATTTTTGCTGTTTTGGGGCATCGCAAGGGCAAGCAGTTGGATTCCATGGCACTGGCAGGAGTACTCACTTCTATCGGTGGAATTGCCATGTCTGTGGTAATGTTTGCCATGACCTTTATGATGCTACCTACTATGTTGCAGGACGAAGCCTATCGGGAACAGCTCAATTCCATGTCAGAATCCATGTACGGCATGAGCTTCGATGAAATGATGGAAGAAGCCTACGGTGTGGATTTGGATGAAATGTTTGGTGCAGAATAGACAGAAAGGATGTATGAATTATGTTTCAATATAAATCAAGTGCAGAACTAAAAGATTTTGCCAAAGGACGCCTGACCGGGCATTACGGTACTGCCATATTAGCCATGCTGCTTATCGAAAGCATACAGATTATTGCCAGCTCCTTTATTACCATGCTGGTACCCGGAACAGATATGGTGAGCATGATTATCTCCCTTCTGTTAAGCGGTGTAGTAGCCATCTTTCTGGGCATCTATCAGACCGGTGTATCTCTATTCTATTTAAATATGGCATGCGGACATCTCTGCCGATTGAATGATATTTTTTATGGTATGCAGAATCAACCCTCCCGGTCACTGGTGGTTTCTCTGGCCGTTACCGGCGTGAATTTGCTGTGCCTGACCCCTTATCAGATTTTTGCCATGCTGTTTATGAATACAGAGAATCTGAATTATATGATGCTTATGCTGGTATCTGCTGCTATCGGACTGTTGATTTATGTTCCGGTCAGTCTGGCACTTTCTCAGAGCTACTATCTGTTACTGGACTTTCCGGAATACTCCGGCAAAGAAGCTTTAAAAGCCAGCTGTAAGCTTATGAAAGGACATATGGGACGCCTGTTTTACATTCAGGCCAGCTTCCTGCCTCTGATGTTTCTAGGACTACTGACCTGTGGTATCGGCATGCTGTGGATTACTCCTTATATGAATATGACCTATACCCTGTTCTTTTTGGATATTATGAATCCTGCCGTAATGAACAACAGCAATTAACATCCTTTGTATATATTAGTATTTGGTATTAGGAGACCGGAAATGTCAAGATTAGTTTATGTATGTATTATTTGTTTGCCCTTTATCATTTATTATCTGTTGATGATAGGGCATATCGAGCGGCATCCTGCTGACTACACGGAAACGGACCGATATCAGTTTGCACGGCGTATGATTACCATAATGCAACACAACGGACGCATCCAAACCGATGTATATGGTACGGAAAATCTTCCTGAAGAAGGCGGTTATGTCATGTATGCCAACCACCAGGGGAAATACGATACGTTGGGAATTATGAGCGTTCACGAAGAGCCATGCACAGTAATGATGGATGAAGCACGCTCCCACCTTATTCTGGCAGACCAGTTCATGACCCTGTTAAAAGGTTGTCGCATTGACAGAACCAACATGAAAACCCAACTAAAAGCCATCGTCTCTGTCACCAATCAGGTCAAGGACGGGCGACGCTATATTATCTTCCCAGAAGGCGGCTATTCCAAAAATCAAAACATTGTAATGAACTTTCTCCCCGGCTCCTTCAAATGTGCCATGAAAGCTCAAAGTCCCATTGTTCCGGTGGCACTGATTGATTCCTACAAGCCATTTGGCATCAACTCCCTGAAGAAGGTAACTACACAGGTACATTTTCTGAAGCCTCTCTACTATGAAGATTACAAGGACATGAATTCCAGAGAAATCTCTGAACTGGTACGAAATCGTATCGTAGAAACCATTGAAGCCAGTACATAAAAAGGCAGCCCGCCACGGCGGACTGCCTCTTCTGTTTGGAATTTCTCTGATTTATTCTTCTTCATGACAGTGGCAACCACCGCCACAGCCACTACAGCCACCGCCATTCTGTCCACAGGTTGCCCCGGAAGGACATCCAATGCACTTCACGCCGCTTTTCTTGGCTTTTACAATATACATTGTAGCTGCACCTACAATCAATAACACTACTGCAACAATAATGATATCTGTCATATCTAACCCTCTTACGATTTAGGCAAACTTACGCTGCCTTCTTTAATTCATACTCAGCCTTTAAACTATTATTCGTCTTCTGAATCAAGGCTACTACAATACCAACCATTACAAACACTGCAATCAGTCCGGGTACGAAACCTGCGCCAAAGCTACCGGTGGTAATCAATGTGCCAATCTGGAACACCAGGAAGCCGATGGTATAACCGGTTCCAAGCTGTAGTGCGATACCGCCCCAAAGCCATTTCTTGCTCTGCATTTCAGAATTCATTGCTCCCAATGCGGCAAAGCAAGGAGGCGTATACAGGTTAAACATCAGGAATGCCAATGCTGCTGCCTTAGTCAGTCCCATAACGGTTGCCACTTCATTTGCACCACCCATCAGTGCCAATTCTTCTGTATCAATGAAATCCGTTAATGCATAACAAACTGCCAAAGTACCAACTACGTTTTCCTTCGCAATAAAGCCGGTCACAGCAGCTGCTGCCAACTGCCATGCTGCAATACCCACAACAGGAACCAAGATTACTGCAATAGGAGAAGCAATGGTTGCCAGAATAGAAGTATTTTCCATACCTTCTTCCACCACCTGCAGCTGCCAATTGAAGGATTGCATAATCTGTACCACTGCATTACATACAAGGATGATAGTACCTGCCTTGATAATATAAGCCTTACCACGGGAACACATAGACATAAGTGCTCTCTTCAAGCTGGGAAGCTTGTATTCAGGAAGCTCCATGATAAAGAAGGACTTTCTGTACTTGTGTCCTGTAATCTTGTTTACCAACAAAGCACCCAACAAAATCAATACAATACCGACTAAATACATGACAGGTCCAACCCACTTTGCATCTGCAAAAAATGCACCTGCAAACAAAGCAATAACAGGAAGCTTTGCACCACAAGGCATGAAAGGTGTCAACATAGCGGTTGCTCTACGTTCTCTTTCGTTACGAATGGTACGACAAGCCATAACACCGGGGATTGCACAACCGGTACCGATTACCATAGGGATCACGGATTTACCGGAAAGACCTACCTTCTTGAAAATAGGGTCTAACACCACGGTTGCACGAGCCATATAACCACAATCCTCTAACAATGCAATGAGGAAGTACATAACCATTACCAGCGGAAGGAATCCAACGACAGCACCTACACCACCGATGATACCATCTACCAAAAGTGCCTGCAAGAAAGGATTCGCATTCTCCACCAAGCCTGCCACCCACTCCTGGAAGGTTTCAATCCAACCTACTAGCCAATCAGCAATCCATGTACCTACTGTTGACTGTGATATGTAAAATACCAAAAACATTACTACTGCAAAGATAAGGATACCTAAAATAGGATTGGTTACCACCTTATCAATAGCATCCTGAGAGTTTGCGTCCTTGGTCAAAACCTTACGGGTTTCTACCGATGCAACAATCTTATTTACAAATTCATAACGCTTTCTGTCGGCAGCCACCACCGTAGCCTTATCATTTAAGTTAATATCACCCTGTGTGTAAGGTGCCTTCTGTTCTGTACCTTTCAAAGCCACAGCTGCTTCTACTACTTCCTTCAAGCCCTTGTCATCCGTAGAAACAGTATTTATAACCGGGCAGCCTAATTTCTCAGACAATGCCTTAGCATCAATCTTTGTTTCCTTCTTTTCGTTAATATCGCTCTTATTCAAAGCCACAACAACCGGAATACCCAATTCCAAAAGCTGTGTGGTAAAGAATAAGCTACGACTCAAGTTAGTAGCATCCACAATGTTGATAATCGCATCCGGATTTTCTTTCTTTACATAAGTACTGGTGATACTTTCTTCGGAAGTGAAAGGGGACATAGAGTATGCACCTGGCAGGTCCACTGCAATCAGCTCTTCTGAACCATTGTAAACACTCTTTTTAATAGTACTTTCTTTCTTATCTACGGTAACACCGGCCCAGTTACCAACCTTCTCGTTTCTACCTGTGAGAGCATTGTACATGGTGGTCTTACCACTGTTTGGATTTCCTGTTAAAGCAATTCTCATTTGAGTTTCTCCTTTTATATGCATTTTCTTTCTAAACTTTGTTGCACCACACTATTTATGGTTAGTTCACACTAACCATTGGTGAAAATTTTATAGTGGTGTGTCCCACCACTATACAACGATAGCTTCTGCCAGTTGATTATCGATATTGTATCTGCCATCCTTTATAGAAACCACACAACCACCCTTCTTGCGAGAAATCACCGTAATCGGTTCTCCGCTATAGCAGCCCAGTGTAAAAAGGAACGCATCCATTTCTTCATC
>JAZQEK010000039.1:0-4857 GCA_045538995.1 Acetatifactor sp. | reverse complement strand
CAGGAGGATCATGAGGAATTGATTGACTTCGTGGATGATATGGAGTTTGACCGATTGGGTGTGTTTACCTATTCTCAGGAGGAGGATACTGCAGCAGCTATCCTGCCGGAGCAGATTGACGAAGAAGTAAAGCTTATCCGCCAGCAGGAGATTATGGAGTTGCAGCAGTTTATCGCTTTTGAAAAGGCTGAGGAAATGATTGGGCAGGTACTGGTGGTAATGATAGAAGGCAAGATTGCCGAGGATGATGTGTATGTTGCCAGAACCTATCGGGATGCTCCGAATGTAGATGGTTACTTGTTCCTGAATACCACAGCCAGTCTGATGACCGGAGATTTGGTGAAGGTATTGGTAACTGATTGCAATGAATATGATTTAGTTGGTGAGTTATATCACGAGTGAGGATAACAGGAAAGCATTACTTCATGCTTTCCTGTGCAAGATTGTGGCAGCGTTGCACCACAATTTTGAAGAGTATGTTGTAACGCAGAAAAGAGGAAATTATGAATTTACCCAATAAATTAACAATATTTCGAGTGATTTTGATACTGCCCTTTGTACTGCTTTTGTTAGGCAATTACCATGGATGGGGCTGGTTTAGGGCTATTTTTGGCGGTATTTTGGAGTACGTGGATTATATTGCATTGGCAATTTTTATTATTGCCAGCCTGACAGACTTAATTGATGGAAAGATAGCCCGCAAATACAATCTGGTAACCAATTTCGGCAAGTTTATGGACCCTTTGGCAGATAAGCTGTTGGTTTGTGCAGCGTTGATTGCTTTGGTGGAAATGGGAAGAATTCCTTCCTGGGTGGTTATCATTATCATCAGCAGAGAATTTATTATCAATGGTTTCCGTACAATAGCTGCTGACAATGGTGTGGTGATTGCTGCCAGCTATTGGGGCAAGTTCAAGACTACCTTCCAGATGATTATGGTATGTCTGATGATTGCGAATATTCCGGCATTGTCACTGGTGACCAATATCGTAATGTGGGTGGCATTAGTTTTGACAGTAGTATCTCTGGTGGATTATCTCTGGAAGAATAAGGATGTTATGAAGGAAACCAAGTAGCTACTATTAAATAGTATGAGTAGTAATGGAAAGAAGACTTTGTAAATGAAACAGCAGGAAAAATGTACAAATAAACTACCTGAAGAAGTCTTAGTAGAGCTTTTGCAGGATAGGAATTGGACCATTACCTTTGCAGAATCCTGTACGGGAGGTCTTTTGGCGGGTAGGCTGGTAAATGTATCGGGAGCCTCTTCGGTATTGAAAATGAGCTTGGTAACCTATGCGGAGGAAGCCAAGCAGAAGCTCTTGGGAGTAAAAGCAGAAACACTGGCAGAGTATGGTGTAGTCAGTGCTCAGACCGCTTCTGAAATGGCACAGGGAGCCTTGCAGTATGCAGAGGCAGATGTGGCAGTGAGTGTTACCGGTATCGCCGGACCGGGAGGCGGTAGTGCAGAAAAGCCGGTAGGTCTGGTCTATATGGCGTGCAATGTGAAAGGAAAAATTACCGTAGAAAAGCATATGTTTTCCGGTGACAGAAAAGCAGTTCGGGAGAGCAGTGTAAATGCTGCTTTAGAACTGGCGAAAAGATGTATTCAAGAAATATAGCTTGTTTTTTCGAAGAAAACATGTTATAAATATATTGTTAGAAGACGTTTCTTTCCGGCCTTTCGGAGAATGAAGCCGGAAGAAGCGTATAGTCTGATGTTCAAAAAATCTGAATTCACGAGTGTGAAGCTTTCTTAATTTAATTTACTTTACACTTTCCGGGCATTTCGCCACTGAATTCAAAAAAAGTATAAAAGAAAGGAAGTGGTTGCCTTTGAGGGTGGTTTATGGGACAGTATATCGGGTATAGTAGTGTTATCAACAAAAAATCAATAACAAATACAGCAAATAAGTATTGACAAAACCGAACAAATGTTTTATTCTATAAGAAATTAAGAACATTTGTTCCTTTAGAGAAGGAGATTGAATATGGAAAGAGATGAAAAGTTAAAAGCATTGGATGCGGCGATTAGCCAGATAGAAAAGCAGTATGGTAAGGGTGCTGTGATGAAATTGGGTGACCCTTCCGCACAAATGAATGTAGAAACCATTCCTACCGGTTCTTTGAGTTTGGATATTGCTTTGGGACTGGGAGGCATTCCTAAGGGAAGAATTATTGAGATTTACGGACCTGAGTCCAGTGGTAAGACCACAGTTACCTTACATATGATTGCAGAGGTACAGAAGAGAGGCGGTATTGCAGGATTTATTGATGCGGAACACGCATTGGATCCTGTTTATGCAAAAAATATTGGTGTAGACATTGATAATTTATACATTTCCCAGCCGGATAACGGAGAACAGGCTTTGGAAATTACAGAGACTATGGTGCGTTCCGGCGCGATTGATATTGTAGTAGTGGACTCTGTTGCAGCACTGGTACCCAAGGCGGAAATCGACGGAGATATGGGTGATTCTCATGTGGGCTTGCAGGCACGTTTGATGTCACAGGCATTGAGAAAGCTGACAGCAGTAATCAGCAAGTCTAACTGTACCGTAGTATTTATTAACCAGCTCCGTGAAAAGGTTGGTATCATGTTTGGGAATCCGGAAACCACTACCGGTGGTCGTGCATTGAAGTTCTATTCTTCCGTACGTTTGGATGTTCGTAGAATAGAGTCCTTGAAGCAGGGCGGAGAGGTTATCGGTAACAGAACCCGTGTGAAGGTGGTAAAGAATAAGATTGCACCTCCGTTTAAGGAAGCAGAGTTTGATATTATGTTCGGTGAAGGTATTTCAGCAGTAGGTGATATTTTGGATTTGGCAGCGAATACGGACATTATTAATAAGTCCGGTGCTTGGTATGCTTATATGGGAAATAAAATCGGACAGGGTCGTGAGAATGCAAAGCAATATTTGAAAGAGCATCCGGAGGTTTGTGCCGAGATAGAGAACAAAATCAGAGTGCACTATGGCTTAAATGGTGCGACGGAAGAAGAATAGTTTTTAGAAACAGGTTCTTTATTAGAAATTAGAAGAAAAGTATGGTCAGGAACCGGAAGGTGAGCAGATGATAGTCACACAGATTACTGAATTGACCAAAAGCCGCAGTAAAGTATATATTGACCAAGAATTCGCCTTTGTCTTGTACAAAGGCGAATTGCGTCTATATCATGTGGCAGAGGGAAAAGAAATCACACAAAAGGATTATGAAGAAATCACAAAGGTTGTGCTACCCAAAAGAGCGAAGCTTCGAGCTATGAATTTGCTTCAAAAGAGAGCATATACAGAAAAGCAATTGGCAGATAAGTTGAAGGAGGGGGGATATCCGGAAGAGATTGCAGAGATAGCTATGGAATATGTGAAGTCTTTCCGTTATATTGATGATTTACAATATGCTATGGATTATCTGAATTGTTATGCGGAGCGTAAGTCCATTAAGAAAATAGAGATGGATTTGATGCAGAAAGGAATCTCCAGAGAAATCTGGAAGCAGGCTCTGGTTGCATGGGAAGAAGAAGGCGGCGGCCAAGATGAAATGACTATGATAAAGGAATTGCTTCAGAAGAAGCATTATAGTTCGGATATGGATGTGAAGGAGAAGCGGAAGATTTACGGTTTTTTGCTTCGCAAAGGGTATTCGGCGGAGGCTGTTATGGAGGCTATGAGAATGTGAGAATTGGTCATCTTGTTGGTGTTTGCCTGAACCGGTAAACATTTTTTGGAAGATATGGTCAATTCTACTTGACATAACTCGGAATAGAGTATAAAATTTAACTGTTGTGAATTGCTTGTTAGGATGATTGGCAGTTATCCTATATTAGATATTTGTACAATGATAATTTAATAAGGAGGTGTCCTGTATGTGGTATGTTATCACCGCCTTGATTGCATTTGTGGTTGCCGCTGCGATTACATATTTTGTAACAGTTGCATTGATGAAGAAGGATGCAAGTTCCAAAATCGGTAATGCAGAAGATAAGGCAAGAGAGATTATCGATGAAGCTCTGAAGACTGCAGAAACAAAGAAGCGTGAAGCCTTGTTGGAAGTGAAGGAAGAGTCTATTAAGACGAAGAATGAACTGGACAAGGAAATCAAAGAGCGTAGAGCAGAAGCTCAGCGTTATGAACGCAGAGTTCAGCAGAAGGAAGAGAATATCGATAAGAAGGCTGAAGCAATCGAGAAGAAGGAAGCTAGTTTAGCAGCGAAGGAAGAAACCATCAACAAGATGAAGGAAGAAGTTTCTAAGCTGAACGAACAAAGATTACAGGAACTGGAAAGAATTTCAGGTTTAACCTCTGAACAAGCAAAAGACTACTTATTGAAAATTGTTGAAGATGAAGTGAAGCATGAAACGGCTGTCATGATTAAAGAGTATGAGAGCCGTGCAAAAGAGGAAGCGGACAAGAAGGCAAAGGAATATGTCGTATCTTCTATTCAGAGATGTGCTGCAGACCATGTCTCAGAAACTACGATTTCCGTTGTACAGCTTCCCAATGACGAAATGAAGGGTAGAATCATTGGTCGTGAAGGTAGAAATATTCGTACCTTGGAAACTATGACAGGTGTAGATTTGATTATCGATGATACTCCGGAAGCAGTTATTTTATCAGGATTTGACCCGATTCGTCGTGAAGTGGCAAGAATTGCCCTGGAAAAGCTGATTATTGATGGTCGTATCCATCCGGCTCGTATTGAGGATACGGTGGAGAAGGCTCAAAAAGAAGTTGAAGTAATGATTAAAGAAGAAGGTGAATCCGCTACTCTTGAGGTAGGAGTACATGGTATTCATCCGGAACTTGTAAAATTGCTTGGTAAGATGAAGTTCAGAACCAGCTATGGTCAGAATGCATT
>JAZQEK010000038.1:0-130641 GCA_045538995.1 Acetatifactor sp. | reverse complement strand
TTGTGGTAGAAATGATGCGGGAACAGAGGTATATCTGGAGATTTATTATGGTCCCAGCGGACCGGCAATCGGAGGAGGAAATGAGTGGTGCGACAGGATTGCTGCTTTTCAGCTTTCGGAGCTGATTATGTCCGCAGAACCAACGGATTATGAGTGGAGCAGTATTTATCATGATATACCGGCTAAGGTGAAGATGGGTGTGAAAAACGGAGAACCCTATTATAAGACACTTTTGGGGTTGAGTTTCTTTTTGGATAATTTGGCTATTGTGCGTTTTATAAGAAATATTTTTGGGAAATGATGATAGAATATCTGATAGTGATATGATAGAATGAATATAATTGGTTTGATGAATTTTAATGAGTGTTTGTTCAAAAAATCAGTGAATTAAATTTTGGAATTGTTTTGTTATGGTGGTGAAAAAATGTCAGAAATAAAGACAAAGAACAAATATGAAATGGATATGTGTAACGGACCGCTATTCAGCAAAATCATGGTCTTTTCCTTGCCGCTTATGTTATCCGGTGTATTGCAGCTTTTATTCAATGCAGCTGATATCGTGGTAGTGGGACGTTTCGCAGGAAGCGAAGCACTGGCGGCAGTAGGGTCTACCAGTTCCCTGATTAATCTGCTGGTAAATGTATTTATGGGCTTGTCCATTGGTGCAAATGTAATGGTGGCTAGGTATTATGGTGCAGGGAAACAACAGGAGCTGGAGGATATGATACACACTGCTGTATTGACTTCTGTAGTCAGTGGTGTGGCATTGGTATTCATCGGAGTGATTTTTGCCAGACCTGCGTTGACGTTGATGGGGACACCGGATGATGTAATCAATCATTCTGTGTTGTATATGCGTATTTATTTTGCCGGTATGCCGGTGATGATGCTGTATAATTTCGGTTCGGCCATACTGCGAGCTATCGGAGATACCAAAAGACCCTTGTACTATTTGTTGTTTGCAGGTGTCATTAATGTGGTATTGAACCTGATTTTTGTGATTGTTTTCCATATGGGTGTGGCAGGAGTAGCACTGGCAACCGTGCTTTCCCAGGTGGTTTCTGCCGGGCTGGTAGTGCGTTGTCTGGTATTAAACGATGGCAGTGTGCGTTTGGATTTAAAGAAGCTTCGCATTCATAAGGACAAGCTGCTCAAAATGATTCAGATTGGTGTGCCGGCAGGCTTGCAGGGCTCCATGTTTTCCATATCAAATGTATTGATACAGTCTTCGGTAAACAGCTTCGGTTCTATTGCCATGGCAGGAAATACCGCCGGACAGAATCTGGAGGGCTTTGCCTATACCGCTATGAATGCCCTTCATCAAAGTGCAGTCAGCTTTACCGGGCAGAATTTTGGTGCACAAAAGTACAAACGTATCGGCAGAATTGCGTGGATTTGTCAGGGAAGTGTGTTCGTGGTAGGTTTTGTAATCAGCATGGGCATTTACATTTTCAGTCCATGGCTGTTGCAGCTTTACTCTACGGATCCGGAGGTAATACAGTACGGCATGAAACGTTTGGCTGTGATTTGTACCACCTATTTCATGTGCGGTATGATGGATGTTATGGTAGGTATCTTGCGTGGTATGGGCTATTCCATTGCCCCAATGATTGTGTCCCTGACCGGTGTATGTTTGTTCCGAGTGGTTTGGATTTATACTATATTTGCACAGTTTCGTAGTCTGCAGGTGCTATATATTTCTTATCCCGTAACATGGACGATTACGTTTTTGGTTCAGTTGATTATGTTTTTGGTGATTTACCGGAAGCTGCGTAGGAAAGAGGAAAGCTATTCCTAAAGTGGTAGGGGGGCTTTTGGTGGTATCCTCGCAAAAGGTACCATTTCCGGAACGGCAGCTGCCCGCATAGAGTGTAAATGAGCACGTAGGTAGAAAGAAAATAGGAGATTTAATGGTGTTTTCTACCCATAGTGGGAAAAAGTTTTTTTGTGGGAAGAGGTTGACAAGTAATGCTTTGCATGATTTCTGCCCATAAAAGGTGAAAGTGGTTTTATGGGTAGAGGTAGAGGCGTGTGTTTTTGTATAGTTTCTACCCAAAAGAGATTAAAGGTGTTTTGTGGGTAGAAGTAGAGGAGTGTAGTTTTGTATAATTTCTACCCATAAGAGAAATAAGGCTTGTTATGGGTAGAGGTAAGGTGGCTATGTCTCTGCCCATAATGTAACAAATTATGCTTATGGGAAGAGCTTGGTATATTTATAGAGTGATTTTATCTGCCCAAAAGGAAGAAAAAATGTGTTGTGGGTAGATTTATGTATCAGTTGGATGAAAATTTGTTTACCTATAACGGAAAATAGATGGATATGGGTAGAAAAATAGTTGCACGTTATAATTTGGTGTGGAAACCGGAATGGAATAGGGTGTGAAAATGTGACAAACATATGTTCTTGCCATTTTTCAACATATATGTTATACTGAGCATAATGAAAATTTGGACCGGCAGGCTATATTGATACACAAAAATAGGTTATAGATGAAGCAGGTCAAAAAGTTCGATTTTTTAACGGAATGGAGAAAAGTATGTACGCATATGTAAAGGGAATTGTAGCAGATATTGAAGCAGATAATTGTGTGATTGATGTAAATGATATAGGATATAATGTACAGATTTCCGGGCAGACAGCTGCGAAGTTGCCGGGGATTGGAGAACGTGTGAAGCTCTACACTTATACGAATGTAAAAGAAGATGCTTTGCAATTGTTTGGTTTTCTGACCAAGGCTGATTTGGATATGTTTAAGAAGTGTATTACGGTGAACGGTATCGGTCCTAAGGGGGCATTGGCACTTTTATCGGTGCTGGATGCGGATGAGCTACGATATGCTATTATTTCTCAGGATGTGAAGGCGATTTCTAAAGCACCCGGTATCGGAAAACGTACCGCAGAACGCTTGGTTCTGGAGCTGAAGGATAAATTGAGTATTGACGATGCCATGATTAATCGTGAAATCGCAGATTATCAGGGTGGTGGTGCCTCTATTGTGGACAATCCGCAGAAGCAGGAAGCTGTAGAGGCATTGGTTTCACTTGGTTATGGACAGACCGAAAGTTTGAAGGCGGTAAATGCTGTGGAAGGTGCGGAGAATATGGATGCCGGTGCTTTGTTGAAGGCTGCACTGAAGAAGATGTTTTAGTTTTTGAACTTAGAGAACGTGGTTAGAAATAAGAAAATTGGATTAAGGATGACAGATAAATGGCCAGAAGAATGATAGAGACCAATTTAACACAGGAAGATGTAAAGATAGAAGGTTCTTTGCGTCCTCAGTGTCTGGATGACTATATTGGTCAATCAAAGATTAAAGAAACGTTGAAAATATATATAGAGGCCGCCAAACAGCGTGGAGATGCATTGGATCATGTGTTGTTTTATGGTCCTCCCGGTTTGGGGAAGACGACGCTGGCAGGGATTATAGCAAACGAAATGGGTGTGAATCTAAAGGTAACTTCCGGTCCTGCGATTGAAAAGCCCGGTGAGATGGCAGCGATTTTGAACAATCTGGAAGAGGGTGACCTGCTCTTCGTGGATGAAATTCATCGATTAAATCGTCAGGTGGAGGAAGTATTATATCCGGCCATGGAGGATTATTGTATTGATATTATGATTGGAAAAGGTGCTTCTGCCCGCAGTGTACGTTTGGATTTGCCGAAGTTTACATTGGTGGGTGCGACTACCCGAGTAGGTATGTTGACAGCTCCTTTGCGTGACCGTTTCGGTATGATACATCATCTGGAGTTTTATGAATTGGATGAGCTTCGACAGATTATTGAACATTCTGCCCGGATTTTAAATGTGAAGATTGAGCGGAAAGGTGCTTTGGAGTTGGCCAGGAGAAGTCGCGGAACGCCGCGACTGGCGAATCGTATACTGAAAAGAGTGCGTGATTTTGCACAGGTTCGTTACGATGGTGTGATTACGGAAGAAGTGGCACAGATTGCATTGGATTTGATGGATGTGGACAAGATGGGGTTGGATCATATTGACCGAACCATTCTCAGTACCATGATAGACAAATTCAATGGTGGTCCGGTAGGTTTGGATACCTTGGCAGCTGCCATTGGAGAAGATGCAGGAACCATTGAGGATGTATATGAACCATACTTGATTAAGAATGGCTTCATCAATCGCACGCCTCGTGGAAGAGTGGTAACGGACTTTGCATATCATCATTTGGGGATTGACCGATAGGCTCAACTGATATATAATAGATGTTGTATTATCAGAATTTGTACATGGCATATTTTGTGATTTGCCGAAGTAGGATGAAGGGGTGAGCTTATGTCTTCCAAAACAGATATTGAAGTAATTATCGCAGGAAAAGTATATACACTCAGTGGATACGAAAGTGAAGAGTATTTGCAGAAGGTGGCAGTATACCTGAATAATAAATATAACGAATATAATAAGTTGGATGGTTTCAAAAGACAGAGCGTGGATACCCAGAATATTTTGATGCAGTTGAATATTACAGATGATTATTTCAAGGCGAAGAAGCAGATATCCTTGTTAGAGGATGAGCTTCAGCGAAAGGAAAAGGAACTGTATGATTTGAAGCATGAGCTGGTTTCCGTGCAAATGAGACTGGATGGTTTGGAGAGAAGTGCCAAGGAGGCTCAATCGCCAAATGACAGAACTCGCAGGAAATCTCAGTAGAGTAGTTTATAATAAAACAGGAAACATGAAAGGCTGCCTCATCAGGCAGCCTTAACTTAATCTTATCAAATGAAAGTGTTAGTCATATCAGTGGAGAAACAGAATGAAGGAATATCAGGTTGAACTTTTGGCGCCGGCAGGAAGTAAAGACGCTTTTTTGGGAGCCATACATGCAGGTGCAGATGCGGTGTATTTGGCAGGAGACCGCTATGGTGCCAGAGCATATGCGGACAATTTCACACAAGAGGAATTGCTCTGGTGTATTCGATATGCTCATATTTGGGGACGTAAGGTATATTTGACGGTGAATACGCTGATGAAAGATGCAGAACTGGAGGAATTGTATGCGTATCTTCGCCCCTTTTACGAGGTGGGGCTGGATGCCTGTATTGTGCAGGATTTGGGGGCATTTCAGAGCCTGAAGAAGTGGTTTCCGGATATGGAGCTTCATGTCAGTACACAAATGACGATTACCGGAGCTCATGGGGCAGGTTTTTTGAAGGAGTTGGGTGCTACACGTATTGTGCCGGCCAGAGAATTGAGTTTGGAAGAAATTCGCAGGATGAAAGAAGAAACCGGTCTGGAAATGGAGACCTTTATTCATGGTGCCATGTGTTATTGTTATTCCGGTCAATGTCTGTTCAGCAGTATTATCGGCGGACGTAGCGGAAACAGAGGACGCTGTGCCCAGCCTTGCAGACTGCCATATCAGGTAAAGCAGGGGAAAAAGCTTTCCGAAGAGTGTTACCCGCTCAGCTTAAAGGATATGTGTACGCTGGAGCATATAGAGGCCTTGATGGATGCCGGAATTGATTCTTTTAAAATCGAAGGCAGAATGAAAAAGCCGGAATATGCAGCCGGTGTAACAGCCATTTATCAAAAATACATGGATTTGAAAAAGAAATATCCGGGCAAAAAGTTGGCATTTCAACAGAAGGATTTGGAGCAGCTTTCTAAGCTGTATATTCGTAGTGAGCGTCAGGACGGATATTATTTTAAGCAAAACGGCAGGGATATGGTGACCTTGCAGAACCCGGCTTATAGTGGTAGTGATGAGGCATTGCTTGCAGAGATACGTCAGAAATATGTAGAAGCAAAGCCCAAAAAGTCTGTGGATATTTATGCAAGTCTGGTACAGGGACAGAATGCCATGGTAACTTTTGTGTGTGAAGGGCTGTCTGTAGTGGTGGAAGGACAAACAGTGGAAAAGGCACAGAATACCGCAATTTCTGCGGAGAGTATTGAAAAACAGCTGCGTAAGCTGGGAGATACCTGTTTTGAAGCTACGACCATGGAGGTATTTACAGACGGAGAAAGCTTTTATTCGGTAAAGGCATTGAATGAACTTCGTAGGGAGGCGGTTCGTCTTCTGGAGGATATGTTCATAGAAGAACAGGGATTGTGTGTAAGTCGAAAGACAGCGGATGTTGCATGTGCAAAGGAAGATGCTTTGAATATTGTTGACTGTGATGGTCAAGATGACGTTTCGCAAGTGATTAAATTGGATGCAGAAGGTATCAAGAAATGTCAAATTGACGAGTGTAAGAGAGAACAACAGGAGCAATGGACGGCTCTGTTTGCTACCAAAGAACAGTTGCGTGCCTATGAACAGTACTGCCTGAAGGGAACCTTACATTTTGGACGGATTTATTTAGAAAGTGAACTGATACTGAACGGAAGCGTGACAGAACAGACTTTCAAAGGACAACAAATATATATTGCACTGCCGTACTGTATGCGTTTCAAGGATGAAAATAAGCTGGAAAAGCTGGTGAAATTCGCCGGAGAGCATTCCGATATGGTGAAGGGCTTTTTGGTACGAAATTTAGAAGAGTATGGGTATTTGAAAAACTGTGGTTATTCTGGCGAGTTGTATGGAGATGTCGGCTTGTATGTTTGGAATCAGGAGAGCTTAAGCTTTTGGGAAGAAAGATTAACCGGCGTCCATTGTCCGTGGGAGTTAAATCGTAAGGAGTGGCATGTTTTGTTTGATGGTCATTCCTTTGAAAAAAATGTTTATGGACGCATTCCTATGATGGTGACTGCTAATTGCATTGCGAAAACTACTGACAAGTGTTATCATGGTACGGAGACTATGATAAAGGAACTGGTGGATCGTTATAAGAAGCAGTTCCCTGTGGCGGTTTCTTGTACTTATTGTACGAATATTATTTATAATTCTCTGCCGGTGTCCTTGCATAAGGATATGGCAAAGGATAAGACTAAGTATACCAAAAAGCTTTTGTTTACGGTGGAGAACGAGAAAGAAACACTGGATGTGCTGCGTTTTTGGGAGCAGATAAACAATGGACGGAGCGTCGAGCCTCCTTATGGAGAATATACAACGGCACACGAAAAGCGTGGAGTAGAGTAGAAAGGATGCATTATGCAGGAATATTTAACAACGGTATCCCGCTATTTATTAATATTATGCATGGGTTTTTATACCTTGGATTGCTTTTCTATATTTCGATATAAGAATGAGCGGGAAGGCGGTTTTCTCTATATACGGCAGAATTTCTGGATGTTTGCTATACAGTTAATCAGTTTTTTTGATTTGGCAATTGTCAGCAGAGAGAAACGTTATATTGTGATTTATGTGGTAATGCAGGTACTGCTTTTGGTCATGGTGACGGCAACACCTCTGATATACCGTAAAATCAATCGTTTGCTTTTGAATAATATGTGCATGCTCATGGGAATAGGAATGGTTATGGTTTCCAGATTGGCCATAGATAAATCCATACGTCAGTTTCAGATTATGGCTATGTCTTATGTGATTTGTATGGTCGTGCCGGTGTTGTTTTGCAAAATCAAAATATGGCCGAAGCTGACTTGGATTTATGCGGTGTTGGGAGTAGTGCCCTTGGGAATTGTATTATTATTAGGTGAGACCACCTTGGGGTCTAAGTTATCCTTTACCATACAGGGCTTGACCTTTCAGCCTTCGGAATTGGTAAAAATATTGTTTGTATTCTTTCTGGCAGCGTCATTGCATTATAGCACCTCCTTGTGGAATGTGTTGTTGACCAGTGTGGTCGCTGGTGTACACGTACTGATATTGGTGGCTTCTAAGGATTTGGGAAGTGCTTTGATTTTCTTCATGGCTTATTTAACCATGGTATTTGTAGCCAGTAGAAATTACGGGTATCTGCTTCTTGGGATTGCCGGGGGAGCAGGAGCATCAGTGTTGGCTTATCAGATGTTTTCTCATGTGAGAATACGAGTGTTGGCATGGATGGATCCTTGGAGCTATATTGATAATCAGGGGTATCAGATTACCCAATCTTTGTTTGCCATAGGAAGCGGCAGTTGGTTTGGCATGGGGCTGTATCAGGGAAATCCGGATGATATTCCTTATGTAGAGGATGATTTTATTTTTTCTTCCATTTGTGAGGAATATGGAACCATATTCGGTATTTTGCTGTTGTTGGTTATTTTAAGCTGTTTTATTATGATAGTGAAAATTGCCTTGAAAAATAAACAGGTTTTCTATCGAATGGCGGCATTCGGATTTGGAATTATGTATATTTTTCAGATTTTCCTAACAGTTGGCGGTGGGATTAAGTTCATACCACTGACCGGTGTGACATTACCATTTATCAGTTATGGTGGCAGCTCGGTACTGACTACGATGCTGATGTTTTTCGTGCTGCAGGGAATTTATATGACAGCACTTAAGGAAGGGGAAACGACGAATGGGAATGAAGGGACTATTGCAGAAAACGCCCAGCTTGAATATATTGACTATGATGAAGAAGAATGGGAAGAACAAGCAGAAGAAACAAGCGAAAACAGGGAAGAATAAGGATAATACCGGAGAAATCATCGGAGTGATGGTCTTTTTTGTAGCCGTTTTTCTGGGGATGATACTTTATTTGAGTTATTTCGTGGCAACCAATGAGCAGGAAATGATTAATAACAGCTACAATTCCAGACAGGAAATATTGTTAGCAAAGAATTATAGAGGAAGTATCTATTCGGCAGATGGTGCAGTACTGGCAGAAACGGTTTTTACGGCAGATGGGAAGGAGCTTCGTAATTACCCGTACAAGAATTTATTTGCACATGCAGTAGGTTACTCCACGAAAGGCAAAACCGGTGTGGAGGAATTTGCCAATTACTATTTGATTAATTCGGACATTACTCTGGCAGAAAAGGTGGCGAATACAACAGCCGGTGTGAAGAACCCCGGAAACAATGTATATACCACATTCAATTTAGAGATGCAACAGGCGGCAGATAAGGCTCTGGGAATTTATAAAGGAGCGATTATTGTAACCGAGGTGTCTACAGGAAAAATATTGACTATGGTTTCTAAACCGGACTTTGACCCAAATGAAATCGTGGAAATTTGGGATGGACTGTTGGTAGATAAAGAAAGCTCGGTGTTGATGAATCGTGCTACCTTGGGATTGTATCCGCCCGGTTCCACCTTTAAAATGATTACTTCTTTGGAATATATCCGTGAAAATGGACAGGATTATGAAGATTATAGCTATCAGTGTAACGGCTTGTACAAGCAAAACGGCAATCAGATTCAGTGCTTTCATGGGATGAAGCATGGCAGAGTAGATTTTGTGAAATCCTTTGCCAAATCCTGCAATACCTCCTATACCAATATCGGTATGAGTCTGGATAGGGAAGAGTTTGCAGATACCTTGGATGAGTTGTTGTTTGGACAAAATCTGAAGCTGGATTTTCTGACGGCAGTAAGCAAAACTCCGGTAAGCGAAACATTGAGTGAGACCGATATGATGCAGGTGGCGATTGGTCAGGGAACGGTTCAGATGACACCGATTCATTTGAATATGATTACAGCAGCCATTGCCAACAATGGTGTGATGATGCGTCCCTATACAGTGGATTATGTGGCAGACGCCAATGGAGTAAAGGTAAAGACCTACAAGAGCAAGGAATATAAGAAGATTATGTCCGCACAGGAAAGTGCTACACTACGTGAGATGATGGTAGAAGTTGTAGAAACCGGTACTGCTACAGAAATCTCAGGATATGGCTATACTGTAGGCGGAAAGACCGGTTCTGCGGAATACAACAGTCAGAGAGATTCCCATGCTTGGTTTACCGGCTTTGCACCGGCAGAGGAACCTGAGATTGCGATTACGGTGATTATTGAGGGTGCCGGCTCCGGCGGTGATTATGCAGCACCCATTGCCAGAAGAGTTTTGGATGCATATTTTAATCAAAAGTAAAGAATTAATTGCAAATAATTGTTGCTATAATTGCAAAATTAGAATATACTAAAGGTTAGGTCATACATGACACACCAAGTCAGGAGGAATTGCAATGATTGAGGCAACAAGCTGTGGTGGTGTGGTAATTTTTCGTGGAAAGATTTTACTCTTGTACAAGAATTACAAGAACAAATACGAGGGTTGGGTACTTCCGAAGGGCACGGTTGAAGAAGGTGAAGAATACAAGGACACCGCTTTGCGTGAGGTAATGGAGGAATCAGGTGCGAAAGCGTCAATTATTAAGTACATCGGTAAAAGTGAATATACTTTTACAGTTCCGGAAGATGTAGTGGAGAAGGATGTACATTGGTACTTAATGATGGCAGACAGTTATTACAGCAAACCACAAAAGGAAGAGTATTTTGTAGATTCCGGATTTTACAAATATCATGAAGCCTATCATTTATTGAAATTTGCCAATGAGAAGCAGATTTTGGAAAAGGCGTACAATGAATATTTGGAGTTAAAGAAAAATAATCTCTGGGGAAATAAGAAATACTATTAAAAAGTTTGGTCAAAAGCCAAACTTTTTTCTGTTTCCAGCCATTCCTTTTTTGATAATAATATGTTATACTTAATCAGAATACCCATTTATTTGGTAAAATGTAAAGGGTTGAAGCGTATGAACACAGAAAAGATTCTATTTCATGAAACATTATATCTGGGCGAGGGGATGACGGATGCAGAAGTGTCACAGCTGAAGTCTGATTTGACGAGTGCACCCCTGAAGGCAAATGTTTATGTAATAACCATTTCAGCAAATGAGCAGGATCAGTTGGATATTTATCATTCCAAGTATCTGATACAAAAATATTACAAGGAGCATCCCCCTTATATTGTTGGAATTACCCGAAAACAGTCGGAGGCATATTCTCTGGTGGAGCAGATGATGCAGGAATGTGTAACTGCCCGTGGGGATGCAAATGTCCGGATGTATTTGATAGGAGAATAAAATGTTGGCATTTTTACTTGGTGTATTAAAGGTAATCGGTATCATTCTCCTGATTTTGTTACTATTGATTTTGGTGATATTAGGCGTTGTTTTGTTTGTGCCTATTCGTTATCGGGGAAACGGACGCTTTTGGGAAGAACAGAAGGAAGCACAGGCAGATGTCACTTGGTTGTTGAAGCTGGTGCGATTTCGGTTGGATTATCACTATCCGGAGAAACCGGTAATGTCACTGAAGATACTCTGGATAGATGTATTGAAGCTTCTGGAGAAGAAAAAGCAGAAGGCAAAACAAAAGGAAGAGAGTGTGAGTGCGGATATTCAGGAAGAAGCCGATAGTGCATCGAATGTATCTGCACAAGTCAAACCGCAAAATGATATTTCATGGGAAGCCTATGATGTAAATCAACAGCACGAAGCAGCTTCCATAGAAGAGGAGGCAGAAACCGGATTGCCATGGGAGGAAGCGGATTGGGAAGAGGAAAAGGTTCCGCTGAAGGAGAAAATTCAAAATATTATATTTAAAATCAGCTCTATCTATGATAAAATGAAAGGTGTTGTGGAAAACCTACAATATTACCTTGCGATTTTGCAGGAAGAAGATACGAAACAGTTGCTTTCAGAGGCTTGGGGAGCCATCGTGAAGATACTGAAAAGTATCCGTCCCGAAGTATTTGAAGTAAAAGGTGAGTTTGGCTTTGAAACACCGGATACTACCGGGCAGGCATATGGTGCCTATTGTGCACTTAGACCCATGGTGGGCAACAGTATTTTGCTGGAGCCGAATTTTGAAGAACAGGTGATTCGGGTGAATGCGAAGTTAAACGGACGGATCACAATGTTTGTGATTGTAGTGAATGTACTGCGAATTTTATTGGATAAGAGATTACAACCGTTAATTCATAAATTAAAAAATGGAGGAAGTCAGTATGTCAGAGAATAAAAAGAACCAGTTTGAAGGATTGGTAGATTCTTTATTAAAGGGAATGGATACCGCGTTATCCACAAAGACTGTAGTAGGTAGTCCTACACAGATCGGAGATACCATCATTGTTCCATTGGTAGATGTGAGTTTTGGTTTTGCGGCAGGTGCCGGTGCAAATGATACCAAGACCTCTGCTTCAGCAGCCGGTGGTCTGGGCGGAAAGATGTCTCCCAGTGCTGTTTTGGTAATCAAGGATGGAGTGACCAAGATGGTCAATGTAAAGAATCAGGATACGGTTACCAAGGTGCTGGATATGTTGCCGGAACTGGTAGATAAGTTTACCAAGAAGGACGAAGGAATGACAGACAGAGATATTCGTAATACGGCATTCCCGGAGGAAGCAACAGAGGTATAAAAACACCTGCAAATGCATATAGTGTAACAAGAATGATTCTGAGGTCGTCTTATGCGGGATTCCTTAAAGCATTTTATCGGTCTGATAGCTTTTTTTGTTGCCATAGGTATGTTATTAATGTTGTTTATTTCCAGCAAGGTCGGTGCTGTGATTTTAATTGCCATTTTACTAATTGTAGGATTTTGGTGTCTGATGTGTGATTAGCTGCCAAAGATGGAGTTTTCATGGACTGGAATGAAGTGAAAAATGCAGAGAGTGCGGAAGAATTAAAAAACGCAAAGCTCTGGCTTTTTAAGGAAAGTATTCGAATTCAGAATGAAAAAGCTGAGTTGGAAGAGCTAAAGGACAAGTTCATAAAGGAAAAAGCTCTTTATCAAAAGGATATGGATACGCTGAATCAGAAGTTCTCCTTCGAACAAAAGCGTTTGAAGGAGGAGAAGCTTTTTTGGGAGAAGAAAAAGGACATCCTTCAGGAAGGCTTCAAGAAGCTGGAAGAGGACAGAAAGAGTCTGGCGAGGGAGCAGAAGAGGTTAGAGGAGCAGAGAAGAAATATCGGTTCCTATAATGCACCACGAGGATATATTAATATGGAAGAATTCGTAGGTCTTTTGTTTCGTAATGCATCCGGTCCTATTGCTTTGCGTAAGCGTTACAAGGATTTGTTGAAGATTTTTCATCCGGATAACAGTGGTGGAGATGAAGAACTGGTTCAATTAATCAATAAGGAGTTTGCCAAACGAAAGGGCGACAATTAATCATAGGAAATAAAACAGTACAGTGATGTAATGAATCAATCAAAATGTGTAAAAAAGAAAGCCTGTTCAACAGAACAGGCTCTTTTCGCAAATGGTATGCATTAAGCTCTTTCTACAGCACCTGACTTTAAGCAGCTGGTGCAAACGTGTAACTTCTTGGAAGCTCCGTTAACCATACACTTAACAGTCTTAACGTTAGATTTCCAAATAGCGTTACTTCTTCTATGGGAATGGCTTACGTTATTACCAAAATGAACGCCTTTGCCACATACATCACACTTTGCCATCTCTTGACACCTCCTCGATTACGGTCATATTAAAACAACAGTGATATATTAACAGAAAAACTTCATAAAATCAAGCATAAAAAATGATTTTTTAAAATTTTTGTTTTTTTTATTCCCTTTTTGGGAAAAAGATTGTATAATCTATTCAATTATATATCATAGGAGGTATTGTATGAAAGGTTCTTCATTAAATACACATATGGGAAACATCATGATAGACAGTGAAGTGATTGCCCAGTATGCCGGCAGTGTAGCAGTAGAATGCTTCGGTATTGTCGGTATGGCCGGTGTAAGTGTAAAGGACGGATTGGTGCGTTTGCTGAAGAAGGACAGTCTTACCAGAGGTATTAACGTAACTATCAATAAAAATAAACTGACTTTGGATTTCCATGTAATCGTGGCATACGGAGTGAGCATTATTGCTGTGTCAGATAATCTGATGAACAGTGTGAAATACAAGGTAGAGGAATTTACCGGTATTCAGATTGAGAAAATCAACATCTTTGTGGAAGGTGTTAGAGTGATTGATTAAGGAGGAAGAGAAACGTGGCTTCAAATATAATCGATGCTAAGATGCTTTCAAAGATGTTCTTGGCCGGTGCGAAAAACCTGGAATCTCATAAGGAGTGGATTAATGAATTAAATGTATTCCCAGTTCCTGACGGAGATACCGGTACGAATATGACAATGACAATTATGTCTGCTGCCAAAGAGGTGGCAGGCTTGGGTGAGGACGTGGAAATGGTTACTCTTTGTAAGGCCATATCCAGCGGTTCCTTGAGAGGCGCCAGAGGTAACTCCGGTGTTATTCTTTCCCAGTTGCTGAGAGGCTTTACCAAAAGTATTTCGGATAAGACAGAATTAACGGTGCCTGTATTGGCAGATGCTTTTGAAAAGGGTGTGGAAACTGCTTATAAGGCTGTTATGAAGCCCAAGGAGGGTACTATCCTTACGGTGGCACGTGGTGGTGCAGAAAAGGCTCGTGAGCTTAGCGATGCAGGTATGAGTGATATGGAGCAGTTTCTGCAGCAGAGCATTGAGCATGCAGAATATGTGCTCAGCCAGACACCTGAGATGCTTCCGGTGTTGAAGCAGGCAGGCGTAGTGGATTCCGGCGGACAGGGTCTGATACAGGTGTTAAAGGGTGCTTTTGATGCTTATTTGGGCAAAGAAATTGATTATTCTACCATTCAGGCAGCTCCTAAGTCATCCGGTGCAGCACAGGTTTCTTCCAGCTATACTGCTCAGGCAGAGATGGATATTAAGTTTGGTTATTGTACCGAATTTATTATTATGCTGACCAAGACCTTTAATATTAAGCACGAGATGGATTTCAAGGCATACTTAGAGTCTATTGGTGATTCTATCGTATGTGTGGCAGATGATGATGTGGTGAAGGTGCATGTGCATACCAATGATCCCGGTTTGGCGATTCAGAGAGCTTTGAAGTATGGACAATTATCGAACTTAAAGATTGATAATATGCGTTTGGAACATCAGGAGAAGCTTTTCAAGATGTCTGAAAAGGAAGAAACACAGGCGATGGAACCGGTAAAAGTAGTTGCTCCGGCAGAACCTGCAAAGCCGGTTGGTTTTTTAGCAGTATCTGTTGGTGATGGTGTTAATGAAATCTTCAAGAGCTTGGGCGTAGACTATATTATCGAAGGTGGTCAGACTATGAACCCTTCTACCGCAGATATTTTGGATGCTGTGGACAAGGTGAATGCAGAAACCATCTTTATCCTGCCGAATAATAAGAATATTATTTTGGCGGCAAATCAGGCGGCAGAGTTGACTACCGACAAGAATTTGTTGGTAATCCCTACGAAGACTATTCCGCAGGGTATTACTGCTGTAATTAATTATGTACCGGAGCTTTCAGCAGAAGAAAACGAAGCTACCATGATGGAAGAAATCGGCAATGTAAAGACCGGTCAGGTAACCTATGCGGTTCGTGATACCATGATTGATGACAAGGAAATCAAACAGGGTGATTACATGGGTATCGGTGACAAGGGTATTCTGTCTGTGGGACAGGATATGTGTCAGGTAACCGAAGATATGGTGGCTGCTATGGTGGATGAGGAGTCAGAGCTTATCAGTGTTTACTATGGTAGTGATGTGGCGGAAGAGGATGCACAGAAGCTTTCTGATGCGTTGGCAGAGAAATATCCTGACTATGATGTGGAATTGCAGTTTGGTGGTCAGCCTATTTATTATTACGTGATTTCAGTAGAATAAAAGTACTATTCAGAGTTATGCAGTTTTGCGAAAGTTGTGCGGAATGGTAATTATGTATGAAAAAGAGGGACACTACAGGTGTCCCTTTTTTGCAAGGAGGATGAAGGATGGCAGACAGAACTCCGATTCAACAATTAAAGGGCGTTGGGGAGAAAACAGCCAAGCTTTTTGGAAAACTACATATTGAAACAGTGGAGGATTTGCTGGGGCATTTCCCCAGAGATTATGAAACCTTTCATCCGGCGGTAAAGGTGAGTGAGGCAAAGGTAGGGAGCGTAGAAGCTGTTTATGCTACCGTATGCGGCATGCCAAATGTGAAAAAGGTGCGGAATCTGACCATTATTAATGTAATTATTAAGGATGATAGCGGTGCCATGCAGCTGACCTTTTTCAATATGCCTTTCTTGAAGAATTTGCTGAAAAACGGATATAGTTTCATTTTTCGAGGTATGGTGCAGGCAAAGGGACCGGCAAAAATCATGGAGCAGCCGAAGATGTACAAGCCGGAGGAGTATCGTGGCTTATTGTCCTTTATTCAGCCTCGTTATTCTCTGACAAAAGGCTTGACCAATCAAGCAATCCAAAAGGCTGTGAAGCAGGCATTGACCAATCATCCGGCACCGGTTGAGAAATATCCGGATTTCATGCTGCAGGATTATGATTTGATGCCCTATGACGAAGCCTTGCACAATATTCACTTTCCTAAGAATATGGAAGAGTTGGTTCATGCAAGGCGACGTATGGTTTTTGATGAATTTTTTGATTTTTTATATTTTTTGAGGGAAAACAAAGATCAGACAGAGCAGCTTGCCAATGAATATGAAATGATAGAAACAGCAGATACGGTGCGTTTTCTGGAGCAGTTGCCTTATACCCTGACGAAAGCTCAGAAGAAGGTTTGGGCAGAGATACGCAGCGATTTGAACAGTCATTATTGTATGAATCGTCTGGTGCAGGGAGATGTAGGATCCGGAAAAACCATTATTGCGGTGCTTGCTTTGCTGATGTGTGTATCCAATGGGTATCAGGGGGCTATGATGGCTCCTACGGAGGTGCTGGCTACCCAGCATTATGAGGATGTTTGTGAATTCGTGGAAAAGTATCATATTGCTTTTTCGCCGGTGCTTCTGGTAGGTAGTATGACGGCAAAGGAAAAGAAAGAGGCTTATGAAAAAATCGCCTCGGGAGAAGCCAATGTGGTCATCGGTACCCATGCGGTGATTCAGGACAAGGTGGTTTTCAAGAATTTGGCATTGGTGGTAACGGATGAGCAGCACCGATTCGGTGTACGACAGAGAGAGGTTTTGGCGAATAAGGGACACAATCCGCATGTGTTGGTTATGAGTGCTACACCTATTCCCCGTACCCTTGCCATTATTTTGTACGGTGATTTGCAGATATCGGTCATTGACGAGCTTCCGGCCAATCGTTTGCCTATTAAGAATTGTGTGGTGAATACCTCTTTTCGACCAAAGGCGTACCAATTTATTGAGAAGGAAGTACGTGCAGGACGACAGGCATATGTCATTTGTCCTATGGTGGAAGAGGGGGAAATGGAAGAACTGGAGAATGTGGTAGAATATGCAGAGAAGCTGAGAAATGCTTTGCCTGCGGATATTCAGGTGGCAACATTGCATGGAAAGATGCGTCCGGCAGATAAAAATCGTATTATGGAGGAATTCGCCCGGCATAACATAGATGTTCTGGTTTCTACCACAGTAATCGAAGTGGGTATTAATGTACCCAATTCTACGGTGATGATGGTGGAGAATGCTGAACGTTTCGGATTGGCACAGTTACATCAGCTTCGCGGTCGTGTGGGACGCGGGGAACATCAAAGCTATTGTATTTTTATCAGTACTCAGGACAATAAGGAAACCATGGAGCGTTTGGATATTTTGAGCAAATCGAATGATGGCTTTTTCATTGCTTCGGAGGATATGAAGCTACGCGGTCCCGGAGATTTGTTTGGTATCCGACAAAGTGGTGATTTCGCTTTCCGGATGGCAGATATTTATACAGACGCAAATGTGCTGAAACAGGCTTCAGAGGCTGTGAATAAGGTAATGGACAATTATCTAACCGAGAGCGAACTGCAAAATTTAAAGACCTTTTTGGCAACAAACGCGGGAAATAGGGTTGACTTTAGAACTATATAAAGCTATGATGTTGCTATATTAGTACACGACAGTTAACTATTTTGTGTAATTGAGGGGACTGTTGTATCGATGATGTGTGGAGGAAATATGAAGAAAATAGCCGTAATTACCGACAGCAATAGCAGTATGACACAAAAGGAAGCCAAAGAATGGGGTGTCTTTGTGTTACCTATGCCGTTTACTATTGATAATGAAGACTATTATGAGGACATCAATTTAACCGTTGATGAGTTTTATGAAAAGCTGGAGGAGGATTCTGAGATTTTTACCAGTCAGCCTTCTTTGGAAGCAGTGACACAGCTATGGGATGAGGTGCTTCAGGAATATGACGAAATCGTGCACATTCCTATGAGCAGTGGGCTCAGCGGATCCTGCCAAAGTGCATACATGCTTTCGCAGGAGTATGATGGCAGGGTGCAGGTAGTGGATAATCAGAGGGTTTCTGTTACCTTACGACAATCCGTACTGGATGCCTTGGAATTGATAAAGAGGGGAAAGAGTGCAGCAGAAATAAAGGAGATATTGGAGGCAGACAAGTTTAACAGCAGCATTTATATTATGCTGGATACTTTGAAATATTTGAAAAAAGGTGGTCGTATCACTCCGGCCGCCGCAGCATTGGGAACACTGCTTCGTTTAAAACCTGTTTTGCAGATACAGGGAGAAAAGCTGGATGCCTTTGCCAAAGCAAGAACCTCTTCTCAGGGCAAGAGCATGATGATTAGTGCCATGAAGTCAGATATGGAGAAACGATTTGCAAACAATATTTATTTGCAGGTAGCACATTCTCACAATCCGGAGGGGGCTTTGAAATTCAAGGAAGAGGTGGCAGAATATTTCCCGGACTTGGAGATCCATGTGGCAGAGCTGTCCTTGAGTGTAGCCTGTCATATAGGACCGGGAGCATTGGCTATAGCTTGTTGTCAAAAGATGGATTATGATGCAGTATAAATCAGAACACTGTCGTGATTGTGCGGCAGTGTTTTTTTGTTGTGAAAATCAAAGAGAAAATACGTTCTGTTTCTTGTGGTATTTCATTGACGAAACCGCTAGATATGGTGTATAATAGACATAATATTGGCAGATTTTACCCATGCGGTAAAGAACAGCAAAACACAAGAAGATAGAGGTTTGAAAAATGGCAAAAGCAAGTGATTATGGTGCAAGTAGTATTACCGTCCTGGAGGGCTTGGAAGCAGTCCGTAAGCGTCCGGGTATGTATATCGGCAGTGTTTCTACCAAGGGATTAAACCATCTGATTTATGAAATCGTAGACAATTCCGTGGATGAACATTTGGCAGGCTTCTGTAGCGAAATCCATGTGACTTTGGAAAAGGATGGCTCGGCAACCATTTCGGATAATGGTCGAGGCATTCCTGTTGGTATGCATGAAAAAGGTATTAGTGCAGAACGTCTGGTGTTTACGACCTTGCATGCCGGTGGTAAGTTTGATAATTCTGCCTACAAGACCAGTGGCGGTCTCCATGGTGTTGGTTCTTGCGTTGTAAATGCTCTTTCTAATTGGTTGACTGTTCGGGTCAAGGATGGAAAGCAGATTTATGAGGATAAATATGAGCGTGGTGTACCGGTGGTGGATTTGATAGAGGGCTTGTTGCCGGTAGTGGGGAAGACCCGTGAAACCGGAACTACCATATCTTTTTTGCCGGATGATACGATTTTTGATAAAACCCGTTTCAAGGAAGATGAGATAAAGAGCCGTTTGCATGAAACTGCTTATTTGAATCCTCAGCTGACGATTATTTTCGAGGATAAGCGTAAGGAGGAGTCGGAACGAATCGAGTATCATGAGCCGGATGGTATTATTGGTTTTATCAAGGATATGAATAAAGGCAGTGAATCCATTCATGATGCGGTACATATTCAGGGGGAAAGTGAGGGCATTCACATCGAAGTGGCGTTCCAGTATGTGAATGAATTCCATGAGAATGTATTGGGCTTCTGTAACAATATTTTTAACTCCGAGGGTGGTACGCACCTGACCGGTTTCAAGACTGTATTTACCAATGTGATTAATACCTATGCTCGTGAATTGGGCATTTTGAAGGAGAAGGATGTGAATTTCACCGGTGCAGACGTGCGTAACGGTATGACTGCGGTGGTTTCCATCAAGCATCCCGATCCCAGATTTGAGGGACAGACCAAAACCAAGCTGGATAATCAGGACGCAGCCAAGGCAGTTGCCAAGGTAGTGGGCGATGAAGTGGTGCGTTTCTTTGACCGTAATTTGGAGACCCTGAAGAGTATTATTGCCTGTGCAGAAAAAGCAGCGAAAATCCGTAAGACGGAGGAAAAAGCAAAAACCAATATGCTGACCAAGCAGAAGTTTTCCTTTGATTCCAACGGAAAGCTGGCGAACTGTATTTCCAAGGATGCCTCTAAGTGCGAAATTTTCATCGTAGAGGGTGATTCTGCGGGTGGTAGTGCCAAAACGGCTCGTAATCGAGAATTTCAGGCGATTTTGCCTATCCGTGGTAAGATTTTGAATGTAGAAAAGGCAAGTATTGACAAGGTATTGGCAAATGCCGAAATCAAGACCATGATCAATGCCTTTGGCTGTGGCTTTTCCGAAGGCTATGGTAACGACTTTGATATTACCAAGCTTCGTTATGACAAGATTATTATTATGGCCGATGCGGACGTGGATGGTGAACATATTTCCACCTTGCTTCTGACGCTGTTTTATCGTTTCATGCCGGAACTGATTTTCGAAGGGCATGTTTATATAGCTATGCCGCCTTTGTACAAGGCGATGCCTTCTAAGGGGAAGGAAGAGTATTTGTATGATGACAAGGCTTTGGAGAAATATCGTAAGAGCCACAAGGGACCTTTTACCTTGCAGCGATACAAGGGTCTTGGTGAAATGGATGCCCAGCAGCTCTGGGAGACCACCTTGGATCCTGAGACCAGAATGCTAAAGCGTGTGGAAATCGAGGATGCCCGTATGGCTTCTTCCGTAACAGAAATGCTCATGGGTACGGATGTAGCACCTCGTAAGGCATTTATTTATGAGCATGCTAACGAAGCACAGCTGGATGTTTAATAAAGGATGGTGAAGAAATGAGTGAAGATAGAATCATAAAAACAGAATATTCTGAGGTCATGCAGAAATCCTTTATTGATTATGCCATGAGCGTTATTATTTCCAGAGCGATTCCGGATGTGCGTGATGGTTTGAAACCGGTACAGCGAAGAACCCTGTACGATATGCATGAGCTTGGCATCAAATATGACAAGCCTTATCGAAAGAGTGCCCGTATCGTTGGTGATACCATGGGTAAATATCATCCGCATGGTGACAGTTCTATTTATGAAGCGTTGGTTGTCATGACACAGGAGTTCAAAAAGGGGCTTCCGTTGGTTGACGGACATGGTAACTTCGGTAATATCGAAGGGGATGGTGCAGCGGCAATGCGTTATACGGAAGCCAGACTGCAGAAGATTACCCAGGAGGCTTATTTGGCAGATTTGGACAAGGATGTGGTGGATTTCGGACCGAACTTCGATGAAACCGAGAAAGAGCCCTTAGTGCTTCCGGTCAAGATACCGAACATCTTAATCAATGGTTCCGAGGGTATTGCAGTAGGTATGACTACCAGTATACCGCCTCACAATCTGGCAGAAGTCATTGATGCCACCAAGGCATATATGCAGGATGAAAATATTTCCACCAGAGAATTGATGCGTTATATCAAGGGACCGGATTTCCCTACCGGCGGTATTGTTACCAATATGGATGATTTGCTGGAAATTTATGAAACCGGAACCGGTAAGATTAAAATACGCGGCAAGGTGGAGGTGGAAAAAGCCAAGGGCGGCAAAACCAATCTGGTGATTACGGAAATTCCCTATACCATGATTGGTGCCAATATTGCCAAGTTCCTGTCGGATGTGGCTGCCCTTTCCGAGACTAAGAAAACACAGGATATTGTGGATATTTCCAATCAGTCCTCCAAGGAAGGCATCCGTATTGTGATAGAACTTCGTAAGGATGCAGATGTGGAGAATTTCACCAATCTTCTGTATAAGAAGACCCGTTTGGAGGATACTTTCGGTGTGAATATGCTGGCCATTTCTGATGGCAGACCGGAGGTTATGGGTTTAAAGAGTATCTTAAAGGCTTGTGTGGATTTCCAGTATCAGGTGGCTACCAGAAAGTATACCAATCTGTTAGCCAGAGAACTGGAGCGTAAGGAAGTACAGGAAGGTCTGATAAAGGCTTGTAATGTCATTGATTTGATTATCGAGATTTTGCGTGGTTCCAAGGACAGAAATATGGCGAAAGCCTGTCTGGTGAATGGTGAAATCGATGGAATTAAGTTTAAATCCAAGGAATCAAAGATTATGGCAGTGCAGTTATGCTTTACAGAAAAGCAGGCAAATGCTATATTAGAAATGCGTCTCTATAAGTTGATTGGATTGGAAATCCAGGCATTGATTAAAGAACATGAAGAGACTATGGCGAATATTTATCGTTATGAGGATATTTTGGACCGTAGGGATTCCATGGCTCAGGTAATTATTCAGGAGCTGGAGGAAATCAAGAAAGAATATAAGCGTGCCCGCAGAACCGCTATCGAAAATGCGCAGGAAGCTGTTTATAAGGAAAAAGAGCTGGAAGAGATGGAGGTTATGTTCCTCATGGATCGCTTCGGCTATGCCAAGACAGTGGATTTGGCTACTTATGAGCGAAATAAGGAAGCTGCGGATAATGAGAATAAATATGTCTTTAAATGTAAGAATACAGGTAAGATTTGTCTCTTTACCGATGCAGGTCAATTACATATGATAAAGGTTTTGGATTTGCCCTTTGGTAAATTCAGAGACAAGGGTATTCCTATTGATAATGTGAGTAATTTTAGCTCCGAGAAGGAGAATATGGTCTTTATCACCAATCAGACAGAGCTGAACCTGTGCAGAGTGATTTTTGTCACGGAACAGTCCATGATGAAGGTGGTAGATGGTGGCGAGTTCGATGTTTCCAAGAGAACCGTAGCGGCAACCAAGCTGCAGGATGGTGACCGTGTCATCAGCATCGTATGCATTCATGACCAGAAAAATATCGTATTGCAGTCCAAGGATGGCTATTTCTTGCGTTTCCCTGTGGAAGAGATACCGGAAAAGAAGAAGACTGCTATCGGCGTGAGAGGTATGAAGCTTTCGGATAAGGATGTATTGGAAGCTGTATACTATACACAAAATGGTGTAGAGGTAGAAGTACCCTACAAGAGTAAGAATTTGATTTTAAATACAATCAAGCTGGGCAAACGTGACGGCAAGGGAATTAAGGTTCGTGCCTAAGAGACTGCATCGCAGTCTCTGGAAGAATGCTTAAGCATTCTTTGTGAGATGTGTATCGTGGAAGTGTTCTGTGATAGGCTGCAGCTTGATGTGGAAAGTGAGGAACTATGCGTGTCATTGCAGGTGTGGCAAGAAGTATGCCGCTGAAAACACCGGAGGGAGCAGATACCCGTCCGACTACAGACAGAATCAAGGAGACCTTGTTCAATATATTGCAGAATGATATACCCGGTGCGGTTTTTGTGGATTTATTCAGCGGAAGCGGCGGTATCGGTATCGAAGCTTTGAGCAGAGGTGCCGGAAAGGCGTATTTTATTGAAAATGCCCCCAATGCTTTGCGTTGTATTCAGGAAAATCTAAACTTTACCAAAATGGCAGATAAGGCAGTGGTCTTGAAACAGGATGCGGTATCCGGACTGAATGGTATTTTCGAAAAGTCGGTTGACATTATTTTCATGGATCCGCCTTATGATTGTGGCCATGAGGAACGGGTGCTTGATGTGCTGCAGCATATGAAGTATGTGACAGAGGATACGCTGATTATTGTGGAGGCGTCTCTTCGGACGGATATGGAATATGCACAGGATTATGGTTTTGAAGTCATTCGTGAGAAAAAGTACAAGACGAACAAGCATTTATTCTTAAAGAGAAAGTAAGCTGGGGAAGGAAGCATTTATGAGTCGAGCGATTTATCCCGGGAGTTTTGACCCGGTAACTCTTGGACATTTGGATATTATCAGACGTTCTGCAAGGATTTTTGATGAAGTAATTGTAGGAGTTTTGAATAATCCGCAAAAGTCACCATTGTTTTCTGTGGAAGAACGTGTTAAGATACTAGAAGAGGTAACAGCAGATTTGCCCAATATAAAGATTGAAAGCTTTAGCGGTATGATGGCTGATTACGCACGAAAGAACAATATACAGGTATCCATTCGGGGGTTGCGTGGTATATCTGACTTTGAGTATGAAAATCAAACGGCTCAATATAACAGTCGTTTGTCTAATGGAGAATTAGAGACGGTCTTTTTGGTGACCAGTCCGGAATATTCCTATATTAGTTCTTCGGGTGTGAAAGAAGTGGCATCTTTTCATGGAGATATTTCTCCGTATGTGCCGGAGCTTGTGGCAAAGCTGATTCGTGAAAAATACAATTATTAAAAACAGAGAGGTGTTTTTATGAGTAGCAAAATCGAACAATTAATTGATGATATGGAGGCATATATTGATGGTTGTAAATATCAGCCATTGTCCAGCACCAAGATTATCGTAAACAAAGAAGAAATCGACGAGTATCTTCGCGAGCTGAGAATGAATACTCCGGATGAAATCAAGCGTTATCAGAAGATTATCAGCAATAAGGAAGCTATTTTAAGCGATGCCCGTGCAAAGGCAGAGGCGTTGATTAATGAAGCTACCGTTCATACTAATAAGTTAATCAGTGAGCATGAAATTATGCAGCAGGCATATGCACAGGCGAATGAGGTAGTTACCTCTGCAACCTATCAGGCTCAGCAGATTTTGGATAATGCTACCATTGAAGCAAATAGTGTGAAGACTGCTGCCATGCAGTATATGGATGATATTTTGAATTATCTGGAGAATTTGATTGTGAATTCTACCAACAATGCGGTATCCAATTACGAGAATTTATTGAGTGGCTTGAATCAATACAAGGATATTATTCAGTCCAACCGTGCAGAACTGCATCCCGTAGAGGATGATTTGGCAAATGTGGTGATTGATACCAGAACAGATGCAGATGAGGAGTAATTTCCAAGGAGGAAAACCGGTTTCGTGGAAGCCGGTTTTTTCAATAGAAGCTTCATATATTATTGTAAGGGAAAATATGTTTCAGAGTTTTATGTTTAAAAGAGTAAGTTGTATTTGTTTGTGTTTTATTATGCTTTTGCTTATGCCCATGGTGGCAGAAGCAACACCTCTTTTGGAAGAGAAAAAAGTATATACTATCGTCATTGATCCGGGGCATGGTGGTGATAACCGAGGCACTATTTCCAATGAAAACTTTGATGAAAAGGAAATCACCTTAAAAACTGCCAAAGCCTTGGTAGAGGAACTGTCTAAATATAATGGTGTGGAGGTTTTGTTGACCAGAAACCGGGATGTGGTTTTGAGCCTGAAGGAAAGAGCGATTTATGCGGCAGAACAGAAGGCTGACTTTTTGTTCAGCATTCATTATAATGCCTCAGAGAACCATACCATGTTTGGTACAGAAGTATGGATACCGTTGGAAGCACCCTATCATACCATGGGGTATCAGTTTGCTTATTTGCAACAGCTGGAAATGCAGGAGCTGGGATTGTTTTCTCGCGGAATAAAGACCCGTAGAAACGATGAGGGAACGGATTATTATGGGATTATTCGGGAAAGTGTGGCACGGAATGTTCCGGCGGTGATTATTGAGCATTGCTATGTGGATGAAGCCAGAGATATTGTTTTCTGTGACGAGGATAGAGACTATGAGGAGTTCGGAAAGCGTGATGCCAGGGCGATTGCGAAGTTTTTAGGTTTGGAGCCGCTGACAGAGCATGCCGAGATTTTCGGAATGAATGCTGGGGAAACTGTGGCGGATACCTATATGGATGCCACCAGTCCGGAGGTTTGCAGGATAGAGGCTACCGGCCTGGAGGAAGATAAGGGCATATTGACCGTACAGGTCACTGCTAAGGATAGTCAAACCCCGGTTATGTATTACGATTATACAGTGGATGGTGGTGTAACTTATAGCAAGCTGTATCCATGGCCGGGAAGTGATTTGTTAAAGGGTGTGTATGAGGAAAGCTTCGAACTGACACTGGATGTTTCTTCCGAGATAAGACCACAGGTGCAGTTGAGAGTATATAATAAATTTGACCTATATCAGACCAGCAATGTAATCATGGATTTCTCTGCATTGAAGGAGAAACAACCGCAGGTATCGCCGTCAGAGGATAGTCAAAAGACGGATTATCCGGAGTGGAAAGCGGAGGAAACTGCGACCCTGAATCAACAGAGTAGTGATTTTTCTGCGGCACGCATCGTTATATTAGTGCTGTTTATTTTGATATGGACGGTGTTGTTAACCAGTATGGGGTATGTGATTTACCGTCGTTTTCGGAAAAAGAAATAAGCTTAAGGAATAAGGGTCAGTATCCCATAATAGGCAATGGTCAGGATGGTTAAAAGTACCTTATGCAGGATGTATTTTTGAATAGAAAGCCCCGTTCCTGCTATCATACTATGGGTTTGTGCGATGCAGGAGAAACCGCCAAAGGGTAACAGGCACAGACTGTATAGGGGAAGTGTTTGCCCCAACATGCTTAAACCGCCGGTGATTTCCAGTAAAGGTGCCAGATAGTGATGGAACTTGGGGAAGAAAAAGTGAGGCAATATATTCAGCAGATTAAATAAAATCATATAACCGCATAGCATCAAAATGCTTTGGATGGAGGTATGAATGGCTTCATCCAATGCGGTGAAAAGCGGTAGGGGAGATGTTGGTTTCATGCTTTTGTCAAGAAACTTGCTGTTGACAGGGTCTAAGTCTCTGAAAAGTGTGCGGCGAATTACTATACCATAAAGGAAGGGAAGTCCATACATACCGAATAGGTAGGGGGCAGGTGTATTCAGACCTAATAAGGGGATGACAAAAGTGCAGAAGTATACCGGACCGATGTTGTTACAAAATGCCAACAGGAATTCTGCTTCTCTTTTCGAAATTTTGTGATGGTGAAGCAGGTCGGCAGTGACCTTGGCACCCATGGGAAAACCGCACAGAAATCCCATGATAATACCAAAGGACAGGTGTCCGTTACAACGAAACAGTCTTTTTAAGAGCGGATGCAGCACTTTGGAAAAATGGTCTGTCAGGTTCATGCGTACCAACATGCCAGAAAGAATCATAAAAGGCAGTAGGGATGGTATCATTTTGCTGTACCAGAGAGTGAAACCATGAAAAGCATAGTGGAGACTGATGGCAGGTTGTGTTAAAATAAGATAAGTCAGTACTAAAAACAGCAGAGTATAGAGCATGAATGTTCTCCGGGAAGGCGGCATGTGCTTTTGTATATGATATGTGATGAGGTTAAAATAATATGATGCGTTTGGATAAGTTTTTGGTATCCATGGAAATAGGAAGCCGTAGTCAGGTGAAGACCTTGGTGAAGAAAGGACTCATAACCGTAAACGGTGCGGTGTGTAAGGATGCAGACAGTAAAATCGATGAAAATACGGATGTGGTAGCTTATCAGGGCGAAAACCTAAGCTATGTAAAGCATCGTTATTATATGCTTCATAAGCCACAGGGTGTGGTGACTGCCACTCAGGATAATCAGGACAAAACAGTTATGGATTTATTAAAGGATGTACGAAAGAAGGAGTTGTTTCCGGTAGGCCGTCTGGATAAGGATACGGAAGGTCTGTTATTGATTACGGACGACGGAGCCTTGGCACATGCCTTGTTATCACCGAAAAAGCATGTGGACAAAATTTATCGTGTCAGATGTAGGGAGACATTCTCGGCAGAGGATGCACAGGCACTGGAGCAAGGAGTGGACATTGGTGACGACAAACCCACCCTGCCTGCCAAAGTTCAAATATTGGGCGAAAAAGAACTGCTTTTGACCATTCACGAAGGTCGTTACCATCAGGTGAAACGCATGCTTCAGGCAATTAACAACGAAGTGGTTTATTTGAAAAGAGAAACCTTTGGTAACCTGAAATTGGATGAAAATCTTGCATTGGGTGAGTATAGAGAATTGAATGAAGAGGAAGTGATGTCTATAAAATCAACATAGCATGTTGGTTTGTAGGGCTTGCCCAACGGGTAGGATAATCACTCCGGACAGAAAGGTAATAAGTAGGAGGCAATAACCGTGATTAAAGACATACAAGCAGTCATTTTCGACATGGATGGTTCTTTGGTAGATTCCATGTGGATTTGGAAAGATATTGATATAGAATACTTGACCCGTTACGGTTATCCGGTGACTGACGAGATGGTGGATGCTTTTCAAGCAGAAATCGAAGGCATGAGCTTTGCAGAGACAGCACAGTGGGTCAGCACACATTTTGACATTCCCAGAACGACACAGGAAATGATGGATGATTGGAATGACATGGCTTGGGAAAAATATGAAAAGGAAGTTTTCTTAAAGCCCGGTGTGGCAGAATTTTTGGAAGAATGTGTAAAGAGAGAAATGAAACTGGGGATTGCATCCAGCAATTCCAGAGAATTGATAGAGAATGTCATCCGTGCCAGAGGCTTGGAGGGGATATTTCAGGTGATACGTACCGGTAGTGATGGTTTGCGCGGAAAGCCGGCACCGGATGTGTATTTGGCTACAGCTGCAGAACTGGGAGTGGCACCGGAGGTTTGTTTGGTGTTTGAAGATGTTGTGGCCGGCATCAAGGCCGGTAAGGCTGCCGGAATGCGTGTTTGTGCAGTAGAGGATGCTTATTCCGAGAAGCAGAGAGAAGAGAAAAAACAATTGGCAGATTATTATATAGAGGATTATTATGGAATATTCAACTAAGGGATTTTTGCCTGTCAGCAGACAGGATATGATAGATAGAGAAATAGAACAACTGGATTTTGTGTATATTACCGGAGATGCTTATGTGGATCATCCCTCCTTTGGACATGCGATTATCAGCAGAGTGTTGGAAGCACATGGTTATACTGTGGGTATTATTGCACAGCCGGATTGGAAGGATGAAAAAAGTATACAGATTCTGGGAAAACCCAGACTGGCCTTTTTAATCAGTGCCGGAAATATGGACAGCTGTGTGAACCATTATTCCGTATCCAAGAAGCGTCGCAGTCAGGATGCTTATACGCCTGGTGGTGTCATGGGCAAACGTCCGGACCATGCTACGGTGGTGTATGGCAATCTCATCCGCAGAGTGTATCGGGAGGTACCCATTGTAATCGGCGGCATAGAAGCCAGTCTGCGTCGTATGGCACATTATGATTATTGGTCAGACAGCTTTAAGCGTTCTATATTGTTGGATAGTCAGGCAGATTTGATTTCTTATGGAATGGGTGAAAAGTCTATCGTAGAAATTGCAGATGCCCTGAATAGTGGTATTGATGTAAAGGATATTACCTATATTGCAGGAACGGTTTATAAAACAAAGGATATTTCCGGTGTGTATGAGCCGGTGATTTTGCCTACTTTCGAGGCGATGAAGGCAGATAATAAGGAATATGCCCGTAGCTTCGGTATACAGTATCAGAATACAGATTTTTGCAATGGAAAGCGTTTGGTAGAAGGGTATCCCAACAATGTATATGTGGTACAGAACCCGCCTCAGGCACCTCTTACCATGCAGGAAATGGACGATATTTATGCATTGCCTTATATGCGAACCTATCACCCTTCTTATGAAAAGGATGGTGGTGTACCGGCTATTGCGGAGATTAAGTTTTCTTTAATCAGCAATCGCGGATGTTTCGGAGGATGTAGCTTTTGTGCATTGACCTTTCATCAGGGTCGTACCATACAGGTGAGAAGCCATGAATCGATAGTGGAAGAAGCGAAGCTGTTAACAGAGGATAAGGATTTCAAAGGATACATTCACGATGTAGGTGGTCCTACCGCAAACTTCCGTCATCCCTCCTGTGAAAAACAGTTGACCCACGGAGTATGTAAGAACCGACAGTGTCTGTTCCCCAGCCCCTGTAAGAATATGAAGGTGGATCACAGTGATTATCTGGAGCTTTTGCGAAAGCTTAGGGAGCTGCCGAAGGTAAAAAAGGTATTTGTGCGTTCGGGTATCCGTTTTGATTATTTATTGGCGGATAAGGACGACAGCTTCTTCCGAGAACTGGTGGAGCATCATATCAGCGGACAGCTCAAGGTGGCACCGGAGCATATTTCCGATGCAGTGTTATCCAAGATGGGTAAGCCGGAGAATGCAGTTTACGAGCGTTTTGTAAAGAAGTATAAGAAGTTAAATGAACAGCTGGGAAAGAACCAGTTTTTAGTGCCTTATCTCATGAGCTCTCATCCGGGCTCTACTTTGAAGGAAGCTATAGAGCTGGCAGAGTACTTGCGGGATTTGGGTTATATGCCGGAGCAGGTGCAGGATTTTTATCCGACACCATCCACCATATCTACGGTAATGTATTATACCGGACTGGACCCCAGAGATATGAAGCCTGTGTATGTATGTAAAAATCCGCATGAAAAGGCTATGCAGCGTGCCCTGATACAGTATCGTAATCCAAAGAATTATGAGCTGGTGTATGAGGCATTGGTGGCTGCCGGACGAGAGGATTTGATTGGATATGACAAGAAATGTCTGATACGACCCAGAAATGTCGGGAATGCCCGAAGTACAGGCACGAATGAGGCAAAGGTCAAGCGTACAGGTGCTGTACAGTCAGACACCAGACGGTCAGAAGGTAGCCATGCGAGAAAGAAGAAGAAAACCATACGAAATGTTCATAAGAGGAAGGAGAAATAAGAATGGCAAAGAGTGTTGTAATAATCGTGGGTGCATCCTCCGGAATGGGTGCAGAATTTGCATTGCAGATAGATGCACATTTGAGAAAAACCGATGAAATCTGGTTGATTGCCCGTAGTAAGGATAAATTAGAGGCATTGAGCAGCAAAATGCGTAACAATACCCGTATTCTGGCGATGGATATTACCAAAGAGGCTCAGATTGAGCGTCTTCAGGATACACTGATAGACAATGATTGTGTGATTCGTATGCTGGTGAATTGTGCAGGCTATGGGGTGATTGGAGACTTTTCCTCTACAACCTGTGAGGATCAGGTGGGTATGGTGCGTTTGAACTGTGAAGCTTTGACACATGTAACCCATTGCTGCATTCCTTTTATGAGACCAAATTCCAGAATTATTCAGATTGCTTCCTGTGCAGCCTTTTTGCCACAGCCCGGTTTCGCGGTTTATGCGGCCAGCAAAGCTTATGTGCATAGCTTTACGCAGGCTTTACGTGAGGAACTAAAGGGCAAAGGCATCTCTGTCACCAGTGTATGTCCCGGTCCTGTGGATACCCCGTTCTTTGACCGTGCAGAAAAAACCGGAAAGGTACTGGCGATTAAGAAAGCTACTATGGTAGACAGTCAGAGCGTGGTACGCAAGGCACTTTGGGATGCCTGTGCCAAGAAGGCTGTCAGTGTGTACAGCTTCCCGATTCAGGCTGTTTGGGTACTGACCAAGCTGGTACCCCATAGTTTGGTTTTACCGCTTATCAGAGCATATAAGGAGCGTCAGGATTAAGTTATGAAAGATACTATTTTACGTTTGTTTAGTACCGTACGTTGTAAGGGTACCAAGAATTATATTGACACACAAAAGAAATACGAGATTATTCGAACCATTATTTATTTTTTGTTACCACTTGGTTTGTTTTTGATAGGCTATCTGACCACGAAAAGTAAGGTGAATTTGTTAACGGTTATTGCGGTAGTTGGTTGCTTGCCGGCCAGCAAAAGTCTGGTGGGAGCCATTATGTTCCTGAAATTTCACAGTATGAAGTCGGAGAACTGTGAAAAAATCGAAGCGGTGAGAAAAGAATTGCCTCAGCTTTATGATATGGTTTTTACCACCTATGACAAGAACCATGTGGTAGGTCATATGGTGATTGCAGGGAACACTATTTGTGGTTTTAGTGAAAATAAGAGCTTTCAGGAGAAGGAGTTCAATACCCATATTCTGAATGTGTTGAAAATGGATGGTCACAAGAATGTTTCGGTGAAGATATTTACGGATATTCATAAATATACGGAACGCATTGAACAGTTAGAAAATCTGGAAACAGAGAATGCGAATATTCTTGGTATCATGGATACCTTAAAGTCTGTAGCTTTGTAAGAGTGAGTAAAGTATGCAAGAGTTTATTGTAGAACAGAATCAGGCTGGCCAACGTCTGGACAAATTTTTACATAAGTATTTGCCGGCAGCCGGTACCGGATTTCTGTACAAAATGCTTCGAAAAAAGAATATTACCCTGAACGGTAAGAAGGCGGAAGGGAAGGAAGTATTGCAGTTAAATGACAAGGTACAATGCTTCTTTTCGGAAGAAACCTTTTTGAAGTTTGGTGGAATCGTGCAAGATGCTGCTACAGTGTCTGTTACGACAGATAATAGTAAGGGGCATAAAATTGCGTCCGCTGGGAGTAATTTGGATGTTGCACCTTATGAGAAGGCATATCGGTCTTTGAAGATTTCGGAGAATGCTGTTCTGTACGAGGATGACCATGTGTTAATCCTGAACAAACCGGCAGGCGTTTTGACACAGAAGGCAAAGGATACAGATGTTAGCCTGAATGAGTGGATGATTGGATATTTATTACAGAAGCGGAAGATAACAGCAGGAGAGTTGGCTTTGTTTAAACCCTCTGTATGTAACCGTCTGGATAGAAACACCAGTGGTTTGGTGCTTTGCGGCATTTCCCTGAAGGGCAGTCAGGAGCTGAGCAGACTGATACGAGACAGAGAAGTGCGAAAGTTTTATCGGACCATTGTAAAGGGAGAACTGAAGCAGGGAGCAGTTTTGCAGGGAAGCCTGCAGAAGAATGCAGCAACCAATACCGTGACGGTGACCGTGGAAGGCAGTGAGATTCAAACAGCTTATGAACCGGTGCAGAGCCTGAAGCATAAGCTGACCTATTTAGAAGTGGAACTGATTACTGGAAAGACCCATCAGATACGTGCACATCTGGCAAGCATCGGCAATCCTCTGATAGGAGATACCAAGTATGGGAACAAAGCCACCAATCAAAAGGCGGAACAGAGCTATCAACTGCGACACCAGCTTTTGCATGCGTACCGTATGGAATTTCCTAAGCTGGAGGGAGCTTTGGAGAAGTTAAGTGAGCAGGTGATTGTAGCCCCCTTACCGAAGCAGTTTATAAAGATTTTGGAGGATTTGTCCTGATGGCAACATGGAATTCCAGAGGTCTTCGAGGTTCCACCCTGGAGGACATGATTAATCGAACCAATGAGAGGTATGCGGAGAGTGGGTTGGCTCTGATACAGAAAATCCCTACGCCTATTACGCCTATGAAAATAGATAAGGAAAACAGACATATTACGCTGGCTTATTTCGAACAGAAAAGTACGGTAGACTACATTGGTGCCGTACAAGGGATCCCCGTATGCTTTGATGCCAAGGAGTGTGCCGCAGATACTTTTGCTTTGCAAAATATCCATGAGCATCAGGTAAAGTTCATGGGAGACTTTGAAAAGCAGGGCGGTATTGCTTTTGTATTGATTTTTTACACTCATAAGAATGTGTTGTATTATTTGACTTATGAGAAGCTGTTGGAGTTCTGGAACAGGGCACAGGAGGGGGGCAGGAAGAGCTTTCGCTATGAGGAGCTGGAAGAGAAATATGTTTTGCCTCATAAGAGTGGTATCCTGGTGCCTTATTTGGATGCTTTGAACTTAGATTTGTCCTCCAGAGAGGACTAGATTCAAGATTTTTGAGTTTGTAGCTTTTTAGGCTTGACAGCTTGCAAGGAAAAGCTTATACTACAAACAATTGGTTCTTTATTGTGCTACCTAATTAGCACGTTACTATGATGAAGCGAATGGAGTGAATTATGAATAAGAGAGTGTTACATACACCGGAAGGTGTAAGAGATATTTATGGTCGTGAATATGCAAAGAAGCTTTTGGTAGAACAGAAGCTTCATGAGGCGATTGAAAAGTATGGTTATGCAGATATTCAGACCCCTACTATTGAATATTTTGACGTGTTTTCCAAGGATATCGGAACCACACCAGCCAGAGAATTGTACAAGTTTTTCGACAAGGACGGAAATACTTTGGTGCTTCGTCCGGACTTTACACCGTCCATTGCACGTTGTGCAGCCAAGTATTTCATGGAAGAGGAAGCACCCATCCGTTTGTGCTATGTGGGCAATACTTTTGTGAATACCTCGAATTTGCAGGGTAAATTAAAGGAAGTGACCCAGATTGGTGCAGAGCTTATCAATGACGATTCCGTAGAGGCAGATGCAGAAATGCTGAGTTTGGTTATTGAGGCATTGAAGAATACCGGTCTTAAGAACTTTCAGTTGAGTATCGGTCAGATGGAGTTTTTCAAGGGTCTGTGTGAAGAGGCCGGTTTGGATGCAGAAACAGAAAGTACTTTGCGTGATTATATCAGCGGCAAGAATTACTTTGCAGCAGAAAATCTGCTTCGTAACAGTGATATTCCGAAACAGTATCAGGACACCCTTTTGAAGGTGACCGATATGTTCGGTGATATCGAGGCTATCAAGGCAGGCAAGGAGTGTGTTCAGAATGAGCGTTCTTTAAATGCCATTGACCGTTTGGAACAGATTTATGAAGTGCTGAAGCTCTATGGTGTGGAACAGTATGTTTCCTTTGACTTGGGAATGCTGAGCCAATACCATTATTATACCGGTATTATTTTCAAGGCTTACACCTATGGTATCGGTGATGCTATCGTAAAGGGTGGTCGTTACAATCATTTGTTACAGAAATTCGGCAAGGATGCTTCTGCAATCGGTTTCGTGGTAGTGGTGGATGAAATGGTAGAAGCCATGGACCGTCAAAAGATTGTTATTCCTGTGGAAGAGAACAAACAGGTGATTTATTATAAGAAAGAGAACTACAAGGAACAGCTGGCAGAAACCATGAAGCTTCGTAAGCAGGGTGTGGCAGTAGAGCTGGTTCCGGAAAGGCAGTAATCATGAGTGATGAAAAGTATTTAACCTTTGCCCTGGGGAAAGGAAGACTTGCAAATAAAACCTTGGAATTGTTTGAAAAAATCGGTATTACCTGTGAGGAAATGAAGGATAAGGATTCCCGTAAGCTGATTTTCGTAAATGAAGAACTGAAGCTTCGTTTTTTCCTGTCAAAAGGTCCCGATGTACCTACCTATGTAGAATATGGTGCAGCTGATATCGGTGTGGTTGGTGAGGATACCATCTTAGAAGAGAACCGTAATGTATATGAAGTGTTGGATTTGGGCTTTGGTAAGTGCAGAATGTGTGTCTGTGGTCCCAAGGAGGCTGAGGAGCTGTTAAAGCACCATGAGCGTATCCGAGTAGCCAGCAAGTATCCCAACATTGCCAAGGATTATTTTTACAATCAGAAGTTCCAGACGGTGGATATTATTAAGTTAAACGGTTCCGTGGAGCTGGGACCTCTGGTGGAGCTTTCTGACGTAATCGTAGATATCGTGGAAACCGGTGGTACTTTGAAGGAAAACGGACTGATGGTTTTAGAGGAGATTTGTCCTCTGTCCGCCAGAATGATTGTGAATCCGGTGAGTATGCAGATGCAGTCTGAGCGTATCAAGAAGCTGATTGCGCAGGTGAGAGCACAGCTTGAGGCAGAGAAGAAGTAAGCTTATCTATCATAGGTAAGGAGGATGTAGAAAATGAGAATCATAAAATTAACCGAAGATACCAAGAAAAATTTAATGGAGGATTTGTTGAAGAGAAGTCCTAATAACTATTCCCAGTATGAGGCAACTGTCAACGAAATCATTGAAAATGTAAAAGCCAATAAAAATCAGGCGATTTTTGACTATACCCTGAAGTTTGATAAGTTCCAGCTGACAGAGGAGAATATCAAGGTAACCCGTGAGGAAATCGACGAAGCATACACCTTGATGGATGCCAAGTTAGTAGAGGTAATCAAGAAGGCTGCGGAGAATATCAGAGCCTTCCACATGAAGCAGCTTCGTAACAGCTGGTTTGATGCCAAGGAGGACGGTACCATTCTGGGTATGAAGATTACTCCTATTGAGAAGGCTGGTGTATATGTTCCCGGTGGAAAGGCAGCTTATCCTTCCAGCGTATTGATGAATGTGATTCCTGCTTCTGTAGCCGGCGTAAAGGAAATCATCATGACCACCCCTCCCGGAAAGGATGGCAAGGTGAACCCCGGTACTTTGGTGGCTGCGGATATTGCAGGTGTAAATACTATTTACAAGGTAGGTGGTGCTCAGGCCATTGCAGCAATGGCTTTCGGTACCGAATCTATCCCGAAGGTAGACAAAATCACAGGTCCCGGAAATATCTTCGTTGCTTTGGCAAAGAAGGCTGTTTACGGATATGTAAGCATTGATTCTATCGCAGGACCCAGTGAAGTGCTGGTACTGGCTGACGAAACAGCGAATCCACGCTACGTGGCGTCAGACTTACTTTCTCAGGCAGAGCACGATGAACTGGCAAGTGCTATCCTGATTACTACCAGTGAAGAGCTGGCACAGAAGGTTTCTGAGGAAGTGGATAAATTCACTGCAGTGCTTTCCAGAAAGGAAATCATTGAGAAGTCTTTGGAGAATTATGGATACATATTATTGGCGGAGAACATGGAGCAGGCTATCGAGACCACCAATGAAATCGCTTCAGAACACTTAGAAATTCTGACCAAGAATCCTTTTGATGTGATGACGAAAATCCGCAATGCAGGAGCGATTTTCCTGGGCGAGTATTCTTCTGAGCCTCTTGGTGACTATTTTGCAGGCCCGAACCACATTTTGCCTACCAATGGAACGGCTAAGTTCTTCTCACCGGTAAATGTAGATGATTTCATCAAGAAATCCAGCATCATTTCTTATTCCAAGGAAGCTTTGGAGAAGCTACATAAGGATATTGAGCTGTTTGCAGAAAGCGAAAGCTTGACAGCTCACGCAAATAGTATTAAAGTACGTTTTGAATAAACAGTTTTGATGTATGGCTGAACTGTTACTTATTTAGGAGGGTTACATATGTCACGTATTGCTACAATAAATAGAAAAACCAAGGAAACGGATATTGCCATAGAGTTGAATTTGGACGGAACCGGCAAGGCACAGATGGACACCGGAATCGGTTTCTTCAACCACATGCTGGAGGGCTTTGCGAAGCATGGCTTTTTTGACATGACCTGTGAAATTGATGGTGATTTAGAGGTGGACGGACATCATACTGTAGAGGATGCCGGAATCGTGCTTGGTCAAGCCATTAAAGAGGCTGTAGGAGATAAGAAGGGCATTCGTCGTTACGGCTACTTTATCCTTCCTATGGATGAGGTGCTGGCTCTCTGTGCAGTAGATTTGTGCGGCAGACCCTATTTGCAGTTTGATTGTGAATTTACCACGGAAAAGGTTGGTGATTTGGAAACCGAACTGGTAAAGGAGTTTTTCTATGCAGTGTCTTATAGTGCAGGTATGAATCTCCATATTAAAATGCTCACTCCCGGCAACAATCATCACATGATTGAAGCGATGTTCAAGGCGTTTGCAAAGGCATTGGATATGGCAACCGGTTATGATGAGAGAGTTAGTGACGTGCTGAGTACGAAAGGAAGTTTATAAAATATGATTACCAAAGAATTTGTCCCTTGTATTTATTTATATCGTAAGAATTGTGTGAAATCCCTTCAGGACGTGACGGTTATCAGTGAAGATCCGGTGAAGCTGGCACAGAGCTATTGTGACGACGGTGCGGACGAGCTTATCGTGTTCGATATGTCTGAGGCAGATGTAGAGCATGAAGAAGCACTGGATATTATGAAGGAAATCTGTGCGAAAGCAGAGGTAGATGTCATCGGTGCCGGTAATGTAAAGCGTATGGAGGATATTAAGAAAATCCTTTATACCGGCTGTAAGAAGGCTGTGCTGGACTATACCAAGCAGTCTAACATCGAGATTACGGAGGAGGTTTCTCTGAAGTTTGGCAAGGAGAAGATTTTGCTTTCTTTTCAGGATGCAGAGACACTTTCTGCCAACAAGGAAAAGATTGAAAAGTATATTTCAGGTATGATTTTGATGAATCCTCACCAGATACATAGAACCATGGAAACCATGGACTTGCCTTTCTATGTGCAGGTAAGCCAGATTGCATTGGATAAGATGCTGGAGCTGTTCAGAAACGAGACCGTTTGCGGTATCACCGGCAATGCCATGAATGATAATTGCAAGGAAATCCCGGCATTGAAGGAGCTTTGTGAGCAGAATGGTATTCCCGTGAGAATTCTGAAGGCTGCTTATACTTGGGAACAGTTAAAGAAGGATGAAAACGGTCTGATACCTGTAGTGGTGCAGGATTATCGTACCAATGAAGTCTTGATGGTGGCCTATATGAATGAAGAGGCTTACAAGACCACCCTGCGTACCGGCAAGATGTGCTATTACAGCCGCAGTCGCAAGGAGCAGTGGTTGAAAGGCGATACCAGCGGACATTTCCAGTATGTGAAGAGTCTGGCAACCGATTGTGACATGGATACGATTTTGGCGAAGGTTTCTCAGGTTGGTGCAGCTTGCCATACAGGAGCTTACAGTTGTTTCTTTAATGAAATCGTAAAAAAGGAATACGAGGAAGTAGACAATCCTTTGAGGGTATTCGAGGATGTTTATGCAGTCATCAAAGACCGAAAGATACATCCCAAGGAAGGCTCCTACACCAATTATCTTTTCGATAAGGGTGTAGATAAAATTTTAAAGAAGCTGGGTGAGGAAGCAACGGAAATCGTCATCGCAGCGAAGAACCCGAATCCCAACGAAATCAAGTATGAAATCAGTGATTTCCTGTATCATATGATGGTGCTCATGGCGGAGAAGAACATCAGCTGGGAAGAGATTACTACGGAGTTGGCAAATCGATAATGTATATGCAAAAGTCACATTGACCGGAAAGGTCAGTGTGGCTTTTATTGCAATACTTTAATTAATGTGAGGTGGAACACAATGTTTCAAGATAATTTAGAGAAAAGCATAGGTTTACTTTTAAAGGAGAACGGACATGAATTAGTAGTACAGGATTCAGACTGTATATTTTATGTGAAAAAGATTGGTGATGGTTTGGCTTTTTATGTGCACTGTTTTCACTATGATAAATATCAAAGTAGTGTTAAAATTGCTTTGTTTTTTACTACAGAGGATGTTTTTTATGAAAACATTACTACGTCAACAGTGGGGTTACAGATTCCTCTTATCACAACCGGACCTAAGGATAGATTTGATTTGGAACTTCGTAAGTTTTTTGTTGTAAGTGATGATTTTCCGAATGATGATATATTGGCTGCCGGACGGAAAATACTTGCCATAGAAGAATCTTTGGGAGCAGATGCAAGGAAAGTGGTATGGGAGGAAGCACATGTTTAAAGAGGACATTCAAAGAACTATAGGTTCTGTATTAAAAGCAAACGGACACAAAATGGTGAATCTGGGTGGAGGCAAGATTTTTTATATTAAAAGATATTCTGATAAGCTGGCTTTTTATGTCAGAATATCCGGTGCCAACGAATATATGGGAAGATTGTATGTTGATTGGTTTTTTACAGTCATTGATTCAGTGTGTGATTCGATAGAGAACCTGAGTATTGGTTTGCGTATTCCTATGCTTAGTATGGTTTTTCACCAGGAGGTTGTTAGAAAAGATTGGCCGGTGATGCATGCAACTCCCGAAACAGCCGATGATATAATGATTGATATGGGCAAAAAGATTGTTGCGTTAGAGAACAGTATGGGACCTGCAACAGAGCAAATGATATTGGAGGATTTAAAGAACCCTTACTTACTTACCGGTAGAGACAGAGTGTATAAGGAAGAGCTTCAGGTATATGATGTATTAAATGAAGATGAGGATCTAAAGGAAGCTTTTACACAATTTAAAATCAACTTCAATAAAGCCAGAAAGAAATGGAGTGAAGCCTATAAGATATTGGGCGAATTTATGGAGAGGCTTCCGAAAAATTACTTTGAAAGCAAAGGGATTTGTTTTGAAAATAATACTTATTGTAATAGTTATGAACGCTTGGAAAATAGTTTAGCAAATTATTTAGATGCACAATGTGCATTTGGTTTAAAGATAAATGGTGAGGCCTTCGGTGCACAGGACGATGAAGATTCCCAAAAGCTAACCAAAGCCAAACAGCAGGAAATTAAAGAGGCTATTAAGGCTATTTTGGATGACTTTGACATCAAGACCAAGGCTGATTTTATGGCAAATGAGTGTGATTCCGGCTTGTATGAGGATTTAAAGGCAGGTGTCATGGAGGAGTATGGTATTGATGACGAAGTAATGGAGAAATTACTGAATGCTATATTAAGAAAATTACCGAAGAAGTAAAGAGGGAGAACACGATGACAGAAAAAACATTCAAGAAAATGATACACTATTTAAGGTCGAATGCAGATTACGAAAATATAAAGTCGATAATGGATTATATTGAGGACAAAGAAAAGAAGCAAGGAATTACATTAGAGGAATGGAAGCTTATCTTTGAAATCTTTTGTGTTGGAAAAGAAATAGAATTACAAAGATGGATATTGGAGAACAAAATTAAAATTCTCCATTTGGATGATGATGCAATCAGATATGTAATGTTATTAACCAAAGGCTTCACCCCGGAATTAAATAGGGCTCAAGTGATGGCAGAAAATATGAGGTTGTTGTATGAATATGCACCGGAAGAATTGAAAAGAGAGTTTTTAGGAACTGCTTTTTGTATTTGTTGTGGTTTTAATAATATCTACATGGTGAAGTATTTGTTAGAATTGGGTGTTGATAGTACCTTCTGTTTTCAGGGAATGACTGGTTTGGAAATAGCACAAAAATATGCAGAGAGTATGGAAGGATATGGTGATGATACTATATATCAATATTTGCTTCGAAACCAAAATCGTGAAGCAGAATTAGAGGATGTTTTAAAATATTTTGTTCCCAAAAGAAATTATTTTGGAATGGAGTATTTTGTGTACGAAACAGAAGCAACTATTCGCAAAGAAGAAGATAGAAAAAAGCTTGATTCTAAACTGTGCAGATTAATAGCTCAGCAGAAAGTTGTAGATCATGGATACGAGCATTTGTTTGATGATGATACAAGCGCAAAGACCTTCATGGAGTTTTTAGACTATTATAATTGGGACGATGGTCTTGAAGTTCCCTATTATATCGCAATGCATTCGAATTGTGACCTGGCTGTGGCTTTGAGACTTTTTTATGGTGGGGAAGGTCATTTGAAATTTTGGGATAAAAAATTTTATACCTCAAATGGAACGAAACATGTTGAGTGGAAATTTTTTGTGGATACCATGGAAGAACGTATTACAAAGGGATGTTATGAGAAAAAAGATTTGTCATACAAAGTACCCTTAAGTGATGAAAGCAGAGAGAACTTAAAAAAGCTGGGACTGGCAGAGGTATTTTTGACAGATATTGATGCAAAATAGTGATGGAATATGTTAGAAAGATGTTAAAAAAAATGAAACAACCGGAAGCAGGTGAATTTGGACGGTGGCAGAAAATGCTGACCGTCCTATTTATATGCCATGGATGATAAATTGTAGTTTATCAGTATACAACATAGACAAAGATAAGGTTTTGAATTATAATATTATTGGATTGTTATGGTTTAATGACCATATTATGACTATGTGGGGAATAATTATGAGTAAAAAAGGAAGTATGAAAAGAATAATTACCTGTATAATATGTGCTTTGTTAGCGTTTGTATCCGCATATTGTAATTTGTTTGGGGTAGTGGATAATGCTGCGGAAGATATCTTATATCATCATCCCGGTAATATTGATCCGCGTATTAAGATTATTAAGATTGATGATCGTACCATGAACCAGATGGGGGATTTTTCTACTTGGAATCGTGATGTATATGCAGATTTGATGGACGTTCTGTGTGTGTCTCAGGATGTCTGCCCGGCAGTAATTGGTTTCGATGTGATATTTAGTAGTGAAAAAGATGTGGAATCAGATGACCGATTTGCACAGCTTTGTGCGGAGTATGATAATGTAGTAACAGGATTTGCATACGTATTTACCAAGTCAGTGACCTCGGATGCCAATGGTAATTTGAAGGAAAACGGTATGACGGTTCAGGAAAGGATTATTCCATACAATACTTTACGGGAGGCTACATCTCAGGGGTTTGTAAATGCACTGATGGATGAGGATGACAGTATTATCCGAAGTACCTTTTTGTATTTTGATGAAATGGACGGAACCCGTAGTAAGAGCTTTAGTTCTGCTATTTATGCGAAATATATGGATAGAATGGGACTTCCTGCAGTATATCCAACCGATAAGGAAGCGATGGCTTTTCGTTATTCCGGTAATCCAACCGAATACGAGAATATTTCTCTGGTAGATGTTTTACAGGGAAATGTACCTCCGGAGGCTTTTGACGATTGTATTGTCTTGATAGGTGCGTATGCAGCAGGTATGATGGATGCTTATTTTGTCCCGGTAGAACGATCTGTGCAGATGTATGGAGTAGAAATTCATGCAAATGTCATACAGGCACTCTTAGAGAACGAGCCTTTGACCGCATTGCCAAAAGTAGTGGATGGTCTGATTGCTGCGTTTATTGCAGTATTGCTTGTATTTGTTTGTGAACGTTTTAGTGTAGCAAAGGTAATTCTTGCCTGTTTGTCTGCCGCTGTGATTAAGCTACTGGGAGGTTTGTTAGTATTCAATATGGGTTATACAGGTAATGTACTGGTAGCACCTGTTATGGCCGGATTAATAGCCATATATTATGTTGGTCTGCATTATTACAAGGCACGTGCGGCCAAGCAGAGCATCGAAAAGGCCTTCAGTAAATATGTGGCACCACAGGTTGTGGAAGAAATTGCAAAGAATGGTACATATGAATTGAAACTGGGTGGTGAAAACAGAACCGTTGCGGTATTATTTGTAGATATTCGAGGATTTACACCTTTGTCTGAAAGTCTGGAACCGGAGCAGGTGGTGGATATTTTGAATGGTTATTTGGCACTGACGACTGCCAGTATCTTCCGTCACGGAGGTACACTGGATAAGTTTATCGGTGATGCTACTATGGCAGTATTTAATGCTCCTTTTGATACAGATGACTATGTGTATAAGGCGATTTTGGCAGCGTGGGATATTGTACAGGGTGGTAATCGAATTGAAAAGGAATATCTGGCACGTTATGGCAAACATGTAGGATTTGGTGTGGGTGTAAACTGTGGACCTGCAGTCGTAGGAAATATCGGTTGTGAATTCCGAATGGACTACACGGCTATCGGTGATACCATAAATACCGCTGCGAGATTGGAGGCAAATGCACCCAGAGGGACGGTTTATATTAGTGAATTTGTGTATGAGCATGTGAAGGACCGTATTACTGTAGATCCGGTAGGAGAGATTCCTTTAAAAGGTAAGTCAAAGGGTGTTTTTGTATATTCCGTAGCAGGAGTGAATGATTATATCAGTCCCGAGGAGGAGTAATAGATTATGAGACAATTTCTTATTATTCCTGACAGAAATCATATGCAGGAATGTTTGGAATTAGCACAGAAATATCAGTTGGGCTTTGAATACAATGATTTTTTCATGCCAACCGTTTTGGATGATGAAGAAAGATTACAGGAAATCATTGATATATATAAACAGTATGAGTTACCATCTTATACTACAGTTCATGGTGATTTTTTTGATGTAATACCATTTAGTGTAGATCCTAAAATTAGAGAGATTGCAAGCTTACGTATTGAACAGAGCATTCAGGCAGCGAAAGGAATAGGAGCTAAGGCGGTTGTTTTCCATACCAATTATGATCCGTTTTTAAATACGGATTCGTATATTGCATCATGGTTGAAAACCAATATTGTTTTTTGGAGCGATGTTTTAGAAAAACATTCCGATATGCAGATTTATCTGGAAAACATGTTTGATACTTCACCAGATATTATGGAGACTTTGTCTGAAAATTTGTCCGAATATGCTAACTATGGTGTATGTCTGGACTATGCACATGCCTTTTTATCTAAGGTAAAGCCTGAAATATGGGCTGAGCGACTGGGAAGATTCGTGAAGCATATTCACATGAATGATAATGATGGAATTCGAGACCTTCATCAGGCATGGGGAGACGGCGTTATTCAGAGAACAGGATTTTATGAATGTTATGAAAAGTACATGCGTAATGCAACGATTTTAATCGAAACAACTTCTATGGAAAACAAGGTACGTTCTTTGGAAATGCTGGAAAGGGAAGGCTTTTTGAAAAACGGTCACTGATAAGGGGGATCCGTATGAAGAGTATGAAGATAGATAAAACAAAAATAATGATATTATCTTGGCTGGCAATTATGTTGTTTGTATTATTGGCGGTTTTTATTGTAGTGCAGGCAAATAGTGATAATCAAGGATATCGAACCATTAATGTGGTGGAGGTTTATGGAAGAGTCAGTGTCGTAAAAGGTGGCATCGAATACAGTGCTTATCCGGGAATGGTTTTGCAGGAAGGATATGAAGTGGTTACCTCCGGAAATAGCTATGTGAGATTAGTTTTAGATAATGACAAATATATGAGGTTGGAACCGGGCAGTAAGCTGTTATTCGAGACTTTGGGATTATTGGGTAGCGGAAAAACCAGATTGCGTTTGGAACGTGGTGCGATCAGTACAGAATTGGTAAAGCCATTGGGAGAGGATGAGGACTATGTGGTAAATACTCCCAATGCAGTTTTGGCAGTTAGAGGTACCTTTTTCCGCGTGGATTTGACAACCAATGATGCTGGAGAAATTATCGCTGATGTTATGACCTATGGTGGTCAGGTGGCGTCACAAAGAATAATGCCTGATGGTGAAGTAGTAGAAGAGGAAGTATTGATTAATGCCGGCTATAAGGCATGTATCAATATGAGTACTGTAGATACGGTGTATGTGGTTGAAGATGTGAAAATAGAGGATGCTGCCGGAGAGATAAGTACGAATGTAGAGAAAACTATGCCTATTGTAAAAGAAGAGATTCCGGACAATGATTTGGTTGATATTTACTTTTCAGCAGAAAACGGACATTCTCTGTTTGTGACTGCAGAAGAAGCAAAGGCTGATATTGAAACTCGCGAAATCGTATTGGAAGAGTATACCTCTGTTTATCAGAAGGCTATAGAGGTTGTGCCTGAAAATCAGGTGGAGAAGCAGAAAGAGACAAAGAATACCGTGGATGTTATCGCTTTAGCAAATGATAACAAGCCATTGGTTCGTGTGGAAGAAAAAACGGAACAGTCAGAGAAAAATAATCAGATAGAAGAGATCCGACAGCAGGTGATGATTCCTGTTACGGATGGAGAAGGTAGTGCAAAGCCTACTGCTAAACCCACACAGGAAACAACACCGGAAGTTTCACCGGAACCTTCAGAAGTACCTCATGTACATACGGAAGTATTGGTCGGGGAAGAAAGTGTTCATAGTATGTGCTCTGAATGTGAGGAAGTTTTAAGTACAGAACACAATTATCAGGAACGTCAGTCAGTTACTCCTACCTGTACCTTAAAGGGCAAGATGGTTTATGTTTGTGCATGCGGTTATGATTATGAGACGGATATTGATGCTTTAGGACATGAAGATGCATTAGCTGGTGTGGTATCTGCTCATAGCTATTGTACAGTGTGTGATATTGTGTTGAGTACAGAACATACTTATACGGAAACGGTTACGAAGGAAGCAACTTATGAAGAAAATGGGGAAAAGAGATTTGTTTGTGCATGTGGATATACTTATACAGAAATAATTGCGGCTTTGATACATGTGGAAGAAGCCGGAGGAACAGAGTCTGTCCATACGAAATGTAGTTTGTGCGGTGAAGTAATTAGCAAGGAGCATCATTTTTCGGAACAGATTGTAAAGCATGCATCCTGTACCGTAGAGGGTGAGAAGAAGTATATTTGTACCTGTGGATATAGTTATAACGTTAAGGTTGCAGCAGTCGGTCATAAGAATATGTATGGCGGTATGTCTGATATTCACAGCAAGTGCAGTGTTTGTGGTGTGACAATTGAGGATGGAGCTATGCATAGCTATACTGATACAATAACAACCGAAGCAACTTGTACCACAGCAGGAGTGCGAAAATACACTTGTGAATGTGGTTATAACCATGAAGAAGCAATTGAAGCAACCGGTCACAGCTACGGTGAGTGGTCAGAAGTAACCGCGGCAACCTGTACCGCTGAGGGTGAACAGCAACGAACCTGTGGTACCTGTTCTGCAGTAGAGACAGGCGTACTGGAAGCATTAGACCATGATTTCGCAACAGAATTTACAGTAGATACAGAGGCGACCTGTACCACAACGGGAAGCCAGTCAAAGCATTGCTCAAGATGTGAAGAGACTGATGAAGTAACAGAAATCCCCGCAACGGGTCACAGCTACGGTGAGTGGTCAGAAGTAATCGCGGCAACCTGTACCGCTGAGGGTGAACAGCAACGAACCTGTGGTACCTGTTCTGCAGTAGAGACAGGCGTACTGGAAGCATTAGACCATGATTTCGCAACAGATTTTACAGTAGACGTGGCAGCAACTTGTACAACAGTAGGAAGCCAGTCAAAGCATTGCTCAAGATGTGAAGAGACCAGTGAAGTAACAGAAATTCCTGCAACCGGTCACACCGAAGTGGTCGGAGCAGAAGCAGACTGTCATAGCAAGTGTAGCGTTTGTGGAACGACCTTATCAGACGGAACCGCTCACAGTTATACCAATGAAGTGACAACTGAAGCAACTTGTACTACCGCAGGAGTAAGAACTTACACCTGTGAATGTAGTTACAGTTATACAGAAGAGATAGCCGCATATCACGTGAAAGCGGATGAAACTGCATCCGTTACAACCTGTAGCAGATGTGGTGAAAAACTGGTTGTTTTGAATGCAACTAACTTCCCGGATGCAACATTCCTTACATATGTGGAACAGTTTGATACTGATGGTGACGGTATGCTACTTGGCAGTGAATTAACTGAAGTAACTGAAATCGATGTATCCGGTACAAGTAGTGTGGATGGTGGAATTACCAGTTTGACCGGTATTGAACACTTTACAGAATTAACTTCATTAACATGTGATTACAATAGTGGAATTACAAGTATTGATATATCAGCATTTGAGAAACTTACATCCCTTCATGCAGTTAACTGTACAGGTATAACAACCCTGAACGTTGCAAATCATACCACATTAGAATATCTCAATATTTGTGGATGTACAACACTTGGTAATATAGACTTTACAGGATGTACCGGATTACAAACGTTGTATGTGAATAGGGGAACGATTACGGAGCTTGATGTATCAGCATGTACGGCACTCACCCAGATTCATGTAGAATCTTGTGAACAGTTGGAGAGCTTGGATTTAAGTGCAAACACGAATTTGGAAATTGTAAACGCAAGATATATGACAAGCTTACAAAGCTTTAATGCAAGTAGTTGTACGAAGATAACAAGCATATTGTTATCAGGAAATACGGCTTTGCAGTCGATTGATGTAAGCGGTTGTACCGCATTGTCATCATTAGACACCAGCACCTTGACATCACTTACAACCTTAACGATTACAGGCTCCGGACTTGAAAGTGTGAACCTTGCATCTAACTTGGCTTTAGAGACATTTGTTGCAGAAAATAGTTCTCTTACAAGCTTGGAGTGGACGAACCAGGGAACGGAAGCATCAGCACTTACTACCGTTGATGTATCGGGTTCGGAAGCATTAACGAAATTCATGCTGTTAGGTAATTTTGCCAGTGTGGCAACTATTGATACTTCCGGATGTACGGCAATGACAGGTTTTGAATTTAATACACAGGATGATTCATATACATCAGCTTTAACATCCTTAAATTATGAGGGCTGTACTGCGATGGAGTCCATTACACTTCATGTAACATATGGTGATTTGCCAATTACAGGAGTACTGGACTTTGCGAATTATCCTAATCTAAAATCCATTAGCCTTTCGTCAGTGACCAATATAACAGCTATTAATCTGGCAAGTAATACGAATTTGACAGCTGTTTCAATAAGCGATAGTGTTATAACGGAGCTCAATGTTTCCAATAGTACCGGACTTGAAGAGTTGGTATTGAGTAACTGTGATAATCTGACAAGTATTGATTTGTCACAAAATAAGGCATTGGTTGCGGTTCTGATTGCTTTTTGTGATCAGATAACGAGCTTTGAACTGGAGGATTATCCAAGCTTAGTTTATGTTGAGGCTATGGATATTCCAACGATTTCTTTGAAGAATGTACCGGAATTAATCGAGGTTCGTATAGGTTTTGATTTTGTACCAGTGACATCCTTGACCATTAACGGTTCAGAAAAAATGACCAGTCTTGACTTGAAAAATCTGAGAGATCTGGAAACTTTGGATTTAACAAATTGTACAGCATTAACGAGTTTTGATATTACGGGTTGTACAAGCTTGCAATCATTAGACTTAAATGGTTGTACCGGTATAACATCCCTTGACATGTCAGGCTATAGTGGTTTGACCAGCCTAACATATCTGGATATTCAAAATAATGGCAACCTGAAGTCAGTTGATTTTAGTACTTTAACAGCACTGGAAACGATTGACCTGGCTATGTCCGGTAATATGACGGATATTAATATATCAAATACACAGTTGACAAGTTTTGATTCCGCCGGAATGTACTATGTAGAGACATATATCTGCCAAAATGCAACAAAGCTGGCAGGGGTTTATCTTAGTAATGCATCTACCCTGACTGCCTTAGATGTTACAGGCTGTTCATCAACCATACAGATTGACCTGTCAGACAGCTCACCTCTGTATGGTAGTAACTATGCCACTACGATTACCGGTTATGAGAACACAATGAATGTATATTAGCAAAATGCAGTTAAAACACTGAACCAAGTGTATGAAAATCTCCTCCGCAAAGTATTGGCGATTGCGGAGGAGGTATTACAGCAGTGGTAAAATGTATCAGTTTTCCATCCGATATATTTATCAGATGGGATAATACTTACATGACATTAGTAAATTAGGAGGAAGTGCTAATTATGCGGGAAGAAACCATAGAAATGCTTCGGAAAATTTCAACCCCGAAGCAGTTTGTAAAAAATGATTATGTTTGCCACGAGGGTCAGCCAGGTAATGAGATGTATATTATTCTGAAGGGTTCTGTCGGAATATATATTACTAGTACTATTGGCACATTGACCCAAGTAGCAACGATTCAGACCGGAGATTTCTTCGGAGAAATGGCTATTTTTGATAACCTTCCGCGCAGTGCATCTTGTATTGCACTGGAAGATACCGTTGTTGTGGCCGTTACAAAGGATAATCTGCAGCAGTTTCTGGAAACCTGTCCTGAGATTGCCAAGCAGATGCTGGAAAATATGAGTGGACGTATTCGTAAACTGGATGCGGAGCTTTATCAGAACAACCGCTTTGTAAAGAACCGTCATGTGCCTAAATTTCAAATTCCGGCTGAATTTAAAATGGGTCATGTGATAAAACCACCTTATCAAGACCCACAGTATTTAGTGAATTACAAGCAGGCTTGTCCTATTTGCGGCAAAGCTGTTACGGTTGTTGAGATGAAGCGTAGTATTATGGAAGAACGCAGCTTTGATATGGATTGTCGTATTAATTATGTGGGTTGTGATCCGCTTTGGTATGAGGTAATTACTTGTCCGCATTGTTATTATTCCAATCATTATTTGAGGTTTTTTTCGATTAATAACTTTGAATATGAGGAAGTTGAGAAGGTCTTGCAGAAGGAACATAAGAATGTGGTGGAAACCAGACTGGAGCGTCGTGGAGAATATGATATTCTTGTAGTGCGTTATCTTCAGGCTATTCATATTAATGAACACATCAATCCGGGCGATAATGCGTTGATTGGTAGTTTGTGGCGTAATCTGTACTGGTTGAGTAAGGATGTTTCAGATAATGAATTTGCGATGTATTGTGCCAAGAGAGTTGTGAAAAAATATAAAACAGCCGTGGATGAGAATCAATTTCATGATGCAGCAAGTAAGTCGGCTACAGCATTGTCTTTGGTCAGTATGTTGGCTTATTGCGGAATAAGCAAAGATATTATGCACTATCTGAATATTGCCATTGATTGTCCTGATAAAAAAATCAGTGGTAAAGCGTTACAGATTAAGACCCACTTAGAACAAAAAATGCAGAAGAAGTAACGAGAAAGGTAACAAATTATGAGTAACAAATTAGCATTATCCGATGATATACTGATGAAGATCGAAAAACCTGCCAGATACATCGGTAATGAAGTAAATGCAGTGATGAAGGACAAGGATGCGGTGAAGGTTCGCTTCGCCATGTGCTTTCCGGATGTTTATGAAATCGGTATGTCCCATTTAGGCATACAGATTCTATATGATATGTTTAATTCCATGGAGGATGTATGGTGTGAACGAGTCTATTCTCCATGGTTAGACTTAGATAAAGTGATGCGAGAGGAAAATATCCCGCTGTTTGCCTTGGAATCGCAGGATCCCATTAAGGATTTTGACTTTTTAGGAATTACCATCCAGTATGAAATGTGCTATACCAATATTTTGCAGGTATTGGATTTGGCGCAGATCCCTCTTTTGGCAAAGGAAAGAGGCGAGGAACATCCGATTGTTATTGGTGGTGGTCCCTGTACCTACAATCCGGAGCCTATTGCGGACTTCTTTGATATTTTCTACATCGGAGAAGGCGAAACACAGTATCGTGCTCTGATGGATTTGTATAAGGAATGTAAGGATGCCGGTGTAGGCAGAGTGGAATTTTTACGTCGTGCAGCGAAGTTGCCCGGCTTGTATGTGCCTATGTTTTATGAGGTGACTTATAATGATGACGGTACCATCAAGTCCTTTGCACCCGCAGAAGAAGGGATACCGGCCACTATCCGCAAAGAAATCGTTATGGATGTGACCAATACTCATTATCCCATGAAGCCTGTGGTGCCCTATATCAAGGTGACACAGGACAGAGTAGTTCTGGAAATTCAGCGTGGCTGTATTCGTGGCTGTCGTTTCTGTCAGGCGGGACAGCTTTATCGTCCTGTGCGTGAGCGTGATGTGGAGACCTTGAAGCAGTATGCTATAGAAATGCTGAAAAATACCGGTCATGAGGAAGTTTCCCTGAGTTCCTTAAGCTCTAGTGATTATAGTAAATTGCCGGAACTCATTGACTTTTTAATCGAAGAATGCAATAAGAAAAAGATAAATATTTCCCTGCCTTCCCTGCGTATTGACGCCTTTTCCCTGGATGTCATGAGCAAGGTGCAGGATGTGCGTAAGTCCAGTCTGACCTTTGCACCGGAAGCGGGCAGTCAGAGACTTCGTAATGTAATCAATAAAGGTTTGACGGAGGAACAGATTCTGGGCGGTGCCAATCTGGCTTTTGAAGGTGGTTGGACCCGTGTGAAGCTGTATTTTATGTTGGGCTTGCCTACAGAAACCCATGAGGATATCGTAGGAATTGCAGAACTGAGTAATAAGATTGCAGCGACCTTCTTTGATACGGTTCCCAAGGAGGAGCGTAAGAACGGTAAGGTACAAATTGTCACCAGTACCTCTTTCTTCGTGCCAAAGCCTTTTACTCCCTTCCAGTGGGCCAGACAGTGTAACAAGCAGGAATTTTTGGACAAGGCTTATGAAACCAGAACTGCGATTACTCAGCAGCTCAATCAAAAGAGCATCAAATATAACTATCACGAAGCTGATGCCAGTGTATTGGAAGGTGTGCTTGCCCGTGGTGACCGTCGCTTGAACGAGGTAATCCTGAAGGTATATCAAAAAGGATGCTTTTACGATGCTTGGGGCGAATATTACAAGAATGATGTGTGGTTGGAAACCTTTGCGGAATGTGGTCTGGATGTAGAATTTTATACTCGAGAGAAGTCTGTGGATGAAATCTTACCTTGGGACTTTATTGACTGTGGAGTGACCAAGGAATTCTTAAAGAGAGAGTGGGAAAAGGCACAACGTGAAGAAATTTCCGAGAATTGTAAGCTAAAATGTCAAGGTTGCGGAGCAGCACGTTTCGGTGGCGGAATCTGCTTTGAACCCAGGGGATAGGGAAATCCTCCCTATGTAGGAAGGGTTTTCAAAAAAGAACCCTTGTGGAAAGGAAATAGATAAATCATGAAGGTTAGAGTGAAATTTAAGAAATATGGTCCCATTCGCTTTATCGGACATTTGGATGTGATGCGCTTTTTCCAGAAGGCCATTCGACGTGCAGAGTTGGATATTGCTTATTCGGCAGGATTTAGTCCCCATCAGATTATGTCCTTTGCAGCTCCTTTGGGCGTAGGCTTGGAAAGCAATGGTGAATATATGGATATCGAGTTGACTACGGTAACCACCAGTCAGGATATGATGGCAAGATTGAATGCAGTCAGTGCTCCCGGTATCGAAGTTATCGGTATGAAGGAGCTTCCAGAGGGTGCAGGAAATGCCATGGCCAGTGTGGCTGCAGCCGGTTATACCATTCGTTTCCGGGAAGGCAGAGAGCTTTCCGTGGATCTCAAGGAGAAGCTGCCACAGTTTCTGGCACAGGAACAGATTTTGATTACCAAAGAGACCAAGAAGAGTACCTTGGAAGTGGATTTGAAGCCGGGTATTTATGAGTTTCGTGTGAAGGAGGACGGTTCCCTTTATTTGCTGGTGGATGCGTCCAGTGCAGGTAATATTAAGCCTGTTACGGTGATAGAGGCAATGGCGGAATTCTTTGGGGAAAGCCTGCAGGAAAATGCACTGCTGATTACCCGTGAAGAAACCTATACGAATCTGGCAAAGCCGAATAAAAAGCGTCGTCTGGTTCCTTTGGATGCCATTGGAACGGACATTGTGTAGGGATAGACTATGAGTAGAAAAATCATGCAGACCCATGAGGTGCAAAGAGAAAATCCTTTATGTGAAAATGCAGACCGAAAAGTAGTCATTACGACCTGCAGAGGGCGTGAGGTGGCCTGCCTGTATCAGGGCGGCAGACTATTGCAGGTAGAATGCTTGGATAATGGTTCTCAGATTGGTGCAATCTATATCGGTAAGGTGAAAAATGTCGTAAAGAATTTGAACGCCTGCTTTGTAGAGATTGCAGATAAGGAGCTGTGCTATTTGCCGTTAGAGGAGGCAAAAGCTCCTTTTTTGCTGAATCGAAGCTTTGACGGAAGAATTTTACAGGGAGACGAATTGGTTGTTCAGGTGAAACGGGATGCTTTGAAAACCAAGCAGGCTTCTCTAACCTGTGAAATCAGCCTGCAAGGGAAGCATTTTGTATATGCTCTTGGGAATCCGAAAGTGGGGATATCTAATAAGCTTTCCAAGGAACTACGCGGTGAAATAAAGGTATTTTTACAGGAAAGAAATCGAATAGATGAGCAGGGATGTCTTTATGGGAAGGAAAATTTGCCCGCTTACGGCTGTGTCATTCGTACAGAAGCCGCTAAATACTTTCAGGAAAACAAAGAAGCATTTTGGAAGGAATTGTTGGATTCGGAAGAGGTTTTTCTGCAATTATTGGAAAAGGCACGTTTTCGAACCTGCTTTTCCTGTGTACAAGCTCCGAAAAAACCCTATGAGGCGATTTTAGACAAAATGTGCATAAGTGATGAGGTTGAGGTGGTAACCGACCTTCCTGAGGCTTATACGAGCTTACAAGGGGTGAGGAAGGAACTTCGATACTATACATCTGAGGATTTTTCGTTAGAAAAGCTTTATACGGTGGAAAATAAACTGCAGGAAGCTTTGTCTGAAAAGGTGTGGTTGAAATCCGGAGCCTATCTGGTGATTGAGCAGACAGAATGTCTGACCACCATTGATGTGAATTCCGGTAAGATGATTAAGGAAAAGGACAAAGAAACGGCTATTTGGAAAATTAATGAAGAGGCTGCCCGTGAGGCTGCCTTGCAAATACGTTTACGGAACCTTTCCGGTATTATTATCATAGATTTTATTAATATGGCTGAAAAGAGTAAAGAAGAGCAGCTGATTGCTTTTATGAAGGAGCAGGTTACGAAGGATGTTGTGTTGACTAAGGTAGTCGATATAACAGCTTTGGGTCTCATGGAGCTGACCCGTAAAAAAACAGGACCCTCGTTACAAGAGCAATGGAAGTAATTTGTTCAGAAAGGCATACTTTATGAAATTTGTAAATTTAGAAAAGGTCAGAGACGGAAAATATCTGAAAAACTACGAACTGACCTATATCAATAAATCCGGCAAGGAGAAGAAATACGAAATCGTCAGCCGAAAGGAGTTGCAAACCATAGAGGATATCGGCAGATTGCCCAGTGGTGTGTCGATTATTGCAACCTGTGAAGGAAAGTTGCTGCTTCTGCATGAATTTCGTATGGGTGTGAACAAAGCCATTTATAACCTTTGTGCCGGAATGATAGAAGAGGGCGAGAGTATAGAAGAGTGCATTGCCAGAGAACTTTATGAGGAAACCGGCTTAAAGGTAAAGAAAATCAAAGCAATATTGCCACCTTCTTATTCCGCAGTGGCTATTTCGGATACCAAAACCTACATTGCTTTTGTGGAGGTTTGTGGAGATATGGAGGATAATACCTCAGAGAATGAAGAGATTCAGGCTGCTTTTTATAGTAAGGATGAGGTCAGAAATTTGTTGGAAACACAGGAATTCAGTTCCAGAGCACAGTTGGCTGCATACTTTTTTGCATCAGAAGCTTCTCCTTATGAGGGATAAGAAAGGAATACTATTTTGACTGGAATATATTACATCGACTAAGGAGGTCAATTTGACATGAAAATTTTTGCATATGCATTAAGAGAATTTGACGAAAAGGATTTTTTTGACAAGCTGGTAGGTGAATTTGATGCGGAATATGGCTATTCTACAGAGTATCCCAATCCGGAAAATATTCATCTGGCAACCGGCTATGATGCCATCAGCGTCACACCATGTAATTTGGATAAGGACATGCTGGATCGTTTTTATGCAGTGGGTGTTCGTTATATAGCAACGCGTTCCATTGGTGTGGATCATATTGATTTAGAGCATGCGAAGAAGCTGGGAATGGGTGTTTGTCATGTAAGCTATGCACCGGAAACCGTTGCAGATTACAGCATCATGCTGATGTTGATGTGTTGCAGAAATATTTATCATATTTTGGAGCGTTCTAAGGTTCAGGACTATACCTTAAAGGGAAAAATGGGCAAGGATATCAGCGATTGCACTGTGGGTATCATCGGAACCGGTCAGATTGGCAGAACCGTTATTAAGCATTTAAGCGGTTTTGGCTGCAAGATGTTGGCTTATGATATTTATCCAAATGAGGATGTAAAACAATATGCAGAATATGTTTCTCTGGAGGAACTATTCGCAAAATCCGACATCATTACCTTGCACACGCCTGCAACCGCTGAGAATTATCATATGTTGAATGAAGCAGCTTTTGCGCAGATGAAAGACGGCGTTATCATCGTAAATACGGCCAGAGGAACCTTAATTGATGCAGATGCCTTAATATCTGCCATTGAAGGTTGTAAAATCGGCCATGCGGCTCTGGATGTCTTGGAACGTGAAGATGGCTTGTATTATGCAAATCGTATGGGGGATGCCATTGCGAACCGTCAAATGGCTATTTTGCGAAGCTTTCCCAATGTGATATTGTCACCACATACCGCCTTTTATACAGAAAAGGTTGTTTGGGATATGGCATACAAAACCTTCAAGGGTGTTCATGATATGATGAACCATATTGACAATCCTTTGGTGATTGTTTCTTGATAAATTAGTAATATAATGTTTTAAAGGAGATTTACATATGAACCCTATGGCTTTATTATCTATGAAATCCGCACTGGATAAATTTCAAAGGAACCATCCCAAGTTCATGCAGTTTCTACAAGTAATGATGCAGAATGGTTTGCAGGAAGGAACTGTTTTGGAATGTAAAGTGATTACGCCGGAAGGAAAAGAAATTCAGGCAAACATCAAAATTACTGAGGATGATTTGGAATTGATTGAGAAACTGAAAGAGCTTGGACAGAGCTAAAAATGTTGAAAAACAGGCTCTTTTGGTGTTTTTTGCCACTAACTATTCGTTAAAGATGTGTTTTGCGAATAGTTGGATATTGCACTATTACTCTTCAATAAAATGAAAATTTGTCAAAAAATGCTGCAATGAGGGTAAATTCCATTGCAGCATTTTATTATTTAATCATTATTCAAGATTTTTCCCAGCATATTTACGCGATTAAAAGGGAAAGAAAAATAATAACCATCTACAAAATCATTCGTAAGTTCCATGATTTCACGGGCTAATTCAATACCGGCTTGTTCACCTTCTGATTTGGACATATTTTCATGGTAACGGCTTAAAACCTCATCAGAAACATCGATGCCGGTCATTTCGTTTTTCATAAATAAAGCATTTTTCAGACTGACAAAAGGCATAATTCCACATAGAATACGTGCACCGGTTTCTTCTTTTATACGACGGAGATGTTCAACACCTTCCTTAGTTGAAACAGGTTGTGTCAGGAAGAAGGATGCTCCCGCTTCCATTTTCTTTTTCACACGTGAGATTTCCACATCCAAATTACGACGTCCCTGATTAATAGCTCCACCATAACAAATGGGTGCACTCGCAAATTGTTCCTCATTCATGTCATTCATAATTCGCATAAGACCTACAGAATCAAAATTGAACACACTTTTAACACTGCTACGAACCATGGTAGGAATTGGGTCTCCGGTAATCACTAAAAAGTTATGAATATGATTAATATGAGCTCCTAATAGCTGGGACCGCATGGCAATTGCATTCTTGTCTCTACAGCAAATATGAGGCATTACGCACATACCGGTTTCTCTGGCTACTTTTTCTGCCATAAGGATAGAATCTGCTCTGGTGCGGCCGGATGGGGAATCCGGAAAAGTCAATACATCGACACCGCTTTTTAATAATAAATGTGCGGCATCCATGAGCTTTTCATCATCACTTCCCAAAGGTGGTGCCAGTTCAACAGCAATCAGCTTTTTCTCCTCTTTTTGAGCAAAAAAGGAATGATTTTGAGCTTGTATGTTATCTTGGGTGGAAATGTTTTGTACTACTCTTCTATTTGGCTTAACTTCAGCGATTTTTTGTCGCATTTTACAGATATATTCCGGTGTAGTACCACAGCATCCACCAACCATATCAATACCGTCGGCAGCCAGTTCGCACACCTTGTTCACAAAGTAGTCAACATTTTTATGATCAAATATAATACGATTGCTGACGATTTGCGGGTAGCCGGCATTTGGTAGGGCTGTCAGGTACTTGGTGCCGGAAAGATTTAAACTTCGATAAATCTGTTGCATGTGACCGGGACCAATTCCACAATTAAAGCCGATTGCATCGATATATTCTGAGTTTTCTGCCTGTTGCATCAGCTTACGGGCACTAAGACCACTATGACTATAGCCGAATTGATTGACAGAAAACTGTACTATCACAAAAGCCTTATCCTGTATTAATTCAAGGGCTGCTTGAATATCATCCAGGTCAGAGAAGGTTTCAAATACGAAGATTTCTGCCCCCAATTCCAAAAAACTCTGACAAATTTTACAATATTCTACAGAGGCATTTTCTCTTTGATGCTGGGTTTCACAAGGAATTTGTCCAATATCTGCTGCAATATAGACATTTCTGTCGGATACGGCTTTTTTTGCTAGACGATATCCTTCACAGAGATTTTCTTGTACACTCTCCCAAGGCATATCCAGTGAAACCGTATTGCTGGCAAAGGTATTAGTACGAATTATCTGGGCACCGGCATCTAAGTATTCCTTATGGATATGCAAAACTCGCTCAGGATATTTCGTATTAGCTCGTTCCGGTAATTCCTTGGTATCGTACAAATAAGTATAATAAGTGCCGAATGCACCATCAAATAGCATTTTTTGATTTTGTAATATAGTATATAGTTTCGTCTTCACTGTTGAAATTTTGTGACCTCCACTTCTGCTCTTATGCTAATTCGTCTGAATCCAACAATATGGTAAAAGGTCCGTCGTTTAATAAAGAAACATCCATATGGGCACCGAAAACACCTTTTTCTACTATGGATATGGATTCTCGGCAACGCTTTACAATATATTCATACAACTCATTTGCCATATCCGGACCGCCGGCATTAATAAAGGAAGGACGATTCCCTTTGCGACAGTCTGCATACAAGGTAAACTGCGAAATCAATAGAAGGCTGCCACCAACATCCTGAAGAGCCAGATTGGTCTTGCCGTTTTCATCTTCGAAAATACGCATATTAACCAACTTCTTAATCATTTTATCAGCAATTTCTTTTGTGTCAGAATTACTGATACCAATCAGAACCAAAAATCCTTTTTCGATTTGTCCTACAATCTGATTATCTACTTTTACATTGGCATGTTGAACACGCTGAATTACAAATTTCATGGTTTCTTTTCTTCTTTCTGCTTTGCTTCTTCGGCTTTTTCGGTTTGTCTTTCGCTTTGTCGTTTGCTGTATCGATAGTGCCATTCATCAATACCGCTGATATATCTGCTTCCTGAGTGGAAAGTCGGATCCTGACGTGTCATACTAAAATCATATATATGAATACCGTCATCATCGATGCATTCTACATTTGTATACGCCTCTGTTTGGGAAGGCAAATCCTTATTAATCAAAGATTTGTTTACAAAAGCCTTGATTGCTGCATAAATAATTGCAAATACCGGTACACCTATTATCATTCCGGGTACACCCATAATACCGCCGAAAACGGTTATGGAAAAGATTACCCAGAAACTGGATAAACCGGTAGATGTTCCTAAAATCTTCGGACCGATAAAGTTACCGTCCAATTGTTGCAGGAATAAAATAAAAATTACAAAATACAGGAAGTTCAATGGATGCGTGGGGTCAACTACTAAAATCAAAATAGAACAGGGAATTGCCCCTAAAAACGGTCCAAAGAAAGGGATTACATTTGTAACACCAATGACAACGCTAACCAATGCTGCAAAGGGTGTTTGTAATATAGAGGTACCGGCAAAGCACAAAAAACCAATTATTATGGAGTCGATTACTTTTCCGATGATAAAACCAATAAAAGTATTATGTGCAAAGCGGAAATTATTAAGAACTACATTTGCACTCTCCTTTTTCATAATTGCATAGATTATTTTCTTGGCTTGATTACCGTAAATCTCTTTGTTGGCCAATAAATATATAGAAATTATAAAGCCTAAAACAAAGTTCCACAAAACCTTTATGATGCCTATTACACTCATAGAAAGGGTTTTGATTAATTCATTGGACTTTACAAGCACGGTGTCGTATAAAAATGTAGTCAACTCTGAGGAATACCTATCAATTAAATCAAACACATAGTCTGCTACTTGAGGATATGCAGATAATAACTCGTTTAACCATGCAATGAAGTTGTTCAAATAAGTATCATAGTTAGATATCAAAGTTTGTAAGCTGGGAATGATTTGTGATAACAGCATGGAAATAATTAACTGAATAATCAGATAATAGAACAATGCAGTAATCACTATACTAATGCAACGAACAATTCGAAACGCTTTTTTTCTATCTTTTACTTTTATCTTTTCAATAAAAGGAAATAAAAATTTCTTTTCAATCCAATTTAATGTAGGAGTCAGAAGATATGCAATGATTCCACCAAAAAAAACAGGCATTAATACGCCATAAGCCCTGCTGAATAAGGATTTAATATTTGCTCCGTGAAATAACAGATAATAAAATAAAAGGCATGTACAAAATGTAATAAGAATTGTGGTTCCCCATTTGACATATCGATTACTAAGATGAAACTTCATATGTAATACCTCTTTCCAGTTTTTGAATTATCTAACAATTGAATGCTAAAGAAATGTATTTCATTAATATTATCATACACTTTTCTGCAACATATAACAAGCATTATTTGGCTAAGATTGAATTAAAATTAATATATTATAGTATTCCTGCTTTTGAGTATTTTATACTGTTATTTCGCAGGAGATATGCAATACATATTGTGGAAAGCATTGCGAAGAATTGTACTGTAGGGTATAATGAATATATCAATATTTTGAGAGGTTTTTAAGGAATGAAACTGCAACAGGTAATGAGTTATGTTCGTCGAGCCATTGACGATTATCATATGATTGAAGAAGGGGACAAAATAGCTGTAGGTATTTCCGGAGGGAAAGATTCGTTGACACTACTCTATGCCTTGCATGGTTTACAACGCTTTTATCCCAAACATTTTGAAATTCATGCAGTAACCGTTGATTTGGGTTTCCATAATCTGAATTTGGACAAGATAAAGGAACTATGCGAAACATTAAATGTGGAGTACACTATTGTTTCTACAGAAATAGCGAAAATTATCTTTGATGACCGTAAGGAAAGCAATCCCTGTTCTCTCTGTGCCAAAATGCGTAAAGGGGCATTGAATGATGCCATAAAAGCTGCAGGGTGTAATAAGGTGGCTTACGCTCATCACAAGGATGATGTAGTGGAAACGATGTTGATGTCTCTGATATTTGAAGGTCGCTTCCACACCTTCTCTCCTGTCACCTACTTGGACAGAATGGATTTAACCGTGATACGACCCTTGATGTATATGAATGAGGCGGATGTCATAGGTTTTATTAACAAATATGAAGTACCGGTTGTAAAGAGTCCCTGCCCTGCTGATGGCAATACCAAGCGTGAATATATTAAACAACTGCTTCGTAAGCTGAATCAGGAAAATCCCGGCGTAAAAGAAAGAATGTTTACCGCAATCCAAAACGGTAATATGAAAGGATGGACGGAATACTTTGGCAGTAAATAAACCGTTAAACTATCATGAGGAACAAAATAAAAAGAATATATTAAAGCTTCGTGAGCTTATGGATACTCTTCCGCGTTTTTGCAAAGATTTCTTCTACGGGATTGAGGATTATACTTCTGCTCGTACCAGATTAGCATATGCTTATGACTTAAGGGTTTTTTTCGAGTTTTTGCATGAAAAAAATCCGGTGTGTGCCAGAGAAGATATTGTAAATTATAAGCTGGATCTTTTAGACCAAATCACTCGAAGTGATATTTTGGAATACTTAAATTTCATGAGTTATTACGAAAAAGACGGAAAAGAAATCACAAACGAGGAACGCGGAAAATCTCGAAAGATTGCCTCTCTCCGCAGTTTCTATAAATATTTCTATGAAAATGAAAAGATTTCCACCAATCCGGCGGCACTGGTTCCGGTGCCTAAACAACATGAGAAAGAAATCATACGTCTGGAGCCTCATGAGGTAGCCATATTATTGGATCAGGTAGAGGATGGAACTAAACTGACCAAAAAGGAACAGGAATATCATAAAAAGACAAAATATCGTGATGTAGCTATTCTCACACTATTGTTGGGAACCGGTATTCGTGTTTCAGAATGTGTGGGGCTGGATTTGACAGATGTAGATTTTGATGCCAATGGGATTCGCGTTTTACGAAAAGGTGGTAAGGAAGCTGTTATTTATTTTGGCGACGAGGTAGAAATTGCTTTGTTGGATTATCTGGAGGAACGAGAACATATTGTACCGATGGAGGGGCATGAAAATGCACTCTTCTTATCCTTGCAAAATCGTCGCATTACGGTTCGGTCAGTGGAAAAATTGGTGAAAAAATATGCCTCCAGAGTCACTACATTAAAGAAAATAACACCACATAAGCTTCGTAGTACTTACGGTACGGCTTTGTATCAGGAAACAGATGATATTTATCTGGTGGCTGATGTTTTGGGGCATAATGATGTGAATACTACCAGGAAGCATTATGCGGCACAGGCAGATATGCGTAGACGTTCTGCTGCAAATAAAGTACGCTTGCGCGAAAATAAAGAGGAATAATATATACGGAACCGCATCCATGAAAGAAACATATCTTGGATGCGGTTCTTTCTTAATAATACATATCAGAAAAATAAGGTACGATTAAGTTCTGACCAACTTTGATGGTGTCATCCTGCAAACGATTAATCGCGGCTACTTCTGCTACATAGTCTGAAATATTGTCATAAAATTCGTAATCAATGTTTTTCTGAGCGATACTCCAAAGGGTATCTCCTTTAGAAACCTCATAATTGGTAAAGTATTTATATGTAACATCAGAGGTCTCTTCTGTTGCCTGAGAAATGATGGTATTGTAAGAAAGTGCAAATACAAATGCCATGAATAAAGCTAGTACACTCAACACTACTCTTCTTCTCAGCTCCTGTTGGCGACGAAGTTTTCTTCTATAATTCAGTAAATCTCTCTTGGTAATCGGATAAGCTGCTGTATTCATAATAGTTACCTCCTCTGTATCTGTTCGAAAAGTTGTTCGGAACATTTGTTCTTGATGTTTGTATTATATCGAACATACTTTCTTTTGTCAATAGAAAAATCGAACATATTTTTGGAATATATGTTTGCTTTTTTGTTTTCTCTGTGTTATACTAATAATACAAGTTGATTATAGGATTGTATGAACGGAGGAATACATATATGGGTTATGGTAAAATTACTGCCAAGCAGCAACAGATTTTAGATTATATTAAAGATGAAATATTGAAAAAGGGATACCCGCCTACAGTTCGCGAGATTGGTGAAACAGTGAATTTAAAGTCTACTTCTTCTGTTCACTCCCATTTGGAGACCTTGGAGAAGAATGGTTATATCAAGCGTGACCCTACCAAACCTCGTGCTATTGAAATTTGTGACGATAGTTTTCAGATGGTTCGTACGGAAATGGTTAGTCTGCCTGTGATTGGTAATGTAGCTGCCGGACAGCCGATTTTAGCGGAAGAAAATATCGAGGACTACTTCCCTGTTCCTGCAGATGTGGTTCCCAGAGGAGAATCCTTTATTTTAAAGGTTCGCGGAGATTCTATGATTAATGCCGGTATTTTCAGCGGGGACAGAGTTTTTGTGAATGCATGCTCTACCGCCAGCAATGGTGATATGGTGGTTGCTTTAATTGAAGACGGTGCTACTGTAAAGACTTTTTATAAAGAAAACGGTCATATCCGTTTACAGCCTGAAAATGATGAAATGGAGCCTATTATCGTAGATAATTGCCAGATTCTGGGAAAGGTTTTTGGTGTTTTTCGTTTTTATCGTTAAATAAAAATTAATGAATAGTTTCAGCAGAATGAGTAAATACTATTACTGATTTCAAAAGCTTTTATAGAGATTGGAGGTATTTAATCATGGGTAAGAAGTTGATGGATGGTATTGCCCTTGCTGTAACGATTATTGGTGCTGTGAATTGGGGACTGATTGGTCTGTTTCGATTCGACCTTGTTGCATTTTTATTTGGTGACATGTCATGGCTCTCCAGAATTGTATATGTTTTAGTGGGTATATGTGGGTTGTATTTAATTACCTTCTTTATGCAATTAGGAAGTGACGATACAGTACAATAATAAAAGGAACAGAATAAGAACAAATTAAAAACCAGAAAAAAGAACAGGTAACCCCTTCTTCGGAAAGAGTTACCTGTTTTTTGTAAATGAATATTTATAAATTGTCCTTTTCGACTAATTTTCCATCTCTCCAAATACGTTCCAAATCGTAAAGTAAACGATTCTCTTTGTCAAAGATATGAACGATAACATCGCCAAAATCCATTAATATCCAGTTAGCAGTATCATAGCCTTCGATTTGCTTTACAGGATGACCGGCTCTGCCAAGCTTCTCTTCTACATTGTTGCTTAGTGCCTGAATTTGACTGTGATTGTTACCGCCTGCAATAATAAAATAATCTGCCAGAACAGAAACTTCGCTGATATCAATAATCTTAATATCTTCTGCCTTCTTATCTTCCAAAGCGTCAATAACAAGCTTTGCCATATTGATTGAGTTTGTATTCATATTGTTCACCTCACATTATTTGTTTGTAAAATTCATAAGTTTCTTGTGTAGCTGTATCAATTTCTTCCCGGGATTGCTTGAGATATTCCAAGGTATCTTCCAAAATCTTAAGCAATGCCTTATCCAAATCTATAAAGGCCAACTTGCGTATGATTGGCAGGTTTGGAGCTTGTTTTCGACCGGGTTCTATATAATCGGAAATAAAAGTAATTTTTTCCAACAGAGACATTTCAGGGCGTCCTGTTGTGTGATACATGATTGCATTGAGAATATCCATATCCTTAATATGGTAGGTATCCATTGCTATGAAGCTGCCTACCTTTGCATGCAACAATGAGGGATTTTTACGCTCGGTTTCTGTTACATGTATATTGTTCTTTTCACAAATAGAAATTTTCTTATCATTGCTTAAACACTTGGCACAGTCGTGTAACAAGCCAGCAACTAAAGCATCATTAATATCCACATCATATCGCATAGCCAGAGATGCTGCCGTATAAGCTACCCCTAAAGTATGCTCATAGCGCTTGGCATCCAAAGTTTTTTCCATGGCCTTTTGTAACTTGGAGATATTTATGTTCTTCATATCATATTGCCTCTGTTTTACATTATTCAAAATTTCAAAATTGTTATTCTTCTTCCTGCTTTTGATATAAATGATTATCTTCAATAAATTTCAGAACCTCATCAATCACCATGTAACGGATACTCTTGCCATCCCGCACACAATTACGAATATGGGTGGAGGAAATCTCTATTTCCGGAAAATCCATCAGCATAATGTTAGCATGGTATTGTTCTTCTAAATATTGTTTCTTTCGTAACAATTCCTCTTTGGAGGCATTGTTACGTCCGGCTGCCAGAATAGTACAATTATCAAATATAATAGTAGGTTTTACCCATCTTTCCATGGAAAATAAGGAATCAGCACCTACAATAAAATAGAAATCAGCCAGAGGGTACATCTCTTTTAGTTGCAAAAGAGTTTCATAGGTATAAGTATTGCCCTCTCGCAAAATTTCTATGTCAGAAGACAAAAAATAGGGATTTCCATCAATACTTAAATCTACCATTTTCAAACGTACATCCCCGGGAAGTACACCTGTGTTTGCCTTCAAATAGGATATTCCGGATGGCATAATAATCACATAATCCAATCCGGCATATTCTCTGGCATGTTCTGCCATGAGCAAATGCCCCATATGGATAGGATTAAAGGTACCGCCCAGTATTCCGATTTTATGATATCCGTCGAGACAAACCATAGTGACCTCCTGTAAGTAGAATAAAGTTATTTCGGCAACTGAATCTTTGGGTTATCCTTGTCCGGTTTGTAGAGGACAATCTTTTTGCCGATAACCTGTACAACCTGAGACTGGGTACGTCCTGCAATGGCTTCTGCAATGGCTCTGGGGTCATCAAAGCAATTCTTTAAAACGGCTATTTTAATCAATTCTCTGTTGTTAAAGGCTTCCCCGATGGCTTGTGTTACCTCAGGGGTCAGACTTCCTTTACCAATCTGAAAGATAGGGTTTAAATTACTGGCAAGGCTCATTAAATGAGCTCTCTGTTTACTGGTCATAATCGTCCTCCTCTATTTGTAATAGTCAAAGGATAAACCATACATACGTACCGTATCTCCTTCTTCTATTCCTAAGCTTTCCAATTCCTCTAAAATGCCGGTATCCTTTAAGAAATTCTGGAAGAAGGTAAATCCCTTCTCACTTTCCAAATTGGTATAACCAAGCATCTTTTCGATACGTGGTCCTTCTACCACATATTCTTCCTCTTCTTCATCATATTCCACTGTATAAGGAAGATTGTTGTAGGCGGTAGTTGCTGCTTCTATAAAGTATTCCTGTTCAAAGATGGTAGGCTCCTCATGGATTTCCTCCAGCATATGATTTACTTCGTATAAAAGCTCTTTTAAGCCTTGTCCGCTGATGGCTGAGATCGCAAACACCTTAATTCCCTTTGGCTCAAATTCAGCCTTTAAAACGCTGACAGGGTCGGTTCCGCTGCCATCATCATAAATAGCATCAATCTTGTTGGCAGCAATTACCTGGGGACGATTGGCTATATTCGCATTGTAAGCCTCTAATTCCTTGTTAATAGCATAAATATCGGCAACCGGGTCTCTACCCTCTGTACCTGCTGCATCCACGATATGAATGATTACCTTGGTTCTTTCGATATGACGTAAAAATTCATGACCAAGTCCAATTCCTTCCGAAGCTCCTTCGATCAATCCCGGAATATCAGCAATTACAAAACCGCTGGTACCTTCCAAATCTACTACACCTAAATTAGGATTTAAGGTAGTGAAATGATAATTGGCAATCTTGGGACGTGCATTGGTTACTCTGGACAGGAAAGTAGACTTTCCTACATTGGGGAAACCAACCAAACCTACATCTGCAATCATCTTTAATTCCAGAATCAGTTCCAATTCCTGGGCCGGAATTCCGGGTTGAGCATATTTTGGTGCCTGCATGGTAGCTGTCGCATAATGCTGATTTCCGTTACCACCGCGACCGCCCTTTAATAAAACGACACGCTTGTTGTCTCCGGACATATCGGTAATCACCTGACCGCTTTCCGCTTCTTTGATTACAGTTCCGGCAGGTACTTTGATGATAATATCCTCACCGTTTTTACCACGGCAATTCTTTTTGCCGCCTTCTTCGCCGTCCTGTGCCTTGTATTTACGGACATGTCGGAAATCTATGAGAGTATTGAGCCCTTCATCTACTTCGAAAATAACGTCTCCGCCTTTTCCGCCGTCACCACCGTCGGGACCTCCGTTTGGAACGTATTTTTCTCTTCTAAAGGATACATGACCATCGCCACCCTTGCCACTACGTACAAATATTCTGGCTCTATCTGCAAACATCTTGATGCTCTCCTTTCATTATCTGGCATACCTTACAAAAACAAATCAACACAGCAAAACCAACCCTTGCTGTACTGAGTTGTTTCAGTAAAAAGAAGGCTTCAAACAAATCAACTGTTTGAAGCCTTGTAAATTCGCATTATTTCTCTACAGGATATACGGAAGCCTGTTTCCTATCTCTTCCTTTTCTTTCAAATCTAAGAACGCCGTCAACTAATGCAAATAAAGTATCATCACCACCGATACCAACGTTAACGCCGGGATGAATCTTAGTTCCACGCTGTCTGTACAGAATGTTTCCTGCTTTTACGAATTGTCCGTCAGCTCTCTTTGCGCCCAATCTCTTGGATTCGGAATCTCTACCGTTCTTGGTAGAACCAACACCTTTCTTATGAGCGAAGAATTGAAGGTTCATATTTAACATGGTTTTACACCTCCTCGAATTTAACTTGAAGATACTTCTCACCATAATCTTTTACCAGAGTATTCAACCCCAAAATCATGGCTTCCAGCAACAAGACTGCCTTTTCATTAATAGGACTGTTAAAGTCACACTTGATAAAGCCGGTTTCCTCATTTGTGGTAACGGATAACTTATCAACTTCACCAGCCAGTTCCTCAAAAGCATTAATCGTATTAATGACTAAAGTGGAAATGGAGGCACATAAAATATCCGGCTCCTTGGAAAACAAACGTTTTTTTGCAAAATCCGCATGTCCCATACAAACAAAACCTTTATATTCCTGATTGCTGTTACGATAAATAATTACTGTAGTCATATTCTTGTCCTATAAAGAACGATTAAGCATTAATCTTGTCAATTTTAACCTGAGTGTATGCTTGTCTATGACCATTCTTCTTGTGGTAACCGGTTTTTCTCTTGTACTTGTATACAATAACCTTCTTACCTCTACCCTGTTCCATAACAGTTGCAGCTACAGTAGAGTTAGCTACATCAGCACCAACCTTAAGGGTGTTATCACTTACTGCGATTACCTGGTCAAAAGTAACAGTTTCACCAGCTTCTGCATTTAACTTCTCAACTTTGATGATGTCTCCTTCAGAAACCTTGTACTGCTTTCCGCCTGTTGCAATAATTGCGTACATAAAAGGCACCTCCTATTCGCTTTACTCGCTAACTTTGGTGATGTAAAAATACATACTTATACCTAGTTATGCGGCATACTCGAATAGTATAACTGAGGTGCCTTAAAAAGTCAATATTATTTTTAAAAAAACTTAAATTATTTCATTTCTTTGTTCTTTGCTTCAAAATCCTCTACATACTGGATAATCAGTTTCACGGTTCCTTCTACACCCAGAACGCTGCTGTTGATGCAAAGATCGTAGCTGTCTGCTCTTCCCCATTTCTTGGATGAATAATAATTATAATAGCTCTGACGTTGCTTATCCTTCTTAATACACATCTCCTTGGCCTTGGATTCGGTCAACTCGTATTTCTCCATGATACGTTTGATTTTACACTCTTCATTTCCATAGATAAAAATATGTATGCTGTTCGGGTTATCTGCCAATGCATAATCTGCACAACGACCAACAATCACACAGGGACCTTCATCAGCAATCTTCTTTATAGTGTCAAACTGTGCCAGAAATACCTTGTGACTGATGGGCATACCTACAAAAGAAGAAGCATTGTAGCCGAAGGAATAGGTATCCATTACTAAATTATATAAGAAAGAATTGGTAGGTCTCTCATCGTGATTTTGAATCATTTCTTCGCAAAAGCCACTTTCCTTAGCTGCTCTGCTGAGTAATTCCTTGTCATAACATTTAATACCGAAATACTCTGCTACCTTCTCACCAATTTCTCGTCCTGCGGAGCCAAACTGACGTCCTATTGTAATAATTGTATTCATACAAACACACATCCCTTCGTAGTAATATAAAATATTATACAACATTTTGGGGTTTTGCACAATATTTTTTAGCATTTTTACCAAGATTTCGTTCCATTTAAAGCTTATTCAATAGGTTCTCAAAATATTCGGGTAATGGTGCATCTATTTCTACATATTCTTGGGTGGAGGGATGTATGAAGCCCAGTATCTTTGCATGTAAAGTCTGTCCTTGCAGTTTAAAAGGATGCTTTCTGCCGGGAGCATACACTTCATCTCCCAGTAATGGATGTCCGATACTAGCCATGTGTACCCTTATTTGATGGGTACGTCCGGTTTCCAGTTTGCATTCGATATAAGTATAGTTGGGAAAACGCTTCAATACTTTGTAATGGGTAATGGCTTCTTTTCCATTGTGTTCATTCACAGCCATTTTCTTACGATCCGATGGATGGCGACCAATGGGTTTGTGAATCGTTCCCTCCTCTTCTTTTATGACACCATAGCAAATGGCATGATAACGACGGTTGATAGAATGAACTTTTAATTGCTCAGCTATGGAATTGTGAGCTTTATCATTTTTACATACTATCAAAGAACCGGTAGTATCCATGTCAATCCGATGGACGATACCGGGACGCATGACACCGTTAATACCGGACAAATCTGCACCACAATGATACATAAGTGCATTTACCAGAGTCCTGCTGTAATGTCCCGCAGCAGGATGCACCACCATACCTTTGGGTTTATTAACAACAATAACATCTGAATCTTCATAAAGAATATCCAAAGGGATGTTTTCAGCCACAATATTGGGTTCTTGGGAAGGCGGCAGAAAAAAAACAACTTCATCATCCGTTTTAACCGGATAGCTGCCCTTAACACTTTTACCGTTTACGGTTACATTATCTTCCTTTATCAGTTTGGAAATGAAGCTGCGGGATAGAGAATCCAAAAGCAGGCTGAGTGCTTTATCTATACGTTCTCCGTCCAGTTCTTCTGTAATCTGAAATCGATATTCCTGCATGACTACTCCTTTTTCTTCCGAAAGCTGATAAAGTCCAAATCCTCTTCTTTCAATACAAAGAGAAAGACAAATGCCAATGCAATCGTGGCACATACAACATAACAGTCGGCCACATTAAAGATAGGAAAATCAATTAACACAAAGGAAATAAAGTCAATCACATAGCTATAAGATATGCGGTCAATCATATTGCCAATTCCTCCTGCTATGATACAGGATAGTATAATGTGCAATGCGGTATATTTCCTGCCGGTTGGTGTTTTGAGTAGAATAAATAAGATTCCTCCCATAAACAATACACCGATTAGCAAAATGAAAAGGGTTTGATTTTGAAGCATACCAAAGGCTACACCGTGGTTTTCCAAATAATCCAACTCTAATACATCCTTGATAATGGGAATGGCCGGTTGGTCTTTTAAATGAGCCACAGCCAAATGCTTGGTAAATTGGTCCAGTATAAGCAAAACTACAACAATCAAGGCATCCAGTGCCATAAGCAATTTCTTATTCACGCATTTCTTCCTCTTCGTCAAAATAAATTTCCTGAATGGCTGCCAAAATCTCTTCATCTGTAACAGTTTCATCAATAACTGCCTTGCCGATTTTATTTAACAGGATGAATTTGATCGTGCCTGCCGATGCTTTTTTGTCTGACTTAGTCAACTTCAATATTTCTTCCGGATTAATATGGTCAATGGAAATGGGTAAATAGAAAGGTACAAACATATCACGTACCTCATAATAATCCTCCATGCTAATCATATCACGTTTCCAAGAAATATACGCAGCTGCTACAGCACCTAAGGCAACACATTCTCCATGTGTCAGTTCAAAATTCTTTGCTTTTTCAATAGCATGTCCGATGGTATGACCAAAGTTCAACAAGGCTCTGTCACCCTGTTCGGTAGGGTCCTTTTCTACCACCATTTTTTTGATGGTACAGCTTCGAAGAACCATTTCCTCTAATACATCCAGGTCACGTTCACAGATTTCATACATATTTTCAATAAGCCATATATAGAATTTGGCATCTTTAATCAAGCCATGCTTCATCACCTCAGCGAAGCCGGAAAAATACTGGCGGTCATCCAAGGTGTTCAAAGTGGAAAGGTTCATGTATACTAATTTAGGCATTTTAAATGCCCCAACCATGTTTTTGTAACCATCAAAGTCCACACCGGTTTTGCCCCCGATACTACTGTCATTCTGGGAAAGCAAGGTAGTGGGCATTTGAATATAATCTACCCCGCGTAAATAGGTAGCTGCGATATAACCGGTCATATCTCCGACCACACCGCCTCCCAAGGCAATGAGCAGGTCTTTACGACTAAATCCTTCCTGTATCAGGAACTCATATACCTTCTTTACGATATCCAGGTTTTTGTTTGCTTCTCCGGCAGGAATGGTATATATACATACCTTGGCACATAATGGTGCAAGAATTGCTTCTACAGTCTCAGCATACAAAGGTCCTACGATGCTGTCTGTGACAATGCAAACTTTCTTTTGGGGTGTGACAAATGGTGTCATTTCCGTAGCTAATTCCTCGAAGCTTTTGGAAATCACAATATCGTAGCAGGGTTTCTTTTCGTATAATACAGGTAATCTTTGTGACATAAATAATCCTCTCTGTTCTCGATTTTTCAAAATAATTTATAAAAGAAACTCCCCTTCATCTGCATTCAGAGTGCAAATGAGGGGAAGCTGTTTGTTTCATCTTAATTTAATCCACTACTGATAGGGGAGTCAAATGCACCTCCGAAAATATCCTGAAAATCACCGGATATATCAACACTGGCCGGAGTAATAATAAAAATATAATGTGAAATCTTCTGCAGGTTGCCACCGATGGCATAACAGGAACCGGAAGTAAAATCAATGATTCTCTGTGCGACATCTACATCAATACCTTCTAAATTCAAAACAACAGTACGATTGGATAATAAGGTATCTGTAATCTCTCTGGCATCTTCAATAGAGGTAGGCTTCATCACACAAACCTCCATACCGGAACCGGTAGGTACTTTTCTGGAAGAAGTCTGACGCATCTGTGTGATTTTGGATGCCGGCTGTTGAACCTTACGAAGAACAGGTCTCTCTGTCTCTTCCGGCTCTTCTGAAACAACATTCATTCTTTTTACTACACTAGGCTGCTTAGGTTCTGCTGGCTCGTCCAAGTAATAATCCTCATCATAACCATCATCTTCATCTGCATCATTTAACTTCATATAATTTAAAAACTTATCCATTACTCCCATGGTTTGCTCTCCTTCATAATTGTCCATAATCTCTCTCACCAAAGATACCTGTGCCAACACGAACATAGGTTGCCCCTTCTTCAATGGCTACTTCATAATCACCGGTCATGCCCATGGACAAAATATCTATACTAATATTATCAATGTTTTCTTTCTTTATGTCAACAGCTAATTGTCTCATTTTCGCAAAATAAATACGATTTTCCTCCGGATTTTCCGTATATGGGGCAACTGTCATGAGCCCCTTTAAGCAGATACCGGGAAGTTTGGAAATCTGTCTGACTAATTCGATGGTCTCTTCCTCGGAATGTGTTCCGAATTTACTGTCCTCTCCACCGATATTAATCTCCAGCAAAATGGAAACAGTCACATTTTTCTTAACAGCTTCTTTGCTGATTTCCTCAGCCAGACGTAAGCTGTCCACACTATGTATCAAAGCCACTTTATCCACAATATATTTCACTTTGTTTCTTTGTAAATGACCAATCATATGCCAGCGGATATCTTTGGGGAGTTGCTCATATTTTTCTAACAGCTCCTGTACCTTATTTTCACCAAAGTCACGGATACCGCTATTGTAGGCTTCTTCCAGCAGAGGAAGCGGCTTTGTTTTGCTCACGGCAATCAAAGTAGTGGTTTGGCCGTAAGGAGATTTTGACATCGCCTCATCGATTTTTTTCTTCACATTCCTAATATTTGAACCTATCATAGGAAACCTTCCTCACATATCATCTTTAATTATAGATAAACTGTTCATCACTAACGGTTTCTGCATTTAATACGATATAATCATAGACATTCAAACCGTATTTGGTATTGGATTTGACAATGGCATACTCATCATTCTGGTACAATATTTGTATCTGTCTGAAATCTGCATACCCTTTGTTCATATAATATACACCAATCAGACTGCCTTTTCGACTAACCGTAAATTTTTCCTGAGAATCTTTCATTAAAATATTTTCCCCGATGTTTAAGCTATTGACGTCAATATAATATTCCTTGGTTTCTTTGTCGTAATTATAAAGTGCCAGCTCCGTATAAGTGGTAGTAATGGTACCATCCTCTTTGTATGCTTCACGCATGATTACACCGGTATCCGAGTCCTCTCCTACTATAGTAATAAACTGTTCCGGTATCAGGAAAAACTCTCGATTGGCTATGGAGGTATTGGGTATCTTTAGTCCGGTTTCATCATGCATCAGTAATTCAATATCAACATAACGGTCTTTGGCAAATGTAATCATGGAATTGTTAAAGAGTAATTGCAAATAGGATTTGCCATCCGCACCGGTGACAATGAAAACCTGTCCCCAGGATTCATACTGGTTCTTTAAAAAACGTACCTTTATGTATTCCGCATCTAAAAAGTCCTGAGCCATATTTTCTTCTATCGGAAGAAGCAAGGACCAGTTTTCATTTTTGGAAAGCTTGTACACCGTATCGCCGGCAGTAATCAAATCATTGTCAATCAACTGCTTTTTGGTATATTTACTCTCATCAAACATATCCAATGTAACATCTTTGGGAAGGACTTCTTCAAAACCATCCGTATAATAAGTTACAATACCGGTATTGACAGCATTGCAGTAGTTCACAGCACCGGAAAGATTATCATTATTGATGGAGTGAATACTTTCCGTAATGTGAGAATTGGCAAGCTTCATTACCGTACCCTTCATGGTATATTTAAAATCATAAACATCCGAGAATTTACGTTCATCAAAAGCATGGACGAAATCTACCACATCACTGCGAATTTCTGTTAATTCATCATCACTGAGGGAGCTGTTGTCCATATTAACGCTTTCCAGATATTCTTTGAGTTCGCCGGTTTCATCCACTGTGTACACCAGATTGCCCGGTGCAACACGTTCTCCTTCTCTGGCAAAATAGTTGATATAACCTGTTTTTTCAGAAGTGACAATCTGTTCTTCTCTCAGCGCCAGTGCACGATAGGTATAATTTACAGATAAGGAACCTTCTCTTACCTCATAAGGGACGATTTTCTCGGTTTGTAGCGACATAATGACAAATACTGCTACATAAACAAATACCGCAAAGAAGATCAGGATACCAATATTCAAATTAATAGGACGTCTGTATTGTGTTATATTATTATTCTCTGTTCTTCTTTGTTGTGCCAAGTTTTAATCCTCCGTGTTTTTAAAAAATACCTTAGAAAAAGCCCCGGTAAGCATCCGAGGCTTTTATCATACGTCTATCCTATAAAGAAACAATAATATTCTTCTTTACGCTTTCAGGTAATTCGTTTTCATCATATGATACACTTAAAATAAAGTCTACCTTATGTACTTCGCTCATCTTCTCCAGCTTAGCAACAACGCTTTCCAATTCGTCGTCTCCCAGACAAGAAATCTTTAAGAAACTGTCAAAATACATCTGCTGTAAATCATGATCCTGAGAGATAATTCCGGAAACAAAGCCAACAAATTCAGCTGCACTCTCAATCATAAACTGAGAAACATCAATCATACGAACCTTATTATTTAATTCATACATATGTGCCATGCTCTTATCTAAGTATACAATATTACCGGCAATATTCTTTATTTCACTATTTACTTTGTCCAATAAATGTTTTGTCTTTCCTTTACCTTTTTTGCCTACGATTAATTGAACCATTGGTGTACCCTCCTAAAGTAAATTGATGAATATATATTTATGTGATTCATCTAACTATATTATAGTGTAATTTGTTGTAAAAAACAACTACTATTTACCGATTTCTTCTAATAAATCTGTCATTTGTGCATAAAGATTATCTCTGGAGCCGGCTTTTAAGATAATAGATACATAAGGGGCTCCGTTTTTGTCCTTGGATAGCACAGCCAGACAATGACCTGCAGCATTGGTAGTTCCGGTTTTTCCGCCGATTATGGTAACATTATCCGGTGCTTTTACATCTCCATTTACAAATTTGTTGGTATTACGGATGGATAACTGTACCGGTTCGTTGGAAGCATTGTAGTAGGTTGTCTCATAGGATGGTGTCTGTATTATCTCTAAGAACTTTTCCTGTTTCATGGCTTCGTTGAAAATCAGATACAAATCATAAGTAGTAACGTACTGATCTTCATGTGTCAAACCATGGGGATTCACAAAGTTGGAATTGGTAGCACCTAAAGAACGTGCTTCCTCATTCATCATCTTTACGAAATTCTCCACGCTGCCGCCGATATTCTCTGCGATTAATAAAGCTGCATCATTGGCAGAATAAACCAATGCAATATACAATGCCTGATTCAGGGTCATACTGTCCCCGGGCTTCAGACCGCACAATTGTGCTCCCTTTTCCGTTACATATACTGCATCTGTTGCTGTGAGAACGGTATCCGGTGTGGCATGCTTCAAAGCAACCAAAGCAGTCATAACTTTGGTCAGACTGGCCGGGGAAAGCTTTTCATGTGCATTCTTGGAATATAAAACCTCCGCATTGTTTAAATCAAACAAAATCGCTGAACCGGCATCCTCTGTATTGGCTATAGAGGAATCCATAAAATCACTGGGAGATATACACAAATTCTGAGCAAAGGGTTGAGCTACATCTGTTTTGCCATTGGCAATGACATTAAAGCCGCTAACAGAGCTGTCTGCATGGTAAGGAAGCTCATAGGCTGTATCTCCACAACCACAGAGACTTAAAGTCAAACCTAAAACAAATATAAAATTAATGGTTTTTCGGAAGTGTTTATTTGTACATTTCACGCCACTCTAAATCTCCTCTATCTAACGACTTAACCAACAGTTCAGCACTTGCCAGATTAGTAGCCAAAGGGATATTGTACATATCGCAGAGCTTGATGACATTATTTACATCCGGCTCATGAGACTTTGGGGTAGAAGGGTCACGCAGAAAAATCACCAAATCCATCTGATTGTGCTCGATTTGCGCACTAATCTGCTGTTCACCGCCTAAGTGTCCGGCTAAAAACTTATGAATATTTAAATTGGTAACCTCTTCAATGAGTCTGCCGGTGGTGCCGGTTGCATACAACTCATTTTTGCTCAAAATACCACGATATGCAATGCAGAAATTCTGCATTAGTTTCTTTTTTGCATCATGTGCAATCAGTGCTATATTCATAATATCATACCTCTCTCTTTCGTTATGTAATATCGGTAATTGTAACTCCCCCAAGTAAATTACCGATTACTATGAAGTCTTACATTTAAAACAAAGCCCATGCCGATAAAAAGACTCAACAAGGAAGTCAGTCCGTAGCTAACGAACGGTAACGGCAAACCTGTGTTTGGCAGTATAAAGGTGGCAACACCCATGTTAATAAAACCTTGAAATGCAACCAATCCCCCCATGCCGGATGCTATGATTTTACCGGCTAAATCCGTAGAATGTCTGCCGATACTGATGCATTCCAGTGCAATTCCCATAATCAAAACAATCACCAGAAAACAACCCTTAAAGCCAAACTCTTCACCAATTACAGCGAAAATAAAGTCTGTTTGAGGCTGGGAAACGAAATTACCGTTTACTACAGAAGTGATTTCATTGTTCTTATAGCCCTTGCCATCCAACATACCGGAGGCTATGGCTGTTACGGAATTGAGCTGCTGATATGCTTCGTCCGAGGCATACTCTTCCGGATTGATAAATGCTAAAATACGATTTTTCTGGTATTGTTCCAGATAGTCGGTTCCCGGTTGTAATGCGATGGAAACTACAACAATAAATGCCGGTATTGCAACTGCCAGAATTCCCAGAATAATCTTCCAATCCAGTCCGCCTGCAAACATGACTATACAAAAAACAATTAAAATCACTATACTGGTGGATAAATCCGGCTGGTCAAAAATCAAATACCAGGGAATTAGTACCAATACTACACAGGCAGCAATCATACGGAAGGTATTAAAGCTTTCTCTATGTTTCATAATAAACTGTGCAAAGAATAAAATCAATAAAATTTTTGCAGTTTCTGAAGGTTGAAAGCGAAAACCTCCGATTTCCAGCCATCTTTGGGCTCCGTAGCCACCCTCATCACCTAAAAATTTTACTAATAGTAAAAGCATCAGGTTGGCAATATACATAAACCAATTCAGCTTGATTAACCATTTGTAATTAAACAATGAAATCACAATCATGATAATGGTACCGGCGATGACACCGAAAATCTGTTTGTTCTGTAGAGATTCTTCGGCACTTCCAATTGCCAATACGCCTATGGCTGATAATAATAAAATCATGAGTATCAGCTTAAAGTCATAATTGCGTATTTTGTATTTCCTTAACATAGGTTGCCTTTCTTATTGCTTGTTCAAATCCAATATAGGGATGCTGGCGTACAAAGCCGGTGTGGTTTTACTGATTTGTATCTCCATATTGGCAGTATCTATCTTCATGTATTTTGAAATGACCTTGGAAATATCATTTTTAATCATATCCATCATTTCGGGTGAGCAATTCACTCTGTCAGAAATCAGTAAAATCTTCAAGCGATCCTTTGCAATCTGACGAGAGGTTTTTCGTCGAAAAAAATGTCTCATGTTATAGAATCTCCTTTCTTATATTTTATGGAAAATACCGGTTACCCTTGTCCAGAAGGATATACTTTTTTCCATGTTATAGAAAGGAATTTCCTTCCCCATGATACGTTCACAAATATTGGCATAAGCCTGTCCGGCAGGAGTATCTGAGCCCACTAACGGTTCGCCCTGATTGGTGGAAATCACTACATTCTCGTCATCCGGTACGATACCAATCAGAGGAATGGCAAGAATATCCACCACATCATTGGAGGACATCATATCTCCTCTCTTCACCATATCAATACGCAAACGATTGATGATTAAGTCAATCTGTTTAAAGTCATTTGCTTCCAGTAATCCGACGATTCTATCGGCATCCCGGATAGCAGACACCTCCGGTGTAGTAACCACCAGCGCTCTGTCAGCACCGGCTATGGCATTCTGAAACCCCTGTTCTATACCGGCAGGACAGTCCAATATCACATAATCAAACTGTTCTCTGAGAGTCTCAATCACTTTTACCATCTGTCCGGGCGTGACTGCAGATTTGTCTTTGGTTTGTGCAGAAGGCATCAAATATAGTCCGGGATGACGTTTGTCACGAATTAATGCCTGTTTTATGCGACAATTTCCGTCAATAACATCTACCAGATTGTAAACAATCCGATTTTCCAGTCCCATGACTACGTCTAAATTACGCAGACCGATATCGGTATCAATCAAACATACCTTTTTACCTGCTTTTGCCAGACCTGTACCTACATTTGCAGATGTGGTGGTCTTACCCACACCGCCTTTACCTGATGTGACGACAATTACTTCACTCATAAATCCTCCATTCTGTCATAAGACAAATTCAGTAATAAATCGTCGCCCGGGAATATTACAGACTTCCCAGTATCTCTTTGGTAAGTGGTAATACTTCTACATTTGTACCGCTGACAACCGCTACTTTAGGTTGTACCTTGGATTGGATTTTCCATTTGGACTTTTTCATTGGTTTGTATTTGAAATTGCCGATACCTAAGGCTGTCGGCTCCATTTCAAGCGCTATAATATAGGCTGCTTCTCCTGTTTCGGTGCCTGCATAGGCTTCCCCATAAAGACCGCCCAATACGATAATATTTTTACCGGAGGTAACAACACAGCCGGGATTCACATCCCCCATAATAATGATGCTGTCCTCCATTTCGATTACTTCATTATCCTTTAAACCGCCCTTATAGAACTGTGCATAATCACCGGAGGGCAATTTGTTCTGCAGGGTTTGCAAAGCTTTGATGAAGTTGTTATTCTGCATATCATCTTTGCCAACAATACAGATAATTGTTAAATCACTATTGGCATTAATGGTGTCAATAATACTGATTTCTTCTTCAGGAGATAAGCTGCGTCCTTCCAGAGAAAGAGCAACACTTGCTTCCTTAAAGAAAGAACGGGTTTCATTGAATTTGTTAGCTATATCCTGTAATAATTGTTCAAAAGGTACCTCCGGATTCAGTCGTAAATTAATACCATTTTGAAAGCTTTTAATTACAAATGAGTTATTCACTGTTTTTCTCCTTTAACGTTCGTTGGTGGAAACACCTGCTTCCGGTGTTTCGGCAGTTCCGGTAATAATCTCCTCTTCTGCCACCAAACCATAATAATATGCTAAAACATCTCTGGTTACCTGAGCTGCATAGTCAGAGGAATAACCAAAGGGAATACGTGTAGTAAATGCTATCTCCGGTGCTTCGTAAGGAGCATAGCCTACAAACAAAGCATGGTTGGGTCTGTTTTTGTCTTCTTCTGCCGTACCTGTTTTTCCGGCTACATTTACTGACAAGTCATTAAAATAGACCTTCTTTTGAACTACCGTTCTCATACCGGATTGTATTGCCTTCCAATATTGTTGAGGCATTTCAAATTCATTGTAAACCTCCGGTTCAAAGGTCTGCAGAACAGTACCGGCAGAATTTTGAACAGAATCCAATAGGGTCAGATTGTAACTGGTACCATAATTGGCAACTGCACCTACATAACGTGCCAAACCAACCGCAGTAAAGGAATGATTACCCTGTCCGATGGCGGAAGGCACCGGCAATTCCGTAGAAACCTTTGGTGTAGCTTCTACAATTTCAATGCCTGTTTTTTCGGTAAGTCCATACATGGCTGCATATTTTGCCAGAGTATCCAAACCTTCCGAAGCATTGTAAACACCACTTTGGGTGGATAAGGTATAACCAACATTGTAAAAATAATAGTTACAGGAATTGGCAATCGCTCCGGTTACATCCAGCTTGCCGTGACCGCTTCTGCGCCAACAATAAGGAGCCGGTGTAATAGGGTCGAATTTACCCACACAATCAACCTTTGTATTGGTCTTTACAATACCTTCCATAAGTGCTGCAGAAGCGGATACCATCTTAAAGGTGGAACCGGGTGCGGCACTGTAATAGGTGGCATAGTTAATCATAGGATACGATTTATCGGATAACAGCTTGCTCCAATAGGTGGAGTCAATGGTGTTTGCTAATTTATTATTATCATAGCCGGGATAAGAAACCAACGCCAGTACAGCACCGGTATCAATATCCGTAATGACAATCGAACCGTTACAAGGATCCAGAGCCAGTTGAGCCGGAGTAATATCCAGATTACGAATACGGTTCATCATGAAGTTATAGGGCTTTATATCGCCCTCAAACAATGCGATTTCCTCTTCTGCCGGTACTTCACAGGCATTTTGTTCGCAAATAATTTTGCAAACCTCTCGACCTGTCAGTACATCGTTTTCAATCATAAAACGATAAATTTTCTTCTGAAAGTCCAGATTTTGGTCAATTAATTCAAAGGAATATGCACAAATTTTTTCGTAAATTTCATCGGAATCCGAATATTGACTATCCAAGTCAAGCCTTGAAACGTCTATCCAGTTCTGAGAAATACAGTATTTTAAATAATCATGAATACTAATCACTTCTTCTGTTGCCCAGGCAATCTGCGTCTTATCGTTGGAATCTATACGACTTCTGACTAAGATACCATTGTCCTTCAGCAACGTGATAATATCACTCTGATAGTTCTGATATTCCAACTTTAACTTATCATAGATGGTCTTCTTTTCGAAAAACTCCTGATTTAAACGTTCGTACACTTGAGCTTTGTAGTCCAGATATTTGGCATGTACCTCCAGCTCGGTTTCACCGGCATCCTCATCCGTGAAATCACGAATATCAATGACAGAATTTCGTATCACAGCATAATAAACATCATAAATCGGTATCAGAATATCTGCACTGTTTTCATCTTCTTTCAGCTTGAAATCCTTAGCATTAATGATTTTGTCTGCTACGATACCGGCAATATGCTGTTCCAGTATCTGATAGGCAGCCTTTTGCAGTTCGCTGTCCAGAGTCAATCGTACATCATTTCCGGCGGTAGCTTCCGTGCGTTCCAGAATACTGATTACACGTCCGGTATTATCCACACAGACTTTTTCATAGCCTTTGGTACCTTGTAGTGTGGTTTCCATATATTGTTCAATACCGCTTTTCCCGACCATATCATTGAGACTGTAACGGGTACCGTCACCGCCCTCCGCCAAATCCTGTTGATTCAAGGCATCCAGCTCTTCCGAAGATATTTTTCCGGTATATCCCAAGATATGTGCAAAGTAATGACTATCCTCCGTATAGCGGCGTACGGTATCTTCTTCAATGGAGACACCTTCCAGATTGGCACTGTTTTCCATAATAACAGCAACCGTTTCATCACTGATATCGGTAGCTACGGTGGTTCCTACATATTTACGATAGGAGGTCAGCCACATGGAATATCGAATAGTAACCATTTGTAATAATTCTTTTCTGGTATATCCCTTACCGGGTACAAAGTCCGTCTTGCTATCTCCGGATACTTCGTAGTCACCAATGGCAAACTTTTTCGTGCCGGCCAGATATTCAATAACATCCAACGCAGTACTATCTGCCAATTCAGGCTTTTTCTCCAGCATTTCATCAATGGTTTTATAACCATACACATCTGCCAGAAAACGATTGCGTCGAGTACCGTCTACTGTGAACTCATATTGATTATTCTCATTTAAAATAATACTAAAATCCTCAATAATCTGGTCACCGTTTTTTTCAATATATTTTATTAAGGTGTAGATGGTTTTATTGAGCTTGGCATTTTTCCCTCTGCCGGATTCATAAACATCTTCTATTTTTACGGAATAGGCCAGTTCATCATAAGCCAGAACCACACCATTCACATCCATGATACTGCCTCTGGAACTGGAAATATCGCGTGTTTTTTCTGTTTGCAAAATAAATTGATCCAGATACTTCTGCCCCTGTACTATCTGTAAATCAAAGCAACGATAAATCAGGACACCACCCAGAGCCAGAAACACAAAGGTAAGTATGGTGATGCGGTTCGTTATGAAATTAATCAAATCCTCTTTTATTCTGTCAAAAAAATCAAACAAAACTATGCGCCTCTTCTTCTTCGCTTGTGCTCAAAAAGCTCTAATCGGTTATTGATAAATAATATCAATGGATACAAAATGCAGGTTATGACGATGGTATAAACCATTTCCGGTAATACAATGCTTTTAAAGTAGAACCAGAAATGAAACTTCCCCTTTAACAGGAATAATAATATATAACAAATCATACTATAGGATAGATTACTAAGGATGATAAGTCCTATGGGAAGCTTTATATCCTCCGGATAAAAAATACGATTGAACTTACCATTTAAATACCCAATATACATCAGTATTAACGCATAAAAACCTAAAACATCCCCGAAAAAAATATCATTCATCAGACCGCACAAAAAGCCGATGATCAGACCTTCGTTTTCTCCTCGCATAAAGCCAAAGGAGGAGGTCAGGATAATCATAAGATTCGGTACGATTCCGGCAAAGGCCAGACTGCGAAATACGGTACTTTGCAATACAAAGCATAATAATATTAAGATAGAGACGGTAAACTTTCTTAACAATTTACAATTCTCCTATTCTATTCGGTAATAAGCTCTTCCTTGGTTTCCAAAATCACTAAAACCTCTTCCAAATGTTCGAAATCCACTGCCGGGGAAATATAACCGGACTTGGTCAGATTATTGGAATCTGTTTCGATGGAATATACATAACCAATTAAAATATTCGGTAAATATTTGTCACTGATGTGTGAAGTAACAATCTTGTCACCGGCTGCCACCTGATTGGCACTGTCGATTAATTGCTGAAAACGGATGACACCGCTCTTCATGGCCTCTAAGTCGCCGGAAACAATCATGGTATCGGAGCTTGCAAGGGTTTTGGCAGAAACATTAGCATTATCTGCAATAATGGAGGTAACCTTTGCCCAGTTCGGCCCGATAGAGGTGATGCGTCCTACCAGACCACCATCTGCGATGACATTCATATCCAGAGCCAGACTATCTTCCAGACCTTTATTGATGGTAAAGTTGGAATACCAGTTACTGGTGTCACGACTGATTATTTCTGCACCAACCTTGTGATAGGTATCATATTGTTGGTCCATCTTATAAAGCTCTTCTAAACGTATCAGCTTTGCCTTGTCCTGCTGAAGCAAAGTGTTTTCTACCGTTAAATCATTTACCTGCTCTTTTAATTTTTGATTCTCATCCAGCAACTGCTTGATTTGCACCAATTCTTCGGAGCGACGGGACAACCAGCCGCCAACATTACTAATTCCCTGCTGAAAAGGCACTACTATGTATCCGACAGCAGTATTCAATGGTTTATTCAATACATCGGTACTAATGGTTACTACCATCAGTACGGTACACAGACATGTCAAAACAAAAAGGAGATATTTACTTGGTATCGTAAATCTCTCCCCTTTTCTTTTTACTACCGGGCTCATTTACTCATCCCTTCAATTGCATAAGCGACAGATTTGTAGTTATCCTCATTAATGATTTTGGACAGACCAATAGCCACACTGGTAAGTGGATTCTCAGAAATATTTACCTTCAGACCGGTACCCTGATTCAGGCGTTCTGCCAAATGAGCCACCTGGGATGCACCGCCGGTTAAGTAAATACCGTTACGATAAATATCAGCTGCCAGTTCGGGTGGAGTTCTTTCCAAAATTACCTTTACATTATCTACAATAGTATTAAAATATTCTTCCAGAGAATCAATTACCAGCTTGGTAGGAATTTCTCTTTCCACAGGAAGTCCGGTAACAATATCACGTCCGTAAACAATAGCACCTTTTCCCTCTTCGTCCAGTTCTGGAATGGATATCTTGATATTTTCTGCAGTCTTTCCGCCGATAATCAGGCTGAATTCTTTCTTTACTGCATTACGGATGGCATCATCGAATTTTGCACCACCAACCTTAATCAGTCGGCTGAGTACGATACCGCCCAAAGAAAGAATGGAAATCTCGGTGGTGTCAAAACCTACATTTACAATAATAACACCCTGAGAGGTTTTCACATCGATGCCCATGCCCAGACCATCTGCAACGGCCTTTTCCACCACCATAATCTTCTTTGCTTTCACACCGGCATCCTTCACCAAATCATAAAAAGCTCTCTTTTCTACTTCCGTAACATCCGTAGGAACTGCAATATAGAAATCGGAAGGCTTCAGGGAACCATCCTGAAAATCACTGATAAAGAATTTTACCAATGTTTCCATATTCTTAATATCTGCAATCACACCATTAGACAATGGATAAGAAACTCGAATATTGCTGGGCGCCTTTTCATACATATCAAAAGCTGAATCGCCGTAAGCGAATAAGGTATTCTTATTCTCTATGGCAATCATATTCTTCTCCAATAAAATCTTGTCATCGTTCTTGCTGTAAATTTTTATATTACTGGTACCTAAATCAATACCAAATACGTTGTTAGCCAATTTGACAACCCCTTTCTGCTATAAATACTGCTGTTCTTTGAAGCTCATATAACGATTATCACCAATAATAATGTGGTCTAAAAGCGGTATATCTAACATTTCCCCCATTTGTTGCAGGTTTTTCGTAATGCTGATATCGCTGGTGCTGGGAGTGGGATCTCCGCTGGGATGATTGTGTACTAACAGGATACTGACCGCTTCACACCGCAGAGCTTCCAGAAAAACCTCTCTGGGCGATATCAGAGACATATTAATACTTCCGCTGGACAACATTACTTCACGGAGCATTTGCCCCTTTCCGTCCAAACAGACAATCACTACACATTCCTTACGACGGTGCCTGAGCTTTTCCATAAAGTAATTGGCTACCGTTGACGGTTTCGTTACAATCAAACCATCTCTGGCACAGGCACTGTTAATCCGCATGGCAAGCTCTGTAATGCATTTGATTTTTACTGCTTTTACTTCACCGATGCCTTTTACCTTTAATAATTGTTCTAAAGGAAGGTCATACAGACCTAATAAGCCTGTCCGAGGTGTTTCTGACATAGAAAGGATTTCCTCTGCCAGCTCCAAGGCACTTTTGTCCTTGGTACCTGTTCGCAGAATAATGGCAAGCAATTCGCTTTCCGTCAATGCTTGGGGACCAAACCGCAAAAACTTTTCATAAGGCAGGTTTTCGTTACATGTGTGCTTTTGTTCTTTTGCTATTCTATTTTTCAATGATACTCCTTATCTGCCTTCTCCGACAGTGACAAGGTTATCGAATAAACTTATACACAACCAGTGCGATGATGACACCGATAACACTGGCAATTGAAATCTGGATTTTCAGACCAAAGGTAAAGATAATAAAGCCTAAGTTCAATTCAATCGGATTGGTCAGTCCAAAGGTCTTTCCGTAATTCAGAAAGGTACCTTCGAAATACGTACCGATGAAACCGCCTATGACAAAACCGATAAGCACTAAAATCACAAATCCCCAGTTCACTCTTTTCAATGCAGTTCCTCAACTTTCTTTTGTAATCTCCCATGTATATTCAATACACTTTATTATATTACCATATTTTGAAACCTGTGTACACAAATTTCATAGAAAATATGTCGCAGAAACTCTTAAATTTTTCTATGCATTTGCTATTTTTCTACATGCTTCTACAACAGCTTCTTTGGTAACCAGCTCTTTGTTTACCAGAGACTGCAAAGATTTCAGAATACCAAACTTGGCATGCTGCCAGGTCAGACCGCCTTGGAAATACACTGCATAAGGCGGTTTGATGGGTCCGTCCGCAGAAAGCTCTATGGAGGAACCGGACACAAAGGCACCTGCCGCCATAATCACCTGTGCATCATAGCCGGGCATATCCCAAGGCTCCGGTGTCACATGACTGTCAATGGGAGCTGCCGCCTGTATGCCCTGACAAAAAGCGATAACACCCTCAGGATTGCCAAAAGTAACTGCCTGTATAATATCGTGGCGGCTTTCTGTGCTGTTGGGAACCACACCAAAACCTAAGTTTTCATAAATATTTGCTGCAAAAATAGCACCTTTTAAGGCACCGGCTGTTACTGTTGGTGCCAGAAACAAACCTTGGTAAAAGGAAGACAGAACCCCTAAGGAAGCTCCTACTTCTTTGCCAAGCCCCGGTGAAGTCAGACGATAAGCCGCATTTTCTACACAGGATTTCTTACCTGCGATATAGCCGCCGATAGGTGCCAGACCACCGCCCGGGTTCTTAATCAGAGAACCCACTACCATATCCGCTCCCACATCTGAGGGCTCTACGGCTTCTACAAACTCTCCGTAGCAATTGTCCACCATACAGATAATATCCGGCTTAATATTCTTAATAAAGGCAATCAATTCCTCAATACGGGCTACGGATAATGTAGGTCTGGTTTGATAGCCCTTGGAACGCTGAATGGTCACCAGCTTGGTACGTTCGTTAATTGCTTTTTTAATATTTTCAAAATCGAAGTTGCCGTCGGGTAACAAATCTACCTGTTTGTAGGTGATACCATATTCTGACAGGGAGCCCGGTGTCTCACGGATACCGATTACCTCTTCCAAGGTATCATAAGGCTTGCCGACCGGGGAAAGTAGTTCGTCTCCGGGACGCAGATTGCTCATGAGAGCCAGTGCCAGTGCATGAGTACCACAGGTAATCTGTGGACGAACCAAAGCATCCTCTGTGTGGAACAAAGAAGCATACACTGCCTCCAAGGTATCTCTACCCATATCATTATAACCATAACCGGTAGTACCTAACAGACAGGCCTCACTAACCTGATTGTCCTGCATGGCCTTTAATACCTTGAGCTGATTGTACTCTGCATTGTCATCAATGGTGGCGAAACGTTCCTTTAAATTTTTCAGGATAGTTTCTCCGTATTCGTACACTTCCCGACTGATGCCGAGATTGTGAAATATTTCAAAGTTGTTCATGGTTTTACTCCTTTTGTATCCTAATGGTTATGCCAGAAAAAAATGTGTTATCATTATAACATTTCCTTAAGTTTTAATTGTTCTATCATATATTCCAAGATTTTTTCGTCGTTATACCCAAAATCCGGCTTGTTTACCCAAATCACGTCTTTCTCACGTTTGAACCATGTAATCTGTCGCTTGGCGAAATGGCGGGTGTCACGCTTGATGATATAGATGGCTTCTTCCAGAGTGATTTTGCCATCCAAGTAATCAACGATTTCCTTGTAGCCTAAGCCCTGCATGGCTACCATGTTGCGGGTACAGCCTTTGTCAACAAGGCGTTTTACTTCCGCTACTAAGCCATTCTCTAACATAATATCTACACGTTGCTCGATTCGTTCGTAAAGGAGACTGCGTTCATCATTTAATACAAAATAGCAAAAATTGTAAGCCGGCTCCTTCTCTGCTTCTCTTTCGTTATGGTCCGATATCTTCTCACCGGTGAAATGATGAAACTCTAAGGCACGAATGACGCGTTTCATGTTATTTGCATGGATAGCTACTGCAGCTTCCGGGTCCACCTGTGCCAGCATGTTATGAAGCACTTGTGCTCCTTCTTTTTCACCCAAAGCCTCCAATTCTGAACGATATGCATTATTGTCTTCATTTTCAGTAAAGTCAATATCCTTTAAGACTGCCTGAATATAAAAGCCGGTGCCTCCGGTTAGTATAGGAATATGACCACGTTCATAAATGCCGGCAAGAGCTTCTTTGCACTTTTGCTGGAATACTACTACATTAAACTCTTCCCAAGGCTCCAGAATATCCAATAAATGATGGGGAACTCCCTGCATCTCTTCGGGTGTAATCTTGGCAGAACCAATATCCATACCTTTGTAAACCTGCATGGAATCCGCAGAAATAATCTCTCCATTCACCGCCTTGGCCAGTTGGATGGACAGATTGGTTTTTCCCACCGCTGTGGGACCGGTTAAGATAATCAAAGGTTTCTTCTTGGCTTCCATCATCGTTTAAAACGTTTCTCCATTTCATACTTGCTCATTGTGATAATAGTAGGTCTTCCGTGGGGACAGTTGTAAGGATTTTCCAGTGTCAAAAGCTCATCAATCAGCTTCTCAGCTTCTTCTCTGCTCAGCGTATTATTTCCTTTTACAGCTGCTTTACAGGACATAGAGGCTATCTTCTCTTCCACAACCTTTAGATTTCCTCTGGGACCTACTTCTGCCAGTTCATCCAACACTTCCAGAAACATCTGTTTTTCATTACAGCCGTACAAATCCACCGGAACAGCTCGTAAGGCATATTCATTGCCGCCGAAAGCTTCTACCTCGAAGCCCAATGCCTGAAAGGTTTCTTCGTATTCCTTCAGGATACTTTCTTCCTGACCGGTTAAGCTTACGATAATAGGCGGCATCAAATTCTGTGTAAGGATGGATTTTTCCTGATATTGCTTGATGAAACGTTCATATTTCACCTTTTCATGTGCTGCATGCTGGTCAATAATATATAATTTATCTTCAAACTGTATCAACCAGTAGGTATCAAATACCTGACCGATGATACGATATTTCATACGATTTTCTTCTATTAAAACCTTGGTATCAAATAAGGTTTCCTGCTTGAAATCATTTCCCTGTGCCCGTTCAGCCTCGTAACGTACCTCTTCCATAACTTTGAACTGTTCACCACGTTTGATTTCAAAGGGTTCCGGTACGGAAAGTTTGGTTTTTTCAAGTATCGGTATCATGGTCGTGTTTGGCACCACAGGGGATTCTGAATTGCTTTCCTGCTTATCTTTCTGTTCACACTCAGACAAGGTTGCTGTCATGATTTCCAGTTCTTTGATACCATAATGAAAGCTAGTACCCTGTTTCGGCAAGGTCTTTGAGGTGTTACTCGAAGCAGCACCTAAACTATTCATGTTATGACTATTACCATGAGAAGGTTGTTCTGTGATACCTCTCACAGGTGTATTCGATGTCACAGGTAATTTGACCGGATTAGTCATCGAACTATACGGTTTCGATACAGTTATTCTGCCGGTGGATTCTGCCACAGTCTTTGATGCACCAGCTCCGGATGCTGATATAGGTCTCTTCTGCTCCGGCAAGGTAGCCTCGGGTATCATTTCTTTTTGTTTCAAGCATTCCCGAATTGCCGTGGAAATCAACTGATATACCGCCGGTCCATCGGAAATACGCACTTCCATCTTGGTAGGATGGACATTGACATCTACTCGGGATTTATCCTCTACGGTCATATGCAGGATACAGAGAGGAAATTTATGCTGCATCAGATACTGGCTGTAGCCCTCTTCAATCGCCTTGGATATCACCTGACTACGGATGAAACGACCATTTAAAAAATAAATTTCATGATTTCGATTGGAACGCACCAAAGCAGGACTGCCTAAATAGCCCTTGATACAGAAACCATCTTCCTCAAAATCAATAGGGATTACCTGACTGGAAATATCCCTTCCATAGATACGATAAATTACTTCCTTCAAATCACCGTTTCCTGAGGTGTAGAACTTGGTCTGACTGCCGACGATAAATTTAAAAGAAATATCCGGTCTGGATAAAGCCATATGCTCCATCAAATCCACGATATAACCACCTTCTGTAGGTGGATGTTTCAAAAATTTACGTCTGACCGGCGTATTGAAAAACAAATTGCGGATTAAAAAGGTGGTTCCGTCCGGAGCACCTACCTCTTCGAAGGCTTTTTCTGTACCACCCTCAATGACCATACGATTCCCGGTGAGAGAATCGGCCGTCTTGGTGATTACTTCTACCTGTGCTACAGCGGAGATACTGGATAATGCCTCACCACGAAAGCCCAGAGAAGCAATACGGCTCAAATCCTCTGCATTCTCTATTTTGCTGGTAGCATGACGAAGGAAGGCCGTACGAAGCTGATCCTTGGCAATTCCGGAACCATTGTCCGTAATGCGCATAAAGCTGATACCGCCATCCTTGATTTCTACCGTTATAGAGGTGGCACCTGCATCGATTGCATTTTCCACCAGCTCTTTTACCACGCTGGCAGGACGTTCCACCACCTCACCGGCAGCTATTTTATCAATTGTTTCCTTGTCTAAAACATGTATCTGATTCATAAAATCCTCGTGATTAATCCAGACGCTCCTTGAAGTCGCTGCAATAGTTTGGTCTGTTTAAATCCAAAACCATAGGCATTTCATTCTTTGAGAATACTTCGTTCAGACCGTCCATTCCATATTTTAACTTGTACTCGATTTCCTCCTGATATGCAGGAATAACCATTAAAAGGTTAATCATGTTGCCATCCTTTGCCTCGAAACCGCCCAGTGCATTATCTGTCTGAGACAATACTACACCACCCATACGGGTTTTGTCACAAAGAGGTGCATATTCCGGTCCGTTGGGTAAGGTATGACCATAAGCCAACCAGGTATTGTATTCATGAGGGAAGCGTGCCAGGAACTTAATATAATTGATAATCCAAGCATCTTCCTGTTCTTCTCTGGTCATCTGTCTGCCTGCATCTGCAAACTTCCAGCTGGCAGGAAGGAATATAAATAACTCATTGTACAACAACTCTTTATGCTTTGTTAATTCTTTCGGCAGATTGTTTGGCATATCACTCATACCTGTGGTATAAACCACGTAGAAATTCTGCTCTGCATTGGGTTTACGGATATACACATCAATATGTACCAAATCGGACAATAATTCATGACAAACTATTTCTTCTCTGTCCGGGAACAATGCATCAAAATATGCACACACTTCCTCTGCATACTTTCCGTAAGCAACCGGCGGACGATATCCTGTGTTCTCCTTTTCCTCATACTTGTACACAGAGGAACCACCCTCTGTTACCTTTACTGCCTTTGGTCCTGTTTTCTTCTTGAAAATGTCTAATAATCCCATAAGAAATCTCCTCTCTGCCGTAGCAAAAAATTATATTTTATAGCACTAGGCTAAAAATTACATATGCCATCTGTTTTTCAGCTTGTTTTGCAAGCGATACAGGGTATTCATCGCATCCAGAGGTGTCATGGTAGAAATCTCCAACTCCTCCAGTTCCTTCAATACATCCTCATCCTTCACCGTGTCGAATAGGGACATTTGTGCCAAATCCACCTCATCGTATTTGGGTTGCTTGGGTTTGGAATGGCTGTCATTCTTCACATTGACTGCGATGCTCTGGATTTTCTCGATAATATCATTGTTGGTAAGCTGTTCCACGATTTCCTTGGCACGGTCGATTACCATGTCCGGTACTCCGGCCAGTTTAGCTACCTGAATACCGTAACTGCGGTCTGCACCACCCTTAATAATCTTTCTGAGGAATACAATATCATCTCCGCATTCCTTGACAGCGATACAATAATTGTTTACATTATTGATTTTTCCTTCCAGTTCCGTCAATTCATGATAATGGGTGGCGAATAATGTCTTGGCACCCAGCAGCTTCTTATTGCTGATATGTTCAATCACTGCCCAGGCAATACTCAAACCGTCAAAAGTAGAAGTACCACGACCGATTTCGTCCAAAATCAACAAACTGTTAGAGGTTGCATTACGCAAAATATTTGCCACCTCGTTCATTTCTACCATAAAGGTAGACTGACCACTGGCTAAATCATCGGAAGCACCTACACGGGTAAAGATACGGTCCACGATGCCGATATTGGCACTTTTCGCCGGTACGAAGCTACCAAGCTGAGCCATCAAAACAATCAAGGCACTCTGTCGCATATAGGTGGATTTACCAGCCATATTAGGTCCGGTAATGACGGAAATCAAGTGATTATTATTGTCCAGTTGGGTATCATTGGCAATAAACAAATCATGGTCAATCATCATTTCCACTACAGGATGTCGACCATCCTTGATATCGATGACACCCTTTTCGTTGAGCTTGGGTCTCACATAGTGATTCCGCTCTGCTACATAGGAAAGGGAGGCAAACACATCCAATCGTGCGATAGCCTTGGCTGTTTTTTGAATACGCTCCAGCTCACCGGCTACCTTGTCACGGATTTCACAGAATAGGTCATATTCCAACGTATAGAGCTTATCCTCGGCATTGAGTATGGTATCCTCCAGCTCTTTAAGCTTGGGGGTAGTATAACGCTCTGCATTGGCTAAGGTCTGTTTACGGATATAATCCTCCGGCACCATATCCTTAAAGGAATTGGTTACTTCAAAATAATAACCGAATACCTTGTTGTATTTAATCTTTAAATTCTTAATACCGGTACGCTCACGGTCTTCTTCCTCCAGCTGCGCCAGCCATTGCTTGCCATCCCGCTTGGCATTACGGAACATATCAATATCCTCGTGAAAACCATCTTTGATAATACCACCCTCACGTACCAGAAGGGGCGGTTCCTCCACGATTGCCGCTTCTATGAGACTGTAAATATCCTCTAAGCCTTCTATATCCTCATAAATTTCAGTCAAAAGCTCCTTTTGAAAGCCGCTCAAAACTGCTTTGATATGAGGCAGCATTTCCAAGGAATTACGAAAAGCGATCAAATCTCTGGGATTGGCTGTTTTATAGGTAACTTTACTCAAAAGTCGCTCTAAATCATAAATAGGATTCAAATACTCTCTGATTTCATCGCGGGATACGGAATCCTTACAAAACTCCTCCACAGCGTCCAATCGGGCTTCCATGGCTTCCTTATCCAACAAGGGCTGTTCAATATAGCTTCGAAGAGTACGGGCACCCATGGCTGTTTTCGTCTTATCCAAAACCCACAACAAGGAACCACGCTTCTGCTTTTCCCGTAAGGTTTCACAAAGCTCCAAATTACGTCTGGTGGAGCTATCTAACAGCATGAATTTGCTGGTTAAATAAGATTGAATATGATTGATATGCACCAAATCATTTTTCTGGGTATCCAACAGATATTGCAATAATGCACCAGCAGCAATGGTACCTGTGGGGAAATCCTCTAAGCCCAGTCCGATGAGACTCTTCGTCCCGAAATGCTTCATAATACATTTCTGTGCACCCTCATCATCAAAATAATAGGGTTCTACTGTGCTAAAAGCAATATGTAAACGATTGCGTAAATCGTTAATATCAAATCCACTCATTAAAAATGCGTCATTACAAATGATTTCCGATGGCTGGTACTTCATGAGCTCATCCATCAGTCTGCGGGCATCCTCCACCTCTGTGGTATAGAAGTCGCCGGTAGTAACGTCTGCTGTTGCCAGACCGATTTTCGTGGGAGTATAGGTGATGCACATGATGTAATTATTCTTCGTAGCTTCCAAGGCTTGCATATTCAAATTCGTGCCGGGGGTAACGATACGGGTCACTTCACGCTTCACCAGACCCTTGGCAAACTTGGCATCCTCCATCTGTTCACAGATAGCTACCTTATATCCTTTGGAAACCAACTTGTTCAAATACCCCTCTACTGCATGATAGGGAACACCACACATAGGGGCACGCTCCTCCAACCCACATGACTTACCGGTCAGAGTGATTTCCAACTCCTTGGATGCAGTCAGTGCATCTTCAAAGAACATTTCATAAAAATCGCCCAAACGATAAAAAAGGATGCAATCCGGGTATTCCTTTTTGGTCTCCATATATTTTTGCATCATGGGGGTTAGCTCAGCCACTTTTGTTTCCTCACTTTCTTAACGCACGAAACGGACACACAAAATGTGCATCCGTTCCTATATTACCACAAAATGTTGTGGTTGTAAAACTTATTTTTGTATGAAGTATTAAGCATTTTTCCTTTTGTTTCTTTGAGTTACTGCACACTGAAAAGCTTTCATCATGGCCGGTGATAATTCTTCACAATCTTCATCAAACACAATGGGGCTTTTGGTAGCTTCTTCTACTTCTTTTAGTTGTTCTGCGGTTGGTTTTTGTCCTGAGTTAATTGTTATAGTCTTGTTAATATCATTTTTTCCTTCGTCCCATTCAAATTTCATTAATCTTCTCCTTCCCTGTCTGCTTCAAGTAATAGTTATAGCTTTTATCTATATAAAACAGGGAAAGAAACATGAGATATCCCCGTTTTATCTACGGGAATATCCCCATATTAAATTGTTTGAATAACTAAACGGAACAAAATACTTCTTGTGTATTGTATATAATAATTACACTATAGTTCTTAGATAATTATATCATTTATTTATATATTTACAAGTATTTTTGAAGTAAGTAATAATGTATTTTTCTAAAATATTATAGTACAAAAATATTACTCTATTCGAAATCAATATATTCGTAAATATATTCAATCCAATAATCCGGTTCCCCATTAATACTTGCAGTTTCACTTATAAGGTTATTGTTTTCATCATATTCAAATATAATACAAATTTGTTTTTCGGGACTTTCATCTTTATATTCTATTTTATTTCCAATTTTATTGTAAGTCGTTGTTTCAACAGTGTCATTATATTCTTCCATAAATTGTACAAGGTTGCCGTTAGAATCATAAATAGATGTTTCCAAGGTACGACTAAACTCAACAGCACTTGGATTCTGCGAATAATCGGTACCTTGTTTTTTTCGTAGAATGCCGTTTTCATCGTATTCAGCAAAATATATTAAAATTTCCTCTCCCTCACTTGTGTGGCGTGTTATTTTGGTAAGATGATTAGCATTATCAAATTCATAGAAATTACCTATTATATCAGGGTCACCATCTATAACCATATGATTAATCAGCTTGCCGGTACGTTCATCCAACTCACATTCTGTTACAGATACCAGTTCACCTGCATTATTGTATTGAAACGCCTTGCAATAATTTGTTCCATCTGTGTGTATATATTCTGTACGAAACAATAATTCACCGCTGGAATTATATTGATTTTTTCTAGTCATTCTACCTTTTGAATCATACTCATATTCATATTTAGATTCTAAGATTTCAGGATCCATATACCACAACCAATAATATGATTCGGACAAAACCCTTCCATTGGAATCGTATTCTTCGTGAACATATTTATCTTTATATCGACTATCAGGATTCGTGTTGTCGAAATCGAAATATAAATATAATGTTTCTGCCAAACGACCATTGGTATCATATACATATTCTATCCGATTTTCAACTTCACTACTTCTTCCATCTTCATAGCCATAATCATAACGCTGATATTCTCTGGTAACGTTCCCGGATTCATCATATAAGTATTCTTCAATCGAATGGTTGGTTTCCGGCCACACATTTAAGTTACCACGCTTATAAAAATATACCAAATTACCAGCATCATCAAATTGCTGTTCAAATTCGGTAAGCCAGTCCTCTTCATAAAATCTTTTTGAATAGAACCTTGATTTCATCAAAGTTCCATCGGTAGTGTATTCATTTTCTTTTCCATAAAATATACTACCATCATCACTATAAGTATACCTATTTAATAAATTTTCATTAGAATCATATTCGTAAGATGCATCTAATGTTCCATCATGTGAAAATTCTTCTTCCTTAATCTTATTCCCTAAATCATCATATTGATATAAAGTTTCTGTACAAGTACCATCTTCGGCATATTCTTTCCTTGTTTTCAGCTTTCCGTTATCGCCATATTCATATGCTTCTTTGGTATAACTTGTACCGTCAGCATTATGTACAATCACTTCAGTTAATAATGAAATACGGGGTGCCGCTTCTTCCTGAGTAGTATTATTTTCATTATTATCATCCGAATTCGTGGTACTTTCGTTATTTATAACGTCTGAATCAGACAATGTTGAATTATCCAAATATTCATTATCTGTAGTATCGATGCTATTTGCAGTTCCAACAGAAGTTCCGATATTTTCATTACCACAACCGGTTATATTTCCGAACATCATCCATAAACATAGTCCGAGCATTGTTAGTTTTACATGTTTTCTCATACTTTTCCCTCACTTTCTTTTTGTTTCAATAAACAGCAATTGAATTATATCATCTTTAAGCAATTATTGCAATGCTCTAAGCATATTTATTTTTTCCTAAAGCAATACTGTATAAAGTAATATAAATTTGGAGGTATGGATACATGGTAAATGGGTTGGGTGAACGATTACAAAAACAAAGACAATTATTAAAACTGTCTCAGAAGGAAGTGGCTTCTGTATTGGGTGTATCACCCAGTATTATTTCCAATTACGAGAGCTCCGAACGAGTTCCCAGTGTAGAAAATTTAATGTCACTTGCCGGTTTATATCGATGTTCTGTGGATTATTTATTGGGGGTAGAGAAAAGCACTTCGAAATATTTAGATGTCTCTTCCTTAAATGATGAACAAATCAGATTATTACAAAACTTCTTATCAAGCATAAAATAATCAGGGTCAATACGCAATTGCCCTGATTATTTTTATACTATATTTTTACGCCAATTCTTTCGCTCTCTTCAAAGCTTCATCAATATGTACACAGAAGTTCTTCTCTCCTACCTTTTCGTAGAAGCCGGACTTCTTCATCACACTCATAGGTTGCTCGTTTACGTGAGATAAAATCAACTGTACATTCTTCTTTTCACAGGTATCCAAAAGTGCTTCGAAATTGTGCATTGCTGTTGCATCCATAGCGTTTACACTACGCATACGAAGTACCAGACAGTTAGTATTGTCTTTGAGAGCAATGGTTAAAATCTTGTCAGCAGCACCAAAGAACAATGGTCCGGTCATTTCATAAACTAAGGTGTTATGAGGAACCTCACGCAAGGAAACGCTGTCCTGATCATGCTCATCATCTAAGTACTTCCAACCTTCTACTTCAGTAACATCACTCATACGCTTCATGAACAAAATTGCTGCCATGATGATACCAACTTCAATAGCTACTACCAGATCAAATACTACAGTCAATACAAAGGTAGTTACCAATACTAAAATATCACTCTTAGGAGCAGTCTTCAATAAATGAAGGAACTTACGCCACTCAGACATATTGTAGGCTACCATGAACAAAATCGCTGCGATGGTAGGCATAGGGATTAATGCTGCATAAGGCATCAATACGATTAATATCAATAATAAGGTAACTGCATGAACCATACCGGCGATAGGGGTACGTCCGCCATTCTTGATATTTGCTGCTGTTCTGGCGATAGCACCTGTTGCAGGGATACCGCCGAATAAAGCGGAGGTAATGTTACCGGCACCCTGAGCTACCAATTCCATGTTGGAACGATGTCTGGAGTTAATCATACTGTCTGCTACGACACAGGATAACAGGGATTCAATCGCAGCCAAAATAGCGATGGTTACTGCATCCGGGAATACATGCTTTACGGTTTCCATATTAAATGCCGGCAAAGATAATGTAGGCAAATCGTTGGAAATCACATACAAATCGCCAATGGTATTTACCTGCATACCAAAGCCTTTTACCATAATAATACCTACGATTACTGCAATCAGTGATGGAGGGATTTTCTTACAAAAGCCCGGTAAATAAGGCCAGCCAATCAAAATCACCATGCAAACCACACCAACAATAACAGCCTGTACATTGATGGTACCGATAAATTCAAATACAGCCTTCAACTTTTCCATAGTTTCGATTAATGGCTCTTCCGTTACAATGGTAAGTCCCAGAAAATCCTTAATCTGTCCCACTAAAATCGTAATGGCGATACCGGAAGTAAAACCGGTGGTAATGGTATAAGGAATGAACTTAATCAGGTTGCCCAGACGGAACACACCCATCAGTATCAAAATAATACCGGCCATCAGTGTGGCAATAATCAAGCCTTCCATTCCGTTTTGTGCCACGATACCTGCTACGATGGTAGCAAATGCTGCAGTAGGTCCGGAAATCTGTACACGGCTACCACCTAAAAAGGAAATCACGAAGCCGGCTGTAATAGCAGTATAAATACCCTTTTCCGGGGTTACACCGGAAGCCAGAGCCAATGCAATGGACAGGGGTAACGCAATGATTGCAACGATAATACCTGCGATTACGTCCTTAATAAACTGTTCTTTCGTGTAGGTTTTCATTACCGAAAACAACTTGGGTTTTAATTTATCCATAGTATCTTCCTCTCTTATCCTCTTGGTTAAGAATTCTTTACTGAAATTTCATACAAAATTTATATTATTCCGCTTTGTGTGAATTTTCAAGTGGCAGATATCCATAGATTAGGTTAATTTTTGAATTTGTTTTATTATTTTTGCACAAAAATAGAAAAAAGAAAAAGCAACTAAAACTCAGACTGCTTCGAATTAGTTGCTGTATTCTTTCTATTTAGTTTACTATTTCGCCCATATAATAGAAACCGTGACATTCTACTAATCTGACATTTACAATTTTCCCTATCAGGGAAGCATCTCCCGGGAAATGTACAGTGGTATTGTTAGAAAGCCTTCCGGTTACCAGACAGGCATCCTGTGTGTTTATTTCCTCTACCAGTGCTTCCATGACCTGACCTTGAAAACGCCCCACTTGTTCTTTGGACATATCCTGAACAGCCTTTAGTACCTTGTCGAAGTTTACCTTAACCGCTTCTTCCGGCACCTGATTTTCCATAGCCGCTGCCGGGGTTCCGGTTCGTTTGGAATAGATAAAAGTAAAGGCATTGTCGTAACGAACCTTTTGTATCACATCGATGGTCTCTGCTACATCTTCTGCTGTCTCGCCCGGAAAGCCTACAATAATATCCGTTGTCAGAGAGATGTCCGGTATTTCCTTGCGAATTTTTTCTGCCAGTGCCAGATACTGTTCCTTGGTATAGCGACGGTTCATGGCAGTTAAGATACGGGTAGAACCGGACTGTAAGGGAAGATGCAGATGCTTGCAAATCTTTTTGCTATTCTTCATGACCCGGATTAATTCATCGGACAAATCCTTTGGATGTGAGGTCATGAAACGAATTCTCTCCAAGCCTTCGATTTTCTCAATTTCCTGCAAAAGCTGTGCGAAGGTCATGGGGTTCTCCAAATTCTTGCCATAGGAGTTTACATTCTGACCTAAAAGCATGACTTCTACCACACCTTCTTTTACCAGACTTTCGATTTCACGGATAATATCCTCCGGCTGGCGGCTGCGTTCTCTTCCCCTCACATAGGGAACGATGCAATAGCTACAGAAATTGTTGCAGCCGAACATAATATTGATACCGGACTTAAAAGGATATTTACGCTCTACAGGCAAATCTTCTACTATCTTGTCCGTGTCTTCCCAAATATCAATAACCATTCCCTTATTTTCAAAGGTGGCAACCAAAAGCTCGGCAAATTTGTAAATATTATGTGTGCCGAAAATCAAATCCACAAAACGATAACTATCCTTTATCTTTTGTATTACAGTGGGCTCCTGCATCATACAGCCGCAAAGTGCTACCTTCGTGCCGGGATGCTTCTTCTTATAACTTTTCAGGGCACCCAAACGTCCGTATACTCTCTGATTGGCATTGTCACGAACAGTGCAGGTATTGAAAATAACGAAGTCTGCCTGTTCTTTTTCGGTCATGTCATAACCAACTAATTCCAAGATACCCACCAGCTTCTCACTATCGCGACTGTTCATTTGGCAACCAAAGGTGGTGACACAGCAGGTTGGCTTACGTCCCAGCTCAGAAGTTAATTTATCTACATAGTTCTTTGCCTTTGCCATGAAATAATATTGACGCTCCGGCTCTGTGGTTGGCGCAGGTGTATGGAAATCGTACTTTGTCAAATCATACTCTTGCATGGTTTTCTCCTTCTTTATCATTATTTCTATGATACAATTTCTTTGTTTTGTACGGATAATACTCTCGTCTTATCTTCTTGTTATCTTTTGTGATAACCGGTTGTTCTTTTAGAAATCATTCTCCACAAACTTACCAACCACCTTAATCAGTAGCTCCACGATTTTCTCCATGGACTGCACGCAAACATATTCGTACTTTCCATGAAAGTTTTCACCGCCGGTACAAATATTAGGGCAAGGCAGTCCCATAAAGGATAATCTGGCACCATCCGTACCGCCTCGGATAGGGGTGATAATGGGTTCTATCTCTAACTCTTCCATGGCTTCCTTTACCAAATCTATCAAAAACATATGAGGCTCGATAACCTCTCTCATATTATAGTAGGAATCACCCATATCTACCACAATGGTTCCATCACCATACTTGCCATTTAAAAAGTCTGCTGTGGCCAGAAATCTTGCTTTCTTCTCAGTAAATTTCACCTTATCATGATCACGGATAATATAATCCAGCTTAGTTTCTTCCACATTTCCTACGATATTGTCCAAATGATAAAAGCCCTCATACATTTCTGTATACATCGGATTTTCAAATACGGGAAGCATGCTCTGAAATTCCTGAGCAATTAAAATAGCGTTCTTCATTTTCCCCTTAGCTGAACCGGGATGCACATTGCGTCCATGTACGGTTACCTTGGCTCCGGCTGCATTGAAATTCTCAAACTCCAACTCACCTAAAGCACCGCCATCCACGGTATATGCATAATCTGCACCAAAGAGCTCTACGTTGAAATGATCCGGTCCCTGACCAATTTCTTCATCCGGAGTAAAACCGATACGGATTTTCCCGTGCTTAAGCTCCGGATGCTTTAATAAATATTCTGCCATAGTCATGATTTCTGCAATTCCTGCTTTGTCATCTGCACCAAGTAAAGTGGTACCATCCGTAACAATCAAATCCTGACCAACATACTTCTTAATTTCCGGGAAATCTGCAACCTTTAACACCACATTTTCCTCTGCGTTCAACAGAATATCCTGTCCATCATACTGTTTCAGGATACGAGGCTTTACATTTGTGCCGCTCATAGCAGGGGAAGTGTCCATATGTGCGATGAAACCGATAGTAGGAATTTGTTCGCCGCCTTCAGTAGCAGGAATACTACCATATACATAACAATGCTCGGTATCGTAAAAAACTTCCTCCGCTCCCATTGCTTCTAGCTCCTGAGTCAAAAGCTTTGCCAAATCATGCTGTTTGATAGTACTTGGGGAAGTGGTGCTTTCCTCGTCCGAACGAGTATCTATACTAACATATTTTAAAAATTTATCTATCACATTCATTATTATTGATACATCCTCCTTTATCCAACGCTTCTGTGGAATACAAAGTCCATCCAATAATATTCTTCACTTAAAATCCTATAATATGATACCAAAACTTCCTATGACGTGCAAGTAGCAGATTGTGTCAAAAGCTAACTCAAAAAAACACAAAAGAAGAAGCCTCGTTTTCGCGAAGCTCCTTCCTTACCTAAATTTTTACTTCATAACTTCCTATTAAGCGTTAGGCTTGTCGTCATTTGTGATTACATTCACATTAACAGCGTCCTTACCGCCTTCCAAAGCCTTACCTGCTAAGAAACCGGACAATACTGCGGTTAAATCCACACCGGTAGATTCCTTCAAACCATCGGTTACCTGATTTACAGTGTTCATAATGTCTTTGATTAATTTCGTATTATTACCGTCACCGTACATGGTGATTCTATCAACCTTCTCAAGAGGCATAGCAGCATTCTTCACAACCTCAGGGAGTGCCTTGAAGTACATTTCAAGGACAGCTGCCTCACCCATCTTTAACATAGCTTCTGCTTTCTTTTCAATACCTTCTGCTTCTGCCACAGCCTTTGCACGGATAGCTTCTGCTTCTGCAAGACCCTTGCTACGGATACCTTCTGCTTCCTGCTCCATGGTATACTTCTGAGCTTCTGCCTGTGCCATCTTTGCTTCTGCATCCTTCTGGATTTCGAACTTACGAGCCTCAGCCTGAGCCTTCAGAGCTTCTGCCTGTTTCTCGGTTTCGAACTTCTCTGCTTCTGCCTTACGCTGTCTTTCGTACAACTGTGCATCTGCTTCCTGCTGCTTTGCGAACTTTTCTGCTTCCGCTTTCTTCTTAATCTGAGCATCCAGAGCCTGTTCCATTACTTCCGCTTCCTTCTGCTTGATTAAGATTTCCTTCTCCTGCTTTGCAATGTTTGCATTAGCAGTGGTGATTTCTACAGTCTTACGCTGTTCCTCTTCCTGAATCTTATATGCTGCGTCAGCTTCTGCCTTCTTAATATCAGATTCCTTCTTCAATTCTGCCTTCTTAATTGCCAATTCATTTTCCTTGATAGCAATATCGGTGTCAGCGTTAACCTGTGCTTCGTTTGCTTCCTTCTTCGCCATAGCCTGAGCCTTTGCGATTTCCTTTTCACTCTCTGCTCTGGAAATAGCTGCATTCTTCTGAATCTTTACGATGTTGTCCACACCGAGGTTTTCAATAACACCGTTGCCATCTACGAAATTCTGTACGTTGAAACTGATGATATCCAGACCCATTGCTGCCAAGTCAGGCTCTGCGTTTTCCTTTACCAGGTTCGCAAACTTCTGACGATCGGAAACCATTTCTTCCAAAGCCATCTTACCAACGATTTCACGAACATTACCTTCCAAAACTTCTCTTGCTACACGACCGATGTAATCAGGGGTCTTGTTCAAGAAGTTCTGTGCAGCCAGTTTCAATCTTTCTTCGTCATCACTGATTTTTACGTTTACGGTTGCATCCACATTAATATTGATGTAATCCGCTGTAGGAACTGCATTTGCAGTACGAACATCAATGGGAATCAACTGAAGATTCAAGGAATCCTTTCTCTCTAAGAAAGGAATCTTCACACCTGCTTTACCAATCAATACCTTCGGTTTCTTACGAAGACCGGAAATAATGATTGCGGTGTCCGGTGATGCCTTTACATAACCGGCAAAGAAAATAATAATGATTGCAAGTACAATCAATACTACCGGAACGGCTGCCATGCCGATTCCTAAACCACTTAATACTACTCCACTCATAAGTACCTCTCCTCCATTTTCTTATGTTTATTCATATTACATATAAGCATCGGTTAGAACCTTTGCTGTATATTCAAAGAGTATCACATGTACAAGAAAAATAACATTCCTGAAATGTACACGTTATGCAGACCCAACGTGCAAAAAATGCACTTTTATATTTTCCTTAGCCTCTAATCTGACCAGTACCGCGTACTTCATATTTATAAGAAGTCAGTTCCTTCAAGCCCATAGGTCCACGGGCATGCAGTTTCTGGGTACTGATACCGATTTCTGCACCAAAACCGAATTCAAAGCCGTCCGTAAATCTGGTAGAAGCATTTACATAAACACAGGAAGCATCCACACCGTTTAAGAACTTTTCTGCATTCGCAGCATCCTTGGTAATGATACATTCGGAGTGCTTGGTGTTATATTTATTAATGTGTGCAATGGCTTCTTCCACACTATCCACAGTTTTCATGGATATAATGTAGTCCAGATATTCTGTAGCAAAATCCTCTTCTGTTGCCTCCAGACAACCATCAATGATTTCCCGAACTCCTTCGTCGGCACGAATTTCTACATTCTTCGTATCTAATGCAGCCTTTAATGCCGGCAACAGAGCTTCTCTGGCATCCTTGTGAACCACTAAAGACTCACAGGCATTGCAAACACCGATACGCTGTGTTTTTGCATTCATGATGATATTCACAGCCATCTCCATGTCTGCATCTTTATCTACATAGATGTGACAATTACCGGTTCCGGTTTCGATAACAGGAATGGTACTGTTTTCTACCACCGCACGGATGAGACCTGCACCGCCACGTGGAATCAATACATCTACATATTCCTTCATTTTCATAAATTGTGCCGTTATCTGACGGTCCGTATCAGTAATCAGCTGAATAGCATCCTCTACCACACCCGCCTGTTTCAACCCATCTCGTATCACTTCGGTAATAGCCATATTGGAGTGAATAGCATCGCTGCCACCCTTTAAAATCACAGCATTGCCTGTTTTGAAGCAAAGTCCGAAAGCATCTGCGGTTACATTGGGTCTGGACTCATAAATAATACCGATAACTCCCATGGGAACACGCTTTTTTTCAATATGCAAACCATTGGGACGTTCATAGGTCTCCATACATTCTCCTACGGGGTCCGGCAAATCTACAATCTGTAACAAACCTTCTGCCATAGCATCAATTCTTGCTTCTGTTAATCGTAAACGGTCTACCAAACCGGGATGCATTCCATTTTTTTCACCATTTTCAATATCTACGGCATTGGCAGATAATAATTTTTCTTTGTTATTTTTCAAGGCATTTGCCACAGTAACCAATGCATTATTTTTGACTTCTGTAGTCAATGTTTGCAGGATATACTTGGCTTCTACAGCCTGCTTTCCTAATGTCTCTAAATTCATCATTTCACCACTTTCTCTTAAACTAAAATTACCTGATAGGGTTTTAAATCATGTTCTTCTGTGGGTAACGCTTCTACCCTCTGACAAGCATACCCAATTCCGATGGAATAGGTTTGTAATACTTCTTTTTCCACTAAAAACCGATCATAAAAGCCTTTCCCATAGCCCATGCGATTGCCATATTTATCAAAGGCGACACCAGGCATGAGAAGCAATATCCTATGGTCTCTGTAGGTATCGTAATCGAAGCATTCCGTATCTCCCAAAGGCTCTCGAATCCCCTTATAACCCTCCTGCAAGTCCTTCAGATCATTTATCAGATAGAAAAACATTTCATCCCCCTCAATCTTGGGCAAAAACACCTTTTTCCCTTTGCGAATAGCTTCCTGCAGGATTTCTATGGTAGAAATTTCACTACCATAGTTCACAAAGCCAAGCAATACTTCCGCACGATAAAACCATTGGTGACCTATGATACGGTCAGCCATTGCCATATCTGCCTGCTGACGCAACTCCATTGGCAGAGAATCCCTTTTTGACAGTACACTCTTGCGTAACTGCTTCTTTTCCTCTTTATCAAATTGCATTTCTTTTACCTTATTAAAAATTAATATCACTCGTTTTTCTTTTCAACACGGTCCTTTAATTTCTCAGTAGAACCATCTTCATATTGAACAGTAATACTATTTAAATTTCCTTTCAGATTTGCTCGAACACTTGCCACATAATCTGCACGAAGCTGTGCCTGTTCTACCTTTTCGGCATCTGTTAAGCCTTCTTCTTTTGATTTATGATATAATTCGTTAATACGTTTGATTTTTTCATCCATTGTCATGATAAATTTCCTCACTTCTCTTCGCTAACGCTGTAAACCATTATAACAGAAACAGGTTAGGATGTGTAGTGTTTTTTTATAATTGTTATTATTGTTTTAAGGTTTTACATATATGGTATTTCCTACTTCAATATGTTTCACCCAAACAATTCCATTATCCATTTCAATTTTATATAGCAATTTTTCGTTTTCTGAGTGATTTTCAAAAGCTTTATTATATTCATCTCTTTTAGCAAAGGGGAAACTCATATGTGTTATTATTTGTTTTTCTTTTATAAAACCATTGCTTATAAATAATTCATCCATTTCTGTTTTACTATAAAATTGAATATGACCATCTTTTTTAATACGCATAAAATCATCAATCATGTGATTGTCATCATTCAAATGACACAGTGGATCCGAAATCAGTAGTTTACCGCCACTATTTAATAAATTCTTCATTTGCTGAATAGAATTTTTAATGTTGGGGAAATGATGAAATGCATATCTGGTAACAATTAAATCAAAGCTTTCTTTTTCGAATGGGTATTCAATACCATCAAAGCTATGAAAAGAAAGATTGACATAGTTTTGTTCCTTTGCACGTTCAACATTTTGTTCAATTACTTTTTCAGCTATATCAATTCCCCTAACCTGTGCTGTTGGATGAATTTTTGCTAATGGAAAAGCCAAGTAACCTGTTCCGGTTCCAATATCCAAAATACTTTTATAATTATTACCATTTAGTAAGTTTAATAGTATCTCTAAATGAGCATCATCTTTTATAATATCTGCATATATACTGTTACTTAAAATTCGATTAAAGCTACACCTGGCCTGTCTAACAATTTCAATATCTTTCTCCATATGTTTAACCTCCTTTATCGTGATGATAAAATAAATTCCTCCACCGCCTGAGATAGCTTCTCAGAACCATGCTCCATATTGGACAAATACGTTACCATCAAATCTCTATCCGGAAAAAGTAAGCATCTTTGTCCCCACTTGCCGCTGATGAGATACCCATCCTTATATTTCCAGAAAAAGTAGCCATAACCGCCTTCCCTGTTCGCTTGCTGTACAGTTGTGGCCTCTGACAAATATTCTTCTGAAACAACACGTTGACCATTATAAATACCCTTTTGCAGACAAAGCTGTCCGATTTTTGCTAACTCTTCAACTGTTAACTGCATGCCGCTGGCACCATAAAAGTATCCTGATGGACAGTTATGGTACAACGGTTTTATGATTTGTAATGGCTCAAATAGACGCTCCTCTAAGTAATCATATAAATGTCTGTCCAAAGCCTTTGCTACAGCTACACCGACCAGATAGGCAGAAATATTGGAATAATCAAACACCTTCTCTTCTACATTATCCAGAGGATACATCAAAGAGTATTCCAGCCAATTATCCCCTTCCGGACGAAAGGAATAACCTCTGACTGACATGGTCAATAACCTTTTAATGGTAATTTGCTTCAAATTTTCCATCTGCTTAGTGTTTACATAAACCGGTATCTCTGACTTTAAGTATTCATATAAAGATTCATTGATATCAAATTTTCCATCATCCACTGCCATTCCAACCGCTAAGGAGGTAATGGACTTGGTGGCCGAATAGATGGGATGACGTTGCTTTGCATTACTAATATTATACTGTTCAATTACTTTTCCATTGTGAAATACTTCAATACCGTGTAACTCCCAATTATTTTGTTTCACTGTGTCTATAAAGTTTTGAAAATTCATTCTATTCCCTTTCACATATTTTAATAGACTTCTTCATCACATCATAAACTAGAACATCACCATTGTCAGTAACTATTTTTTGCGTTTCCGTTGCGAAAAAGCCCCTCTTCATATATATTTGCTTTGCCGGAAGCGAAGCATCTATCACAATTTCTGTATACCTTTCGCTAATCATAGTCTCAGCAAAATCCAATAATTGTCGTCCCACTCCTTGATGTTGATATTGTGGCAATACAAAAAGTCTGCATATTTCGTTACCTCGTAAAGTCACTGTTCCGATTTCTGTCCCATCATTCATCATTATGTATACAATCCCGTCATCTATATCTTTCTTAATATTCTCTACCTTGTGATGTGAGATAAAAAAATCTACAACTCCTTTGGGATAATAATGTGGATATATCTCAGAAATTGTTTTGTGGGTAATATCTTTTACTTTTTGTAAATGTTCTTGTGTCGCTTTCATTATTTGCATAGGATCTCTCATCTCCCACCTACCTTACTTAAATCTAACATCATAAAAACATCCGAACGTTCATTTTGATTATACCTTTCCGTATCTACGAAGCCCGCTTTACGATATAATGCAATAGCCTTTATACTTGTCGATAATGAATCCAGATATATTTTCTCATATCCAATTTCTTTTGCATAGGTGATAGCTCTTTGTAACAAACTCTTGCCATAGCCTTTACCATGATACCGCTCTAATAAGTACAAGGATTTCAATTCACAACAACATTTATCCATCTCTTTTATTGCAACTGCTCCAATTATCTTTCCTTCATCAAACATACACCAAAAAGCTTTGAAACAGTTATCAATGTTTTTATAAAAGCTATGTCTGCCATTAATATCCAAAGTTCTTCCTGACTCCGGTAAACATTGTTCTAAGAACGCAAACAATTGAGGTTCATACTTTTTCTGATATTCTAATAGTTCATATGGCTCTTGTACTTCCAACACATAACACTTACTCTCAAAATGCTTTGTGCCATCCATACTGTCGTAAGAACCATCTTTAAAGTACCGAAATCCAACCTTTTCCATGACTTTACCGGAGTTCGGATTCTCCACAGCATGATATGCATAAAATCTTTTCTCTCCTAAAACATTTATGGCAAATTCTATTATAGCACGAGCAGCTTCTGTGGTATATCCCTGATGCCAACATCCTTTCATAATGTTATAGCCTAAGTCAAATGCTTCTTGTTGTTCTTTATAATAAAGACCTCCGCTTCCTATCAGCTTACCATCCTCTTTTCTGACAAATCCCCAGTCGTAGGTACTCTCTGAATCGGTACTGTTTGCTTCCACTTCTGCCAGCCATGCTTTTGTTACTTCTACATTGGGGTGGGTACTCCATGTCATGAACTTAGCAACTTCAGGGTCACTTGCCCAGTTCGTAAAAACCTCCTCTGCATCTGCCAGACATAAAGGGCGTAAAATCAAACGCTGCGTTTCTAAAATCGGTGTTCTCATGCAAATCACTCCTTCCTCAAAATATCCAGACTATGGCTTGTAGCCCCGATCAAGTCCATTCTTTCACAAGTACAGAAATGATACTTTAACCAATAAGCAAAGGTTTCTTCATCCATGGCATTGATGATTTCTCGCATATAATTGGTGGCACCATCCGTTGCAATTATCTTTTCTCTGATTACGGGCAATTCTTTTGTCAGCCGGAATATCTCCTCAATCCTTACAACTTCAAACAAATCCTCAGGTTCTGAAATATAATGAAAATCCACTGTTAGCTTATTTTTATCCAAACATTGCGTCAAATGTCCTTGCATAAATACATATTTCACCACAGTAGAATCATTCATACAATAAGCTACCATCAGGATACCTCCTTGCTTCGTTACTCTTACTGCCTCCTTTAGTGCCTGCAATTTATCCTCCTCATTGTACAAATGATACATAGGTCCAAGCATCAGTGTTAAATCAAAGGTATTGTCTGCATATCTGCTTAAATCCAGTGCATTTCCCTGTACAGGAGTGATTCGTTCCTCTCCGGACAGCTTTTCTTTTAAAAGCTTCAAATTGTGTTCTGTCAGTTCTAAGGCATCTACACGATATCCTTCCTTTGCTAATGTGACACTATATCGTCCGGTACCTGCACCAATTTCCAGAATGCGTTTAGTCTTATCTCCACCCAAATATTCTTGTATGTATTTCATGGTGGTCAAATACTCTACCTGACCATGCTTCGAAAGCAAACGCCCCTCCTCATCATAATGACTATAATATTCCTCCAGATAATTCATAAAATACTCCTTTCCTTTACTCAAATCCTAATTCTGCTTGCATGCTAAGTTCCTTAGGATTTTTCCACACAAAAAACCGATGCCTATATATTTCTATACAGACACCGGTTTCAAACTGTTACATAAATCTATAAAATGACTGCGCAATCATTTTTTCTAGGGTGATTGTATAGGAATGCTCTGAAATTTTGGTACGACAAAAGACCCCGCCACCGCCGCGGGGACTAAGTTCATAAAGGGGTTGGACAACCAGTTGTTCATACCAATATTTCGAAACATACCGCACTCCTTTCTCAAAACACAAGAATTGTCATTTTTCGTGGTCTTGAATTGATTATTGTTTGTTATTATACTCTGCATTTTAGAATTGTCAATCACTTTTTCATAAAATTTTATAGAAACAATTGTTCCGGCATGGAGATGCTATGCCCTTTTTATAGTGGTGACTCAAAAAAGGAAGCAGTTTCCTGCTCCCTTTCTTCACACTACATAACAATTACTTATGCAAATTATCCACAAACTCAGGTAAGTCAAACTCCTCGTCTTTATTTGCCAGGAAAAGTGTACCTACATTTTCACCAGCCAATATCTCATGCAACACACCGATATCCTTGCTATTGGCAATGACCATGTCAGCGCCACAGCTGGTGGCAATCTTCGCAGCAATCATCTTAGTATTCATGCCGCCGGTACCCACATTGCTTCCGGTAGAACCTTTCCCCATATGCATGTATTCCTCCGTCAGTTCATCAACCTGCTCGATAAACTTGGCATTCGGATTTTTTCTGGGGTCATCTGTATACAAGCCATCAATATCCGACAGTAAAATCAACAAATCTGCTTCCACCAAGGCTGCCACCACCGCTGACAAAGTATCGTTATCACCGATTTCGATTTCGTAGGTAGCTACCGTATCGTTTTCATTTACAATCGGAATGGCCCCCATATATAACAGCTCTGCAAAGGTGTTATGAGCATTGTAGCGGTTCATATTGTTGACGATGGTATCCTTGGTCATCAGTATCTGTGCTGCCACATGATTGTATTCAGCAAACATCTTCTGATAAACCATCATCAATCGTGCCTGACCAATGGCTGCACAAGCCTGTTTTACAGCAATCTGCTCCTCTCTGGTCACCGGGTGTAAGTTCTGCATATGTACGGCCTTACGACCGGCTGCAACCGCACCGGAGCTCACCAGAATAACCTCTTTACCCTGATTGCGAATATCGCAAAGCTCTCTTACCAGCTTCTCTAAACGGATATAGTCCAAATCACCGGTTTCTGCATGCTGTAAAGAGGATGAACCGATTTTTACAACAATACGCTTTTTATCTTTAATCGCTTCTCTAAAAGTAGACATTTTGATTCCTCACTCATGATTGATATAGTTATTTCCCCGATTGTTTGTACATTCTCTATGTGCAACAAGGGCATCGTGGTCGAATACACACTCTAATTTTGTATCATACTTGATTTTCTTTCTCGCGTCAATACAGTAAAGTATAACATATAAAATTAATCTGCACAAAATCTCTTGGCAATTTCTTCCGCTATTCGGATACCATCCATAGCTGCGGAAGTGATACCGCCTGCATAACCGGCACCTTCTCCACAGGGATACAGTCCGATGATTTCGGATTGTAAATTATCGCCTCGGCGAATTCTTACCGGGGATGAGGTACGGCTTTCCACACCTAACATCAGGGCATCCGGTCGGTCAAAGTCTTTGATTTGATGACCGAAAACGGACATACCTTCTACAAATGCCCGGTTGCATTCATCCGGCAGGATATTGGTTAAATCTGCAAAACAATACGCCCCCTTCGTACAGGGCAAATAACCAGGCATCTCAGAAAACTCCGGCACGTTCGACTCCTCTACAACTGTCGAAGCATACACATTATTCTCTGAACCACAAACACTTCCTGTTTCCACCAGCTTCTGAAACTCTCCAAACCGTTGTACGGGTATTTTCCCTTGTCCTGCTTCGTAAGCCTTCTCTTCCAGTTTTCGTTGAAAAGCAATTCCCGCCAAAGGATGGTCACTACCGAAATCCTCCGGTGTCACTGCTACGATAATGGCACTATTTGCATTGGCAGAACCTCGGTCACTATAACTCATTCCATTGACCGCTAATCTGCCTTCCTCCGAAGAAGCATTGACTACATAACCGCCCGGACACATACAGAAAGAATATACACCTCGTCCGACCGAGGTTTTGGCAGTTACCTTATAGGGGGCAGCTCCTAAGACACCGGCATCTTCCTTTCCATACATAGCCATGTTTACCATACTTTGCGGGTGTTCCACACGAAAACCTACTGCAAAGGACTTAGCTTCCATAGGAACCTGTTGTTCATATAAAGCTTCAAAGGTATTGCGGGCACTATGACCGATGGCAAGCACTACAGTATCACAAGAGATGATTTTCACTTCTCCGTTAGAAGTTTCTGCTTGAAGCCCTGTAATATGTCCATGCTCTATCTGTAAACGTTTCATTTCCGTTTCAAAGAAAACCTCGCCACCATGTGCTTTTATAGCTTCACGCATACTCTTGACTACATTAGTCAAGATATCAGTGCCAATATGTGGCTTTCCTTCATACAATATTTTTTCCGGAGCTCCGTGCTCTACAAAAATTCGTAAAACCTCACGATTCCGACCGTCCTTATCCTTAATCAAGGTATTTAACTTTCCGTCGGAAAAGGTTCCGGCACCGCCTTCTCCAAACTGAACATTTGAGTTTGGTTGAAGGATTCCAGTCTCCCAAAACAGCTTCACATCATCCGTACGAGAATCCACATCCTTGCCACGCTCGATTAAGATAGGTCGATACCCGTGAAGAGCCAGCATATATCCACAAAACAAGCCGGCGGGACCCATTCCTACGATAACAGGGCGTTGTTCCATTCTCCTCTCACCACTTCTTGGAAATGCATAGGGCTTATCTGTTACCAAAGACACCTGATTTTCCTTACAACGCTTTAACAGCTTCGCTTCCTTGGAGCGGAATTCCTTGGATAAGGTAACGTCTACTGTATAGCTGTAATAAATATCCGGCTTTTTCCGTGCATCTATAGATTGCTTCACAATATTTATAGTATGAATATCGGTAGGCTTAATCCCTAAAACCCCTGCCGCTTTCTTGCGAATTGTTTCGATTCCGGTTTCCGGTAATACTTTGATTTGATTGATTCGTAACATTTTAACTCCTATACTTTTCAAATTTTTTAATTAGTCTTCTCTTTTTCAGAAAAATGTTTTAAGATTTCTTCCAATCTATGAGCAAAAAATTACCAGACTAACTGCACAAAACTCCCCAAACTGTTTAAAAGGTATTTATGGGGAGATTAGTAGTTTTTTTACAAGTCAAAACAACATGACAAATTGGGATTTGACGCTCCGTCAAACTGACAGTTGTGGCTCCCCAACCCTCAAGCATTTTTACAATATAATTAAAGATGCAATATTTTTTTTGCGTTATCACTAAAAATATTTTTTCGTTCTTCTTCATCGGTTGTTGCCCGCAATACAGAAAGCATAGAAAAAGCCTGATTAAGAAACGGATAGTCTGTTCCAAACAAAATTCTATCGCTTCCTACTTCACCAATAATCTGCTTGATATTCTCAGATGGTTGAAGACTAATATCTGTATAGGTATTGGGATATTTTTTGAGAATATCTATAATATACGGAAAGTCAAAGCTACCACCATGTGCTAAAATCACTGTTGCATCAGGGATATAAGCAAGCACTTTTTCGAATTTAGCAAGTGTCTGCGTCATCACTTCTTTCTTTGTTTGCTTTGTTGGAACATTAGAGTTTCTCACATCTGATGGTAAACCCGTACCACTACAACTCATAATTGGCAATGATGTTTTTTCCAATTCCTTCAGCAAGGCAATGGTCTTTTTATCATCAATCGATATTCCCCAAATATGTGGATTTAATTTCCACCCCTTAATATCCATTTTCATATATCTATCTATCTGACCTAATATATCATCGTCATACGGGTGTATAGACCCAAAAGTGTAAAGTCTTGAATTCCCTTTTACAATTTCATCCATTTCACCAGCACAACTCTTATTAGGTGGATTAATCTGTTGCACAACAGATTTGCTAATACCGTTTGCATCCATATCCATAATCAGTCGTTCTACCGTTGCATAGTTTAGAACCAATGCTCCGGTGAATAACTTAATTCTTGTTCTAATTCCGTTTCCACTCAATAACTTTGTTGGATACTCGGTATAACTAATTCTATCAAGATTAAACAAATCCATAGAAAAAGGAAAACAACTCTTATCTAATAAAGAAACTGCAGTATTATTCTTTTCTTTTTGAAAAATAGCTGGAAACAGATGTGCTAATCCTTTAAACAAATGGCAATGCACATCTATTATTTCATACTTATCTACCAAACTTTTATCGATTATAAAGTCTCCATTTTCACTAAGAACTAATTCTGGATTTTCTTGAACAATCTGTTGTTTTATATACATCTTTCCCATCAAATCACTCCACCAACTTCTTATTTGCTTAAATCATACTTTTCCCTTATCAGGAACACCATTCTGAAAGAGATTTAATCTATTACTATTTTTTCCTGCTGCATGTCCGGCAATATATCCGCTGGTCCAAGCCCACTGCAGATTATATCCGCCACAGCGTCCGTCCACATCCAAAAGTTCTCCGACGAAATACACATTCTCAGCATAAATAGATTCTAAGTCATCCGTCACATCGTTTAAATCCACACCACCGGTACAGACCTGTGCATTGTCGAAGCCATTGGAACCGCTAATATGCATTTCCAAGCCTCTGCAAAGTGAAAAGACCTGTTGTAACTTTTCTTTATTGACCTTACTCACCGGAGTTTGTGGGGAAAGACCTACCAATTTCATAAAGAGCTGCATCAGCTTTTGATTGAGTATCCCTAAGAAGAATTCTTCTACTGTCCGCGCCTCCTTTGCCAGTTCCATTCTCTTTTGCTGGAAAACACAGAACTCTCCATCAGACATTTGTGGTAAAAAATCAATCTTAGCTACTAAAGCAGCCTTCTTATTGTCATATAAATACCGATTGACCAATCCACTCAATTGAAAAACAGGGATACCAGAGATGCCGTAGTCTGTCAACTGTAACTCCCCCTGTTCCTGACAAAGAAGCTTTTCCCTATCCTGGGCTCTATCATAAATATGTATATTTGCATCACAGCGAATGCCGGCAATGGATTTACAGAAGCTATCGCTGCATTTTAATTGTACCAATGAGGGTAGAACCGGCAGAAGCTTGTGACCTAACTGCTTGGCAAAGGTATAGCCGGAACCATCGGAACCGGTTTTTGGTGCTGCCTTGCTTCCACAGGCCAGAATGACCGCATCATAAAATTCTTTGCCGTTTTCTGTCATTAACAACACTCTTCTTCCGGGGCGTTGCTTTTCTATGGTCTGGATTTCCTGTACTTTACATTCTGTAATGACAGAGATATCCAATCGCTTCACTTGAGCCTCCAATACCTGTTGTACCACAGCAGCCTGTTCAGACAAAGGATACAAATAACCGTTCTTTTCCTTTATACAAAGTCCCATACCTTCGAAAAAAGCTATGGTTTCTGCAGTACTGAAACGATTCAGGCAGTTTTTTACACGTTCCATATTATGACTAAAAAAGCAATCCGGTGTCATGTGCATGTTTCCCAGATTGCACTTGCCGTTACCGGTTGCCAGTATTTTTTTCCCTAATCGCATATGCTCATAGATGGTTACCTCTGCACCTTGACCGGCTGCTTCGATGGCTGCCATCATACCGGAAGCCCCGCCTCCGATGACTGCTACTTTTCTCTTCATTACGTTCTCCGTTCCAAACCTACGCATCTTTCATCGAGGCATAGGATAACTAATATTCTTCCTTGTGATTCCTAGCTGGTATAGTTCTCCAGAAAATCATACAGGCTTTCCTGATTGGGGATAAATAGACCATGCAAAATATCCTGCTGTACCTCTTCCGGTAACTCAGACAAGTCTATCTCGGTTTCCTGAAAAACAGTTTTCTTATCCTCCAGCATTACCAGCACCCGATTATCATAGATTACAATATAAAAAGAACCGGTTGGCTGTATATACTGATAATCCATCTGTACTTCTACCTGCTTCGGGGAAAATGTTAAAAGCTCTGCATTCATAAAACCCCTCTCCAGCTCTTTCAGTGGCGGATTGGCTACATAATCTTTTAAACTTTCCAGAAACTGTTCCATGGTCATGCCAATATATTTGACCGGAAGCTTCGTGCTGGTTCGCACAACATCCTCTGTGGCCATATTTCGTTCCTTGATAATATAAAGGGTATCTGCGTTCAGCTTCTCTTCACGAACGGCTGCTTCTACCATCGGTTCCTCCTGAATAATTGTGGGAGTTTCCTGAGGCATCTGTGTTTCTATAGGAATTTCTGTCAGAGGCTCCTGTTGCATTCGTTGACTTCCATAAAGCATACCACCGCCAAAGCTTATTACAGAACATACAAAAAACAAACTGATACTTTTCGCAAGTTTCACACCTATTCCTCCATAGCTGCAATTCATGTCATATAAAACAGTATCAGCTTGTTTTTGCTAATTTATTCATTTAAAGATGACGGATAATAACATTTTTCCATACTTTCCATACAATTGGTCGATTTCATTCTCACTGAATACTCTGCAAACACCCAGAAAAACAAGGTATAATACAGAACCCAACAGCAAACCTAACCAGAGACAAACACCATTCCCGATATGAGGAGCCAATAAATTACACAACAATAATACAATCACTCCTGCTACACCAACACAAATAAGGGGAAGGACGAAAATCGGTATGTATTCCAACTGTACTCGATACTGGCTCATGGTGAGGATGCATAACACAACTGCACCAACTATTAGTGCAATCTCTCCGGCATATACAATGGCTAATACAGCACTTCCCATGCGACCGCCCATCAATAAACACAAAAGAACGAATACCACTGCGGTTCCCAAAAGCGTCAAAAACCAGGTCAGATGTCGGTTATGCGCAACATGTACCACCACCAGATAACTCAAAACTGAAGTTGCAACGATTAGTATCGAGCCATGCTGTAGTATTGTTGTTAATACAGTATCACCGTCAAAAAAGGCTTGTACCAATTGCGGTGCTAAAACTGCTAATAAAACGGTTGCTAAAATACCGATGCACCAGGCATATTGAATACCAATGCTGATATTTTCACGGATAGCACGATTATCCTTTGTTTTTATTACACTATTCAAACGTGCATACAACAAATAATATCTGGCACCAATCAAAAGCATCGGTATGGAACAAATCAACAGATACTTTCCATAATACATCCCCATATCTTCTAATTGCACCAGGGCTATCAGTGCCAAGAGCGGGAACAATCGTTTTACAAAAGCAATGCCGATACCCTTTGCATTTACCTGTGTAAAATTCAATATATTGGCTCTTAAATCTTCTGTTTTTTGCAATCCATTATTACAACGCTTCCGATCATAAGAAGGATCACTTAAGAAATAAAAAATCAAAAGACCTGTGAAAATCACTACTTCCGTAATAACCATGGCAAGTGCCAGACCTACGGCAGCATACATTCCCTTGAAATCATCATTTTTTAACAATGCAGCCACATTGACACCATAATCATACAGCTTAAAGCAAAAACTACGACCAAGTACCAAAAACAGCACCTGACGCAGGACACAGGTAACGGCTACCGGAATATGTGCCCCGAAGCTTTGAAAATAGCCGGTCAGTAAAGTAACAAACATGCGTAATAAAATCACCGGTGATAATACCCTGATAATAAATGCCGCATTGGGCACGCCGAAAATCTTGGCAGCTATTACATCCGCCAAGAAAAGCAAGAGCAGGAAGCAAATGGCTCCTACAACAAGCTCCAGGAAGAATACACACTTTTTCAAATTTACGACATTATAATATTGACTTCTTTTGCGGCGGAATCGTATCATTCGTCCAAAGGAATCTGCTACATTCTCACCCACTAACACAGTGAACAAACCTATGGTTTCCAAGGCAATGGCTAAATATGCCAGACCATTATTACCGATAGTCTGTCCCAATACCAACAGAACAATCACGCTAAATATATAGGAATAATACTGAATTTGTTTTCTAAGTACCTCTACCTGCTTCATACGTTTCTCCAAATCTGTTTAATCTCTGGTAATTCCTAACTTCTTAAGTACTGCTTCCTGCTTCGCTTCCATCACAGCAGCCTCTTCCGGTTCCATATGGTCATAGCCGGACAAATGCAACATACTATGTGCCACCAAAAAGGCAAATTCTCTTTTCAGACTGTGTCCGTAGCTCTCCGCCTGTTCCTTCACTTTATCCACGGAAATAATAATATCTCCCAATATCAGTTCTCCGCTATCCGGGTCAAAATAGGCTGCCTCCATATCCTCATCAATTTCATAGAAGCCCGGATCTTCGAAATCCAGATTGGGGAAGGATAATACATCCGTTTCCCGGTCAATTTCACGATATTCCCGATTGAATTGACGAATGCCTTCATTATCTGTCAAAAGAACATTTACCTGTGCTTCATAAGGGCAATTTTCACTGTCCAGCACCTCTAAAACCACAGCCCTTACTACTTCTTCTACATCAAATGCAAAAGTAACTTCTGTTTCGTTTTCGATAAAAAAATGCATGAGCCTGCTCTCCTTTGTTATGAATTGCGTCGTTTGTCACGATTGCTTCTGGATTTTTCCTTAGCTTCGAAATCATCATAAGCCTTAACAATCTTCTGTACCAGAGGATGTCTGACTACGTCCTTGCTGGTTAAGGTACAGAACCCGATATCCTCAATTTTAGACAGAACCTTAGTCGCTACATCCAAACCGGACTTAGCTCCTACAGGCAAATCCTTCTGAGAAGCATCACCGGTAATGACTACCTTAGAACCAAAGCCGATACGGGTCAGGAACATTTTCATCTGTGCCGGTGTGGTATTCTGTGCCTCATCTAAAATAATATACGCATTATCCAGCGTACGTCCTCTCATATAAGCCAAAGGTGCAACCTCTATGAGACCTTTTTCCATGTTTTTGGCAAAGCTGTCTGCACCCATAATCTGATATAAGGCATCATAAAGCGGTCTCAAATAAGGGTCTACCTTACTCTGTAAATCTCCCGGCAGAAAACCCAGCTTTTCGCCGGCTTCAATAGCAGGTCTGGTCAGAATGATACGACCTACTTCATCGTTCTTAAAAGCGGTAATTGCCATAGCCATGGCCAAATAAGTTTTACCGGTACCTGCCGGTCCTAATCCAAAGGTAATCATCTTATTGCGGATGGCATCCACATACTCTTTTTGTCCCAGTGTCTTAGGCTTAATGGGCTTCCCATTTACCGTATGACAAATAATATCACTGTCTATTTCTGTTAAAAGTTCTTCTTTGTTTTCCATACCTAATGTTATGGCGTAATCTACGCTCTGCTCCTCTATTTCATTTCCTCTTTTTGAGATTTCTGTCAGCTGGCTTAATATGCGGCAAGCCTGATTGGCCTGATGCTCCTCCCCGGTAATGATGATTTTACCATTTCGGTCAATCACGGTTACCTGCAAATCATGCTCTATTTTTTTGACATAGGAATCACCGGCTCCAAAAATCTTCTGCATATGCTCGACGGACATTTCCATCTGTAGTGAAACAATACTCATTTATTCTTTCTCCAAAGCTTCTTCTGATGCTGTTATTTCAAATGGTACCAAATTCGTAACAGGCTCTGCTACAATGATTTTCCCGGTAGCAGTCCATGTATTATCATTCTCTATTATTTTAACATCTTTTTCTATAATTTGTACCCCTTTTTCGCTTAAAGTAGTAAGAAATTGCAAGAATTTTTCTTCTAAAATCTCTGAAACCTCTGTTTCGGTGTATAATGTTTCCATATTTAGGTATTCCCGATGAGTATAAGTGCCCCATAACAGCGGAATTTTTAAATCCTTAAAAAGAGGATGGGTATTTTCCTGAATTACTGTATCGTAAACCAAATAGGATGGATTACGTCGTAACGTCCATTCCTGTTCACCAATACGTATATATGGTACTGTCTTCACACGCCCGGTATAGCTTTTGATAATATACTTTTTCGGTAACATATCCTCATATAGGATACTGTGCTGAATATAAATATCCGCATCGGACTTTACATATAAATAATCACGTATGGTACCATCATCATTTTTGACCGGTACCATTCCTTCTACCAAAACCATATCCTTGGTAATACTGTCCCCCTGCTTCACCAGAGGAACACCGCTTCGTACAATCATGGAGGCAATTTCCCCATCTACATGTGCAACCATATCATAACGGATACCTTCTTCATGTGGGACACTCTGTTCTAAAAGTTTTCCTTCCTTTACGGCTAGTTGAAAGGAGGTACCGTCAATCTTTCCCGAAGTCCAGATAATTTCCGGAAAAGCTATTCGGATATCTTTTTCCAAGGCTTCAATATCCAGACTTTTCTTTAACACACCTACTTTAATTTGCTGTTCTTCCAAATAATCGGAAAGTTGTTCCGTAGTAATCTGATAATTACCGCTTATTTCTATTTGCCAGATGAAATTACCGCTTATCTGCCAAAACCATAGAGAAAGCAGGCATCCGAATAAAAACACCTTGCGACGATTGAGCCCGGCAATAAAAAAAGGTAGTCCGAATCTTTGCAGAATGACTACCTTTGTCTGTGTTTTTCGTACAATGGGACGCAAGGAACGAAATGCTTTCACACTAATAAACATTTCATAAAATTTTTCACATGGACAAACATCCCACAGCAATATATTTTTATGACCACATAAATTGATAAATCGTTCTACTGACAAGCCGCTTACTCGAATTCGTAAGTAGCCCTTCAGCCAATTGATCATACCAACCATCCGTTACCTCCAATTAAAGATACTTAATACACGTTATTCTGCCGGTCAGCTTCATATCTTCATTGGTATAATAGTCAATATTCAGACATTTTCCTTCGAATTGTACCTTACAGCTCTTTGCCTGTAATAAAATACACTGATTACTGTACTCCAATAGCCCCTTATAATTTTCAATCCACACCTCACGATTGCCGGTCAGTGTGATTCGAATATCTCCCCGCAAAATATCCTTGGGAAGCTGTAAGGAATCCAATATCATATCTGTTTTTGATTTATTTGTTGTTTTTTTCTCTCTCATACAATAACGTATGAATTAATGGGTAAGGATATGCTTAATCATGACAGATTTTTCCGGTTGCGTATTTGAGAAAGTATATGCCTTCAGGAAACGTTCCTTTGCTGCCTCAAGCTTGCCCTGATCATTGGCGTGAATATAAGCCAACACATCCCCTTTCTCTACTCCTTCACTGACTTTCTTGGTCAATACAATTCCAACGGATAAATCAATCTCGCTTTCCTTGGTTTCACGACCACCACCCAGTATCAAAGAACAAATGCCCACCTCTGCACAGGCAATGTGTGAAATATAGCCGCTTTCCGGGCTGTAAACAGGCTCAATGATAGCCGCCTTTGGCAAAAGTGATGTATCATATACGGCTCTCTTATCGCCACCTTGAGCCTCTACAAACTCCGCCAGCTTCTCTAATGCGGCACCACTATCCAAAGCCTTTTGTAACAGTTGCTTGGCTTCTTCTGTATCCTTTGCTTTTCCACCGGCAATTAGCATCTGACTGCCTAAGGTCATGCATAGCTCCACAAAATCAGCAGGTCCTTGTCCTTTTAAGGTATCAATGGCTTCCTTTACCTCCAGAGCATTTCCTACCGCATAGCCCAGCGGCTGATCCATATCGGACACCACAGCGATGGTATTTCTGCCTGCACCACATCCGATTCGTACCATTTCCTGAGCCAAGGCTACTGCATCCTCTTCCTTTTGCATGAACGCACCACTACCTGTTTTTACATCCAGTACAATAGCATCTGCACCGGCGGCCAGCTTTTTACTCATGATAGAACTGGCAATCAGGGACATATTATCCACTGTGGCAGTGACATCACGAAGGGCATAAAGCTTTTTATCGGCAGGAGCCAAATCTGCTGTTTGCCCCATAACCGCAATACCGATTTGATTCACATTATGAATAAAGGTTTCCGTAGAAATCTCGGTACTAAATCCTGAAAAACTCTCCAGCTTATCAATGGTTCCGCCGGTATGTCCCAGTCCGCGACCACTCATCTTGGCTACCGGGATACCGCATGCTGCCACCATAGGTGTTAATGCCAAAGTAGTCTTATCTCCCACTCCTCCGGTACTATGCTTGTCCACCTTGATACCATTTATCTCCGACAAATCCAACATATCACCGCTATGAGCCATGGCCATGGTCAGAGCCAATGTCTCTTCCTCATTCATTCCTTGAAAATAAATAGCCATCATCAATGCAGACACCTGATAATCAGGGATATCTCCTTTGGTATAACCCTGTATGAAGAATTGGATTTCCTCTTTTGTCAATGCATCACCATTACGCTTTTTCATGATAATATCGTACATTCGCATACCGGTAGTCCTCCTTTAGACAGCTTGTTTTGTGTCCAATTATTTATTAACAATATCATATCATTTATAACTATGAAATGCAAATTGCAAATACATTTTATTGTCTATAGTATGTCTCATAAATATAATTTATCTCACTACATAAAAATTCTTATACAACAGCCTCCAATTCGCCCGCCACCAACGCATAATCTGCCAATAACCGCAACCACCCAGACCAAACTCTTTAATCAGTTCAAACTTCTGCTGGATACTTCTCACATCCTCAAACCATACCTCATGCTGCACACCATTACTTTCATAAGTAAAGAAAGGACTTTGTGCCAATTCATCAAATTGTATGGGAACATCCTGCTCTATGGCTATCTGCACTGCTTGCACATTTCCAATGGGGATGGCCGCAGTCACACCACGCTCATAGGGTAACGGCCAGTCATAACCATAGTTGGGTATCCCTAAGTCTATCTTCTCCGGTGCAATCTCTGTTACTGCATACTCAATTACTCGACGAACCTGATTAAGCGGTGCAACTGCCATAGGCGGTCCGTAGGTATAGCCCCACTCATAGGTCATAATCAGTGCATGGTCAACGATTTCTCCCAAAGCACGGTAATCCTTTCCTTCATAAAGAATACCGGGTTGGTCCGCACTGGTTTTTGGTGCCAAGGCAATAGAGGTATGAAATCCATTTGCACGCATCTGTTCTGCCACTTGTCGTACAAACTCTGTAAAAGCGTCTCTATCCTCAGCCAGAATATATTCGAAATCAATATCTACTCCTGCATAACCCTTTTGATACATAATACTGAACAAATTTTTAATTAGATTGTTGATTGCTACCGGATTGTTTACTAACTGACTAATAAGGAAATTGCTGAAATTACCACTTTCATCAAAAGGTGTCAGGGTAAGTATCGGTGCTACACCATACTCCTTTGCCATATTTATCATCCATTGCTCTGGTAACTGTGGCGGCACTAATATTCCTTCCGGTGTAAAGCCGTAAGAAAAAATAGGCAGCTCCGACAAATATGGTAATGTTTGCTCCAATACCCATTCACTGATAAAAGGATAGGCATAGCCGGAAACCCTTAAGTTCCGCGAAGGCATTCTTGTCCCTAAATCAATAAAAAGCGCCTGCCCAACAGCAAGCGCATAAGGAAAAACGATTTGATTGTCTTGAATAATGGTTTCTACGTTCACACCATAGATAGCCGCAACACTATCTATGGTGTCGCCCGGCTGTACGACATAAATTGCAACACCTTCCGGCATAAAATACCCTCGCGTAAGTTACTCCTAATATCCTATGCTGCTCCTATTGAAAGGTGTTACTTGTAGCATCAAACTCTCTTAAACATCTATTATCTCATCCACTGACTGATCCCCTATGTAATCTAAATCAATTTCAAACAATGCTGTATTAGCATCTTTCGCAACTCCAACTTCATAGATTTCAAATGACTTAGCTTTCAGACTTAGAAATGCTTCTTCATCCCAGGAACCTACGAAACGGTACTCTTTTAAATCACGTTCAAGCTCGTTAACTTTAAATCCTCCAACATCATTATAAAGAATAGTTTGTTCACCATAATCCCTGCGATGAACTTCTTCTACATCCTTAAAAATCAGTACAAGCTTCCTGCCTCTCCAATCTTGAAATGACACTTTTACATCCCATACTCCAATCAATATACTTTCAATGTGTCCATCTTCCGCCGGAAAAGAATCTAGCTTTTTTATCATTTACACTACCTCATTTCTTTCAGTGCAATTTTTTGTTTAATCTATCTCTACCATTCGACTATACTCCCTCAACGGATACATACCATCATGAGCCTCTCCGGCGATGGTTCGGGACATCTCTGCACCTGTAATCCGCACTACACCGGCTCTTGCCAGCAGTTCTGCCAAAGCCTCTCTTTCAGAAGCTTCACACAGCAACCCGCAGGTCTGTAAATGATTTTTATGCTTCTTCAGAGTAGGGATAATCTGTTCCTGTGGCAATGCCTTCACCCACACATTTCGAAACAGATAGGACAGCTCCAATTCCCTATCCGGCTTTATCACTACACTGACACCTTCTTCACTTAAAATACGCTGCTTGACATCCTTTTCCAGCATATCTTTGTAAAGTCGTATGGTATTACGACCGCGCATGCCCATGTCTGCTTTGCCCTTTACCTCATTAGCTTTCTTTAACTGTTCAAAGAAACGCACTCCGATGCTTTCCAGCACAGCTTCGTCCTCTGTATCTATGTAAATACCCTGACAGGAGGAACATAACACCTGATTGGTTTCACAAATATGTTCTGCCAGCCGGTATAGCTCCTTGTCTGATACTCCGGCTGTTACATACGCGAAGGATAGCTTGTGTCCCCAAGCAATGATTTTGGTCTGTACATCAGCCATGTTTCTGGCAGCTTTGACCGCCTCGTCACCGCCCCAAACCACGATACCATCTGCGATACCGGCAAATACCTTTAATGTTTCTACATCGGTAGAAGGAACATCAAACACATAAATATAATCTTTTAAACGTGGCTCTATCTGTATCAATTCTGACAAAAGGCGAATGGATAGACCGTTGTCTCCGGCAGGAAGCTTGAGTATATTCATATTTCCGGTGAGCAAACCTTCTATCACGCTATACGCCGGCAAACCATCTACATTTCCGGCAGCAATGTGAAAGAGAATTCCCAGTGGATAAAATACTCTTCTGGTACCATTTTTCAGTGCTTTCGGTTCAGGATACCTCTTACCAAGCTCCACTCTGCACTTGTATTCCAGTTCTTCCCTAGAAAACAACTTAGCCATACTCTCAAAACGTGCATAGGATATGTCGGACATTTGCAGTACCGGTTGGATTATTGAATCATATTCCCCTTGCATAACCTTTTGATATAGCACATCGCAGGCATGTATCACCATTTCCGTGGTAATTGGATTCGGTTGATTTAAGGTACGGATACAATCCTCGTAGAGATTCTCCAAATATTTATTTTCAAAATTTGTTTCAATGATTTCCCCATGAATTAGTAACATCTCTTATTCCTCATTTACATATGTCCCTATAAACCTACATCATAAAATTGAAGTGCATATAAAACAGCCAACATTGACACTCCATCTTTGGTTCCATTTGTTCGTAACAATTCAAGATATTCTGCTTCTGTAAACCATTTTTTACTACTCACTTCGTCTATATCCTGAATTTTATACTCTGTTGCAACCTTTGCCGCAAAGACATGAACTATAGCATCTGACATACCATTACAAGGATTTTGACTACACAAATACTTCAAATCTTGCAATTCACAACCGGTTTCCTCTTTCGCTTCCCGTTCTGCAGCCACTTCAATCCTCTCACCATCTTCGATTTTTCCGGCAGGAATCTCCCACTCCAAATGGCCGACAGTATATCTGCGATTATGAATAAACAAAATATCCCTATTTTCATTAAAAATTACGACCGCAACCGCTTCCTTAGGATAGTGTATTTGATGATACTTATCAATAATATACCCACTAGGAAGTTTTACCTTGTCTGTATACAAACAGACATGTTCGCTTTCGTAAATTGTGGTACGCTCAAGGCGTTGTGGCATACGTTCCATGTTTTTCTCCATCTTATGATATGTTTTTATCGACAGTACAATTTACTCTTCTTTCAACAGTTCCCCTGCTCCCGCAGCACAGGTTACGATGTCCTTGATACCCACACGGCCTAAAATCTCCAGCCACGGGGCATTTTCCCCACAGGCACATTTTTCTTCATGTAAAATGCCCAAGTCATCTGTCATAATGCTTAAAATCGGTACACTATCGACCATAGGGGTCAATAAGTTCACCAGTCCCACCTCTCCATTTTTCACAGGATCTAAGGTATCCACATCACGAATTATCACTCTGCTATAGACCGGTATATGGAAATGATGACACCGACAATCTGTATACAGTATGGGATGTTCTACAGCCCCGAAAAATTCAAAAATGTGCTGTTCATCAATTCCTAAGATTTCTTCCACCAAAGCATAAAAATCCTTTTTGGAAACCTGCTCTGCATAAAACTGCTTCCAACCACCCCCCAGGGTCATAATAGAATTTTGGGGTAATCGCACCTTTATTCCCTCTTCCTTCATCTGCTTCAGCAGAAAATAGGTATATGCCGGAAAACCGATGGTTCGCACAGGAAACTTGGACTGACTATACTGCAAAAACTTCTGCTTCAGGTTTTCCAAATCCAACTGATACCCATCCTTTGTATATTTCAAGGCATATGCTCTGCTCAAGGCCGGTGCGAAATAGGTAAATCCGTATGCCGTCTTAGAAAACACAATCTGATTGTTTTTGTTCGGTTCATAACCAAACACCAGATAATGGGAGGGTTTCAAGGAAAATAATCCATGATACTTTCCTACTGTCAGAACCATCCGAAGCCCACGATACAGACTACTGAAATTAAAACCCATCTGAGACTTCTTCCCACTGGTACCGCTGGAGGTCGCCTTAATCAGCAATCGTTTCGAAGGCATGGAAAACAGAGCATGCTGCTTGAAGTACAGTGTAGGCAGAAATGGCAACCTCTCTAAATCAGCATACTCCTTCAAATCATTTGGTCGAAAACCTTTCTCATCCAAAATCCTTTTGTAATCCTCACAATGTTCATATTGATAGAGACAGTTTTCCTGCATAGCCTTTAAAAATAATTCATTTGTTGCCTGCAAATCATATGGCTTCTTGTATGTAAACAGCTTCTTTTTGTAGGACATTTGTATCCTCCCTTAACTTCTTTCTCTGCACTCCCACTCTTCAATACGCTTCCCCACTGTACACTTTTCCTTCTCTGAAAACACCGTCTTGTTACGAAAATGGTAAGGTTCCCATGCATCATAAAATGCCAAAGCCTCTTCTTTCCGTCCCTGCAATAACAGAATCGCAATCTGAACCCACTCTTTCACACGATGAAAAACAAGACTACGACCAACAATTTCATGCTGTTCTAATGCTTCATAAAATTTGTCGGGTGTATCACACAGGTCAAGTATCGGAAGAAAAATCTCTGTAATAGTCTTGTAATCATGGGTTACAATTTCTTCCATTTCCTTCTCTGTTATGCCCTCATAAATCTCATGCTCGTAAGGTATTTCCTTATGAAACCAAGGGGATGTAGAAAAACAGGCAGTGGAAAAGCCCTTCCTATAATTCATACCGCTAAGATAACAAGCTACTTTGTCAATCTCTTCATAAGTAAAGTTTACATTTGAACGAATAAATCCTCTGCTTTCGCCTCTTCGTTTATCAAATATTACCGTCACATCCTGAACACATTTACCTACTTTACGTTTGATTTTTGATTTGCTTTGTCGTTTAAAACCATTTACAGCAAGCTTCTCCACCATTACGGAAAAATAGTAGTCTGAAGCTTCTTCTAAAGAAAGTGTCTTTTCATCAAACCTAACATCTATAGAAGCATCATAAAGCGGACAATCATACTTTAACATAACATCTATCAGCAAATTCATGTTTTCGTGAGAGACATCATAGCAGTCGAAACGTACAAACTGACTGGTCGTATATACCTCAATCAGTTCTCCGTTCTTTTCAAAATGGGTCTCATCCAGGCGTTTCCAAGAAGCTAATGCGATATCCAATGACTGTAATATATTCATAATAGGAAGCTCCTCCAGACCCTCTACGCTGTCTCCGTTTGATAAGGAAGAATACACTTCTCTATGCCTTTTTGTCGGTTCACCTATGTATCTCCAAAAACTCAAATCTAAACTCATTGTAAATCCACTCCAAGATTTTCTCTCTATAAAACGCTACTTACACTTTCCTTACATTTTCACATTACATCATCCATAACATGCCTCTCGAATAGGCTTGTCCCAAAATATCTTACCATTCATTTCGGCAGCCAATGTATCTGCACATTCCTGTACCTCCGCTAAAAGCTTCTCCTCACGCTTCTTTGAACGTCTTCCCTTTGCCTCAAAAATCACTTTACTACTGTAAGCATCATAACTGATGGCAAAATCCTCCGGATCACGATAAGGGAAAAAGGTAATGCCGACCTCATATTTAATCATTCCACTATCTGATGTAGCAGTCAATGTAACAACAGAGCCTTTTCTAGGTACCTCATTATATGTACATTCTGCTTCAAAATACTGCTTATAAACATCAATTACCTTCATAATAGACCTCCCATTTATCACTATATTAACGAATTTTGACTTCCCAAATTATATGGACAAATATCTCGGCATTTGTGACATATTCGTTTTATTAATATATTTTATTATATCACATATAAATTGTCTTAGGAAAGTATTAAAAGAATTGTTCTTTTACCAGTCTCTTTATTCCATAACAATAATTACAATTATTTATATTTTATCTCGCTTTTTTGTTATTCTTGTTTTAAAATAGTATTATCTGAATTGGACTTTAGCATTAAAAAGGAGGACTACACCATGCTTCAACATCACAATGACCATGTTTCCAATCTTACCATAGCTTATATTGGCGGAGGCTCTCGCGGTTGGGCATGGGGCTTTATGACAGATATTGCCTGTGATGAACAGATTTCAGGAACTGTACGTCTCTACGATATCGACCGTGAGGCTGCACAACGTAACAAAATAATCGGGGAAAAAATTTCGGCTCACCCTGATGCAAAATCACATTGGAACTTTGAAGTATCCGAAAGTCTCCAAGATGCACTCAATGGGGCTGATTTCGTGATTATTTCTATTCTCCCGGCTACCTTTAACGAAATGCGTTCTGATGTGCATCTTCCTGAACGTGTAGGGGTTTGGCAACCCGTTGGTGACACAGTAGGTCCCGGTGGATTCATGCGTGCTATGCGTACCATTCCTATGTTTGTAGAAATCGGTGAAGCGATTAAAAATTATGCTCCTGATGCTTGGGTTATTAATTATACCAATCCTATGACTCTGTGTATTCGTACACTATATGAAGTATTTCCGGATATCAAAGCTTTGGGTTGCTGCCATGAAGTCTTCGGCACCCAGCACCTTCTTAGCGTAATGTTACAGGATATGGGCATTGCGGAACATGTAAAGCGACAAGAAATATATACAACTGTTGTGGGTATCAATCATTTCACATGGATAACACGTGCCACATGGAAAGGCATTGACCTCCTCCCTATGTATGCTTCCTTTGCTCAAAAATATGCGGATGGCTATACTAAGGGTAAGGATGAGAATTGGATGAATAACTCTTTTGACTGTGCACATCGCGTCAAGTTTGATCTTTTCAATCGCTATGGTGCAATTGCTGCTGCAGGAGATCGTCATTTGGCAGAGTTTATGCCTCAGTGGTATACTCGAAATCCCGAAACAGTACATGAATGGTGTTTTGGTCTGACTACTGTAGATTGGCGTGAAAATGACTTAAGAACACGCCTAAAACGTTCTGACGACCTTATTTCCGGTGCAGAACCTATTACCCTCAAAACATCCGGAGAAGAAGGTCACTTATTAATCAAGGCATTATTAGGGCTTGGCGACTTAGTCAGCAATGTGAATATTCCTAACCGTGGGCAAATTGAAAATCTTCCACTGGGTGTTGTAGTGGAAACCAATGCCTTGTTTGGTTATAATCGTATCGAACCTGTCCATGCAGGAAAAATACCGGAAAGCATATTGCCACTTATCTCCCGTCATGTACAGAATCAAGAAAATACACTGCGTGCAGCATTAAACTGTGACCGCAAGTTAGGTCTTGCAACATTTTTAAATGATCCTCAGATGGGAGCTGTTAGTCCGGAGGATGGCGAAGCACTCTTCAAAGATATGCTGGAAAATCAAAGAAACTGGTTACCTTCTGCTTGGTTTTGTTAATACAACTCCCCCTCCCTGACGTTCTGACAGGGAGGGGGAGAAATTACTTATGATACGGTTCACCATTGATGATTCGAAAAGCTCTATAAATCTGTTCTGTTAAAATAACTCGCATCAGCTGATGCGGAAATGTCATATCCGAAAAGCTGATTGCCTGATTGGAACGTTTCAGCACCTTTTCATGCAGTCCCAGAGAACCTCCAATAATAAAGATTAAATGGCTCTTTCCTTGAAGAGTGGTTTTTCGGATGCAGTCTGCAAACCCTTCAGAAGTATAGCGTTTTCCCTTGATTTCTAAGGTAAACACATAAGCATCTTCCTTGATTTTTTCCAGAATTCTGTCTGCTTCTTTTTCTTTAATCTGTGTTTCCAAGGCTTCTGAAGCCTTATCCGGGGTCTTTTCATCAGCTACTTCTATGATTTCCAGTTTACAATATTTACTCAGGCGTTTTGCATATTCCTCAATGGCCTGACGATAGAAACTCTCTTTGATTTTGCCGACACATAATATTGTAATTTTCATAATAGTTCCTATTTATCATATCTGACATATATTACGATTGTTATTCCTACGGGCAGGGTTGTCCTACTATAGCATTAATCTTCAAATAAAGAATCATAGATATCATCTACCGTATCATTTAAAAATTCAATACTCATGCTCTGGAACTGAGTGAAAATAACATGCTTTAATCTCTCAGAACGCTTGAAATATTTTTCTTCAATAGATATGTCGTCCCCTTCCATGGCGATACTCTCGTCAATACGGGCAACTACCTGATTTTCTTCACACCAATCAATAATCTTCTGCTTATTATCCTTTTCTGCTTCCGCAGCTTCTGAATATACCTTAGATTTCTTCAGAGAAATCACACCGGAAATAATGAATATAATGAATAAAACACCCATTACACCGCTGAACATATATTTACTGAAACCTCTGATAGGCAACGGAATGATACCGAAAAAGCCTAATACTAATACTACAAGTCCTACACCGCCCACCAATAACAAGGTCCATGCGGAAGAACGATTTTCTTCTGCGCGTGCTGCGCTATCCGTGTACTTTGCCATAATATGCCTCCCAATGCATAATTTAAAGTACAATAGTCCTCTCCATATTTATTTGGAGAGGACTGTTATACCTGAATAGTTATTTGTTGCTTAAATATTCGTCAATACCCTTTGCAGCTGCTTTTCCGGCACCCATTGCCAGGATGACGGTTGCAGCACCGGTAACAGCATCACCACCGGCATAAACACCTTCTTTAGAGGTCATACCATTGGTTTCATCTGCAACGATACATTTCCACTTATTTACATCCAGACCCTTCGTAGTAGAAGAAATCAACGGATTCGGTGAAGTACCCAGTGACATGATTACAGTATCCAGTTCCATTACGAATTCAGAATCAGCCTTTACAACAGGTCTTCTTCTGCCAGACTCATCAGGCTCACCCAGTTCCATCTTCACACACTTCATACCGGTTACCCAGCCCTTTTCATCCTTCAGGATTTCAACAGGATTGGTCAACAGGTCAAAGATGATACCTTCTTCCTTTGCATGATGTACTTCTTCCACTCGTGCAGGAAGCTCTTCTTCACTACGACGATATACGATGTGTACCTCAGCTCCCAATCTCAGTGCAGTTCTTGC
>JAZQEK010000037.1:0-5538 GCA_045538995.1 Acetatifactor sp. | reverse complement strand
TCGCACAGGCACAGGATTGTACCAGCCTGAGGATTTGTTGGAGTCAATGGTGTATACCTTTTCTCCATCTACATAAACCTCTGCTGTACCAAAAGATGCATTATTTGCTTCCTTATACACCAGGAATAAGCTCCTACAGTCTATTTCAAACACAAAAGCTGCATTTTCCGTAACTTCCGCCGGCTTTACCCAACCATTCGGAAAAGCTTCATGACCGTTTTCTTCCCGGAAGGAACCTGCTTCTAACACCTGAAGCGAGTCTTTATCCAGCATCTTCATAGTTGTATAGTCCAGATTTACCATCTTTTCCCGAAGTACATATGGGGTAGACAGTTCCGCTTCCTTCACCTTATCAAAGTAACGAATAATAAACTCACTGTACAGCTTCTGACCATCCTTATTCGGATGGGAACCATCATCCGCCCAATCTGCCCACTTCATACGTCCGCTTTCAAACTCCGGTTTCAAAGCGTTTGGCACACTAATCATAGGCAGTTCATAATTCATGCCGATAAGTTGCATGGTATTCTGACAGGTATATCCATCTTCCGTCATGGAAAACAGTAATACTACCGCAGGTTCCTGCTCCTGCTCCAAGGATTTTCTCACCAGACTTTCAAAAGCAGATATGCTGAGATTGTCTTGCGCATCATTCACCGCAAATTCAATAAATACCACATCCGGTTTCGCTTCAAAAATATCTCTGTCAGAACGAATCAGACCTAATAAAGACGGAGTACCGCTCAATCCTGCGTTCACATAGTTTACTTTCCCTGTTGTAGCATAGGTTTCCCGAAAATAATCGGAAGACAGCTTTGCAAAAATCTCTGTTGTTCCTGCATTATAGCCCTGAGTAATGGAACCGCCGATATACGCAAGTGTGACATCCTCACCCTTCTCAGCTTTTTCCATAGCCTTTTTCATACGCTCATTATTGCCGGTGGAAAGAACGGAACGTTCCAACATATCATAATGAATCTGTTCCTCTTCTGTCATGGGTGTTACTGTTGGCATTGGCTCCTCTGTAGGAGTTCCCTGCACTACCGTTTCCGGATTCTGTTCCTTCTGCATGTGATTATCCTCCACTCCGTTCTGCCCGCAGCCTGCCAGCAAACAAAGGCTCAAAAGCAGACTTGCATACAACATTTTATTCGTTCTTCTTTTCATAATCGATGTACTCCTTCTGTGCACCACACAATAGCAGCAATACCATCCATTTATTTCACAACCATTTCTATCCCTACACGCGGAATATCAGTCGCAGGAAATTGTACAAATGGGGCTTTACACTGCTGTGATCATGTCCTGTATCCGAAAGTTCATGCCATATATGTTCCACCTTATTCTCCGTCATGGTGTTATGGTAATCCTTTGGGGAAGAACCTACCACACCGTCTGCCTTAGAACCACTGAAAAGTACCAGGTAAGGCACCTCTTGCTCAAACACCATCTCTTCCTTTTGCTACGGAAAAGTTCTTCTCATCCGTAATATAATCGGTATGCCATACCATAAAGAAGGACCATGGTGCCCCTTCCTTCAAGAAGACTTTTCCATAACCATTTTGGCACAATTAGCCGGTGTTTCCCCGCAGCATCTGTGTCGCATTTTTCACGAAACCATGCACATGCGCCCTACGGAATATGTTACTTACCGTCGCATCAGTGAGGCGAAACTGTTACTACTGCACACAGATACTCCTATTTCAGAAATCGGTGTCAAATGCGGCTTCCCTGACCCCAGATATTTCAGCACGGTTTTCAAACGGCACGAAGGTGCTTCGCCTGCGGAATACAGAAAAAACATCCGACACCTTTAAGCAACCGATACACATTATTTATCTTCTCTGGGTGCACAGCCGAAATACTTGACATACGCCCGGTAAAACACAGAATAATCCGAAAAACCGCACTTGAGGCTGGCTTCCTTTGCCAGCTCTCCACTATGTATTCTCTCCCTGACCGCACTCAGACGTTTGATTGTAATATATTCCCAAGGTGCGGTACCGGTGGCTTTCTTAAATATCCTGCCCACCTGCGAAGGACTGATAAAAAATCGCTTCGCCAGATAGGGCACGGATAACTCATCGAACAAATTTGCATTTACATAGGCCACCATCTGCTCTGCCAAAGTTTGTGGTGGCTGGAATTCATGATCTGCCCTTCTCATGTAAGCTTCATTAATAATGTCTAATAGAGCAAACAGCTGTGTATGTATTTTTAATTCCCTATCATAATCATCTCTTGCCGGAAGACACATATTTTCAAAAAAATCTCTGGGCTGTACTCCTTTTAATTCAGAAGGCAGATACAGATTACCACATCCCAAGGGTCTGTCCATAAAAGCACGCATCAGACGATGCTCTGTATCAATACTATCTATCGCCTCCGGATAAAAATTCAAAGAAAAACGCTCATAGGTTTTATCACTGACAATTCTGGCTCTATGGGTCTCAGACGGTCGCATCAACATAATACTTCCCGGCTCTAATGCATACTCATAGCCTTCTACCAGATACTTCACATTTCCGGACAAATAGCAAAAAATCTCACAATGATTATGTACATGCATGGAGAAATATTTGTCATTCGGGTGTTCATCCACCACATGACGCAAATGCAACTCCGGTGTCTGGTATTCACACAATATCGGCATACGATGTCCTCCCTCGCTTGATTTTCTGCTCGCCTTCCCTATGCTTACAAACACGCACTTCGTGCTCACCTGTCTGCTGACGCAGACGGTTTGTTCGCTATCGCGGCGAAAATCAAATGCCTGCTACGCAGTCGCTTGATTTTTTGCTCGCATATATCATACCATAGCATGCACGAATTTGCAATGTTTTGTGCTCGTTGCAACAATTGCCATGCGTTTTGTGGCAGACTATAATAGACTTATCAAGTAAATCACTGCAAAGGGAGGATTACATATGGCATTCAAATTAGCCGCATTTGCGGACGAAGCAGCTGCAACATTACAGGGACAAATCACTGCAATGCAGGAAAATGGTATTTCCCTATTGGAAATTCGCGGAGTAGACGGTACTAATATCGCAGACCTTACAAACGAAAAGGCAAAAGAAGTTCGTAAACAACTGGACGATGCCGGTATTCAGGTTTGGTCTCTGGGTTCCCCTTATGGCAAAATCGGCATTCACGATTCCTTCGAGACCCATTTGGACAAATTTAAGCACGGTCTGGAACTTGCAGAAATACTGGGTGCCAAGAACATTCGTATGTTCAGCTTCTATCTTCCTTCCGAGGAGCCTGCAGAAAACTATACCGACGCAGTTATGGAACGTCTGGGAAAATTCAACGATGCTGCTCAAAATACCAATGTTTTGCTCTGCCATGAAAACGAAAAGGGTATCTTTGGGGATATGGCCAGCCGTTGTGCCCTCATTCATCAGATTTTCCCTCAAATCAAGGCAGTTTTTGACCCGGCTAACTATATTCAATGTGGTCAGGACACTATTCAAGCCTGGGATTTATTAAAGAACTACATAGAATACATGCACATAAAGGATGCTCTTTTGAATGGTTCTGTAGTACCTGCCGGAAAGGGAATTGGCAATATTCCCTTTCTTTTGAACAAATACAAAGGAAAAGTTTTAACTTTAGAGCCACATTTAACCGTATTTCAAGGCTTCCAGCAGTTAGAGGCTGACCAAAAAACAGAAATGGGACCCTACTGCTACGAATCCTCCCGCGCCGCTTTTGACGCAGCCGTAAATGCTTTAAAAGAAATCATTTCATAGAAAAGTTGCTAAATCCTACCCCAAATATATGTTTTACAAAAAGACTCCCACGACAGAAACTAACCTCTGTCATGGGAGCCTTTGTATTTACCGGTATTCCACCACATCATTTCGCACTGTAAACTCAAATCCATGCTTATGTAACAGCTCTACAGCCATATAGCTTCCCTGAAAACGGGACAAATAGAAATGTATCACCTTACCATTGCACAGCTTACAGGCCAAAATCGCCCTGCTTACAGACACTTTACTATTTGCGGATAAAGCCATCCTGACCTCAGCCTCCTTCACAAATTCACGAGGAATTGCCACCGGACAAAAACCGATATCTGTATGAGCATAGCCCAAAAAGAATTCCTTCGTAAGCACATACTGTTTACAACAAAGTAACAAATTCTCTCTGATGGACCAATCCACATACTCTGCATACAGCTTTCCATCCCCATAATTATAATATCCTACTGTATTTTGCAATAGTCGTTTCGTCAAATCACGTCTTTTATGAAGTGCATGAAATAGCACATAGCCTACCAGAAAAATAAGTAATATTTTGCTGCCATAGCTAACCACAGCCTGCAAGCGAAAAGCTTTCTCCATCACCACAACCAGTAACGCTGAAAAAACAATAATTCCCCACAAAATCTCCCAAACCAACAACGCTATATTACCATTCATATAGTTCAGTACATTTCTCAGGGAACGCCGGGACTGTTTCGGAAGCTTTTCTGTATTCTGGCTTTTGAATACCGCAGAAAACAGCCAATCCAAAAAGTATTTAAAAGCCACACATATCCCCATGGTTACTACCAGAGCAATCAAACTCTCTAAAAAACGCGACAAATAGCTTCTGTCAGATATTGCTTTAATCCCCATCCAGCCCGTAAGTACAATCCAACCAATGAGAAACGCCAATAACAGGTATGCCTCAAAGGTTCTGGTCTTTCTATGAAAGTCAACATTTTTCTTCGCTTTTTTTTGTTCTTCTTCATCCAGATTCTGAAATCCCAGTTGCATATGAACTCCTACTTTCTCTTCGATCAATAAACAAATACTCATCATGATCTGTTTCACACATAAACCTATCGTAATTAGTAGAAATCAGATTATATTCAAAAAGCATTTCACTATTTTCTACGATTTCAATTACCTGTGAAAATCTCCTGCATTTCTTTCAAAAGACGTTCTCGTTCCCGCCCTACATATATATGTACTTGCTTTTCCAATTTCAGTTCTGCAATTGTCCGAAATACCTCTTTAGCTCCCGAACAATGTACAGTACAATACTGAGAACATTGAACCATTTTTCACACCTTCTCTATTGTAAGAACATTTAATCCATACAGACTCCGTTGCTGTCGGATACCTTTACTAATAGGTCAATTTAGTAAAAAATCTGGTACTTCAATATAGTTACAATAAAAATCCATAGCTTATGTGAAAACATAATTAAATTTAAGTATCATCCTTATTCCAGACATCAAAGAGCAATTAACGAAAACAATTTGTAACTAAATCGTCTAGCTCAATCCAAATATCCTCAAGTCTATCACAAAAAGTATTATTCGTTGATATTTCTTTTAGGCTTAAGAATTCATTTCTTACAATTAATGGAATATAATATAAATAATGTACCAATTCCTTATCTATATATTCAACTTTCTTCCATTCCTCTGCCAAACAATTTAATGCATTACACAACCTTTGATACTCTTCTTCATCAATCTCCATATTTTGTCGTATCTTATCTACAAAACGATTTTTAATTATTTCTTCTTTCATTCAC
>JAZQEK010000036.1:0-4027 GCA_045538995.1 Acetatifactor sp. | reverse complement strand
TACGACACTACAGGATTTAGTAGACTGGCAAAATGGAATTACAGAAGAATAATATACAAACCAAAATAGAGAGGAAAACAGGATGGATAGATTGATTTATTTAGATAATGCGGCAACGACCCGTGTATATCCAGAAGTAGTAGAAGCGATGACTCCATACTTCACAGAATATTATGGAAATCCAGCGGCTTTTTACAGCTTCTCTAATTCCGCAGGCAAAGCGGTAGCAGAAGCTCGTGAGAATATCGCCAACTTAATCGGTGCGAAACCAGAGGAAATATATTTCACTGGTGGTGGCAGTGAGTCTGATAACTGGGCGCTCAAAGCGACAGCAGAAGCCTATGGAAAAAAAGGAAAACACATCATTACTACTACCATTGAGCATCATGCGATTTTGCATACCTGTCAATGGTTAGAGAAAAATGGTTTTGAAGTGACTTATGTAAATGTAGATGAAGATGGTGTGGTAAAATTGGACGAGCTAGAAGCGGCGATTCGTCCAGATACGATTTTGATTTCAGTAATGGCGGCGAACAACGAAATCGGTACGATTCAGCCATTAAAAGAAATCGGTGAAATTGCTCACAAGCACGGCGTGCTTTTCCATACCGATGCGGTGCAGGCGTTTGCACACATTCCAATTAATGTAGATGAAATGCATATCGACATGCTTTCAGCCAGCGGTCATAAGATTAATGGGCCAAAGGGTATCGGTGTGATGTATATTCGAAAAGGGGTAAAGATTTTATCTTTTATCCACGGTGGAGCACAGGAACGCCGTCGTCGTGCCGGCACACACAATGTACCAGGTATCGTAGGTATTGGTAAGGCAGTAGAAATCGCAGCTGCAACCATGGAAGAAAAGAACAAATCCATCATCGAGTTGCGAGATTATTTAATCGAGCAGGTATTGGAAAAAGTCCCACATGCCAGATTAAACGGACACAGAACGAATCGCTTACCAAACAATGCAAACTTCTGCTTCCGATTCATCGAAGGTGAAGGTATGCTCATCCTTTTGGACCAGGCAGGCATTTGTGGTAGCAGTGGTTCCGCATGTACCTCAGGTTCTTTGGACCCATCGCATGTGCTTTTGGCGATTGGATTGCCACATGAGATTGCACATGGTTCTCTTCGTTTGACTTTATCCGAAGAAACCACAAAAGAAGATATTGATTACACAGTGGACAAGCTTGCAGAGATTATTGCAAGACTGCGTAGCATGTCACCACTTTATGAGGATTTTATTAGAAAACAGGAGAAGAAATAATGTATAGCGAAAAAGTAATGGATCATTTTAACAACCCAAGAAACGTAGGAGAAATCGAAAATGCCAGCGGTGTAGGTACTGTAGGTAATGCGAAGTGTGGTGACATCATGCGTATCTATTTGGATATCGATGAAAACCAGATTATCCGCGATGCGAAGTTCAAAACCTTTGGCTGTGGTGCAGCAGTAGCTACCAGCAGCATGGCAACAGAGCTTGTAGTAGGAAAAACCGTACAGGAAGCTCTTCACGTAACGAACAAAGCAGTTATGGATGCACTTGATGGACTTCCACCAGTAAAGGTACACTGCTCGCTTTTAGCAGAAGAAGCTATTCATGCGGCTCTTTGGGATTATGCAGAGAAAAATGGTATTGTAATCGAAGGATTGGAAAAACCAGTAACAGATATCAGTGAACACGAAGAAGAGGAAGAAGAGGACTACTAATTTTATGAAGAAAAAAGTAGTAGTAGGCTTATCTGGAGGAGTAGATTCCTCCGTAGCCGCATATTTATTAAAAGAGCAGGGCTATGATGTCATTGGTGTAACCATGCAGATTTGGCAGGAAGAGGATGTTTTCACACAGGAAGAAGAGGGCGGATGCTGTGGGCTTTCCGCAGTAGATGATGCTCGTCGAGTGGCACAGCTTTTGGATATTCCATATTATGTGATGAACTTCCGTGACGATTTTCAAAAGTCCGTGATCGACTATTTTGTAGATGAATACAAAAAGGGATGTACACCAAATCCATGCAATGCATGCAATCGCCACGTAAAGTGGGAAGCACTTTTGACACGTGCCAAGGAAATTGGCGCAGACTATATTGCGACGGGTCATTATGCCCGTATCAAACAGCTGGAAAATGGACGTTATACCATCCAGAATTCGGTAACTGCGACCAAAGACCAGACCTATGCTCTGTACAATTTAACACAAGACCAGCTAGCCTATACTTTGATGCCGGTTGGTGCCTATACCAAAGATGAAATCCGTGAAATTGCGCAGCGCATTCAGCTTCCTGTAGCGCATAAGCAGGATAGTCAGGACATTTGTTTTATCCCTGATGGAGATTATGCTAGTTTTATCAAAAAAGAAACAGGTGCAGAATTTGCGCCAGGCAATTTTGTAGATGTGGATGGAAATATATTGGGTCAGCATAAAGGCATTATTCATTATACAGTAGGTCAGCGAAAAGGACTGGGGCTTACAGCTCCAACGCCACTTTTTGTAAAGGAACTTCGCCCAGACACCAATGAAGTAGTTATTTGTCAATCAGAGCAGTTGTTTGAAAATGACTGCTATGTAAAAGACATGAACTACATGGGTATGCCAGAGCTTGTTCTTGGTGAAGAAGTAGAGGCCATTGGTAAGGTTCGCTACTCCCACAAGGGTGCACCTTGTAAGCTCACTCTGTTAGAAGATGGCAAAGTGCTTTGTCGCTTTGACGAACCGCAGCGAGCTATGACACCAGGTCAGGCAGCAGTATTTTATAAAGATGATTATGTGCTTTGTGGTGGAACGATTGATAGAAAATAGAATGTTGAAAAGGAAATGAATATGGGAAGAGTATACAATAATGTATCCGAACTTATCGGAAACACTCCCCTCGTGGAACTTAAACATATCGAAGAAAAATATGATTTAAAATGTCGACTTTTGGCAAAGCTGGAATACTTAAATCCAGCCGGCTCAGCCAAAGACCGCGTTGCCAAAGAAATGATTGAGCAGGCAGAACGCGATGGTATTTTACAGCCAGGTGCTACGATTATCGAGCCAACCTCTGGTAATACAGGTATCGGTTTGGCTTCTATCGCTGCTATCAAAGGCTATAAATGTATCATCGTGATTCCTGATACCATGAGTGTCGAGCGTCAGAATCTTATCAAAGCATACGGCGCAGAAGTGGTATTATCGGATGGAGCGCTTGGAATGAAAGGCTCTATTGCAAAAGCAGAAGAATTACAAAAAGAGATTCCAGGTAGTTTTATTCCTGCACAGTTTGATAACATCGCAAATTGCAATGCTCACCGTAAAACCACAGGTCCAGAAATTTGGCGAGATACCGATGGTCGCATCGATATTTTCGTAGCAGGTATCGGCACAGGCGGAACCATCACTGGTACAGGAGAATATCTCAAAGATATGAATCCTGCGATTCAGGTTATAGGTATGGAGCCTACTGCATCCCCATTCCTTTCCAAAGGAACTTCTGGTACACATGGTATCCAGGGTATCGGTGCAGGCTTTGCCCCAAGTATCTTAAATCAGAAAATCTATGATGAAATCCTTACTATCGAAGATGATGAAGCTATCGAGTATGGGAAACTTATCGGAACAGAAGAAGGTTTTCTCGTAGGTATCTCTTCTGGAGGAGCGCTTGCGGCAGCAGTAGAAGTTGCTAAGAGACCAGCTTCCGAAGGAAAAACTATCGTGGTACTTCTTCCAGATAGTGGGGATAGATATTATTCGACAAAGTTATTTCAATAAAGTGATATAAATAAAAATGAGTTGGCGACAATTTGTCACCAACTCATTTTAAATATAAGTCTATTTTTTTATTCTCTCTACCAAGTAAGGTATCGCCTGCTCGAAGTTTACTCCATACCAAGGCTTAGCAGGATCTTCTAATGTAATTCTGATGCACTCTGCTGTATAATCTGCCGCTACTTTCACAGCCTCTTTCCAATCCATGCCGTTCATCATAGCACCTACGCAGGAAGTCGGATCGTAGCCATGTCGTTCTGTGAGCCAAGGAGTTGT
>JAZQEK010000035.1:0-1526 GCA_045538995.1 Acetatifactor sp. | reverse complement strand
CTTGCCACCAACCAGCTCCAGCAATGCGGTGGCATCCTGGGTGTACTTGCCCATAATTGTGATTCCTCCTATATATTTTTCTTTCCGCTAAGGAACTTGTTTGAACAAGTTCCTTATGGCATATTTATAACATACTTGTTTGAACAAGTCAACAGCAAAAAAGTAAGTTTTTTCCTGCACATATTCAATTCAGCGCAATACACAAAACCCGTATTCATATTTTGTTCATTATCCCTATAACCTACTGTTTTCTCCTTTTTTCACTCTATCAATGATGTATTTGTACACTTGATTTTCGATGTCGCTTCCGATATACTATAGATGTTTAGACATGTTCGAGGAGATGTTTTCTTTGCCAAAGTCAAAGTTTGAAGAGATCTACAGAGATCTGAAACGCAAAATCCGAGAGGGAGAATTTCTGTACAGCGAGCTTCTCCCTTCTGAGAATACATTGATCGGTGTTTACGAGTGTTCACGCAATACAATCCGTCGTGCCATTGCCGGATTGGTGGAAGACGGATATGTGCAGGCTGTACACGGTAAAGGCGTTCAGGTCATCTATCAACCCTCTGAAAAAACCAACTTTACCGTTGGCGGTATTGAGTCCTTTAAGGAAACCGCGGCCAGAAACCAGATGATTTACTGCACAAAAGTACTTGTCTACGAAACCATCACCGTGGATGCATCCTTATCCCGGGAAAGTAGTTTTCCTGTAGGCAGTGAGGTGCTTCATATCTGCCGTGTCCGCAGCGTGGATGACAAGCCCCTGATTTTGGACGTTAACTATTTCCTCAAATCCGCTGTTCCCGGTTTGACAAAAGAAATCGCAGAGAAGTCCATCTACACTTACCTGGAACAGGAACTGAAGATGCAGATTGTTACCAGTAAACGAAAAATTACGGTAGAAAAGGCTACTCCCCAGGACCGGGAACTGATTTTTATGGACAGTTATAACTGCCTGGCTGTGGTGACCAGCAATACTTTTAATTCTGATGGTGTGATGTTCGAATATACCCAGTCCCGACACCAGCCGGAATACTTTTCCTTCCACGATACTGCTACCCGAAAGAAGACGGCAAATTAACAGATAAACGCCTTTGGCTTTTCCTGGCCAAAGGCGTTTCTTCTGTCTACATTCCGTCAACCGATTCCAGCTGCGCAGACTGTTGTTCTATCGCTGCGTAAAATAATGATTGTGTATATCGGAAATGCATGATGATGCCCTTATCGAAGGAATAGACTTCGGGTACAAACCAGTCGATACCTGCCCAACGGAACCAGGTATCAACAGAAATTGGTTCCGCGCCAACACTGTCCGGATCTGTGTCAAAGAAATCTCCGTCCCAGGTGACCTTCCATTCAGGAGCAGGACGCTCTGCAGGTTCCTCTACGATTTCATAATACTCGGGTGGGAATCTGAGTGCATCATAGTCAAACTCCTCCTGGAGCTTGTGCATGTAAGCAAACGGATCTTCCATGGGAGACAGCTTATACTTCTTACGGATCTCATCCAGGCACTTTTGGCC
>JAZQEK010000034.1:0-18748 GCA_045538995.1 Acetatifactor sp. | reverse complement strand
ACCGAAGCATCTGTTGGACAAGATGGCGAATATCATGCTGGCATTTTTATTAAAGGTGAATGTACCGGTACCGGAGGCGGAAGAGCTGGTAGAGAGGGTAAGGGAGAAGAAGATGGCAGAGTTGTTTGAGTGTATGGAGAAGATGGATATACAGGAAGAACGCAGGAAGACGGCAGAGCAGAAGAGACGAGCAGAGGAAGCGGAGGAGAGAACGGAGGAGCAGAGGAAAAGAGCGGCAGAGCAGAAGAGACGAGCGGAAGAAGCAGAGGAAAAAGTTGCCGAGCAGGAGAAAATGGTGGAAAAGCTGGTTCAAATGTTAGTAGAAAATGCACAGGAAACAGGGAAAGAAAAGAAAGAAGTTCTAAAAAAGCTTGCGTCGGAGGTGTCTCTGGAGGAAAACATGGCGAAAAAACTGCTCGAGAAGTATTGGAAATCTTAATAAAGCACAAAAGTGATAAAAAGTTCGGGAGATTCCCGGACTTTTTTAGTGTTTAGGGAGGGGATTCTGGTAGAATTTACCTCGAAAATCAGGCTAAATTATTGATTTAGTTAAGTAACGTGGCTAATTTTTTAACTTAAACCAATTAAGCAAAAGATAAAAATATCGCCAAATTTGGTGTTGATATCCGAAAAAACCACAAAATATAGAGTTTTGGACAATTTTGGAAATATTTCTATGGGAAAAAGGGGTAGTAGCCCAATGAGCAAAATGTATAATTTGAACAGATAAAAAATGTATATTTTGACAAAATGCATAAAAAACTATTGAAGTTTCTGCCTAACTATAGTAATATTTATTTGTAATTAAATTTACCTAAATTAACTTAAACAACGAAGGGAACACCAAGTGGAGAGAAAAATCAGCAGACTGGCGTTATTTAGTTTAGTTTTTTTATTAAGTGGATGTGGTAATATGGAAAAGGATACGCTGGAACAACCGGTAGGTAATGGCTCAGAGGTTGCGGATGCTGTGGTGGAAGAAAAGGTTGAACTTAAAACTTATTCCTGGGATGATGCGACGGTATATGAGGCAGAGGATGGCAGATTACTTGGCGGAGCCAAATTAGGCAGTACAGCCGGGGTAAGCTTTGTAGAGGGTTTGGCAAACGAAGAAGATGGCTTCGAAATAACAATACATATTGACGAAACAAACTTCTATGATTTGAGCATATACAGTAAGAGTGATGGAAATTATAAAGAAAATTACGTTTTGGTTGACGGCGAAAGCTTAGGGAATGTAGTAACGGAGAGTAAGGAATATGCAAATTCGATACTTTCCAGAGTGTATATGGAAGCCGGCGACCATATTGTTGCAGTAAAGAAGAATTGGGGATGGATACAAATAGATTCCATTAAGGTAAAGCTTTCTGACGAATTGGATCCTACCCGATTTGATATCGAACCGGTACTGGTCAATCCAAATGCTTCGGACAATGCGAAACGCCTGATGACATATCTGTGTGACATTTACGGAAAGGATATTCTTTCCGGTCAGAATTGTGATCAGGGTGCCTTCGGAGAAGAAAACGCAGTCATCTGGAAAACTACCGGTAAGTATCCGGCACTGTTAGGGTTGGATTTGATAGAATATTCCCCTTCGCGAGTGGCACATGGAAGTAGTTCTGAGGCTGTGGAATATGCCATTGATTATTGGGAAAAGGGTGGTATCGTTACCTTCTGCTGGCACTGGAATGCACCGACAGAGTACATAACGGGTACTTGGTACTCAGCTTTTTATAAAGAACATACCAATATTGATTTGGAAAAAATCATGAATGGGAAAGACCAGAAGGGCTATGATTTGTTGATGGCAGATATTGATGCCATTGCGGTACAGCTACAGAGGCTGGAGGATGCAGGCGTTCCGATTTTATGGAGACCGCTTCACGAAGCCAGCGGAGGTTGGTTTTGGTGGGGAGATGCAGGAGCAGATGCCTACAAAAAGCTGTACGTGCTTTTGTATGACAGACTTACCAAGGAATATGGTTTGGATAATCTGATCTGGGTATGGAACGGTCAGGATAAGGATTGGTATCCGGGAGATGAATATGTAGACATCATCGGTGAGGATATTTATCCAGGAGAAAAGGTTTATGCTCCCCAGACGGCTAAGTTTCTGGAGGCTATGGAATATACAGATGCAAAAAAGATGATTATATTATCCGAAAACGGATGTATGTTTGATCCGGATTTGGCCATTCGGGATGGTGCCATGTGGGGTTCCTTCTGTACATGGGGAGGAGAATTTGTTTCAAAAGGCGGTGCGGTATACCGCTTCTCTGAACAATATACAGAAGAATATATGCTGAAAAAGGTATATGAACATGAACATGTTATTACCCGGGATGAGTTACCGGATATAAAGAATTATCCTTTGAGATAGGAGATAAGAGGATGCGGAGAAAAATGTTAAAAAAGACAATGGCAGTTCTTCTGGCAGCAACTATGGCGGTAAGCATAGTACCTGAAACAGGCTTCGAAGCGAAGGCGGCTACTGAGTTTACCACAGAAGAATATCAGGAATTGGTGGGTACTTATTCAATTGATGACAGTATTCCGATTTTCAATGATTATGCGGCAAGCTATCCGGCAGTTTATCCGGATAAGGAATATCGTATTGCGGCAGATTCTTATGTGAGATATGAGGATGCCGGCGCGGTAACCACTCCTGAGATGTGGGAGAATTATGAAAACGTTCCGGGCGGCGGTAATTCTATTCTCACAACAGAAGAGGCTCTGGTAGAGTATGAAGTGAATATTGAAGAGAGCGGCTACTACGATATGTCCATGGTTTACTATCCGGTAGAGGGTAAGAGCTCCAGTATCCAGAGATCCTTCTTTATCGATGGCAAGCTCCCTTATGGTGAACTGGCATTGGTGGAACTGAATCGTGTCTGGAACAATGATGTGACAGAGTTCAAGACTGACGAGAACGGTATTCTGGTAAAGGCATGGGAAAAGGATAATCAGGGCTTCGATGTAAAGCCCGGTACCGTAGAAACACCGGAATGGGTGGAAAGTTATCTGTATGACAGCAATGGTTACGTGACTACTCCTTTGGCAGTTTATTTGGAAAAGGGTACACATACTATTACCATTATGTCTATGAGAGAGCCTATGCTTCTTCATGAAATCGTTTTGAACAATAGTGAAAAGGTGGCAGATTATGCTACGGTAAAGGCTGCATGGGATGCAAGCGGTGCAAAGGATGCTTCCGGCGAAGCAGTTCGTATTGAAGCAGAGAATGCGATTAAGACTTCTTCCCAGATGCTTTATCCCAGACAGGATCAGTCTTCTCCGTCCGTATATCCTTCCAGCCCGAAGCTTCTTTTGAACAACACCATCGGCGGTAATTCTTGGAAAGAAGCCGGACAGTGGATTGAGTGGGAGTTTGAAGTAGCTCAGGCAGGTTATTATAATATCGCTACCTACTGCAAGCAGAACTTCGTAAGAGGTATTGATGTTTGCAGAAAGATATATATTGACGGCGAGGTTCCTTTCGCAGAAATGAACGCTTACGGTTTTGGCTATGAGCAGAACTGGAGAGAGGAAGTAATCGCTGATGAAAACGGTAACCCTTACAGCTTTTATTTGGATGCCGGCAAGCATACCATCCGTATGGAGGTAGTGCTGGGTGAAATGGCTGACATCATCAGTACCGTACAGGAAACCGTACAGAAGTTAAATGCGATTTATCGTTCTGTTATTTATATTACCGGTGTAGCACCGGATAAGTATCGTGACTACCAGATTGAAGCATCCCTTCCCGGCTTGGAGGCACAGCTTGTAGATGCAAAGAACAGCTTGGAAGAAGCGATTGCAGCATTGGAAGTAACAGCAGGTACCAACAGTGATAAGCTGACTGTACTTCGTACCATGAATGACCAGTTGGATGAATTGATTGAAGATCAGGAGCGTTTTACAGAGGTTATTAACTCTTATAAGATAAACGTAAGAGCTTGTGGTAACTGGATTACTCAGGTATTGGGTCAGCCGTTGCAGTTAGACAGAATCACCATCTATGCGGCAGACAGCAAGCCGAAGGTAGAAAAGGACAACTGGTTTGCAAGAGCCGGTTATGAAATGCAGAGATTGTTCTACTCCTTCATTATTGACTACAACCAGATTGGTAATGTGGCAGAAGAGGGTGAGGACAGCAAGATTTTAACACTTTGGATTGGTACCGGTCGTGACCAGGCAAATGTTATTAAGGCTTTGATTGATGAAAACTTTACACCGAATACCAACATCAGTATCAACGTACAGTTGGTAGATATGAACACTCTGCTTCGTGCAACATTGGCAGGAGAAGGTCCTGACATTGCGATTCAGGTAGCAAATACCAATGGTATTGCCGGTGCCGTATTGAATACCGGTAATGATACTCCTGTAAACTATGGTTTGCGTAATGCAGTATTGGATTTGTCTCAGTTTGATGATTTTGAGGAAGTTACCGGCAGATTTGCAGAAAGTGCATTAGTTCCCTTCTCCTTTGACGGAGCAACCTATGCATTGCCGGATACCCAGACCTTCCCTATGATGTTCTATCGTAAGGATATCATGGCAGAAATCGGTTTGGAGGTTCCGACTACCTGGGATGAAGTAAAGGTAGCCATGACGGTATTAAGTAAGAACCAGATGGAATTCGGTATGCTTCCTACAGAGCAGATTTTTGCAATGCTGTTATTCCAGAACGGCGGTGAGTACTATAGTGCAAACGGTGACCGTTCTATGTTAGACTCTGATATCGCAGTAAATACCTTTAAGGATTATTGTGAGTACTATACAGATTACAAGCTGGATAAGGCAACCAGCGTGGAAGAACGTTTCCGTACCGGTGAATGTCCGATTATTATTTCTGACTACACCACTTATAATAATCTGCAGGTATCTGCACCGGATATTGAAGGACTTTGGGACTTCACTGTAGTGCCGGGTATCAAGCAGGCAGACGGAACCATCAACCATGCAACCGGTAGTACCGGTCTGGCAGACTTCATCATGGCAAGTACCGAGTATCCGGACGAGGCATGGGAATTCCTGAAGTGGTGGACCAGTGCAGAAACTCAGACACTGTATGGTAGAGAAATGGAAAGTTTGATGGGTGCCAGTGCGAGAGTAGCAACTGCGAACTTGGAAGCACTCGGAAATCTGTCATGGCCAATCCGTGACTACAGAGAAATCATGGCACAGCATGAGCAGGTACAGGGTATTCCTCAGGTACCCGGTGGTTACTACTCATGGCGTAACCTGAACAATGCATTCTATACCGTAACCACCGACTCCAGCAGTACCGGTCGTGATTATGTAGCAACACCGAGAGAAGAGTTGATGGATAAGGTACTTTATATCAACGCCGAAATTGATTATAAGCGTGAAGAATTTGACTTACCCATTGCAGCAAAAGCAACAGGTAATTAGAAAGGAGAAAAACAATGGAACAAGAGGTAACAACCGTTTCTCAGGAAGCCCTTGACATAGCAAAGAAGCAGGGCACCCTGAAATACCAGATTGTTAGGAACAAAGCTTCCTACTTTATGATAGCACCATATTTTATCCTGTTTTTCTTCTTTACCGTATTGCCGGTATTGATGTCAGTGGCGCTGTCATTTACATACTTTAACATGTTGGAAATGCCTTCCTTTGTAGGTTGGAAAAACTATATTAAACTGTTTTTGGAGGATGATATCTTCATCATCTCTCTGAAGAATACATTACTCTTTGCAGTAATTACAGGTCCTATCAGTTACATGCTCTGCTTGTTGTTTGCATGGATTATTAATGAATTTAAGGGTAAGCTTAGAGCTTTCCTGACCTTGATTTTCTACGCACCTTCCATTTGTGGTAATGCGTATTTGGTATGGAACCTGATTTTGACCGGTGACCGTTACGGTTACTTAAACGGTATTTTGTTGGAGTTAGACATTATCAATGAAGCAATCCTTTGGATGCAGACAGAAAAATATGTCCTCCCTGTTTTGATTGTAGTTCAGTTGTGGTTGTCCCTTGGTACCGGCTTCCTGTCCTTTATTGCAGGTCTTCAGACCGTAGACAGAAGCATGTACGAGGCAGCGGCACTGGACGGTGTCAAGAACAGATGGCAGGAACTGTGGTATGTAACCTTGCCGGCTATGAAGCCTCAGCTGATGTTCGGTGCGGTTATGCAGATTACACAGTCCTTTGCAGTAGCGGATATCTCTATTAACCTGGCAGGTAACCCTTCTGTAAACTATGCCGGTGCTACCGTAGTAACTCACTTGCTTGACTACGGTTCAACACGTTTCGATATGGGTTATGCATCTGCAATTGCTACTGTCCTCTTCCTGTTGATGGTAGGAACCAACAAGCTTGTACAGAAAATATTAGGAAGGGTGGGTGAATAAAGCATGGCAGTTTTTGGTAGAGTGAAATATTATTTTAAAACCAGAAAGATGAGAAAGCAGAAACAGCTGAATCGTTCCATGGCCGGTAACACACTTTTGTTCACCCTGATGATTATTTGTGGTTTATTCATGGTACTTCCTCTCGTTATGATTGTGAACAATGCCTTGAAGCCTTTGGACGAATTGTATCAGTTCCCGCCGAAGATTTTCGTTAGAAACCCTACTTTGGAGAACTTCTCAGATTTGTTCGTATTGATGAACGACTCCTGGGTACCTTTTTCCAGATACATATTGAATACCATCATCATTACCGGTGGCGGTATGGTAGGTCACGTAATCGTGGCTTCCCTGGCAGCTTATCCGCTTGCAAAGCATAAGTTCCCGGGAAAGAACATTTTGTTCAGCATGGTAGTATTGTCCATGATGTTCTCTTGGACAGTTACACAGATACCGCAGTACATGATTATTTCATGGATGGGTATTAACAATAATTATTTGGCATTGATATTGCCCGCATGGAGCTTCGGTATGGGTCTTTACCTGATGAAGCAGTTTATGGAGCAGTTGCCTGACTCCCTGATGGAATCGGCACGACTGGATGGTGCAAACGAATGGAACATTTTCTGGACCATTGTTATGCCTAACGTAAAGCCGGCATGGCTGACACTGGCAATCTTCCAGTTCCAGCAGATGTGGGGTAATACCGGTAGCTTGTTCCTTCGTGATGAAGAGCTGAAGCCTTTGCAGTTCTCCCTCCAGCAGATTACTGCCGGTGGTGTAGCCCGTGCAGGTGCGGCAGCAGCAGTTACCTTTATCATTGCAGCAGTTCCCATTACATTCTTCCTGATTTGTCAGAGTAATGTCTTGGAAACCATGACCACATCAGGTATGAAGGATTAATAGGGGGGATAGAGCATGAAAGTAAAGAAAATTATTACCAGCTGTGCCTCCATCCTCATGGCAGTCGTTGTGGCTGTAACCGGAGTGCCTATGGAAGCATTTGCAACTTCTCTTCCCTATGATACATATAACTATAACTACTGGGAAGATATCGTATTTACACCTGCAGCGTATACACCTACCAAGACCATTTCCGGTACAGCGTTGACTTTCAACGGGGAAGCAATCGGAGCTTTTAACAATCCTCAGGATATGTGTAAGTCTCCATCCGGTGATGTATATGTGGCAGATACCAACAATCATCGAATTGTGGTGTTGAGTGCAGATATGTCAAAGGTAAAGAATGTTATCAATACCTTTGATAACAACGGAACAGAGGATAAGTTCAAGCAGCCTACAGGTGTTGCTGTATCCCTGACCAATCAGCTGTACATTGCAGACTCCATGAACAGACGTATTGTCGTATTAAATGAGGATGGTTCTCTGGCAAAGATTATTGAGAATCCTCAGGCAGAGGTTTTAGAGGACAATTTCGTATTTACTCCTTTAAAGGTTTCTGTAGACTATGCAGACCGTGTATACTGTATCGCACAGAAGATGTTCGAAGGTATCATGGTATTTGAAAGCAATGGTAACTTTACCGGTTTCTTCGGTACTATTAATGTAGAAATTACTCTTTGGGAAAAGTTCTGGCGTAAGATTGCGACCAAGGAAGAACGTTCCAAGCAGCAGCTTTTCATTCCTACAGAGTTTACCGGTATTGACATTGACCCGGATGGTTTTGTATATGCATCTAATATCGATTCCACCGGTATTCAGGGTGTACGTCGTCTGAACCCCAAGGGTGAAGACGTTATTAAGAAGGGAACCAAGCAGAATGTAGGTGGTGACCTGCAGATTGACGGAACTACCGATTATGCGGGACCTTCCCAGTTTACAGATGTTGTTTATCGTGACAATGGTATTTATTCCTGTCTGGACCGTAAGAGAGGTCGTGTATTTACTTATGACCATGAAGGAAACCTGCTCTATATCTTCGGTGGTATGGGTACACAGCAAGGTACCTTCGCAATGCCTGTAGCCATTGAAAATATCGGCGATACCATTTTGGTACTGGATGCCAACAGAGCTTCTATTTTGTGCTTTGATGTAACAGAGTACGGCAGATTAATCAATGATGCGGTAGCACTTCGTTACAGCGGAGATGAAAAGGAAGCCGTAGAGCTTTGGAAGCAGGTATTGACCTTAGATGAAAACAATGAGCTGGCAAACACCGGTATCGGTAAGGCTTACCTGACCGCAGGTGATTATGTATCGGCCATGAAGTACCTGGAATTAGGTATGAGCCGTACCTATTATTCTATTGCTTACAAGAGACATCGTAACAATCTCTTAACCGAGAATGCAAATGTTCTTTTAACAGGTGCACTTGTTGCGGTAGCTGCTGTTGTAGTAGTAAGCAAGGTAAAGAAAAAGAAGGGAGGAAAGAAGGATGCGTAAGTATTTCTCAAAGGACAAATGGAAATATCTGTTGTATACCATCTCTCATCCCATGGACGGTTATTATTGGATCCGTCATGCTGATAAGGGCAGTGTGCCCCTTGCCATACTGATGGTATTTATCTTTTCCTGTTGCTTTACCGCAAACAGACTTTTGGCCGGCTTCGTTGTAAATGATTTAGACCCCAGAAGTGTTGACAGTCTTTATGAGATGTTAGGTGTTTTTGCATTTTTCCTTCTGATTTGTGTCAGCAACTGGTCTGTAACCTGTTTGATGAACGGGGAAGGCAGAATGAAGGACATTTCCATCGCGGTTGGTTATGGAACGGTTCCGATTAGCTTCTGCATGATACTGGCAACTATTTTCAGTCAGTTTGTGGCAGATGACGAGCAGGCATTTTATACTTTGATTATTGCAGTGGGCATTGCCTATGGTTTGATTATGATATTGATTGGTATTATGCAGATACATAATTATACCTTGGGAAAGACCCTGGTAACATTGTTGATTACCTTTGTAGCAATGTTAATTATCATCTTCCTGATTTTGTTGATGAGTAACCTGTTAGGTATGGTATTTAACTTCTTCAAGAGTATTTATACAGAAATAATTTTCAGATCGTAGGAGGCAGGAAAGATGAAATCATCTAAGACAAAGAAGAATAAACGTCCCATGAGCCTCTCAAAGAAGGTCGGCCTGACAATTCTGGGTATTGCTCTTGTAGCGGTGATTGCTTACCTTGTGTATTATCTCGTACATTACATGATGTATGATGATTACAAGAAATTTTTCTCCAGTTACAATTATGAGCAGGGTAGTACCTATACCCCGATTCAGGAAAGCTCTTCTGATGTGAAGGGCATGGAGCTCGTTTGTGAAAATGATAAATTAAAGCTGTATACCGATCCTACCAATACGAATATGGCAGTGTATGATAAGAGAAACGGTAATATTACCTACTCTAATCCGCTGAATGCAGATGAGGATCCGGTAGCAAATGCAGCCAACAAGAACTATTTGAAATCACAGTTCATGTTGACCTATTACAATGCAGATGTAAAATCAGGTACCTATGATTCTTATACCAAGTGTGTAAAGAATGGTAACTTCAAGGCTGAAGGTATCGAAAACGGTATCCGATATATTTATACGGTAGGAGATCCGAAGGGTATTTACTTCGACATTCCGTTGGAGTATCGTCTGGAGGATGACCATTTGACCGTATCCATTCCTGCCAGTGGTATCGTAGAATACGGCGGCGGATATTTGCAGCGTATCCAGTTACTTCGTTATATGGGTGCTGCAAGTAGTGCAGAGGACGGATATATGGTAGTTCCCAATGGTTCCGGTTCTCTGATTCACTTCAACAATGGCAAGACCAAGATGGCTTCCTATTCACAGTATGTGTATGATTTGGATCCTTTGGCAGCCACCTATACTACATTGGAAAACACAGATAGTGCTAAGCTGGCACTTTTCGGTATCTGCAAGGAAGATAACAGTATGCTGGTAACCATCGAGGATGGTGCTTCCACATCCCTGATTACTGCAGGTATCTCCGGTGCATTTAACGATTATAACTATGCTTATCCTACCTTCGTACTTCGTACGGTAGATAACTTAAGTATGTTCGGTGACTCTGCGACAGAGGTTTTCGTTATTGAAGAAGAATTGTATGATATCAACATGGAAGTAAGATACACCTTCCTGACAGAAGAAAACGAAGGTTATGCAGGTATGGCAAATTACTACAGAAATCGTTTGATTTCTGAAGGTGTTTTGACCAAGAATAATCAGAGTGGGGATATTCCTTTTTACTATGATGTCATCGCAGGTGTAAAGGAAACCAATCATATGTTGGGTGTTCAGTACCTGAGAAACTTCGCTATGACTACCTTTGAGGAAGCCGGACAGATGTCCACAGACTTAAAGAACAGTGGCATCAATAATCAGGTGATGAACCTGCAGGGTTGGTTCAATGGTGGTTACTACCACAATACTCCGGATAAGATAAAGGTTACCGGTAAGTTGGGTGGCAAGTCAGACTTGGAGGCTTTGAACAAAACCGTAGCAGCAAATGGTGGTACCTTATTTGCAGACGTAGCATTCCAGAAGGTATCCTTTGCAGCATCTGATTACCATGGATATGATTATACCAATGAAAACTCCCGTTATTACGGAGCCGGTTATGTAGTAAGCTTTGGTCAGGTAAATCCGACCACTTTGAGAAATACCTCAGGACTTGGCTATTACGAAACCAGATATAATGTACTTTCACCAAAGTTTTTGAACAGATATGTGGAAAGCTTTGCCAAGAAAATCGGCAAGGTGGAGGTAGATGGTATTTCCTTAAGAGATTTGGGAAGCTATTTGGTATCTGACAAGAGACGTACCAATGTCATTCACAGAGAAGAAGCATTGGATATCGTAGATGCACAGCTGGCAACACTGGAAGCTACCGGCAAGAGACTGTTAAGTGATGCAGGTAATGATTACAGCTTCGCATACACAACCGATATTATTAATGTTCCGGTTTATCATAATGAATTTTTCATCGTAGATGAAAGTATTCCATTATATGAAATGATTTTGCACGGATACATTAATTACTCATCAGAACTGATGAACTTCCAGGATGATGAAGATTTGACACCGGTAGTCCTCAATCTCATTGAGGCAGGTGCAGCTCCTCACTATGTATTCACCTGGGAAGAATCCAGCAAGATGAAGGAAACCGGTTTGAACAGTTATTATGCTACTACTTACAATGTTTGGAAGGATGAAGCAGTAGCGGTTTACAATCAGGTAAATGATGCGTTGAAGCATGTTTCCGGTGCAGCTATCGTAGATCATGAAATTCTGGATACTGATGTCAGAAAAGTGACTTATGATAATGGTGTGAGCATCTACATCAATTACAACAAAGAAGCAGTACAGGCTGACGGTATGGAAATACCGGCACTGAGTTATAGAATGGAGGGGATTTAATTATGAAAAAAAGAAAAAAATTAACTCTTCTCCAGAAGCGTAGCTTAAGCGGCTATTTATTTATCCTTCCATGGTTCGTGGGTTTTGTGATATTCTATGTACGAAGCCTGATTATGACCGGACAGTTTGCATTCAGTGAACTGACCATGGATACTGTAAATGGTGGTTATACCCTGACATCGGTTGGCTTTGATAATTTTATCTATGCCTTTCGTGCACATGGTACCTTTAAGCAGATATTGACCACTTCTGTTATGAACATGATAGTGGACGTACCGCTCATTACCTTCTTCTCCCTGTTCATGGCGATGCTTCTGAACAAGAAGTTCCCGGGACGAGGAATTGTAAGAGCCATCTTCTTCCTGCCGGTTATTTTAAACGCAGGTGCGATTACAGATGCATTGGACTTAAGTGCGCAGATGATGAACGGCGGTATTTCTACTCAGGCAGCAGAAATGACTGCTACTGCCAGCAACACAATCGCGTTTGATATTGACTATATCATCAATATCTTCATGAGCTTTGGTTTGCCGGCATCCCTGCTGGATTATATTATCGCAGCAGTTGCCCGAATCAACGATATTATTGAGGCCTCCGGTGTACAGATTATTATCTTCATCGCAGCATTGCAGTCCATTCCGGGCTCTATGTACGAAGTGGCAAAAATCGAAGGTGCTACCGGTTATGAAACCTTCTGGAAGGTTACCTTCCCTATGGTAATGCCTCATATTATTACCAACGTGGTATATACCATCGTGGACAGCTTCACCGAATCAGAAGTAGTAGAGCTGGCATATAATGTGGCATTTGACCAGTTTAACTACGGACTGAGTTCCGTATTCAGTTTGGTAAGTACGATTATTACCTGTATCATATTAGTTGCAGTCTGTGGTTGGATTTCGAAGAAGACCTTCTACTACAACTAAGGAAAGGAGATAAAATATGAACGCTTATATTGCAAAGGCAAAGGCCATTCTGAATGACCAGGACCAGACCAAAAGCTTCTTAAACGATATAAAGAATTTCTTTGTAGGCGTAGTAAGAGTGCTGATACTGATAGGTGTTGGATATGTGATTTTATCTCCCCTGATTGGTATGTTTGTCAATTCTATTTCTTCCAATAAGGATGCATATAACCCCATGGTATTTGTTATCCCGGAGTTTCCGACCTTGGAGAAATACAAATTGGTAATAGAGAGGTTGGATTATTTCCCTACTATTGGCAGAGACCTGTTGTATACCCTGACCTTGACGGCAATACAGATTTTGGTCTGCTCCATGGTGGGTTATGGTTTCGCAAGATTCCAGTTCCCGTTAAAGAATTTCTTATTTGCTTGTGTGGTAGTGATGATTGTTATTCCTACACATACCATCATGTTACCCTTGTACATGACCTTTAAGGAATTCGATCCGCTGGGTCTTATGACCCTGCTAAAGGGTGGACCCGTGAACCTAATGGGTACCGTTGTTCCCATGTATATTATGACGGCATTGGGTTCCGGAGTGCGTTCCGGTTTGTATATTTACATATTTAATCAATTTTTTAGAGGACTTCCGAAAGAAATTGAGGAAGCAGCACTGGTAGACGGCTGCGGAGTGTGGTATACTTACTTTAGAATCATGTTAATAAACGCTATGCCTTCGGTAATTACCGTTGCGGTATTCTCTATCGTATGGCAGTTTAATGACACATTCTATGCTAATCTGTTTCTGATTAGTCCGGATGTAGTAATCAGTAAGAAGATTTCGGGTCTTCAGGCTCAAATCGCAAACGAGGATAAGATTTTGGATCTCCCGATACAGGAACTGTATCTGGATGCCGGTATTATTCTGGTTATCTTACCCATTATTATTATCTATGTACTGCTTCAGAGACATTTTATAGAGGGTGTAGAACGAAGCGGTATCGTTGGTTAATCCGACAGAGCTTCCTACCCCTGCAACTCAACTTTTAATAATAAAAAGGAGGATGAAAAAGTTGAAAAGTAAAAAATTATTAAGCCTGCTGATGGCAGGAAGCATGGTGCTTTCTTTGGCAGCATGTGGTGATGACACACAGACCTCTACACCTACCCCTACAGATGCTCCTAAGGCAACTGAAGCTCCTAAGGCTACAGAAGCTCCTGCAGAGCCTACTCCTGAACCGGTAGCAGAAGAGGCAAGTATCGATTTCGAGGATGGTAATATGGGCTTCGTTTCCGTATATACTGTTCCCGCAAATGCAGATGGTTCTACCTTAGAAATCGCTGATTTCAATGGTAGCAAGGCTTTAAAGGTAACTAATGTAAACGGCAAGGTTCCTTATGTTGGTATTGACGCAGCTACTTTGTTAGGTGCAGACGTAGCGAAGGTTGCTTCTATGGAGTACACCGTAGGTGTTACCAATGCAGCAGGCAAGTTCGCAGCAGTTTCCGGTAAGACCTATGCTTGGTCCGGAGCTGATTTGGTAGAAACCTCTGATCCTTGGTCTGTATACATGGAGAAGGGTAACCCGAAGAAGGCAGTTGCTACTTTAGGTGCCGGTGAAGAGTTCGTTGCAGATGCAAACAACATTTTCATCGTTAGCTTAGAGACTGACAACGGTATTGCAGAAGGTTACGGCAATGCTACTATGTACATTGATAATATTCGTTTCTTGGATGCTGACGGAAACCTTTTGAAGGTTGCGGATACTTCCGTAGCATTTAACAATCCTGAAGGCTTCGTAAAGACCGGTCATGATGTAAATCTTTGCTATGTTGACGATGCAGTAGAATTAGCTGGCTTTGCAGTATCTAACACCGCATGGGCACAGGCAGGTATTGATTTGACAGATGAGCAGAGAGCTATGCTTAAGCCCGGTTCTATCATCGAAATCAGCTACAAGTCTGATGAACCTGTATGGATGGTAGCAATTGGTGAGAATCCTCTCGGCGGATGGTTGCGTGGTGTTAACCAGGATACCTTCGTAGTAGATGGATATGTTTCTTCTGATAACAGTACTGTACAGTATACTTACGAGCAGTTGGCTGCATACTGGGGCGAAGGCTTCGAGCAGTATTTATCTACTTTACAGTGTGAAGGCAAGACTGATTGGGAAGTTCTTGCAGTAAAGGTAGGTACTAAGAGCGAGTTCGCTACTTTAGGTTCTACTACTGAATTAGATGGCTTTACCGTAGCTAACACTGCATGGGCACAGGCAGGTATTGACTTGACTGACGAGCAGAGAGCTCTTATTAAGCCCGGTTGTGTTATCGAAATCAGCTACAAGGCTGACGAACCTGTATGGATGGTAGCAATCGGTGAGAATCCTCTTGGCGGATGGTTACGTGGTGTTAACCAGGATACCTTCGTAGTAGATGGTTCTGTATCTGAAGACGGTTCTACCGTACAGTATACCTATGAGCAGTTGGCTGCATACTGGGGCGATGGCTTCGAGCAGTACTTAACTACTTTACAGTGTGAAGGCAAGGTTGATTGGGAAGTTCTCGGCGTGAAGATCGGTACTCCTATCCAGCCTGCATACAAGGTAACTAACCTGGACGGCTTCGCAGTATCTAACACTGCATGGGCACAGGCAGGTATTGATTTGACAGATGAGCAGAGAGCTATGTTAGTTCCCGGTTCTGTAATCACCATTAACTACAAGGCTGATGAACCTGTATGGATGGTAGCAATCGGTGAGAATCCTCTCGGCGGATGGTTACGTGGTGTTAACCAGGATACCTTCGTAGTAGACGGTGCAGTATCTGCTGATAACAGCAGCGTACAGTATACATATGAGCAGTTGGCAGCATACTGGGGTGAAGACTTCGGTCAGTACGTAGCAACCCTTCAGTGTGAAAGCAAGGTTGACTGGGAAGTATATAGTGTAACTGTAGGTATGGCAGAATAGGAGGAAACAAAACAATGAAGAATATGAAGAAATTTCTTGCTTTAGGTTTAGCAACTACCATGGCTCTTTCCATGGCAGCTTGTGGCGACAATACAACTACCACTACTCCTGGCAACAGCGGTAGCCAGCAGACCAACAATGGTGGTAACGAAGGTAACAACAGCGGAAACAATTCCGGCAGCTCTGATGGCGGTACCAGAAACATCCAGATTGGTACTTGGTGGGTACAGTACTACGATTCAGATGATGCAATCGAAGATGCTCCTGACTGGCAGACCAATCAGGATGCAGAAGGCGATAATGCAGATACCTTAGAGACTAAGGCATTCAACCGTAACATCGCTCAGATGAAGTTTGATAATGTTCCTGTTATTGAGAAGAAGTACAACTGTGAATTCTACTGGAACAACTTAACATACGAAGGTGTTAAGGAGTCTATCAACGTATCTATCTTAGCAGGTGCTCCTGACTGTGATATTTACTTGTGTGATGCCGGTATGGCAGTTCCTGCACAGATGAACGGTCTTGCTCTTGACTTAAAGACTGTTTTACCTGCAGATCATGATTTATTTACTACCCAGCAGAACATGGCTTTCGTAGACATGGGCGATGGCAAGGCTTGTATCATCGTTAGACAGGAAGCTCAGAAGCAGGTAGAAGCTACCTATCCTTTAGGCTTCAATATTCAGATGATTGAAGACGCAGGCTTGGAAGATCCTCGTGACCTTTGGGAAAGAGGCGAGTGGACTTGGGATAAGTTCAACGAATATTGTACAACTTTAACTCAGGATACTGATGGTGACGGACAGATTGACCAGTACGGTTACTGTGGTTACGAATTCGAAACCTTCGAGCAGTTAATGATGTCTAACGGTGGTAACATCGCTAACGGTAAGACTGAAACTTTAACTTCTGCTCCTGTAGGTGAAGCTCTTCAGCAGATGTACGATATGTACAATACTTACAATGTATGCTATCCTTACGATTTCGAAGGAAATGCATCAGACAGTATGAGAAACCAGTATACACAGGGTAACATCGCATTCTTCCCTATCGCAGCTTGGATTGCTTCCGGTAATGCAGACTACGATTACGGCGATACGAAGGGTACCTACTTATCATGGGATACCGCATATGTTCGTTGGCCTGTAGGTCCTAGTGGTGATGCAGCTACTAACGCTGGTAAGAACAACATTCCTGCTGAATGTTACATTATTCCTGCAGGTGTTAAGGATCCTGCAACTGTAGTTGGTGTATTGTACGACTACTGGAACTGGTATGCTGATGATACCTCTATCCGTGATGACAAGAAGGCTTTGAACTGGTGGTACGGTGTTACTGCTAGAGAAGCTGAACTTCAGGATTTGAACTTCGAAGTTATGAAGGATTGTGGTGCACACACTACCTTCGACTTGTGGAACAGTATGAACATCGGTTACGACCTTCAGTCTGTAATCCGTGGTGAAGTTACTCCTGCACAGTTCCAGGAAACCTACAAGCAGCAGGTTCAGGACGGTTTGGACGCATACTTTAACTAAGATTTCGCGTTTGCTGTTTCAAGTAACAAAAAATATAATTTGAGTTTCGGTGGGGAGCCTGGTCTCCCCACTTGAAACGAGTGGAGAATACTATGAGTGACATTAAAATGATTGCCCCTGCAGTTAAGAATGTTCCTTGGCAGGAGAAGCCGGAAGGCATCAAGGGTGCTCCTATTTGGAGATACACCGAGAACCCTATCATCGGACGTAATCCGGTGGAAGGTGTTGCCAGAATTTTTAACAGTGCAGTAATGCCTTATGAAGATGGTTTTATTGGCGTGTTCCGTGGGGAACAGACCAATGGTATCCCTTATGTATATTTGGGAAGAAGTGATGATGGTATTCACTGGAACTTTGATAAGGAAAAGGTTCCTTTCGTAGACGAAGAAGGCAACCCTTTTATGCCCGTTTACGCATATGACCCCAGACTTGTAAAGGTAGAGGATACCTACTATATTATCTGGTGTGGAGATTTCTACGGTGCTGCTATCGGTATGGCAAAGACCACCGATTTCAAGACCTTTACCAGAATTGAGAATCCTTTCATTCCTTTCAACAGAAATGCAGTATTGTTCCCTCGTAAGATTAACGGTAACTTCGTAATGTTATCCAGACCTTCCGATAGCGGACATACTCCTTTCGGAGATATTTTCCTCTCTGAAAGCCCTGACCTTGTTTATTGGGGTAAGCACAGACACGTTATGGGACGTGGTAGCGAATGGTGGGAGTCTGTTAAGATTGGTGGCGGTGCTGCTCCTATCGAGACTTCCGAAGGTTGGTTACTGTTCTATCATGGTGTAAGTGGTACCTGTAATGGTTTGGTATATAGCATCGGTGGAGCTATTCTCGATTTAGAGAATCCTTCTATCGTAAAGTATCGTTGTGAGACCTTCTTACTTACTCCTGAAGAGTGGTACGAGGAAAGAGGCTTCGTTCCTAACGTTTGCTTCCCTTGTGCAACCATTCATGATCCGGAAAGTGGTAAGATTGCTATCTACTACGGTGCTGCAGACAGCTATGTAGGACTTGCATTTACCAAGTTCGACGAAATCGTTGCTTACATCAAGGAGCATAGCGTTGTAACTACTACGGATACTGAAATCGGTATTCGATAAGTTCAATAATCGTATAAAGGATTATGATGCAAGAGGGCTAACGTAAGTTAGCCCTCCTTTTTCAAAATGGTATGAAGAGTACAGGATGGTAGCAAGATGGAAGGATATAAACCCGGGGCGGAATGTTCCCAGTGCAAAGGAAGATGTTGTAAGGAAAGAGGTTGTAGCCTGTCCCCTCAGGATATGTGGCAGGCATTAGGTAAGGATGGCGGACAATTTGATTTGAAACAGCCGGAAGAGAGAAGCCGACTAAGAAGTGAGCTGTTACAGCTTTTGGAGCAGCCGGAGGGCTTGTATGCACTGGACTATTTCAGTGAAAAAGATGGTCCCTGCTTCTATTTGAGGATGCGTCACAAATGCTACACCTTTATCGGGGTAGATGCCATAGGGGAGTGCGTGGCTTTGACCCAGACCGGTTGCAACCTGTCAGAGACACAGAGGCCCAAAGG
>JAZQEK010000033.1:0-4994 GCA_045538995.1 Acetatifactor sp. | reverse complement strand
TCCACGAGTATCTGAGCAGGGCCTCCACCATCCAAATTGATAGCATTGCGAAGTCCTAAATCAGCAGCGATATCTGCCATCTCGGAAAGGCTTGCACCTGTGCTATCTTCGCCAGCCACATAGCCCAGTTTGCCTTTTCCTTCTGCCCAGAAAAGAACCGGTTTGCCTTCCTTATCTGCACCGAGTGCAATGCGCGCTGCACGGGCTTTTTCGAAGTCCATAGGATACAGGCTTGGTGGGAATGGCACACGCTCCAAGTGGTATATATTATAAAAACGAGAAATAAATTTATCTGTCTTTTCTCCTTTTCGAATGATACTGTTTCCCACCTGAATGCCAAACTTCACGTCCTTTAGTCCATGGTAGATCACTTCGTCGCCAGGTCCTATCCTACAATCTTTGTTTACGGTCATGACAAAGCCAGACGCAGGGATATCTACTTTTCCACCACGTTTTACTGCCACGACACGACGACCTACGATAACGACATGCAAGCCTTTTGCATCAGGTGTTTTGGCTCGCTCTGGTCTGGTGTAAAAGATCGCATTCTTTCCATGGACATAGGCTTGTCTTTTTATTTTGATATATAAATCCCTTACATTTATCTGTGAAATAGACACACTTCCATCTTTGTTCACTAGCAATGCTTCTCTGTCAAATAGCGGAGGGTTTTCTATCACACCATCTTTCACACAAAGACCAAATGGTGTGCCCACCTGATCATAAATGGTGGCACAGTCGATTGGGTCCATGATAAAGAAGTTTGCATTTACTTTCATCTTCGCATCCGGTACTGCTTCCGACAGATAACCTACAGACCGACCTACTGGAATTATCTTCGTCATTGGCAACTTGCCGCAAACGATTTTCACACAGCCTCGTTTTTCCAACTCTTTGTATAATGCTTCTGCTTTTGTGTCTGAGAAAACGGGCTGACCTTTTTTGATTTTCATTCCATTTTGTAAAATGATACTTGCGATAATAAGTGGGGTGGATACAGTACCATATTTTTCACTCTTATATAAAAGGTCTCCATTTATGGACAGACAGCCTTTCGCAAATCTCTCCACCTCCACATCCTCTGGAAGTGTGAACATCAGCATCTGTGGAAATATCCATGGACACGCTGGTACCAGATAGTTTTTGTAAATATCATAAAAGCACCCCAATGCTTTTACCTGCTGCTCGAATCCATTTTGCATCAGATACAGAAAGTCAAGCTGCGACCAGTCATCCCAGCGCACCACCTGCACTCTTTGAATTTCCCCATTTTCTCTGTTATAAATTCTTACTTCTGAATCCATATCGTTTACCTTCTATTTTTCTCCTGCACGACCGTATTTCTCTGCCAATTTATCTTCTGCTTCTTCACGAGAAATCTCTCCGTTGTTGTACATAGACATTACCTGTACTTCGTCGGAACGGAGCTTGTAAAATACCAATAAAATCACAAGTGCGATGGCAAAGCCTGCTGCTGGAAGCAGACAGAAAAGTGCCCACACGCCATCTGCTACACCTGTTGGCTGCACGGCATTTTCGCCTTCCACGAAGCCAACCGCAGACAAGCTAAATAATACTACGGTACCGATAAGACCGTTTTTGAGTTTCGCTACAAAGGTCTGCAAGCTAAAGGAAATACCGGCTGCTCTGGTGCCTGTTTTGTAGGTGCCATACTCTACCGTGTCAGCAATGAGCATATAGATAACTACAGACCAGAATCCTAAGCCTGCACATTTAAGCATCGTCATCACAATAGTCACTACCAGGCTGTCATAGCCTACGAAATAAGCCACGATATTCATCACTACTGTAAATGCAAGGCCTGCACAAAGCACATAGAATTTGTCCCATTTACGAGATAGCTTTGGCACTACTGCAGATACGAGAATGACCGAAACTGCAGCGCCTGCTGCTACAAGTGTTGCTGTATTTTCCTGACCGAGACAGATACGTCCCATATAGATAGCCATCTTCTGTTCGAGACTGGCAATACCCAAAAGGAGCATCGCTACCAGGGTCACGATTAAATATTTGTTGTGTCTTAAATAGTGAAGGATTTCTTTTAATCCAGGATTTACTTCTGCTGTTGCAGTTTCGCTGTGACGTTCTTTTACAGAAAACAGCATCGGAACCATCATAATTACGGATACGACTACGAATACGACACAGCCGAGAGCCCAGCCCAATTTAGGGCGAAGCATTGGCACGAGCAAGGTCGCTACGACACCACCGACCATAGCCCAGAGTTTTCCGCCTGCGATGATGGAAGTACGTTCCTGCACATCTGAGGTCATGACTGTGGTTACAGCGTATGCTGGTGCATCCAAAATAGTGTAGCTGATATCAAATAATATGTACGCAACCAAGAACCACACGATTTTGATTGTTTCATTCATGGACTCCGGAATGGCAAATAGCGCTATCGTCGTAAGTCCGATTGCAGTCACACCAATTTTTACCCATGGGATAAATTTCTGACCATTTTTAAATTTTGTTCTGTCAATAAGATAACCAAAAAGCATGTCGTTGATGGCATCCCAAAGCTTTGGAACCAAGAGGATGACTGCGGCTGTTCCAGCGGCAATCCCAATATCTGTTAAGAAAGTTTCTACATAGCCTGCATATCCCCAAAGGATATTCTGTCCCAGGAAAAACAAACAGTATGCAAAACGTTCTTTTTTACTCGTTACAAATCCTTTTTTCTCGCTCATAATTTTGCTCCTTATGTCGCTTTATTTATTGTCCTTAGTATAACACAAAAGAAGCTACCGTCCAAGACGGTAGCCTCTGCTAAATTATTTCACACATTCCTGATACTGTTGTTTTAACTGCTGCACTTTTTTATCATCCGCTTCTGGTGTAGGATACATGCCTTTTTCATGCATCATGACAAATACATCCTGCTGGATTTCATGTTCCTCTTCTAAGATGTCGAGAAGAGATTCGCGTACGTTTTCGTGCACACATTCGTTAGACGCTTTGTTGAATAATTCGGTACATGCTTTCTGCGCAGATAAAGCATCGCTTAATACTTCTTTTTCTGTATAAACTGACATTTTCCTGACCTCCTATGATAAATGTGAATAAAGCTCGTTTACATGCTTCTGATGCTTGTCTGAGATTTCAAGCATCTTGGATTTTACTTCTTTCTCGGTAGCATGCTCTGCGAGCATCTTGAATTTTTTTACTAAAAGGTCTTCATCTGCGAGAAGCTCCTGAATCGAAGCAAGTTCTTTTTCTGATAACTGTGCCATAAGGGATACCTCCTAAAAATTTTTACAAAGGAAGTATTTGCATTTAGTGGAAAAAGTATACTTGTTTGTGGTAAAATAAACTTATGAATTTCGGAAATGAATAAAAAGAAAAAGGAGAATAAAAGAATGGCTAAAACAGCACAGGATATTATGAAATTTATCCAGGAAGAAGGCATTCAGATGGTGGACTTCAAAATCGTTGATATCAATGGTCAGTTCCGTCATGTAACGATTCCTGCTTCTCAATTTAATGAAGATACCATGAAAGATGGTATCGGCTTTGACGCTTCTAACTATGGCTATGCTGTAGTAGAAAAGAGCGACATGGTATTTATCCCTGATTTGGATACCGCTATCATCGACCCATACTGTGATATCCCTACACTTTCTATCACAGGCAATGCGATGGTTATCGATTATCCAAACAACCGTCCTCTGGACCAGTATCCAAGAAACATCGTAGCAGCTGCTGAACAGTATATGAAGGACAGTGGTATCGCGGATACCATGCTTATCCTTCCAGAATTTGAGTTCCATATGTTTGACCAGGTTGGCTGGGCAGTACGTCCTGATTCTATCGGCGTAGACATCGACACCGAACAGGCTTACTGGAACAGCGATACCGAAGGCTTGGGCTGTGTAGTACCTCATCAGAAAAACTACCACATCGCAAAACCTTTCGACCGCACATATGAAGCTCGTAGCGAAATGTGTTTGGAATTAGAAAAGATGGGTATCGCAATCAAATACCATCATCCAGAAGTAGGCGCAGCTGGACAGTTCGAAATCGAACCAATGCTTGGACAGATGTCAAAGATGGCAGATGCTTCTATGATGATTAAATATGTCGTTCACAACACCGCTGCACAGTACGGCCAGGTAGCTACCTTTATGCCAAAGCCTGTTTACAGCGAAGCTGGAAATGGCATGCATGTGCATATGCTTTTATTAAAAGATGGAGAACCAGTTTTCTCTGATGACAATGGCTACTCTCACTTAAGTGAAACAGCACATTACTTCATGGGTGGACTTTTGAAACACATCGCTTCTCTGTGTGCAATCACAAATCCAAGTACCAACTCCTTCAAGAGACTTGTACCTGGCTTTGAAGCACCAGTTACAGTAGGATATGCTACTTCAAACCGTAGCGCGGTTATCCGTATCCCTGCTTACGCAAAAACACCTAACCTTCGTCGTTTTGAAATTCGTAACCCAGATGCGACCTGTAATCCATATTTCTGCTACGCAGCACTTCTTATGGCAGGTCTTGATGGTATCAAGAACAAAATCGACCCACATGCAAATGGCTGGGGACCATATGACATGAACCTCTACCATTTGCCAGAAGAAGAAAAAGCAAAACTTTCTTCTTTACCTACACGTTTGGATGATGCGCTCGATGCATTGGAAGCAGACCACGATTACTTGACCGCTGGTGGCGTATTCCCCGAACATCTCATCAAGAACTTCATCGCGCTGAAACGTAAAGAATGTGCAGAGATGGCGAAGATTCCTCATCCTGCAGAATTTGAAAGATACTTTAATCTATAACGATTTAGCGCAGTAAGTATATTTATCTAAATACTACGAAACGGGGCATATGTACATATGCCCCGTTTCGTACACTATGGAACAAATATGCTTACTGTCGCTAAATGCGTTATTGCTAGAAAGGCGGCTGAAAGTCGTTTATTTACTGCTAACGAGCATGGAGCAGAAAATTAGGATTATTCCAAAAAA
>JAZQEK010000032.1:0-28744 GCA_045538995.1 Acetatifactor sp. | reverse complement strand
GTAGTAGTTGACGAAGTAAGAATCTTTATTCCTGCAAGCCTTGTATCAGACAGCTACGAGAAGGATTTGTCTAAGTATGCAGGACAGGAAATCGAATTTGTTATTACTGAATACAATCCTAAGAGAAGAAGATATATCGGTGACAGAAGACAGCTTGTTGCTGAGCAGAAGGCTGAACTTCAGAAAGAGTTATTCGCTAAGATTAAGGAAGGCGATGTAGTAGAAGGTACTGTAAAGAACGTTACCGATTTCGGTGCATTCATCGATTTGGGCGGTGCAGACGGATTACTTCATATTTCTGAAATGTCTTGGGGCAGAGTAGAACATCCTAAGAAAGTATTTAAGATTGGCGACAAGCTGAACGTTCTGATTAAAGAAATCAATGGCAGCAAGATTGCACTTTCTTTGAAGTTTGATGATGCAAATCCTTGGAAGGACGCAGCTACCAAGTATGCAGTAGGTAACGAAGTTACCGGTAAGGTTGCCAGAATGACTGATTTCGGTGCATTCATTGAGTTAGAGTCAGGTGTTGATGCATTGCTTCATGTTTCTCAGATTTCTAAGGAACACATTGAGAAGCCTGCTGACGTATTGAAGGTTGGCGATGAAGTAACTGCTAAGGTTGTAGATTTCAACGAAGCAGACAAGAAGATTTCTTTGAGCATCAAGGCTATGTTCGCTCCGGAACCTGCAGCAGAGGCTGAGGCAGAAGAGGATGCTGATGTTGTAGCTGTAGATATTGATGCAGTGATTGCAGCAGAAGAAGATGCAGAGTAAGATGTGATTTTACAGAGCCAGACGTTTTGTTTGGCTCTGCTTTGTTTAGATAAATAAGATATAGAAAATAGGTGGTATATGGCATGGCATATGATTATGAATATTTCAAAAAAGAAATTTTGAAGCTCACAACCATTGATTTAAATGCTTACAAGGAAAAGCAGATGAAGAGACGTATCGATACTCTTATCGGAAAGCACAAAATCGAAGGCTATGATAAATATGTGCAGGCATTGAAGCAGGAAAAGACATTGTTTGAGGAGTTTGTAAACTACATAACCATTAATGTTTCAGAGTTTTATCGTAATACAGAGCAGTGGGAGGTATTGGATAAGCAAATCATACCGGAGCTTATCAGCAAATTTGGCAAGAATCTGAAAATCTGGAGTGCAGCCTGCTCTACCGGTGATGAACCATATTCTCTGGTTATGGCTCTTTCCAGACACATTCCGTTGAACCAGATAAAGATTATTGCTACGGACTTGGATAAGCAGGTAATCGCCAAGGCTAAGGTAGGCTTGTACAATGCCAAGAGTATTGCCGGAGTGCCGGAGGATTTTAAGAAAAAGTATTTTACACAGGTAGGACCTTCTTTCAAAATTTCTGATGAAATCAAGTCCAGAGTAGAGTTTAAGGAACACAACCTGTTAAAGGATACTTATCCTGCCGACTGTCATATGATCGTTTGCCGAAACGTGCTGATTTACTTCACGGAAGAAGCAAAGGACGAAGTGTTTGTCAAATTCCAGAAGAATTTAAAGCCCGGCGGTATCCTATTTATCGGAAGTACGGAGCAGATTATCAATTATCGTGAAATCGGTTACCAGAGAAAGAGTTCCTTCTTCTATGAGAAAGTATAATATAAGAGGCTAATAGAAAAGGCCGAAATTCTAATATATAAGGGAAAACATGAAAATCCCCATCATTTGTCTCCGGACAGTTGATGGGGATTTATGACATTTATTTCGCTCCAAATGGTACGCCATGTATTGGGAACAGGCTTAGTAGCTTGCTACCAACATTTCCAGAATATGGTTGGCATATCTGGTAAAGGCGGCACGGTCTTTTTTGATTTCATCGGTTAATTCAAAGAAAAATTCTTTGCTTCTGTGTTCTCTCTTGAAGAAAGGCTCTACCACTGTATCCCACATGGGCAAATAGCTGGAGAACTTACGGGTGTAGCAGGTAGAAGGAGTAGCAGGTACACGATGCTCCTTGTCTACATAGCAGGCAACAGATTTGTGCAATGCCACATCCTCTGTAGGAAGATAGTAATAATCTTTGTAATTAGCGTAATAATATTTTAATTCCTCTTCGTAAATCGGAATGCGTAACTGTCCTTCTGTTCCGATACCACGGAAGTAGCAGCCATTGGCGCTGCCGGATACCTCTCTGGGTAAGGGAAGAGGGAAGGATATAGTCATAACCAATTCCTGACGCTTATTGCCGGAAAGGTCTTTGTAATAATTTGCCTGTACCTTTTTTGCTTTTACCTGTGAGTTAAACAAGTCATAATAAGCCAGAATAGGCAAACATTTCAACATACCCTTTAAATCATCTTCGTTGTGAAGCAGGAGAGATTTTTCCGCAAAGTCCGTAGGATTTTTCACATAGTCATGATATACCCCAATCAGTTCACCGCCATAGAAGGGATCCTGACGCTCAATGCCTAAGAACTGCTCGATGGTTTTTTGCTTGCAGTTAGGCAATTTCAGGAAATAACGATAAGGGGAAATTCGACGATACAAATCGATACCCACGAAGTCATCGAAGTTATACGGTAATCCCAACTGAATACATTTCTGTGTCAGGAAGGGCAAGTCAAAGTTGTTTCCGTTAAAGTGAATTAAATATTTGTAATCGGAAGCGAAGGAAAAGAAGGCTTCCAAAATAGTAGCTTCATCCTCGTAGCTTTCTGCAAACCATTGCTGAATATACCAGTTGTCCGCAGAATAAAAAGCACAGCCGATTAAGTACAGATAGGAAGAACGTGCTGTAAAGCCGGTAGTTTCTATATCAATAAACAAAGCCTCATCCATAGGAATGGTGTGGTCTAAGGGGTAAGAAATCTCAAAATCTTCGAGTACGGCATAATTCTCTCTCATGGTTTACATCTCCTTATAATTCCTCTTTTTAATATCCTAACACATTTTTTAAAAAATCTGTAGTATTTTCTTGAAAAAAATAGTATATTTAATAGGAGTGCTAATAGATAAAGTTTTGCATTTCATGAATTTTAGTAAAGGATAGGAAAAATATATGGCAAAATTAACCTTTTTGGGTGGTATCCACCCATACGATGGAAAAGATTTGTCCAAGGACAAGCCAATCATGACAGTGTTACCAAAGGGTGACTTGGTTTATCCGCTTTCCCAGCACATTGGTGCACCTGCTACAGCAATTGTGGCAAAAGGGGATCGTGTTTTGGTAGGACAGAAGATTGCAGATGCAACAGGCTTTGTATCTGCACCCATATATGCATCTGTTTCCGGAACCGTAAAGGCAATCGAACCTCGCAGAGTGGTAACCGGTGACAGTGTAATGAGTATTATTGTGGAAAACGATGGTCTGTATGAGGAAGCGGAAACTATGCTGCCTATAAAGCCCTTGGAGCAGATGACCAAGGAAGATATTATACAGACGGTAAAGGAAGCCGGTATTGTAGGTATGGGTGGTGCAGGTTTTCCCACCTTTATCAAGCTTTCTCCCAAAGAACCGGACAAAATCGATTATGTAATCGGAAACTGTGCAGAATGTGAACCCTACCTTACCTCTGACTATCGTCGTATGATGGAGGAGCCGGAGAAGGTTGTGGGCGGTTTAAAGATTATATTGAAGCTCTTTGACAATGCAAAAGGTATTCTGGCAGTAGAGGACAACAAGCCGGATTGTATTCAGAAGCTGAAAGAGCTGGTGGCAGATGAACCGCGTATTACGGTAATGGGACTGAAAACCAAGTATCCTCAGGGTGCAGAGCGTACCTTGATTTATGCTACAACCGGACGCCAGATTAATTCCAGCATGCTTCCGGCAGATGCCGGCTGTGTGGTAAATAATGTGGATACCATTGTGGCAGTGTACAGAGCGGTTACAGAAGGCAGACCTTTGATGGAGCGTATTGTTACTGTCACCGGTGATGCTATTGCGAATCCGCAGAACTATCGAATTCGTATCGGTATGAATTATCAGGAATTGGTAGAGGAAGCAGGCGGTTTCAAGACAGAACCGGAGAAGATTGTATGTGGCGGTCCTATGATGGGCTTTGCCATGTTTGGTTTGGACGTGCCTACGACCAAGACTTCCACGGCACTTTTGTGTTTGACTCATGATGAGGTGGCAGCCAGTGAGCCTGGACCTTGTATCAATTGCGGTCGCTGTGTAGAAGTATGTCCGGGACGAGTGGTGCCCAGCAAGCTGGCAACCTATGCAGAGAATTATGATGAAGAAGCATTTTTGAAGTGCAACGGTATGGAATGCTGCGAATGCGGCTGCTGTAGCTTCGTGTGTCCTGCCAAGAGACCTTTGACACAGCAGATTAAGTCTATGCGTAAGATGCAGCTTGCGAAAAAGAAGAAGTAGGAGGAAACAAACGTGAGTGAACGATTAAAAGTATCTTCCAATCCTCATATCCGTTCGAAGGTAACCACCCAAAGTATCATGGGCGCTGTGGTTCTGGCACTCCTTCCTGCGGCAGGTTTTGGAATTTATAATTTTGGATACAAGGCAGCCATACTGATTTTGGTAACCGTAGCTTCTACCGTAGGTGCGGAATTCCTGTATGGACTGTGGAGAAAGAAAAATACCGTAAAGGATTTATCCGCAGTGATAACCGGTTTGCTTCTGGCATTGAATCTTCCCGTAAGTGCACCATGGTGGGTTGCGGTAATCGGTGGTGTGTTTGCGATTTTGGTAGTGAAGCTGTTATTCGGCGGTTTGGGACAGAATTTTATGAACCCGGCATTGGCAGCCAGATGCTTTTTGCTGATTTCCTTCCCGGCGATTATGACCAATTTTAATTGTGATGCTTATACCGGAGCAACACCTTTGGCAGTGTTAAAGGCCGGCGGAAGAGTAGATGTTACCAAAATGATTATCGGTAATGTGGCTGGTACCATCGGTGAAACCTCTATGATAGCTATCTTAATCGGTGCATGCTTTTTGATGATGTTGGGAATCATCGACTTGCGTATCCCGGGTAGCTACATAGTTTCTTTTTCTGTTTTTGTTATCCTTTTCGGTGGAAAGGGCTTTGATTTTAACTATTTGTCAGCACAGCTTGCAGGTGGTGGTTTGATGTTGGGTGCTTTCTTCATGGCAACCGACTATGTGACCAGACCGATTACCATAAAGGGACAATATGTATTTGGTATCTTTTTGGGTATTATGACCGGTATCTTCCGTATTTTCGGACCCGGTGCAGAAGGTGTATCCTATGCGATTATTTTGGGTAACCTGGTTACTCCTTTGATAGAAAAGGTGACGATGCCTACCGCTTTTGGAAAAGGAGGTAAGAACCGTGACAAAAAATAATGATGTAAAGAGTATGTTAAAGGATGCGGGTATCCTTTTTGCCATTACCCTTATCGCCGGTCTGGTGCTGGGTTTTGTATATGAATTGACCAAGGAACCTATCCGTTTGCAGCAGGAGCTGGCAATCCAGAGAGCCTGTCAGGAGGTTTATGCTGATGCAAGCAGCTTCGAGGCAACGGATTATGTACCGGGAGATGTTGTACAATCTGACTTGGATGGTCTCGGTGTAGAAATCGGAACGGTTTTCAAGGCAAAGGATGCGTCCGGCAATACCATAGGCTATGTAGTAGAGTCTACATCCAAGGAAGGTTATGGCGGTAATATTACCATATATGCAGGCATTACTGCGAATACAGGTACTTTGAACGGTATCTCTATTTTATCTATAGCAGAGACACCGGGCTTGGGTATGAATGCAGAAAGTGTATTGGTGCCTCAGTTTGAAAATGTACCGGCTACTATGTTTGATTATACCAAATCCGGCAGTACGGCACCCAATGAAATCGATGCTATCAGTGGTGCTACCATTACCACAGATGCAGTATGTAAGGCAGTAAATGGTGCAGTGTATGTGGTATTGGTTGACTTTTTGATGAAGGGAGGTAACTAGCCATGACTAAGAATTCAGCTGGTGAACGTTTATACAATGGTTTAGTAAAAGAAAATCCTACCTTCGTATTGATGTTAGGTATGTGTCCAACACTGGCGGTGACGACCTCTGCCATGAATGGTTTGGGTATGGGTCTGACTACAGCGGTAGTATTGGCACTGAGTAATTTGATTATTTCCCTGTTGCGTAAGGTGATACCGGGCAAGGTGCGTATTCCGGCATTTATTGTCATCATCGCATCCTTTGTTACGGTGGTACAGCTTTTATTACAGGCATATCTGCCTTCCCTGAATGATGCTTTGGGTGTGTATATTCCCCTTATCGTTGTAAACTGTATTATTCTGGGACGTGCAGAGAGCTATGCATACTCTCATTCCCCTATTCCGTCATTGTTTGATGGTATTGGTATGGGCCTGGGCTTCTCCTTTGCATTGACCTGTATCGGTGCGGTGAGAGAGCTGTTAGGTACCGGAAAGGTTTTCGATATTCAAGTGATGCCGGATTCCTTTACCCCTATCGGCATTTTCGTATTGGCACCGGGAGCCTTCTTCGTACTGGCTGCCCTGACTGCTTTCCAGAATTACCTGAAAATCCGAGGAGCTAAGAAGGGCAAGGATACTTCCAAGATTGGTTCCGGTTGCAGTCATGATTGTATGAATTGTGGGGAAAAAGGTTGTGCAGAACGCTTCTATGACCCTAATGCAAAAGAGAAAAATGAGCCTGTACAGGCAGAGAAGAAGGAGGATTAAGACAAATGAATGAAGTAAAAGATTTAATCATTATTTTAATCAGTTCTTCCCTGGTAAGTAATGTTGTATTGAGCCAGTTCTTAGGCTTGTGCCCTTTCCTGGGTGTATCAAAGAAAACCAATACTGCGGCAGGTATGGGTATAGCAGTTATTTTCGTGATTACTCTGGCCAGTGCCGTAGCAGGACTGATGTATCAGTTTATTTTGGTTCCTTTGGGAATTGAATATTTACAGACTATCTGCTTTATTTTGGTGATTGCGGCATTGGTACAGTTCGTAGAAATGTTCTTAAAGAAGGCAATGCCTTCCTTGTATGAAGCTTTGGGCGTATATCTGCCCCTGATTACCACCAACTGTGCAGTGTTGGGTGTAGCTCTGACCAATGTGCAGAAGGAATACGGTATTTTGAAAGGTATTGTAAATGGTTTTGCGACTTCTGTAGGTTTCACCATTGCCATTATTATTCTGGCAGGTATTCGTGAGAAGCTGGAATATAACGATATCCCCGAATCCTTCAAGGGAATGCCTACGGTGCTTTTGACAGCCGGTCTCATGGCAATTGCCTTCTGTGGCTTCGCAGGATTACTGTAAGGAGGAGCGATTATGTCTATACAAGGAATTATAATAGCAGCATTGATTGTAGGTGCGATTGGTATCTTCATCGGTCTGTTCTTAGGAATAGCAGGAATTAAATTTAAAGTAGAAGTAGACCCCAAGGAAGAAGCTGTACTGGCGGCATTGCCCGGTAACAATTGTGGTGGCTGTGGTTTCGCAGGATGTTCCGGTCTGGCAGCAGCTATTGCAAAGGGAGAAGCTGCAACCAATGCTTGCCCTGTTGGTGGTGAGGAAGTCGGAAAAGTAATCGCAGAAATCATGGGTGTAGCTGCAGAAGAAGCAGAGCCTATGGTTGCTTATGTACATTGTCAGGGCGATTGTGACAAGGCGAAGGTAGATTATGATTATACCGGAGCAGAGGATTGTCGTATGATGGCTTTTGTACCGAATGGTGGTCCCAAAAGCTGCAACAGCGGTTGTCTGGGCTTTGGAAGCTGTGTGAAGGTATGTCCTTTTGATGCTATCCATGTGGAGAATGGTGTAGCAGTGGTGGATGAGGAGAAATGTAAGGCTTGTGGCAAATGTATTGCAGTATGCCCCAAGAATATTATTTCCATGAAACCGAAGAAAGCAAAGGTTAAGGTGGCATGTAGCTCTACCGACAAAGGACCTGTAGCCATGAAGGCATGTGAAGTGGCTTGTATCGGTTGTGGTATCTGTGTGAAAAACTGCCCGAATCAGGCGATAAAAGTAGAAAATTTCCATGCTATTATTGACTATGATAAATGTACTTCCTGTGGTGTATGTGCAGAGAAGTGTCCGAAGAAGGCAATTGTGACTCAGTAAGGAAGTTGGTGAGGAATGAGATTACCGGATGAGATGGAAGAACGCAAAGGATTGAGCCCTACCTTGGTATCTACCATAGGAGCGGTGTGTGTGTTCGTTCTTTTGATTATTATAATAGTGCTCTTTGTAAACAGAGAGGATAAACCTCGACCCAATTCAACTGCTGGCAACTCGCAGGAGGAGCAGGGGGGAGAGGAACTGGTAACAAACAGTACCCTGAGTCCGGAGGATTTCGACTTTTGGGATATGTATCCGCAGGCTACTCCTGAGCCGGTGGTAGAGACTACCCCGGAACCGGTAGTACTTCCGCCCAGCGAGGATGGGAAGCATACCAAGATTATCAACAACAACGGGGAAGAAGAGTGGGTAAAAATCAATAACAAGATTGAAAAACATCAGTATGATTTTACCAATCTGGCGTCCCAATCCCAGCTCATGAAATACTACAAGGATGGCAAGGCTTGCTCCTTTGTAGGAGTAGATGTGTCCAAATATCAGGAATACATCGACTTTAACAAGGTGAAGAAAGCAGGCATCGATTTCTGTATGATACGAGTAGGTGCCAGAGGCTATGGTACCGGACAACTGGTGGTAGATGAATATTTTGAGGATAATATTAACAATGCTTTGGATGCCGGTTTGGATGTGGGCGTGTATTTCTTCTCTCAGGCCATTACAGAGGAAGAGGCCATGGAAGAAGCAAATCTGGTAATAGAGAAAATCAAGGATTATGATATTACCTATCCGGTGGCTTTTGATATGGAATACATCGAAAACGATACTTCCCGAGTGGAGCAACTGGACAAGTCTCAAAAGACTGCTGTTACCAGAGCCTTTTTGGATACCATACGGAATGCGGGATATACCCCCATGGTGTATGGCAAGAAGGAATGGCTGATTCAGAAGCTGGATCTGGTGCTTTTATCAGAGTATGATACCTGGCTGGCTCAGTATGAGGATATTCCGGATTACCCATACAAATTCAGTATGTGGCAGTATTCCAACAAGGGAACTGTGGATGGTATCTCCGGCAAGGTAGATTTGAATATCAGCTTTATTGATTTTTCAGAAAAGTAAATAGAGAAAATGAAACAAGTGGAGCACTCCTGAAATTGCATGGCAAATCAGGAGTGCTTTTCTGATGTAAAGAGAAAAAACAAAAAACAACGTTGCATTTATAATACGAATATGCTATATTGAAATGGTAATGTGTTATTAAAATTTAAAGAAAGGAGGAAAGGAGGATGGAAGAAATCACCAATTTTAACCTGACAGGAAGAGAGAAGGATATCCTTACGATACTCTGGAATGCGGAGGAAGGAATGATTGCTTCAGATATCGTAAAGAAAGCAGATGGAGAATTAACTATTAACACTGTACAGGCTGTTTTGAAGAAATTGTTGCGAAGAAAGCTGATTAAGGTAGATGACATTGTTTACAGTGGCACCGTGTTGTGTCGCAGATATGTACCTGCTATGTGTGAGTCGGAATTTGAGACTAGTATGATTTCCTCCAATATTTTGGGGCTGAAAAGATTCAGTATCTCCCCTGCGAAATTTATGATGGGCTTTTTAAACAAAGGTCAGACCAAAATGACAAAGGAAGAGGCAGAAGAATTGATGGATCTGATTCAAAAGTATACAGAGGAGAAGTGAATTAAGTAGCAAAAGATATTATGCAGGAAAATTTACAATTAACCATAACTTCCATAGGAAGTATTATCTTATTCAGTATGCTATTTGCCATTCTTTTGGTGGTAGTGATGAAAAGTGACAGATTGCTGGGAAAGGTGAAGTACGAGCTGTTGCTTCTGTGTATGGCAGCACCGGTTATGAAAATACTGATACCCATAGAGCATCTGCCATTGACTTGGAATGTGAATGTTCCGCATGTGTTGCCGGAACTTATCATTTTTTCAAACACCATAATTTATACGTCGGAAAGCAGAACAATATTATTGTGGGATGTAGTTCTGGTCGTTCTGTTGATAACGTCTGTCATCAATACCATCCGAGTATTGATTTCCTATCGGTTATTTTTGCTTGAGAAAACAAAGTTGCCGGAAGTGGCTGAGCGGAAGGTGTATGAGATATTAGACACTATATTGGCACAAAAAGAGAAAGATATACGCTTTACAATTAGGTGGACCGGAGAAGAAGATACACCCGCAGTGTATGGATTGCTCAAGCCTACCATTTTGTTGCCAAAGAGGGAATTAAGTGAAACAGAACTAAAATGTGTATTAGAGCATGAAGTGGCACATTATCTCCATGGAGATTTAATCATGCGATTTCTGTGGATTTTGATTCATTCTTTTTATTATTGGAATCCGGCAGTATATATTCTGGATGCTGAGTTCGAAAAGATACTGGAGATACGTGCGGATGAAAATGCATTAAAGGGAAAAGAAGTAGCATTCCATAAGCAATATATGGAAACCATCGTAGCATTGTCTACGGAAACGAAACCAAAGGATAAGAGATTTTCAGCAAAGTTTTATAAAAATACCGGACTGACACCGAAGAAAAGAATAGAAATCATTCATCATAGAGCGAAAAGAACTATAAAGGGAGTCATAGGAACGAATTTGGTGACCTGCTGTAGTTTGATAGCGTTGGCGGTGGCGATGAACTGTTTGATATTCGAACCGAGAGGTGAGGTGCCGGATGTTTCTGGTATTGGCACCGTAAATAGAGAGCAGGATGTGACAACTAGCAATAGTTTCTTTATTAAAAATGAAGAAGGTACCTATGATATGTATACCGATGGTATTTATCGGGCAACATTAAGTAGTACTTTGGGTAGTGATATTAAGGTATATGAAAGTATCGAGGAGGCTGAGAAATATGAAGAAATTCGGTAAGAAATTAGGATTATTCTGTGCGTTGGCAGTCAGTGTAATGACTGTTTTCAGCACTGCAACTATAGAAGTAAAGGCAGCAAATCCGATAGAGGAAGAGGGAATTACTCCTTGTTCTACCAATTTAACATGGGTATATGCCACTATTGATGGAGTAGAATATATGCGTCTATACAATCATTCAACAGGACGTTGGGAGACCGATTGGATACCCGTAAATCCGTAACGGAACAGAGGGTACAGTCCTTTGCCAATGGAAGAGTGGTTAAGCGTCAGGCTTCCGGTAAAACCGTAGCATACATATCTGACGGGGATAGGCACATGGCTACCGGGAGATGATTCGCCTCACCCGACAAAGGCAAAACCTTACTTGTCCGGTCGATAGTTCAGTATCTTCGGGGAGATTTTCAGATTGGAATATATCTCCGCATACTGACTGGGACTGACAGAATCAATATAATTTAAAGAATAATTTTTCTCAAGGCCGTTTCGATGCAGGACATCAACGGCCTTGTTGTATGCAATGGCTGCTTCCGTCATGTCTGCATAGATTCCCACACGATAATAACCCTTGATATGAATGCGCACGGCGTACTGAATAGTGCCTTTTTTTAGGATGGTACGGACACCGTGATAGGTATTGCGGATTTCCAGATTCTCTCGACGAAAATCCGTAGGGTCACCATTCAGGAATACATAATCCACATCCGGCACGGCGTAGTTTTTGATACCATAGCGGGAGGCGATATTCACCTGCATGCCATAGTCTGCCACGAAATAATGATTGCCCCGACACATAATCTTGTGAGAGGAGTAATAAAACAAGTCATCCGAATCAAACTTTAAGATATGATCCGGCGCCAAATAGTAATAAAAAAATTTCGGACGCACATAAATAGGGTGCCCCAGATAGATACCATTGTCTCGAAAATTCATGAGAATAACCCATTTTTCAAAGGAGAGCACACTGGTAGGCTGATAGTCTTCCAACGTAAGGACAGAATCCTCCGCCAGAATACCGGAAGCCACACGATAAGCCAGATGAGCCAATAGTTCATTGTGATAGCTTCCCAGACTAATATGCTTGCGACGATAGGTAAGAGAAGAGCGATAGTAGGTTTCTCCATTTTTCTTCACCGCAGTATAAACACCGTCTAAATTTTTCTCACCCATGCCGGACCTCCTTTCGAAATGGTTATGAAGCACTGACAACAGTATACCACGTTTTCGAAAAAATGGACAGTTTTTAGACATAATTTGCGGACTGGCTGTATAAAATAATAGTAGGGTATGAATGGTTCACAGGAAGAAGGAGGCTGTTATGTACAGAAAGGCAATGGTGATTTTGTTGTTGCTGCAATTGGTGTTTTTGGTAGGATATCTGGGTATCGTGAGAAGTAATCGGGCGCAGGATGAGGGAATTAAGAGTGTTTATGAGATACGGCTGAATCAAATTGTACTGGCGAATCAGCAGAACAGTGTATTGGAAATCAGTAAAAACACCAGCTCTGAGCAGAGAGTGATTACATATCATGTTTTAGAACGCAAGCCGGAAATTATGGCGGCAAACTATAGTGTGGCATCATTAACGAACAATGCTTCAGACATTCTGTTGTCTCAGGAGGATTATGAAAATTTATTACGTATCGTAGAAGCGGAAGCCTCCGGAGAGGATGAGGAAGGCAAGCTACTGGTGGCAAATGTGGTGCTGAACCGGGTGGAAAGTGATTCCTTCCCGGATACTATTACAGAAGTGATTTTTCAAAGAAGCAAAGGAGTAACACAGTTTTCTCCGGTAGCCAACGGACGCTTTTGGACAGTGGAAATCAGTGAGGAAACCATCTCGGCAGTGGACAGAGCATTGGAGGGAGAAGACCTGTCTCAGGGGGCTCTGTATTTCGCTGCCAGAAAGCATGCTAATAAAAAGAGTATGCGGTGGTTCGATGAAAAGCTGGATTACCTGTTTACCCATGGTGGTCATGAATTTTTCACAGAATGATAAACTGCCTCCAAGGGAACTTCACTTGGAGGCTACTATAGAAGAGGGGGAATTTTAAATAAAATATTTGCGTGAGAAAGGTTGAAGTGGATTAACGGTTGATTTTACAAAAGAGGTGTGTTACAATCGTCTCATATAATTTCTGCTATTCAAATGTTTCAAATATTCTAAGGCAGTTTCGCCGACATTTCAAGCAGATTTGAAGATTTATAAGGAGGGCGATTGCCTATGAAGAAAAATTTAAAAATGTATTTCCCGATTATTCGTACAAGAGAAACTATTCTTGCCATGATTAATCAAGATGTCAGACTGCAACACAGATTTCAAAAGTGGAATGAGAAACAACAAAAAGAGTTTCTGGATTTTTGCAGTGGAGCAAAAGGTATTAAAGTGTTATATGATTCATTTTTTAAAGAAGTATTCCATCCGGAATATGCGCCGGAACGATTGAATGGTTTGTTGTCTGCCATTTTGGGGATGAAAGTAAGAATAATTAAGGTGCTGCCTACAGATTCAACAAGAATGGCTGATGAAACATCTCTGGTATCTATGGATATTGTAGTGGAATTAGAGGATGGAAGTATCGTAAATGTAGAAGTGCAAAAAATCGGTTATTTGTTTCCGGGGCAAAGAAGTGCTTGTTATTCTGCAGATTTATTATTAAGACAATATAAAAGAGTTCGCAGCGTTCATAAGGAGAATAATACAAAGTTTCGTTATAGTGATATCAAACCTGTATATACTATCGTATTTTTCGAAAAAAGTCCTCATGAGTTTCTGGATTATCCTAATCAATACATTCACCGTATAAAACATGTTGCAGATACCGGTATAGAGCTGGAATTGTTACAGAAATATATTTTCATCCCCCTTGACATCTACAAGGAAGTAAGTCACAATAATCCTATAGAGAACGAACTTGAGGCATGGCTGACTTTTCTATGCAAAGATGATGTGGATAGCATTATTCAGTTGATAGAAAAATATCCTGATTTTAAGCCTTTGTATGAAACACTGTATAGAATGTGTGAAAATATAGAAGGGGTGATGAATATGTTTTCAGAAGAATTGTATGAGTTGGATAAAAATACGGCAGAGTTTATGGTAGATGAATTTAGCAGAGTGATTGAGGAACAGAAAGCATTGCTAGCCGAGAAGGACAGTGAGTTGGCTCAGAAGGATGCAATGATAGCGGAATTGCAGAAGAAATTAGAGGAACAGAAAGCATAACTTCTGGGAATGTGAGTTGCGTTTGCGGAAGGTTTGTGTTATAATATCGGCGATTATACAAGCTTGGAGGAAGAAAAATGGAAGTTTTATATAATAGTACGAGAAGTACAGGCAATCCGGTAAAGGCATCTACTGCGATTTTGAAGGGGTTGTCTGATGATGGTGGTTTGTTCGTGCCGGATCATATTCCTGCATTGGATAAGAGTGTAGAAGAGCTTTCTAAGATGACTTATCAAGAAGTGGCTTATGAGGTAATGAAGCTGTTTCTGACAGATTTTACGGAAGAAGAATTAAAGAACTGTATTAATAAGGCTTATGATGCGAAGTTTGATACTGAGGTAATCGCACCTTTGGTAGAGGCACAGGGAGCTTACTACTTAGAGCTGTTCCATGGTGCAACCATTGCCTTTAAAGATATGGCACTTTCTATTTTGCCACATCTTTTGATTACTTCCGCAAAGAAGAATAATATTCAGAATGAAATCGTTATTTTGACTGCTACTTCCGGTGATACCGGAAAGGCTGCTTTGGCAGGTTTTGCTGAGGTAGAGGGCACCAGAATCATCGTATTTTATCCGAAGAATGGTGTCAGCCCTATTCAGGAAAAACAGATGGTTACCCAGAAGGGCGACAATACCTTCGTAGTAGGTATCCACGGCAACTTTGATGATGCACAGACCGGCGTAAAGAAGATTTTCTCTGACAAGGAATTGGCGAAGGAAATGGATGCAAAGGGATTCCAGTTCTCTTCCGCAAACTCCATCAATATCGGTCGTTTGGTACCTCAGATTGTTTATTATGTGTATGCTTATGCACAGCTTTTGGCTGAGGAGAAGATTACCGCAGGTGAGAAGATTAATGTGGTGGTTCCTACCGGTAACTTTGGTAATATTCTGGCAGCATTCTATGCAAAGAATATGGGGCTGCCGATTAATAAGTTAATTTGTGCATCCAATGATAATAAAGTATTGTATGATTTCTTCAGCACCGGTACCTATGACCGCAACAGAGAATTCATGCTGACCACTTCACCCTCCATGGATATTTTGATTTCCAGCAACTTGGAGCGTTTGATTTATCGTATTGCAGGGAATGACGCTGTGAAGAATGCTGAGTTGATGGCAACATTGAACGGAACCGGTAAGTATGATATTACCGATGATATGAAGGCACAGCTGAATGACTTCTACGGAAACTATGCATCTGAGGCAGAAACTGCAGAAATGATTAAGAACCTTTATGAGGATTGCGGATATGTTATTGATACCCATACTGCAGTAGCGGCAAGCGTGTATGGCAAGTATGTAAAGGAAACCGGCGACAATACCAAGACTGTTATCGCTTCTACCGCGAGCCCTTACAAGTTCACCAGAAGTGTTATGGAAGCTATCGACAGCAAGTATGCTGCAATGGGCGATTTCGAGCTGGTAGACGAATTGACTAAGCTGGCGAATGTGGCTATCCCCAATGCTATCGAAGAAATCAGAAGTGCAGAGGTACGTCATAATAATATTTGTGAAGTGAACGAAATGCAGCAGGTAGTAAGAAACTTCTTACATATGTAATGCATTTGCAGTTGATTTCGAGGTAAATAAGAATATGCAATGACAGAGAGGCTGAATCCCACAGGGGACTCAGCCTTTCATAGAAAGGACTATTTTCATGGATAACAAGGCAATGCAAGGCGTGGAAGCGGAAGGCTTTCTGTTTATCAATGGAGAGGATGCAGCTTTGGCGGATAAGGAACGCAAACAGGTAACATATTTGGAGAAAAATCTGGACTACAAAAATCCGGAGCAGGTACTTGGGGTGTATCAGAGATTGGTAGAAGAGAGAACCTTCAAGACCCCGGTGGGTATGATGTACCTGAAACAGCTTCAGGATTATTTGAACAATAAAGTGTATATTGGCAAAGAGCGTATCCCGGCTATCCCGGTGGATGAACCTTGTGACCGTTCTGCACCGAAGCCCAGAGAAGAACTGCAAAGTGTGAGAGTGGCTGCCCAGAAACGAAAGGAAAAGCAGGCGTTTCACCACAAGCTTTCGGTAGTATTGAATTGGCTCCTTATCGCAGTAGTCGGAGCCATGTTTTGGATGACCATGCAAAGTGAAACCCCTAATATGATCAATTATCGTATAGCATTGGAAAATAAATATGCAGCATGGGAACAAGAGCTGACCGAGCGAGAGCAGACTGTGCGGGAAAAAGAGTTGGAGCTAAAGATTTCCGCAGAGTAGCTTTTGACAAATGAGTTCTGATGAAAAAAGAAGCGGATTTCACAGATTCGACATATTTGCATGATAAGATGTACATGATAGTGATATACGTGGGTAGAGAATGCACTATTTCGAGGAGTGTGGATGATGGATAGACTGAAAATATTAGTGGTAGATGATGAAAGCAGAATGCGTAAGCTGGTCAAGGACTTCCTGGTTAAGAATAATTTCGAGGTCTTAGAGGCAGGCGATGGAGAAGAAGCAGAGGAGATATTTTTCCGGGAAAAGGAGATTGCCCTCATTGTCTTAGATGTCATGATGCCGAAGCTGGATGGCTGGCAGGTATGCAGAGATATTCGTGCCTATTCCAAGGTGCCCATCATCATGCTGACGGCTAAATCAGACGAAAGAGACGAATTGCGTGGCTTCGAGCTGGGCGTAGATGAATACATTTCCAAACCCTTCAGCCCGAAGATACTGGTAGCCCGCATCGAAGCAATACTACGTAGAACGAACCAGAAGAGCAAAGCAGAAATACTGGTCTGCGGAGACATTTCTATCGACAAGGTGGCCCATCAGGTACTGATAGACGGCAAGGAAATCGAACTGAGCTATAAGGAATTCGAGCTATTGACCTATTTCGTAGAAAACAAAGGCATCGCACTTTCCAGAGAGAAAATCCTGAACAGTGTGTGGAACTATGATTACTTCGGCGATGCCAGAACCATTGACACCCATGTAAAGAAGCTGAGAAGCAAGATGGGGGAGAAAGGCGATATGATAAAGACCATTTGGGGAATGGGGTATAAACTGAGCGAAGACAGTGAGTAAAGTAAAGGCAGCCTGCAAGTTCACTTGCGAGGCTGTTTTTATTTTACGAACGAACGGACATGAGCAACGGAGCGCAACGCTCGGGAGTTGCGAATGGACGAGGTTGCGAGAGTACGAAGTACGTAGCAACCGGTCTGAGCGGTGGAGGAATAGCATATGCGTTGAAAAAAACGGTGTATGCGTGTAAAAAGTGATATAGTATGCATTAGAAATTTCAGACCATATGGAGTGTATGGAATATATGGGCTAAGTGTTTGGTAGTATTTTTCAAAGGATTATAGAAGAGAAATTTAAAGACTGATGTGACGTTCAGGAAAATGAGCGTTGCATTGGTCTTTTTTTGCAGGAGGCGTGCAAATGAAGAAAAAGTGGGGAATGGGGGAGTAGGGAGAAGTTGAAGAGTAGTGAAAAATATTTAATATGGTTTGTGATAGCTGAGGACGCCCTAGCTTTGGCTGAAGCTTTTGTGGCTTTTGTAACATGATGCAAAAAAATGGTAATCTTACCTATTGAGGTGTGTTTATTGGACAGGAGATGACTAAAATGGAAAGAGAACCGGTGAAAAATTACTTTACATAACATGAGAAAGGTGGATTAAAGATGAATTATATTTTTAACATTGAAAAGGCTATAAGTTTATATAATGATTGTTTTGGACTTTTTTTAGTATTTGTTATTGGGGGCTTTATAATAATAGGTATTATGTTATATATAAAAATGAAAAATGAAGATAATCTGAAATGGTATAGTTTTTTGTGTGTTATAAAGAAAAAGCTGTTTGAAATGGTCTGTTTTGTAAGTATGGTGTGGATTCTAATTGTTTTTCTGAACGATTCGTTTTCTATTGATATACTAAGATTATTAAATGCTCGAAAATATTGGAAAATAATTTTTAGTGTATGGGTGGTAGGAAATGTATGTTCAGGAAAGCGTTTATATGATTGGCTAAATTACACAGACTTTTTAGATAAAGTCAAAGATGGTAAATATCCATATAGAAGCCCGGAAAAGATTATGTTGGATATGCTGGATAGATATAATGCAAAATATCTATTGCAGACAGAAAGATTAGGAATATTAAAGAGTTTAACACCTATTTGTCTGATGCCGTTAATTGCTGGATATGTATTAGAAGGGAAAAATGTTAACGTTGATTGGAATTGGTATACAGTTGCTTTTTTTGCAATACTTTTTTTCTATTTTTTCAATGTATGGAAGTGTTATAAAAATATGCAATTCTTGAAGGAGCGTTTGATAGAAATACAAAAGAAATTAAGAGATATATAAACATGATAGTATGATAAAGATATTTTAGAGAATCTGTAAACGAAGTATTAGATAGATGGAAGAGTAGAACGGTACGAAATACTGAAATTGGGAGATTATTGGAAATAAGGGACCAACCAGAAGAATAAAAGATTTAAGGCTATTAAAATGTTAAAAATTTTATATATTGACAATCTAACAAGTGTTAGTTAAAATATATCTAACACACGTTAGGTGGAGGAGAAAAATGAATACAACAAAAAAGAAAATTTTAGATATTTCCTTAGAATTGTTTTCTAAAAAAGGATATTCAGCAGTTTCGATTAGAGATATTTGCAAATATGTAGGGATTAAAGAAAGTTCTGTTTACTATCATTTCAAAAGTAAGCAGAGTATTTTTTATGAATTGCTAAATAGTTTTTCTGAAATTGCAAGCGGCCTGATGACCCAACTTGAAAACGGTCTTACAGATGGACAGAATTCTTTTTCGGATGGCTTTAATACTGTTTCTAGTTGCTTTTTTGAACAATATCTTATGAATGATTTCTGCAATAAAGTTATGCGAATTATGCTTATTGAGCAGTTTAATAATGATGATGTACGTAAACTGTATCAGCATTGGCTTATGGATGAGCCGATCAATTTTCAAAGAAAAATCTTTTCAGTATTAATGAGTGTCGGCATGATTACAAATTGTGACGACGAATATCTTGCAGTGAAGTATTATGCTCCAATTTATTTCTATGTACAGAAATGGTTACTCAGTGGAGAATTAACTGAAAAAAACAAAGAGTCATTCCGTATGGATGCATATAAGCATATACAGATGTTTTTTGAGGAAATAGGAGGTTGCAATGGCTAATAATATTATTATCACAGGAGCAAACCAAGGTATCGGTTATTATATGGTGGAAAAGTTACTTGCAGAGGGAAATAAGGTATCAGTATTGGATATTGAAACGGACAATCTCGAAAATCTCAAAACGCAATATGATAGTCTTATTTTTTATAAGGTAGATTTGAGAAATTATGATGAAGTAAAGAGGGCGGTTGATGAGACGGTTGCAGAGTTTGACACCATTGATATTGCTGTTCATAATGCCTGCAAATGTACGTTTGAAAGTGAAAGCGTAACGAATTTAAATATATACAAGGACGTATTTGATGTCAATTATTTCGGTGCATTACGTTTGACAAAATGTGTTATTCCATATATGGCGGTACAGAAAAAGGGACGTGTGATTTTTACAAGTTCAGGTGTAGGCGTGACTGGATTTATGAATATTTCTCCTTATAGTTCTACAAAAGGTGCCTTGGAAGCATTAGCAAAATGTTTGAGGATTGAGTATGCAAAGGATAATATTACATTTCATATTATGCATCCTCCTCTTACTAGGACAAAATCTGCCTCACCACTTCCTATTCCCGATGAGTTCAAGGCATTACCCGAAAAAGTTGGTTACGGACTTGCAAAACATATTAATTCAAAGAGGTTTATTATATGTCACAGCCTAAACCAGAAAATACAAACACTCGGCTGCTATTTATTTCCGACAAAAATGGGTGATTTATTGTCAAAGTTGACGGCAAATTGTACTGAAACAAATGCTTTGTAAATTTTCGGTTGGTTAAAGCAATAAATACAATTTCATCCTTGATTTCGTATATATAGTTCGTTACAATACCCCTCCGAAAGGAGGGAGAACTCTATGGAAAACGAACAGGAAATTAAATTTTATTCAGTAGAAGAAGTAAGTAAAATGCTAGATATTAGCAGGTCAAGGGTATATGAATGGGTTATCAGTCCACAATGTCCTTTTCTGGTACTGCGGATAGGCAGGCGGATTATTATACCAGCAAATAATTTCGCAAAATGGTATGAGAGTTTTGCAGATTGTACAACGGAAGAAAATTGATAAAACAGAAGTTGTTAATACCCCTTATGGAAATATTACCGGAATTAGAATATTACCAAATTAGTGGTTGGAGTTGAAATATTACCAAAATATTACCATCCGTATGGAGCACTTGGAATGTGTGGACTGTATGGAACTAATGGAAAATTCAATGTAACTAATGGAAGTAGTGGACTGAATAGACTGTATAGAACTAGTGGACAAAGGGAATGGGCTACAAGCTGGAAGAATGATGAGCCATGCAAAAAGAGTGCTAGGCACGCGATGAAAGTTTACTTTCATGAGCGTGGATAGTGCTCTTTTTATTTGGCGATAGCCAACCAGCGAGATGAAGCGGAGCGGAATTGAGCTGGAGGCATGGCGAGTATTGTTAAATGGATATTATATTACAAGTGTATGGATGCAAGTAAAGTAGTAAAGCAGGATATTAATGGTTGTGTGGGTAGATATGATGTGCAAAGAAGTGTAAAATATAAATATAATTACGAAAAAATTGTTTCATTTGGCCTAACATCTTTATTATGCTATCGACTATATAATTGAAGGCAATGAACATAAGAAAAGGAAGCATGTAAAACATGAAAAAAGCGTTAATTCTGAAAGAACTGAATAGTGAATTGCTGGATAAAATCATGGGGTTTGCTTATGCTAGAACAGGAAGCAGTCAAGATGCAGAAGAATTATGTTCAGATATTGTGTATGAACTGGTAAAGGCTGGACATAAGGAAGGAGAAATACAGGAGTTTCATGCTTTTGTTTGGAAAGTGGCACATAATGTATATGCTGATTACTCTGAAAAACGACAGAAAAAAGCAATAAGAGCTTATCAAGGAGACCCGGAGGAAGTATTTGAAAATATGATTGCTTTGGAGTTGGATGAGGAGGATTATGAAGAAGAAATCCTACGTATTGTGAATGCTATATCATTTTTAACCAAGGCGTATCGTGACGTAATGATTTTATACTATTTTGAAGGAAAGTCTGTTGCAGAAATCGCAGATTTTCTAAATGTCAGTGAAACTGCAGTTCGACAGAGATTGTTCTTTGCCAGAAATACAATTAAAGATGAGGTGTTGAACATGAATGAATTGAAAAAACCAATAATGTTAGAACAGATAGACTATGAGATTATTGGAACAGGGAATCCAGACTGGGGAGACCCGAGGGATGTGTGTACCAGACAGTTATCTAAGCATATTGTATGGTCTTGTTTCCAGAAACCTAAGACAGTGACAGAGATATCTAAGGAATTGAATATTCCTATGCCTTATGTGGAAGAAGAGTTGGATATACTGACCAAAGGAGCAAATGGAGAATATGGCTTACTTAGGGAAGTGGGAAAGGGAAGATATGGTATCAATTTTATACTTTTGGATAAACAGGACGCGGAAAGAAGTCACAATATTTATTTGAGCAAGATGCCATGTATAACAGAGATTATTTGTAATCACATAGAAGAACACAAGGACGAGTATCTGGCATTGCCTTATTTAAATCGTAAAGTATCACTCAGTTTAATTTTATGGAAGCACTTTAACGAAATTTCTTTTATACTGAAGGGAATGGTGGAGTGTTATCTGAAAGAAGAGTTCTTTACTGATGTGGAAGAGGTGAAAAGACCTTTTAGTGTATTTGGATATGTAGACAATGGGAAATATTACGGTTGTGGTCATGATGGTATTGGTGGATATAATATTTGTGGATATTCTGCAGTAGGATTAGAGAATATTAATATTTCATGGATTAAGCAACATTTTTGCTTTGGTCATAATATAGGGAATGATAAACAGATACAGTTGGCAGTTAGAGCCATTCATGGTATTCCAGTATGTGAAATAACAGAAGAGGAAAAGGAGATAGTAGCAAAGACCATTGAGTGCGGATACATATATCGTGAGGGAGACATGCTCTATACTAAAATATTAGTATATTCTGTAGAACAAAGAGAAGAAATTTACAAGATAACCTACGATATAGGAAAGAAGTTTACGGATATTGCTCGTGAAATTGCTACAGAAATTAGAACGTTAATGAAAAAAAGCATTCCGGATTATTTATTGAATGAATTTAAATATGTAAATTTGGTAGCAGGTATACCGTTGGTAGAAGCAATGGCTAAAGCACTTATTGAGAAAGGATATTTGGAAGCGCCGGAAAATGGTATGGGTGCAGAAGGGTGTTGGATGTATGTGAAGAAATAGTTATTTGGAAATAGTATATGTTTTGAAGAAATAACTTGTAATACTCCTGGTTTTTGCTATAATATAATTAACAAAAGGCAATCGCCACAGAGTGGTTGACCAATAAGATTAGGACAAAAGCCTTCCCTCGCTCGCCAAAGTACAGGGAAGGTTTTTGTTATGTTAGTGACATGTCAAATAAATGAATGTCAGCAGTGCCAATAAGAACATTCCAAAAGACATTAAGTCTTCAAAATCGAAATCATTCTTCATAAGCATCACCTCCATTCTGCAAGAATGAAGGTCAACCACCCTGTATCACGATTGCCAGTAGCAATACTGCTACTATAAATATTATACCACAGCACAAGCAAGAACACAAGTTCGAAAAATATAATCTTGATTTTCTTTGTGATTTTCGATAAAATCCCTCTTTATTACACGCGGTAAATTATGTCAGGACGAAAAGAACCAAAATTTTTTCGTGTAGCAGAAATAAGTGATATACTAGGACCAAGTGGTATTTGGCATCTTTTTTTATCGTGTCAAATGCGTTATTATATTTGTATATAGCATGACAAGAGTCTACCAGTAAAGGAGCCCATATGATAAACCGCTTATTGGGAATTATGTATACATTATTAAAGAAAGAAACAGTAACAGCTGCCACGTTGGCTGAGCATTTCGAGGTATCGGTAAGGACAATCTATAGGGATATAGAGGTGTTGAGTCAGGCAGGAATTCCGGTGTATGCACGGAAAGGCAAAAACGGCGGAATCTGCCTTATGGAGCAGTTTGTACTCAATAAGATGTTGATAACGGAGAAAGAGCAGCAACAGATTTTGTCAGCACTCCTCTCCGTAAAGGAGACTACTGCATCAGAAGAAAAGGAGATACTACAGAAGCTTGGTAATTTCTTCAAAACAGAACCGGTGAATTGGATTGCCATAGACTTCTCGGACTGGGGCGGTGGACAGAAACAATTATATGAGGATATCAAAAGAGCTATATTGACGAGCAAGGTACTCAGCTTTGATTATTATGGTCAGAACCGGGAGATGAGCAGACGTACGGTGGAGCCGGTACAGTTACTATTTAAGGAATACACGTGGTATTTAAGTGCTTATTGTAGAGAGAGAATGGCTCCTCGGCTTTTCAAGTTGACACGAATCAAAAAGATGGAAGTGTTGGAAGAAAGCTTTGAACCAAAAGAGACGTACTCTAAAATGGAAGAAACAAATGGTGAGAAATCGCAGGATATGAAAGATGTATATGTTTATGCTCCGATGATTACCATGTGGATAGACAAGAAGGAAGCTTATCGGGTATATGATCGTTTTTGTGAATCTGACATTGAGATACTGGAGGATGGTAACTTTATGATACGAGTAGCATATCCTCTGGATGAGTGGGTGTATGGACTAATATTATCCTTTGGAGCTTCTGCCAAGGTGTTGGAACCATTGGAAATTTGTGAAGAGATAAAAAAGCGGATTGTGGATATGCAGAAAAATTATGACACAGAATAAAAGTTGTCATACAGATGTCATATTTAAAGTGTTATGATAAAGAAAAATGTCGGAATAGTATATTTCTGTGAACGTTGTCAGAGGAGATAGAATTGATATGAAATATTGGGTAGAGCGTTGGTCAGAACTTCGAATGAAAGAAATGATTCATTATCCGAAAAATTTTCTCATACACAATGATTATTTAAAAAAATGGCCGGAAGAAGATATCCGAAATGGATTTGGTGAATTGTTTGATATATTACATCAAATCTACAAAGATGCATCGTTGGGTGCAGAAGGGATGTTTTTGCCTACCCATGATATGAATGAATACCGATATCTTTCTAAAGAGGAACGGTCATCTCGTGGAGCATCCTATAAATATGCAAAACTTTTATATGCTCTAGGCAGTGTGGGGGAACTGGCTCAAAATAACGAGTTACGCATTAATCCGGCGAAGTTTAAGATGCTCTGTAAAGAGTTAGGGATTACGGGTATCAATGGATGTTTAGAGATATTGACAAATTACGGTTTTGTGCTTGTTGAACTTGTGAATGGAAAAATTAAAGATGGGTTAGAGTTTGTGTTACAATATCCGGATAATGGTAATGCGATGATTGTCTTGAAGATGATGGCAGTAAGGGCGAGGAATACAGATAGATTAAAGGATTTTTGTCGTTTGAACTATCGATTGTTGGCAGATGATTGGAACACCGCAGATTTCGGGAACGGTGTGGATGTTGTGGCGGACTTGTTGTCTGAACAGGAGAGAGAAGTTGCCTACTTGATTCATGAGGAGTTGATGAAGCGAAATTATTGCTTTAATTTTCAGGAGTGGAATGAAGGTCCGCAGATTCGATATTATGCAAAGGAAACGGACTGTAAAAGAAACACAAATGCAAGCTTCTGGTTGGTAAGCATGGAAACAAGTATGTGCTTCTATTTTCGCTTGAAGCATATGGAAGAGGCTCTTATGCTGATTGAGAATGCATCAGAAAACGTGAAACAGAACTTTCTGGTTAGCGATAAGGGGTGTGAGAATAGATATACAGGACAATGTGTTTCTGGCATTTCTTATGAATTGTGCGGCAATATCATATGGAGATGTGGTTGCTGCAATCCAAACTTCCAAGTTGTTCCCAGGAAAGATGATTATATGTTTTATATAGATTTGGTAGATTCAAACGTAAGAAAGAAATTGTTGGGACTCAAGTGTTCATAGTGAATGGTTTAAGAAACTTTAATTTATGGAGTTGATAGATTGACAAGCAATATAGATTTCACAGTAATTACTGCTTGCGGAGAATGCTGTGTAGGCTGTAAGAAGAAAGAAAATGGAATGTGTAAAGGTTGTATTGAGTCCGATGGACAGTGTGAAGAATGGGCACAGTCTGGGAGGTGTCCAATATATGAATGCACAAAAGAACATAATGTACAATTTTGTGGTTTGTGTGAGGAATTTCCTTGTAAATGGCTAATCCCAAAAGTTATCTGGAGACCGAATGTAGTAGAAGAACTAACCGAATTAGCGAACATATATTACGAACAGAATTGGACAAGTTGAATTTGAGAGGATAAACGAGATGGCAAAAAATGATAATGCACATTCACTTAGGATGGTTGAAAGTTTAAAACAAAATATAGGAGAAGAAGTAGCTTGCGAGTTTGAAAAAGAATATCCCCTATCTAAGAGTGCGGATATTCAGAAGAAATATGAATGGGCAAAAGCTACTTGCAGCTATCTTGAAGCGCATTTTGACTCAGATACAATTTTAAAAATTAGAAAAGAATGTCGCTGTAATGACGGAAAATCGATTGCAATCAAGCTTTTGAAATATATAAATAAGTCAGACAGTATAGAAGCATTTGTGAAGTTATTTAATGAAAACGAAACATTTGCTTTTCTTGATTATATATCTGATAATAAAATTTTATTTTGTTATCCTGAATGCTATTGTGCTTGTGTAAAAAGAATACCACAGCAGTTATCAACAACTTGGTGTTATTGTACATTAGGAAATGCAGAAGGAATTTTTAAAGAAGTATTTAAGAAAGATGTAAGGGTGACGCTGCTGGAAAGTATAAAGACAGGATCTGATAAATGTGTGATTGAAATAGAGTGGTAAGGAGAAGGGCAGAATGAACATGCTTGAGCAAGTTAGTCATGAGACTATGGTATTTATGCGGGGGAAATATCGCCTTGATGAAATCGGTGATGGGAAAGATGAATTGAAGTTTAAGCAGGGTCAAAAGACGATTCTGACTATCTATATACTTGAAGATAAGTTCACATTCTTAGTTATTTTTGGAAAAAAAGAACGTGAAATATTTGAAGCACAGAAGAATACTTTTTCAAAGTATATTTGCAATTATTATGATAATGCCAAAACATATCATGATGGAAAATGGATGTATATTGACGTAACAGACTTAGAGCAATTGGAAGAGATAAAAAGGCTGATACAAATCAAGAAAAAACCTAATAGAAAGCCGTTTTCAAAGGAAAACGCCGTATACACTAAGTGTGGTCAGCGTTGTGATTTGTGTGTGCATTATATTGGGACAACTGAAGAGCAGAGAGTTATAATGATAGAAAATTTATCCAAGATGTGGGATGTTACGGATTGGAGTATGCGTTGCAACGGTTGTTATAGCGAAGAATGTTATTGTAAAGATGATCCGTGCAATGCGAAAGGATGTGCACCCAGCAGGGGAATTTCTGAATGTAAGGAATGTAGTGAATTTCCATGCATCAAGGCAACCTCTGCTGATTATCGTTCCATGATACATACAGATGTTCATTATGCCGATGAAATCACTTGGGGTATTCTACCTTATGTGCCGTGGCAATATGAGGAAAGAGGCTAAAATGACGGAAAGAGAAATTGTTAAGTATATTAGTGATGGAGCAAATTATTATCTTAGCTTATTTGGTAAAGCAGAACACATGGAAATAATCGATAAAGGATGTTATTCATATGTAAAACCTAAAGCGGATGAATACGGTATATCTATTATATTCAATGTACGCATGGATAATATTCCATTAGAGGAGCAGAAGAAACTTATTTCTGAAATGAAACAACTGCAGATGCCGATTTGGCTTGATTTGACGGTATCAGATGAAGTGTTTTTTCAGGTATTTGGGAGAAACAAGCTTCATGGACAAACAGTATTTAGTGACAATGACGAAATCTACATGGCTTTATTGCCAGACATGAAAGAGATAAATCATGTTAGTGGTCAAAAGATTATCAAAGTGGAAACAGAAGAAGAATTTGTGGTTTGGGCAAAAATTGCGAATGACGTTTTAGCAAACGGTTATCCCGATATGCATCCTATTTATCATTATCCACTATGTAGAGATGGAATCATGAAATGTTACATAATTTACAACCAAAGTGTGCCGGTGGCTATTGCAAGTGTTATAGATAACAATGGAATAGCATCACTGGAATTTGTTGCTACGGTACCTGAGATGCGTAGACTTGGGTTTGCAAGAGAAGTTTGTGAAAGAGCGGTACAAGACGCTTTTGTGACTGGAGCTAAGATAGTAACCGTTAGAGCGATTGATGTAGTAGCTGGAAAGTTGTATCAGTCGATAGGTTTTAAGGCATATAATTATGCTATATAGAAGTGTTACCAAAGTACGTAAACAATGGATGAATAGATGCTAATTAATGGAGAGGTATTCTATGGGGAACAAGGTGTTTTCAAAATGTGGTATACGTTGTGATTTATGCTTGATATATCGTCCCAATGTACAAAAGGAAGATAGGCGTAATGATATTTGTAATGCGTGGAAGAAAATTTGGCAAGGATTTGAACCTGATCCTAATACTATTATCTGTGATGGTTGTAGTTGTGAAATAGAAGGTGCAGTATTATTTAGTCCCTCATGTGAAGCTCGCAAATGTGTAATAGAAAAGGGACATATTCATTGTGGATATTGCGAGAAATATCCGTGTAGTATTTTTCCGGCGGAGCTAACACATGAGGAGACCGTTCACAAAATCGAAGTTGAAAAGCAGTGGACTTGGGAAGAAGAAAAACTAATGGAAGCGTATGCCTGCAAAAAGAATATGGATGAATTCAGAAGAATACATAGAATTTGATTTTAGAGGAGACGTATATGGATGTCGGATATAAAAGTACAAATGGAAATTTTTCTTTGCGTGCAGCTGCATTGATTATTCGTGAAAATAAATTATTGCTTGCAAAAAGTGATAAATATGATTGTTACTATACTGTCGGTGGAGGTATACAACAAAATGAATCTTCAGATAATGCCGTGCTTAGAGAATGTTATGAAGGAACGGGATGCTGCTTTGAAATAGACAGGCTTGTATTTATTCAAGAGCGTTTCTTTTCTTTAGAGAATATACTTCATCATGAAGTTGTATTTTTTATTTGATGAAGGAAACAAACTACGAACTTAATAGTGGTAAAAATACAGATCTGAAAGATGAGCATTTGTTTTGGGTGCCTATAGAAGCATTAGAGAATATAAATCTGGTTCCAGCATTTTTAAAAACCATAGTTAAAAGTATTCCGGATGGAATTACTAGAATCGTATCACATGATTAGCTATACATTTTATTGGATACACATTTATGGTGACGATATTTTGTAAGAAATGACAAGGTGAGTTATTCTGGAAATTGCAAA
>JAZQEK010000031.1:0-11071 GCA_045538995.1 Acetatifactor sp. | reverse complement strand
TTCCTCTGTAGGCTCCGGCGTGGGGGCTTCTGTTGGCTCTGGTGTAGGAACTTCTGTTGGCTCTGGGGCAGGGGCTTCTGTCGGTTCTGGGGGTGAAGGCTTCTCCGCCTCTGATATAGGCAGTGTTACCATCTCAAGTGCAACTTTCCGCTCCTCACTAACACTCTCTGTAACAGAACGAACTGACTGTTCCTCGCTATTTATATTACCATTGCTACAACCTCCAATTATCAGTAACAATAGCAACAGAAAAAAACCTTTTCTTCCCCTTCTTCTCCTCATTGCGTTTTTCCTCTTTTGTTTTATTATTTATTTTGATTATACTCTTTATTTTTCCATTTTGCAATTATTGCATTTAATTTATTTTTTATTCAAGTTCCCTTAATACAGCCTTTCCAATGGCGCAGTACTTTTCTATACAGTTATTCGTTCTCATACATTTCTTCTGAAACATGAATTTTATAGTCTCTTTTCAAACTTGTGTCCCAATAGGGGAAATGCATAATTACGCAAATTGGGAATTGTGGGGATACTTTCGTCCTATTTCCTCTCCCAGTCACGTGACATACTGATTTTTGCAAACATATCCGGCTTTCCCACCTATGTTACTTTTGTTCATGTTTTGTCGGGTGAATCTTATCCCTGATACCGACTATTCTAGCTTTTTCCTCATCTAGTTGGTATTTCCTGACAGTCTCATACCAACTGCTCCAGCTTTTTCACTTGGTTAGTTGGTATTTTCAAACCGCCACATACCAACTGCTCCAGCTTTTTCCTTTGGTCTGTTGGTATTTTCAAACCGCCACATACCAACCGCTCCAGCTTTTTCCCTTAGTTAGTTGGTATTCCTAAACAAGCACATACCAACTTTTTTAGCCTTTTTACTGGCCAATTGGTAATTCACACTTTTCCCAAAAATAGCAGCCATACACTTCCTGATTTTTCAGGACATTTTGTAAGAAAACATAAATCTACCCATGAATACCATGTAAACAGTTTGTGGGATGAAAAATAATGCAGTTACTCAGGGTGTTTTCTACCTATAGTAGAAAAAATAGACGTTGTGGGTAGAGATGTTCATAGAGAATTCTGCCCATGGATGCCCAAAGCATAGTTTATGGGAAGAGGTTTTGAGGAAGGAATATGATTTTGTTCTACCCATAGATGATGAAACTGTAGTTATGGATAGAAAATTAGCAGTACTATAGCTAAAACTTTCTTCCCATAGATTAAAAATGTGTCTTCATGGATAGAATTACGCGGTCTAAGGACGACTTCACAATAATTTGTTTGGTGTCGCAGAATTTTCCAGTTTCAAAAACACTTTTCCGAAAAGGGAAATTACATTCTCCCTATCTCTACAGCATTTCCTACTGCCTTCTTATCCTATTCCACGCCATATAAAAACGGCAGCCCATACGGACTGCCGTCGCTTCACATAGAAACTATGTATTTTTAATTATTTGTTTTCGTTGCTATCGATTTTCTTCTCAAGCTTCTCAAGCATATTTGCTGCGAAGTTGCGTCCGCCAATGCCGAATGCTACTGCAAATGCTACTGCTACAGCAGCAACTGCTACTACGAAGGTAGTCTCTACGATAGTGATTGCTACACCTAACTGGCTCAAGCAAACAAATGCTACGAATACATAAATAACAACCTTAGCTACCAAAGCACTTGCCTTAGCGTTAGGGAACTTCTTAACGATTGCTGCCTCAGCAGTATTTGCTGCGAACATACCAATTGCAAGAATGATAACTGCGGTCAATACTGCAGGTAAGTAGCTGATAACTGCTGCACCGATTTCTGTTAATACAGGAAGGTTCAATACATTGATACCCTGTACTAAGAAAATAACTACTAACACGTACTTAACTACTTCGCTGATAATCTTAGAAAGAGAAATCTTCTTGTTAGAAGAACCGGTAACCTTCTCTAATAAGCTGTCAGTACCAACACCTGCCAAGAGGCTTTCTAATAACTTAGCTACTAACTTGGCAATAAATACACCAGCTGCGATGATAACGATAGCTGCCAATACGCTGGGAATAATAGCGAAGATAGAAGCTACGATATCGTTTGCAGGCTGAGAAATTGCAGGAATGTTTAACTGGTCAAGACCGGTAGTAATTACTACAAGTACGATTACACCATAAATAACATTTGCAATAATGTTAGAGAAAGATGCATTCTCAGAAGCCTTGATACCAGCCTTCTCCTGAAGAGCATCTACCTTTACAGCCTTCAATACAGATGCTAATAAATCCTTCACGATATTAGCAACAAACAAACCAACTGCAATGATGATACCTGCTGCAATCAGGTTCGGAATGAATGCCATAAATCTGTTTACCATGTTGGTGATAGGTGCAGATACGCTGTTCATGCCTAATCTGTCTAATACACCGGGTAAGAAAAGTAAGAAGGTAACAAAGTATACAAGCTTAGCTACAAACTCAATAGCTGACTTAGCAACAGTTTCCTTCGCACCAATCTTTGTTAATAACTTTTCTGCATTTACTGCTGTTAAAAGCTTAACTACAAGCTTCTTTACAAGGTTCGCAGCAACAAATGCAACTACCAGTAACAACACTGCTACCAATAAATTGATGAAAGTATTCATTGGGAAAATCCTCCTTTAAAAATTTTATTATATATATTATCGGATATATTGGCCAAAAAGACAAGCCCTTTTTGTTCTATTTCAGAAATTATTTCTAAAAAAATCGTAAACACTCAGTTCTTTATTATGGCTCTTCTTCCCAGCTCCAAACATCCCATAATCCCCTGATTATCCTCCAAGCTGGCCGGGACGATATAATGCTCCATCTCTGTCAGCTCTTTTGTTTTGATATAGCCGTTTAAGATTTCCTTCACATAGTTTCGTATCAATGGGAAGAGTTGCTCCTGATGCATAACCCCTCCCCCCAGAATAATCATTTCCGGAGACAATATTAATATGTAATTTGCCAATGCCTGCGCGATATAATAGGCTTCTAAGTCCCAAACCTCCGACCTATCCTTCAACTCCACTGCCTTACAGCCCCAGCGTTCTTCTATGGCCGGACCTGCTGCCAGTCCTTCGAAACAGGTACCATGATAAGGACATTTTCCTGCATAGGTATCATCCGCTCTCTTGGCAAGCACAATATGTCCGGCCTCCGGATGTAGCATACCATGTAACAATTTACCCTCTACATAGATTCCTGCACCAATCCCGGTTCCAATGGTCAGATACAATACATTTCTTTTCTCCTTTGCCTGTCCGAAGGTTACCTCTCCCAGCACAGAACCATTTACATCCGTGTCAAAGCCTACCGGACAACCCAAAGCCTCCCGGAACGCACCTACAATATTATAATTTGCCCACGCCAACTTCGGCGTACTGGTGATATAACCATAGGTCTCAGAAGTCTCGTCCGGATCAATGGGACCAAAACATCCAATACCCAAAGCTTCCACCTGACGTTCTCTGAAATACTCTATCATCTTTGGCATGGTAATCTCCGGTGTCTCTGTAGGAATAGACACCTGCTCCAATATCCTGCCTGTTTCATCTCCAATGGCACATACCATCTTGGTACCGCCGGCTTCTAATGCACCTAATCTCATCAACTCATCCTCTTTCTATATGTAAGAACTCCTTTTTATCCGCATGTTTTCAAAAAAAATGAATGCTACTCAGATAACCTGATTATAGCATTCATTTTTCGTCTTCACAATAGAAAGCAATTTTTATTTAGGAACTATATTTTTTTGATCTGTACCTTCTCGATACGCTTTCCGTTCATCTCCAGTACCATAATCTCCCAGTCACCATATGTAGCCTTGTCATTTTCCTTCGGAATTCGCTCCAACAAATTCATTACCCAGCCACTGACAGTTACCACATCTACTTCTTCTTCAATGTCCAGTTCCTCAAATAACTTTTCTACATTGGCACTTCCCAGTACCATATACTCGTCTTCAGCCTTCTTCACAATGGCTTCTATGATTTCATCGTGTTCATCCCAGATTTCACCAACCAATTCTTCCAGAATATCCTCCAAGGTTACGATACCTATCGTTCCGCCAAACTCATCCAAAACGACTGCAATATGAGACTTTTCCTTTTGCAGTTCCTTCAGCAAATCACCGATTTTTTTGGTTTTGGTGATAAAACGTGCCGGACGCATAATACTGCTTACATCCTGTTCTGTATGATATACATAATTGTGGAAATCCTTGTGATAAATAATCCCCACGATATGGTCCATGCTCTCCTCATACACCGGAAGTCGTGAATAACCGGTCTCTGTAAACACCTCTGCGATTTCTTCCTTGGAAGCATGCAGTTCTACTCCTTCCACATCAATTCTGGGTGTCAGAACATCACCGGCTTCCATTTCCGTGAACTCAATGGCACTGCGAATAAGACTGCCCTCCTGTTCGTTGATACCACCCTCCTGCGTTGCTTCTTCTACGATAGTCAGGATTTCTTCTTCGGTAATGCCTCTGTCCTCATCAGACTTAATAATCTTGGACAAAAGCTTCTTCCACAAACCAAACAAATAGTTAAAAGGAGTCAATATAATCATCAGCACATTCAATATCGGTGCAGAGAACATGGCAAATTTTTCAGGGGATTCCTTGGCAATACTTTTAGGGGAAACCTCACCAAAAATCAATACTACAACAGTAGTTACTGCGGTAGATACACTGGGACCTGCCTCTTCGCCCAACCATTTCAAAAACAATACGGTTGCCAAAGAAGAACATCCAATGTTCACGATATTGTTACCAATCAGAATCGTAGACAGCATACTGTCATACTTCTCAGATAAACGTGCTACCAATGCTGCTCTTTTGTTTCCTTTATCTGCCAGGTTCTTAATACGAATCCTGTTTAATGAAGAAAAAGCTGTTTCCGTTGCTGAAAAATACGCTGACATAACAATACAAAAAACGATAATAATAAGGGTAATAGTGTCTCCTTGCATAATGCTTCCTTTCTTTCCTCTTGCAAAAACAAACGACAAAAAGCATACCCGGACAGTCTATCGACCGCCGGCTATGCCTCTTATAATATTCTTTATTAAGATGGTGACTGTGTTACTGTCCCCGTCTGTGTCGTCCATTTTTTGTAAGGCTCCTTTATATAATAAACATCTTTTCTTAACTGTTTTTCTCAGCTCGCTATTGATTACTCGCCTCAATTCCCAGTGATTACATTATATAAAAAGCACTCCCTACCTTCAAGTACTAACACCTCTTCTTAACCATATCTTTACTGTTGGTTCCTTATCCGTTTTCGTAATCATACCCTGACTTACTCGCACTTATTTCTAAGCTCTTCCCAACGCTTATCAACCTCAGCCTGGAACGCAGCCAACAACTCTTCATTGCCCGGCTTGAACAAATGCTTAAATCTTCTCTGAGGCTTCAAGAACTCCTCGATAGGCAGCTTCTTCTTGGGTGCATAGCTCAAAATCCACTTGCCGTCGATTACCTCAAACAAAGGCCAGTAGCAGGTTTCTACAGCCAGCTTACAAATGTTCATCATCTCAGACGGCTCATAGCCCCAGCCACGGGGACAGGGAGACATTACGTTCAAGAATGCCGCACCCGGTGTATAAATTGCCTTCTCAGCCTTGGTATACAAATCCTTGAAGTTACCGATATAGGTACTCTGTCCTACATAAGGAATATGATGCTCTGCCATGATGGCTGCCAAATCCTTACGAATCTGTACCTTACCATTGGATACCTTACCGGCAGGAGTGGTTGTGGTATCTGCATACTGGGGTGTTGCAGAAGAACGCTGGGTACCGGTATTCATGTACGCACCATTGTCATAGCATACATAAACCATATCATGTCCACGCTCCATAGCACCGGACAGGGACTGGAAACCGATATCATAGGTACCACCGTCACCACCAAAAGTAATGAACTTGTAGGTATCATCAATTTTGCCTTTTTTCTTCAGTACTCTGTAGGCAGTCTCTACACCTGACAAGGTAGCTCCTGCATTTTCAAAGGCATTGTGAATATAACTGTCTTCATAAGCAGTATAAGGATACATGAAGGTAGAAACCTCCAAACATCCGGTAGCGTTACCGATTACTGCCTTATCTCCCTCGTGCAATGCACGAAGCACTGTACGAACTGCCACGGTACCGCCGCAGCCTGCACACATTCTGTGACCGGTAGCCAGACGCTCCGGCTTATTCATGACTTCTTTAAAATTATATGTAGCTTCCATTTATTCGCCCTCTCGTCTATTTCTCTCTCAAACCGATATAATCGTACATATCTGTAATTTCATGAGTTTCTGCAATCTTTTCCAGTCTGTTGTAAATGTCCTCGAAATCCTGTACGGTAATATCACGACCACCCAGACCATAGAAGTAGTTTACTACCTCGGTCTGTACCTTTGCCTGATACAATGCCGCTCTTACCTCTGCACCTAAAGGTCCACTGGTAGCAGAGAACATTTCACTACGATCCATAATCGCTACTGCCTTTACCTTAGAAAGTGCCTGTGCCAGCTCCTCCTCCGGAAAAGGACGGAACACACGGATCTTGATGAGACCTACCTTCTTGCCGGTCTTCTCACGGATTTCCTGAATAGCTGCCTTACAGGTACCTGCTGCGGAACCAATGATAACGATAGCATACTCTGCATCCTCCATGCAGTACTCCTCGAAGAAACCATACTTTCTGCCGGTCATCTTCTCGAACTTCTCTGCCATATCCAGAATGACCTGCTTGGCATTGATCATAGCCTGTCTCTGGGCACGCTTGGTTTCCATATAGTAGTTCGAAACGGCGTAAGGACCTACGGACATCTTTTCCTTGGCATTTAATAAATAATGCTCCGGCTCATACTCGCCTACGAAATCCTTTACCAGCTCATCTTCCACCAACAAAATATTTTCTACACCGTGGCTGGTGATGAAACCGTCCTGACAAATCATCACCGGCAAATGTACATCCTTGTGCTCTGCAATGGGGAATGCCTGCAAGAAGTTGTCATACACCTCCTGATTGGACTCTGCATAAATCTGAATCCAACCGGTATCTCTGGCACCCATACTATCGGAATGGTCTGCATTGATGTTAATCGGACCGGTCAAGGCTCTGTTTACCAATGCCAATACGATAGGAAGTCGGTCAGAAGCTGCCACATACAGCTCCTCCCACATGAGTGCCATACCACAGGATGAGGTTGCAGTCAACGCTCTCGCACCTGCTGCGGAAGCACCTAATGTAGCACTCATGGCACTATGCTCACTTTCTACGTGAATAAATTCTGTATCAATCTCCCCATTTGCAATATAGTTTGCCACATACTGGGGAATTTCTGTAGAAGGGGTAATGGGGAACGCCGGCATTACATCCGGGTTAATCTGCTTAATTGCATAAGCTACCGCTTCATTCCCTGATAATCTCTCTCTGATAGCCATTTATTTGCCCTCCTTCATTTCAATAGCACCGAAGGGACAAACCTTGGCACAAATGCCACAGCCCTTGCAATGGTCATAGTCAAATTCGCCACGCTTGCAATCCTTCACCGGAATGGATGAATCCGGGCAAACCGGTACACAAAGCAAACACTGCTTACACTTTTCTGCAATAAATACGGGGGTAGAGGTTCTCCACTCACCGGTACAAAATTCTCTGGAAGTAGCCGGTTCAAACACCTTGTTTCCTTCCGTAATGTCCTGCCAAGGACTTCTTTCGTTAATTCTATCGCCTATCATAACTTTCCTCTTTCTTATACTATATCTTAGTACATCAGCAATTCATGATTTTTACACTAACAAACTTCTTCAAATGCCAGCTCCAGAGCCATCATGTTACCATCAATAACCTCCGGCTTCTTCGCAAACTTATGCTGGAAGGATGCACGCATTTCGTTCAGGAAATCGTCCTTTTCCATGACCTTGGATACTGCAACGGTTGCTGCCAGCATGGGAGAATTGGGATAATTCTTACCCAATGCCTTGATGGAGATTTCTCTGGCATCCAGCACATAAACCTCACCCTCATAACCATGAAGCAAAGGTACGATTTCCTCTTTGGGACGAGTGGTATTAATAATAATCGCACCATCCTTGCTCAGCCCCTTGGTCACATCAATGCTTTCCAATAATGTTTCATCTACCACCACTACATAGTCCGGCTCATAAATATTAGAATGCACTGTTAAAGGAGTATCACTGATACGATTATAAGCGGTAATAGGTGCGCCCATACGCTCCGGACCATACTCCGGAAAGCCCTGTACATACTTACCTGTTTTAAACGCTACATCTGCCAAAAGCAGTGCTGCTGTTTTGGCACCTTGGCCACCACGACCATGCCATCTGATTTCCACTGATTTACTCATTCGTTTTGTTTCCTTTCTCAAAATGATAAAGCTCCTGCCGCAAACGACAGGAGCCTCAAACTTCTCACTAATTCATCCACGACATACCAACATATGCGTCCTCGGTTACGGGAGGAATCCGTCAACATCTACTCACAAATAACAAATCCGTTTTGGTGTTGCAACTCAGGAGGGATATTCCTTATTTCCTTACTCGTACCGCATCTCAGCTTCCGCGGCTCTCTGTGACTTTCCAAAGATAAGTACTGTCTCCATCATCGTCTTTTCTACAAATATGTAATTAGCTTTATTATATTAACGTGTTGATAAGTTGTCAAGGATTTTTTATTCCATTCCTTCAACATTACCTTTCTGAATAGCAGTTTGTTCTTTTCTATTCCTCGATAGACTGTTTCTTACTTACCAATACCTTTTCTTCCAGACATTCAAAAATATCGTCTACTGTTTCCTTCTTCATCTTGGGCGTAATCAAGCTGACAACCGGAACTACAATCAAACCTGCCACCATAGCAATAGCACCTGCATTAATGGGAGATGCGATGAAGCCCCAAATCATATTTGCCACAGTCAAACCTACACCCACTGCAAAGCTGGCCCAAACAGAAGCTCTGGTCACACCCTTCCAGTACAAACCATACATAAACGGTGCCAGGAATGCTCCTGCCAATGCCCCCCAGGAAATACCCATGAGCTGTGCAATAAATGCCGGAGGATCCAGTGCAATGACTACACTTACCACGATAAATACTACCAAGAAAATTCTCATGCAGAGCAGCTGCTTCTTTTCTGTCATCTGCTTCACGATATTATCCTTAATCAAATCCAGTGTCAAAGTAGAGCTGGAGGTCAATACCAAGGAAGATAAGGTGGACATAGATGCTGATAATACCAATACCACCACAATACCTATCAAAATATCAGGCAAGGTAGAAAGCATGCTGGGAATGATAGCATCGTATACAATCTTTCCTTCTGCATTGTAGATAGCATCTGTGTCAAACAAACGTGCAAAACCACCCAGGAAATAACAACCACCGGAAATCACAATAGCAAACAGCGTGGAAATAATGGTACCTGTCTTGATAGCCTTTTCATCCTTGATTGCATAGAATTTATGTACCATTTGAGGAAGTCCCCAAGTACCAAGGGAAGTCAACACTACTACACCAATTAAGTTCGGCAAATCCGGTCCGAAGAAGGAGGCAAATACACCCTTCTGTCCCATAGTCAGAGGTACATCACTTTCCAACTCTGCCAGACTCTTCACTGCTTCGTAGAAGCCGCCCTGTCCGTTCAACACCGCTACAATCACTGCAATAATACCGAAAATCATAATAATTCCCTGAATAAAATCATTGATGGCAGTAGCCATATAACCACCCAAAATAACATAAACACCCGTAAGTGCTGCCATAACAATCACGCATACTGCATAAGGAATATCAAATGCCATTCCAAACAATCTGGACAAACCATTGTAAACGGAAGCTGTGTAGGGTATCAAAAAGATAAAGGAAATGGCACTTGCCGCAATACGAAGTGCATTGGAGTCATAACGCTTTCCGAAATAATCCGGCATAGTAGAAGCCTTTAACTTATTGCTCATAACTCGAGTTCTTCTGCCCAAAATAACCCATGCCAACAGAGAACCGATAATCGCATTACCAATACCAATCCAGGTAGCAGACAGACCGTACTTATAACCAAACTGCCCCGCATAGCCTACAAACACTACCGCCGAAAAATAAGAAGTACCATAGGCAAAGGCGGTCAACCACGGTCCTACACTTCTGCCACCAAGCACGAAGTCATTTACATTTGTGGCATGCTTTCTGGAGTAAATGCCTACCCCTATCATACTCGCAAAGAACAAAATCAAAAACAAAATCTTTACTAACATATTCTTTCCTCCGCTTCTATCGATTTGCTGTATTCCTTCCTATAATCACAACAAATCCTCACTTTATTCGCTTTATTGTTTTAAAGCATTACGCTTTAAACTTTTGAAGTACAACACTTTAAAGCAATAAAGTAATTGTATTATACAAAACCCTCGCACAAAATGCAAGGGGATTCGTGAAAATATATGATTATTTTTCTTTTGGGCATGATATAATTCTTTGTTTTTTTTGGATTTTCCAATCGATTTTTCCAAATTCCCGATGTACTTGTGTGGATTTTCATTGTTTTGCCAAAATTCCTACTATGCTGTGCCGGGTTTTCATTGTTCTGTCAGAATTCCCCTTGTATGTTCCGGATTTTCAATATACTGAGGGTATTCAAATTATTTCTCGCAAAACACCTTGTTTCCGGCAAATGTTCTCCCCATATCACACCTTTATTTTGTTATGGGTAGAAACTAGAACTATTCCTCTCTTCCCATACTTTTCATCTCTTACTTTATGGGAAGAAACTCATTCCTTTTTGTCAATTTTTTTCTTACCTTAAGGCGAACTTTATCACCTATGGGCAGAAAATACATCAATAAATGTAATATTTCCTATACTATACAAATTGGGAGTTGTGGGGATGTTTTCGTCCTATTTCTTCTCCCAATCGCTCTGGCATACTGATTTTTGCAAACATATCTGACTTTTCCGACTATATTGCTTTTGTTCATGTTTTCGTCGGGTGAATTTTATCCCTGCTACCGACTATATTTATTTCTATTGGTTTTAGTCGGTATCCCTTAACATG
>JAZQEK010000030.1:0-85836 GCA_045538995.1 Acetatifactor sp. | reverse complement strand
TGTCATTATCAAATTTATTTTGGCAATTTTCAAAAATTTCTGCCAAAGAGAGCTGTTTATGTGTTATCATATAAGTACATCTCCTTTTTGGTGGATTGGTTAAATGGTTTCTAGTCAACTCTATTTTACCATAAATCATTGTGGAGATGTATTTATTTTGTAACGAAAAAACACTGCATTTATGCGTGTTTCAGGTGTTTCGCAAACACCTATTTTATCTTAGGACGTGAAAGGAGCATACTTATGAATCAGAAGAAATTTAAGATTACATTTATTGGTGCGGGTTCCATCGGCTTTACCCGCGGGCTGCTGTCCGATTTGCTGTCAGTTCCGGAATTTCGGGAAATTGAGGTCGCTTTTATGGACATCAATCCTCGTAATCTGGATATGGTTTATCAGCTTTGCCAGAGGGATATTGAAGCCAATGGTCTGGACATTAAGATACAGGCTACTACTGACCGACGCGAGGCACTGAAGGATGCCAAATATGTTATTGATTGTGCCCGCATCGGCTTATTGGACGCTTTTGAGCTGGATGTGAACATTCCGCTAAAGTATGGCGTGGATCAGTGTGTAGGTGATACCCTGTGTGCCGGCGGCATCATGTATGCCCAGCGAGATATTGCCATGTTAGAGGGGATGTGTAAGGATATCCGCGAGGTGGCAGCTCCCGGCTGCATGTTGCTGAACTATACAAATCCGAATGCTATGGTTACCTGGTACTGCAATAAGTACGGCGGAGTTCCTACAGTTGGTCTGTGTCATGGTGTTCAGGGCGGTCATGCGTTGATTGCTTCAGCGCTTGGTTACAAGCAGGAAGAAATTGATATCGTATGTGCAGGTATTAATCACATGACCTGGTATCTTTCAGTGAAGCATGATGGTGTGGAGTTGAAGGATAAGTTGTTAGAGGCTCTTGAGGCACATCCTGAATTTTCGAAAACGGAGAAGGTTCGTATTGATATGTTGAAGCGCTTCGGATATTTCTCAACGGAGTCTAATGGTCATCTTTCCGAGTATGTGGCGTGGTATCGCAAGCGTCCGGATGAAATCAAGAAGTGGATTGACTTGGGCTGTTGGATTAATGGTGAGACCGGAGGTTATCTGCGTGTCTGTACAGAAGGTCGCAACTGGTTCGAGACAGATTTTCCTAACTGGCTCAAAGAGCCGGCTAAAACATATGCAGCAGAAAACCGCTCTCAGGAGCATGGTAGCTGGATTATCGAGTCCATCGAGACCGGACGGGTTTACCGCGGTCACTTCAATGTGGTGAATAATGGTGTCATTACCAATCTTCCGGAGGACTGTATTGTCGAGGTGCCGGGCTTTGTAGATACCTTTGGTATTAACACACCTGTACTGGGTGATTTGCCTTTGGGATGTGCGGCATGCTGTCAGTCAAACATTACTGTGCAGCGCCTGGCAATGGAGGCAGCTGCACATGCAGATATCAATCTGCTCCGTCAGGCTATGATGATGGATCCGTTGGTAGGTGCAGTGTGCAACACCGAAGAAATCTGGCAGATGGTGGACGAAATGCTAATTGCTCAGGCAGAATGGTTGCCACAGTATGCTGAGGAAATCGAACGTGCTAAGGCACGCTGGGCGAAGGCAGAGACCGAGGGAACACTGATTCCTCCTATTGTGACGGAAGGTGCGGCTCGTCTGCATACCAAGACAGTGGAGGAAATGGCTGCTGACAAGGAAGCTGCCCGCAAGAATGCTGCGGAAGCAGACAAGGCAAAGGAGCGCCCTGCGGAGAAAAAAATCTACACCATCGGCAGATAACGAAATTACTTGTGTGGGCAATTGAATAGGGGAAAAACGATATTTTATATTGACAATACAAATTACTACTGGTAGAATGACAAAAAACAAAGGAAGGATAGGCTCATGATGAAATTATCAATCAGCATGAACAGAATGAACCAGCAACAGCAGCTTATTGTTAAAATTGACAATGGGCTTTTTGTGTTGTGTTCATAACAAGTATCTTTCTTGGATAATTTGAACTAAGCGGTTGAAAGCTCAATGAGAGTTTTCGACCGTTTTTTATTTACGCGAATAAGCAGTGCAAGGCAAAGTGAGGCTACTTGTGAGCGAAAGTCATTGGTTTTGCGTTGGAAAAGGAGGTGTACCATGCCGGAACAGTCAGAGCTTCCCCAGCAGCAAGGGAGGCAAGGAAAAATCATAATAAATAGCAGAAAGGAAGAAGCATATATGATATGTAAAAGATTAACACCAAATGAACGCCCTACATTTCCCAAAAGGGCAATTATTACGGCAGGTATGCCTTATGGAAATAAGAATCTGCATTTTGGTCATGTGGGTGGTATGTTTATTCATGCAGATATTTTTGGAAGATTTTTGAGAGACCGAATTGGAAAAGAGAATGTTATATTCCTTTCCGGCACGGACTGCTATGGTTCTCCTATTATGGAAAGCTATCGTAAACTGCAGGAAGCAGGATATGAAGGCTCATTGGAGGATTATGTGCGTGGTAATCACGAGAAGCAGAAAGAGACTTTGGAAAACTACGGTATCAGCTTAGACTTTTTCGGTGCATCTGCTTTAGGAGAAGCAGGTAGTATTCATAAAAGAGTATCGGGCAAAGTGTTTCGGACTTTATATGAAAATGGATATATTAAAAAATTATCAGTGCCACAGTTTTATGATGAAGAAAAGAAGATGCTTTTGAATGGGAGACAGGTAGCAGGAAAATGTCCCATACCGGGATGTTGTTCCGATAGAGCATATGCAGACGAATGCTCCTTAGGACATCAGTTTTTACCCTCTGAACTTATTAATCCTATCAGCAGTCTATCTGGTAATAAGCCTATTCTTAAAGATGTTGAGAATTGGTATTTTGACTTGGAACATTGCATTGATATGATAAAGGAGTATAACGATTTCTTACGTAAAAATACAAATACTCGTAAGTATCAGTTAGAAACCATAGAAGAATTTTTGAAGAAGCCCCTATTATATGTGCCTAGAAAATATATAGAGGATGTGGCAGAGTTGGCTACAAAGTTACCTCCGCATAAACTGACAGATGATGAGAAGAAGCCTTCTGTAGTGTTTGAATTTGATAACTTAGATGACAGAGATGCGGCAAAAGGTGTTTTAGATTCTGAGAGTATTCATTACACTTCCGGAAAGACATTAGTTCCGTTCCGGTTGTCAGGAAATGCAGAATGGGGAGTTCCTTTTCCTGAATGTGAAGATTTAAAAGAGTTAACCTTCTGGGTGTGGCCGGAATCTTTGTGGGCACCGATTTCATTCACCTTAGCCTATTTGAAAGAGAAGGAAAAAGAAGCAGATTTATTCAAATGGTGGTACGATGATGAATCTAAAGTCTATCAGTTTATAGGAGAAGATAATATTTATTTTTACGCTATTGCACAGACTGGATTATTTACAGGTTTGCAGGTTCCAAGGGGTGAAGTTCCGAATATGGAAAAGGTGCATTTGACCCATATTATTGCAAATCGCCATTTGTTGTATATGGATACCAAAGCCAGCAGTAGTTCTGAGATAAAGCCACCAACAGCAGATGAGTTGCTTGAGTATTATACTAAGGACCAGCTGAGAATGCATTTCATGAGCTTAGGACTATCTTCCAAAAGTGTAGGGTTTAAACCGCAAGTATTTATGAAAGAGGAAGATCGAATTGGTGTTGATATGGTTTTGAAAGATGGCAATTTGATTACCAATGTATTTAATCGACTGATTAGAACCTGCTTCTATGCCATTCAGAGTAATTGTGATGGAAAAATACCAAAAGGTGAAGCGTGTGAGGAAATCAGACTTATGGCAGAAAAAGCAGTTCTTGAGTATGAACGTCACATGTATAATCATGATTTCCATCGGATTTCATATGTATTGGATGATGCCATAAGGTCTATCAACAAGCATTGGGTAAATAATGTAAAGGTTGCTGATGCCACAGGTGATGTGGAATTTAGAAAACAGCTGATTACGGATTGCCTGTATGCTTGTAAGATTATGGCGGTTTTGGTTCATCCGATTGCTCCGGAAGGCTGTGAGAAGTTTAGAGAGTATCTGAATTTGGGGGAGGAATTGTGGGACTGGAATACTATTTTGGAGCCGATTTCTGCTTATGTCGAAGATGTGGAGAAGCATGAATTGAAATTTCTTGAACCGAGAGTAGATTTCTTTAAGAAACATGATTGCCAGTTGGGAGAAAAGTGATGTAGGTAATTGAATAGAGGAAAGTAGGAACACTCTTAGATGGAAATCTGAGAGTGTTTTTGGTATAATGGGCAGTAGAAATTCAAGGGTCTCAGAGCAGGTTTGTATGAAGAGGTAGAGGAGGAACAGTATGGAATATCTGAATGCAAAAGATATATTACCACCTGAATTATTAGAGCAGGTTAAAAAATATGCGGCAGGAAAATATCTGTACATTCCTCAGAATGAAGGTGATATGAAAGCGTGGGGGGAACTGTCCGGGTATCGTGAGCAGTTAAGAAAGCGTAATCGTATGATAATCAATAAATTCAAATATGGTGTTACGATAGAGCAACTCTCAAAAGAATACTTCTTGTCAGAGGAAACTGTGAAAAAGATTGTTTATTCGAAGAAAAAGGTAGAAGAATTATTATTTTATCCACATATCGAGTCGGCTAGGGAATATGATGAAAGTGGGCTTTTGGAAGAGTGGATACACACTTATCTGTTGTTTGAGAGAAAGAATAAAGCTTTTTCAGATGGATTGTATCTTGAAGAGCGTTATTATATCGGACCAATTATGCTGCCGGTTAATTTCTTTCACAGAAGCTCCGGTCCGGAAGAGGGAATGAAATGGCAAGTGGATGAAAGTGTGTTTGAGGAACGGACAAATCGTTGGATGGAAAAGATGAAAACGAATGAAAAGTTACCCCCTTTGATTATTAGTTACTTTGACAATACATTTGAGATTAATTGTAATAGTCCGTTGCATGAAGCTTTAGTGCGGATGAAGATAGAAATGTTCCCTGTAATTATATGGATTACGCTGAGAAAGGATTATGAAGATTTCAAGCAGAAATATGGTGAGTATGTAGAGTTTGATTATAATTAAAGATGTCATAGAGATATATAGTTCTTAGGTGTACAATTCCTATGGATGCGAATTCAAATGCTTCCTCGTTTAATGTGAGTTGTGTAGCATCTATAATCATGTATGAAGTAATAAGGCAAAGGAGAGCACATGAAATACGGGACATTAGCCCAGGCGAAAGCATATCAAGATAACGGTAAAATAGAAGAATGGCTACAATTATTTTTGCGTAATGATGGCAAGAATATAGCCCTGGCAGATGGATTATTGTTAGAGCAAAGAGAATATGTCGGATTGCAGAAGTTGAATATGTCTTATTTTGAGGATATTAAGGCTGGGGCACCGGAATATTTATCTGCTGAAAATGATATAGAATACTTTTTCTGGATTGTTGAAAATATGAAAAATAGTCTGGGAGATTGGGATGTGCCACCATTGATTGTGGAATACAGGGAGGGCAAATTTTTTGTAAATGATGGCAGACACCGACTGGAAATGTATCGGCAGCTAGGGGCGGAGAGTGTTGATGTTATATTATGGACAACCGGAGAAGCAAATAGAAAGAAATTACTGGAGGTACTTAGATGATTGAAATATGTTCAAACTGTGGGAATCACGAATGGGATAAAGAGATAATAGGGAATAAACTTTGCTGCACGAAATGTGGTGCACAGTGGGAATTTATATCAATGCCATTGTTTATCCTGACCGGATGCAGTGGTGTAGGAAAAACGACGACTGCCATTGAGATAATGAGGAAAAAAGTGGACTTTGTGGTGTTGGATGCAGATATTCTTTCCGGATATGTGGATTGGAGTAGTGAGGAATCCTGCAATGAATGGGTAGAAACGATTGTTAATATTTCCAAGGATATTATACAGTCAGGAAAGCCTGTCTTATGGACTATGGCAGGGTGTCTTGACCGCTTGCCTAAAATATATAATTGTCGCTATTTCAGTGAAATTAAGTGTCTGGCTTTGGTGTGTGATGATGAAGCATTGAGAAAGCGTATGCAGGAAGGTAGGGGCATAACGGATGAAAACTGGCTGAAGGGTTCCAGTGATTATAACAGTTATTTTATGGGGCATGACAGTCTTGGGGATACAAGGTTTGAAAAATTAGATATTACCGGTAAAGAGCCACAAGAAGTGGCGGATTATGTGATAGAATGGGTGAACATGAATTTATAAACAGCTATTAACTTATCAGTCATAACCCCTCAAAGTGCTACATAAACTGTAAAAAAGCACTTTGAGGGGATTTCTTTTGAAGGATTACATTGAAGAGCGAGCCATCAGCATCGCCAATTATATCATTGATTACAACGCCACCGTCCGGCAGACCGCCAAGGAGTTTGGGGTCAGTAAGTCTACTGTACATGTGGTTGTAACAAAATAGAATGGTTAGGAAGTAAGGTTGTGTGGGTAGTGGAATAGGTATAGATTGGGGCACTCTCAGGTGGAAACTTGGGAGTGTTTTTCTATAATAAAGGAGGTTTTTGTTGGGGGATTAGAAAGAAAAACAATTGTTACTTGAGTGACTTGGAACCATATCAATGATAGAATAAAGTTACAAGTTGGATTAATCTAAGTCAAACAAAGGCAGGTGTTGCGTATGGAGATAGGAGCTATCATTAAGAAACGAAGAACAATGATGAAATTAACACAGGAGGAGTTTGCAGCCAAGTTAAATGTAACTCCTCAGGCAGTATCGCGATGGGAGAACGAGATTTCTCTGCCGGATATAACGCTGGTGCCCAGAATTGCGGATTTATTAAAGCTATCCTGCGATGATTTGTTAAGAGGAAAAGAGTGTCGCACTACACACTATGCTCTGGCAGGAGGGATATTGATAGATGCGTCGGAAGTTATGATTCAGAATGATATTGATGTACTCTTTGGATATTGTAATGAGTACGAAAAAAGAGAACGTCATCTGGTATTGCATGCGGATGATGCAGAGTTTTTACGAAATGTGGTGAAGGATATTTTAAGCAGTCAAGGCTATGAGGTGTTGCAGGCAAAGGACGACGAAGAATGTATGGATATATTGGCGAAGAATCCGGTAGATATTCTTCTCTTGGATATCAACATGCCGGGAAACGGATTGGTAATCCTTGAAAAGGTAAAAGAGACCTATCCTGAATTGCCTGTACTGATGCTTTCTGCAATGGCTGATGATAAGACTGTAAAAAAGGCTCTGGAACTTGGGGCCGGCGGTTTTGTGGCAAAACCATTTGGACCGGAAGATTTGATAGAGCATTTGAAGTATGTGTAAAAGATAATTATGGGGCACTCTCGGATAGAAATCCGGGAGTGTTTTCTATTCTCAACTTCTGGTTTCAAAACTTGACACTTTATCCTTTGACGAGTATTTCGACGAAAGTTATAATGAATATAGAAGAGTGTGAAACATCATGTGTGGTGGAGGTACATATGGGAGAGCATAAAGTGGCAATGGGAGGAAAGATATATTCGTTACGTGTGGCCAAAGGGATGACGCAGGAGCAATTGGCGGCTATCCTTAGTGTGAGTCCGGCGGCTATTTCCAAATGGGAACGGAATCTGTCCAATCCAAGTATTGAAATGCTATGGGCATTGGCGGATTATTTTGAATGCAGCATGGATGAGCTGGTAGGCCGTGAAGAAGAGCATCTGCGAAAATTAGGGATGTATGATCATGAGAGCATGCATCTTGCAGAAGTGGCAGAGGAATTGCTGATATGCAGTGAAATAAGCAGAAATAAGGGACTGTTAGCCTTAGATGAACGGATGAAGGCGTATCATGGTGAGAGCAAGTTTCTACCTTTTGCCATTCACTTTTTTCTCCAGTCTCTCATGAAGAAAATGGACAGGGAGCTGATATTTGAACTTCTGGAGAATTATGTAGCCACACTTTCCGTAGGGGAGCAAAGAGAGGGTAATATGATTGTCCGGATGCTTCAAAGAATTGCCGCCGGCGAGAATACTGAGATGTTACGGGAAATAGTGGCTTCTTACGTGGGAGTAGGGTATTGGAACCGGTTAGAGGATACAAATAGAGCTGAAAAAGGCAAAGGTAGTAGGGAAGAAATTATCCGTAAGTATAGTGAAAAGAAGCTGTATTCTGAGAAAACGGACTTGCTGGAACGTTTTAATATGGTTGGTGATTTTGAGATTCAGGCGGTTTTGAAAAACCTGGACAATGAAACCTTGACGGCAGCACTTAGTGGTGCTTCCGGGAAGATAGTGAAAGCGTTTTTGGCGAACTTGTCAGACAGACTGCTTTACTTTGTCAGTGAGGATATTGATAATTGGAGTGGGACGGAGGAAGATATTTTGAAGGCACAACGCAGGGTGCTGGCAGTGGGCGGATGTTTTTTGGTGGAGTAAGTATGATTGTCGGTAAGGGGTAGTATAAGAGGAACTGATATTTTTGAAAGCTAAATTAAAAATTTCGGTGAATACAAATGGAATATTATGGAACACTCTCAGGTGGAAACTTGGGAGTGTTTTTGGTATAATGAAAATAAGTTTATAAAGCAAGAAGGTGTATAAATGGGGAAGAATGATTATCAAGAGGATTTAGAATATTTATATTCTGCATTACTAAAACATCCGGCAATCATAGTGGATGAAAAGAAAAAGACAGGGTTAGAAAATTTGTATCTGGCCAAAGAGGAAACGGTGCGTGATTACGAAAATTTCATTGACGCGGCAACGGAACTAACTAGCTTTTTTCAAGACGGACATACAAATATTGAGATTTCTTATACATCCACGGATTTATGCTTGAAATTGAAATGTAAATGGGCCGGAGAGAACTGCGAAGAATTGCTTTTGGAGAAAGGATATGAAGATATTCCGGAGCGTTCAAAAATTGTGTGTGTGGAGGGAATGTCCATTCAAGAAGTAATAGTAACTCTTGCAGAAAGAATTCCTCATGAAAACCTCTATTTGGTAAAGAGTAGAATGGTACAGTATCCTTATCAGAATTATAACATTTTCAGCGAAATGAATCTGAAAAGATTGTTTGGATGCAAGGAAAGTTATACCGTTATTTTTGATGTAGATGGTAAGGTGAAAGAGAAAGTTATTCCTCTGGTGTCTTATGATGGTTTCTTGGAGTTTCTGCCGGATGATGAATTTCTTACATATGAAATAGTTGGTGATACGGCTATTATGCATTTGAATACCTGCATCTGTAACGAGGAATATAAGCGGACATTAAGTGAGTTGGCTTATATCTGTAATGAGCAGAACATCAATACTTTTGTCTTGGATTTGAGTGAGAATATGGGTGGAGATTCTTCTGTTATTGACGAATTTATCAAGTATACAAGGACAGAGAAATATTATCGGTATGGGATGATAGATTTTTCTTCGGGTGAGGCAAAAGAGGTGACAAATCGGACGGATGTAGTTTGGAATCAGCAATATGATCTTTTGTTGCCTGAAAGGATTTATTGTAAGGTTTCCTACAATACCTTTAGTAGTGCCAGGACATTTGCCGTTACCTTGAAGGATAATGGGATAGCGACTATTTGCGGAACACCAATCGGTGGAAAACCTAATTCATATGGTATGCCTAAGAAAATGATCATGCCGAAAACGGGTATTCGTTTCAGAGTATCCAGAGCTTGTTTTTTACGGCCGGATAGTAATGGTGATGAGGAAATTGCTTTAATGCCAGAAAGCACGAAAGGGATATAAACATAAACTGTTTGCTTACATGATGCAGTTTTTCTGAAAATTAGTCAGTAAAAACAAAAAGAATCTGTGAAGAATCGGAATTACAATATGTTACACTGCCATAATTACAGCTGTGTAAGAAGTGTTGAAACTTCATTTGGTTGAGCAAGCCGCAACAATGTGTTGTTATACATAAATGATACTTTATGCTATCATATTTGTTGTAGCAGGAGGTAGAAGCGAGATGGATGATATCTTAGAAAACATAGGAAAAAGAATTGCAGAAAGCAGACGTAGTGCAGGATTTACCCAAGAGGAATTGGCTAATCGACTGGGTGTAACACCGCAGGCTTTAAGTAAATGGGAGAAAGGCGCGAGCAGCCCTGATTTAGTGATGTTGTCATCTGTATGCAAAATATTAGATGTCGGTGCAGATTATCTTATTGGAAAAAATAAAAAGAGTATTGTGGAGAATGGAAACTTGCTTTTGCAAGATGAAATTTGGAATCATTTATGGGATGAACTGCAACCATTAGAATTAGTCTTTGGCTGTGATGTTGTACCGGTATTTATGGATGGAAGTTTCACAGAGAAACTAGTCAAATTGAGGGTTGAGTTGGCGAGAGAAAGCATTTTAATGCCAATAGTAAGAGTGCGGGATCATAGTATGTTAAATTCGAAAGAGATAATGATACTTGCATATCAAAATGTATTATACGATGAGGACTTGGCTATTGTTGATGAGAAAACATTGGATTATATTATCGAAAGACTTGGAGAAATCGTACGAAAAAAATATGATGAAATATTGAATGTAGATTTGATTAAGGATTTGGTAGATAGTCTTAAAACAACATATCCTGCTTTGGTGGAAGATGTCATCCCGGAGAAATTACCATATGGTTTGATTTTGGATGTAACAAAAGGATTTTTGAAACGTGGAAATGGAATGGTTTATTTTCCCAGAGTAATCGAACTTTTGGAACGTGAAGTGCGAGAAACTAAATCTAGATCGGTTTCGGAAATCATAGATTCGATATCAAAGCAATTAGAAAGAGAAGATAATTTTTGGATTGTAATAGGAAAAAGGCATCAGGAGTAGGTGGCTTGTAACAAACTTGGCAAGCAAGGCAAACCTGTATAGGTTTTGCAAATTTGCAAGCAGTGCATCGGTGCGCACTCGGCAGCTTTTTGCTTGTTGGGACATTATCCCAAACCCATCGAATTCTTCAAATTGCATTTTGAAGAAGCTACGCCGTTGGCTAATAACTGAATAAATTAACATGAGGCAGATTTCTAATTTGAGGAATCTGCCTTTTTTATTATGTGTTAATGATGATGATATCGTTCGTAGTTTTTACGAGTACGGACTCGTAGAATGTACGATTCAAAACTCGTAGATTCTACGACTCAAGACTCGTAAAAACTACGATGTAATAATACTAATATTAATAAGACTGATTATAGTAATACTAATCTTATCTATCAGGAGGATGATGAGAAGCGATAGGATTTTAATTTGCCGGATAATCCTTTTTATAAATTTTGTGAGTATAAGATATTTTCTAATGCTCATGTCATGAGGGGGTAGCTGTTCAACGTAGTTGAACATTCTGAGGGGATTGGGGATACTCCACAACAAGCGAAAAGCATGAGGTATATAAAGCAACTCTGCTGGCAGAGTTGCAAATGCACTGCTTGCCACTTTGTAATTACAGGAAAAGTAAGTACAGTGGGAATAGACTTCTTGTACAATATTTAGGTAACGACATTCTGATTTTACTTTAGTAAAATAGAGTTATATGTGGTCTAACTTGAGAAGCAATCTCATAGTATTGGAAAGAAGGACAAGCGTAAAGGAGGTGGAGATTCCGCTTGAAGCAGAGAAAACTAAATTATCGTTTTCATAATCCGAATTCAGCGGAGGATACCGCTGAGTTCTTGTGTAAGCTTTTGATAGAAGCAAACACCAGGAAGGTAGAGAGAGCATTACAGGAAGCTGCATTGATGAGTAAAAAGGAAGATGAGTACATAGAGGAAGCGGTGAGGATGGATATGGAGGAGGAACCGGGGGGTATAAAAAGGCGGGCAAGGTAAAGAAACATTGCATTTGCTGTAATTGTATGAATGTGGAATAGGAACTAAAAAGTATCATAAGAAATTTGACTTGTTTTTGAGTTGTTGCTTAGAAAATGAAAAGGAACTCAAATTGTTGTATTGAAATTTTAGTTTCTATTTGAGTTCATTGTAATTTTGCTTGATTATTGACTAAGGAAAATATAAAATTAGTCATAGAAGTTAGTTATAGATATATAATAAAAATTAATAAGTAATATGACAAAGGAGGCTGATGATTTGAACTTAGGTATTGAAACAGAAACATTAGAATTTAAGAAATCTACCGGCGAATTGAAAGAAGCGGTGCAATCCATTTGTGCGATTCTGAACAAGCATCAGCACGGAGAATTATATTTTGGTGTAAAGCCTGATGGAACCGTAATGGGACAAGTTGTAACGGAAGAATCCTTACGAGAGGTTAGTCAGAAGATTAAGAATTTTATTGAACCAAAAATCTATCCGGAAATCAATAAGGTGGTTATAGATGGTAGAGATTGTATTCATGTAAAGTTTGAAGGAAATCAAACGCCGTATTTTGCATATGGTGTGGCAAAAATTCGTGTTGCGGATGAGGATTTAACCATGTCTCCGGAGCAGATAACGGAATTGTTGCTGAGCAGTGGCAGAGAGGGAAATCGTTGGGAAAGTCTTGTATCTAATAAGACAGTTAATGATATTGATGAGGAGCTTCTAAAGAAATATACGACACAAGCACATGAAGTAGGCAGAATCGCAATTTCTTATACGGACAAGAGGACTGTTTTGAATCAGTTGGAATTAACAGAAGGGGATAATTTGCTGAATGCAGGAAAAGTATTATTTAGTGATGATATTGTACAAGATTTGCAGATGGCGATTTTTGCCACAAACGAAAGATTGACTTTTAATGATATCCAACGTCATCATGGACCGGTGCTGAAGCTGGTAGATATTGCGGAAGGATATATTAAGAGCAATATTCATTGGAGAGTAGAATTTACCGGAGCATTACAACGTACTGAGATACCTGAAATTCCGGTGGATGCGATTCGTGAGGCATTATTAAATTCGTTTTGCCACAAGGATTATGCATCCGGGCAGAGTAATGAGGTCGCAATTTATAAAGATAGGGTTGAGATTTACAATCCGGGAGCTTTTCCGGAAGGATATGAGCCACGAGACTTTATTGATAAGGCTGAAAGACCAATTCGTAGAAATCCTAAGATTGCAAGAATGCTTTATTATTCTAAAGATATAGAGAGTTTTGGAACGGGATTAAAGCGTATTGCAGAGGCTTGCGATGCTGCCGGAGTCAGATATGAATTTAAAAAAATGAAGTCCGGATTTGTGGTATGTTTTTATCGGTCAGAAGAAAAAGCCGATAAAAAGCCGATAAAAGCCGATAAAAAGCCGATAAAAACAGATAGATATGAACGAATTGTTCAATATGTGAAAGAACACGGCAGTATAAGTAATATGGAGGCAAGAGAACTGTTAGGACTTGCGGATTCAACAGTTAAGAGATTGCTAAAAGAAATGGTTGATGATGGTGCTCTAACGGTAGAAGGCGAGCGTAAAGCAAGAAGGTACTTGTTGAAAGAGGAAGATTAATTGGGAGTGTTAATTATGAGCAGTTTTGAGAATTTACGTGTTGTAGACAATTTTTATCAAACTTCGCTTTTTTTCCCGATGCCTACCGTAATTATTAGTACACTTTGCGAGGATGGTACTACCACGCTTGGCCCATATTCCCTGGTACAGCCATATTATGTAGCCGGCAAAGATTATTACGCAATGCTTCTTTGTTGTCGTAATTCATCCAATACAGCACAGAACATTCTCCGCAACGGAAAATGTGCACTTAATTTTATTGATGATAAACCAAAGACCTTTAAAGAGGCTGTAAAGCTTTCCTGGCCCGGCGATAAACCCGGTGAAAAGATGCCAAAATGTAATTTCCGACTGGAAAAAGGTATAATTGAAGAGGAAACCGGTGAGGCAAGACCACAGGTACTAACGGATGCCATAGAAGTTATAGAATGTACCTGGATGCGGGAGTTGGATGGTGCTGATAAGGATGTTGCCGGTGAATTGAATGGATATGAGCCGCCCTATCATGATTTTAATGGTATTACCAGTAAGTTTGGAGCGCACTTTATTCTCCGAGTAGACCGTATCCTTATGAAGAAAAAATATAGTGATGCAATTATTAATGGTGTAAGAGCAAAAGATTTTCCGGCCCTTCCCGTGGACTATGGATATCGTGACAGTAAGAATTTCTGGTTCCACAGAAAGACTAAGATGAGAGCAGAATTGTTACAGGTGCGTCAGGCGTCCTTGGAGTCCGTTCGTTATGCTGCAGATCGTGCGGATGACAAGATAAAGTTTACGGATGAAGCCCTTATGACAATTTTGGGTGTACCTCGAGTGTTTCTGTCCGTTGTTTTAAAGGGATGTGTTGAGTGGGCGAGAGAAAATAATGTGGAGCTTATTACAGAAGAACACATGAAGATTATTAATGATAAACGTGCGAAAGAAAAGAATAAAAAGTAATTGAAAGACAAAGCAGGAAGTTAATCTTCTCAGTCATAACCCCTCAAAGTGCTACATAAACTGTAAAAAAGCACTTTGAGGGGATTTCTTTTGAAGGATTACATTGAAGAGCGAGCTATCAGTATCGCCAATTATATCATTGATTACAATGCCACCGTCCGGCAGACTGCCAAGGAGTTTGGGGTTAGTAAGTCAACTGTACATGTGGAGGTAACGATATAGAGTGGTTTGAGGAACATATGATATGGTGGATTAATTAATGAATGAAATGAGTAATAAGGTATAAATGAATAATGTCTTTGTTAAAAAGTGCAGAAAACCGAAATGATTGTTCGTGTTTTCTGCACTTTCAGTTTGATTAGGGGATAGTTTAGTGATAATATTAGCAATGTTGAGCTAGAATTGGAATCGACAAATAATCTTTGGTATGCTGTAGAACATCATGCATAAGACAAGAAATATGCCAATACTTAGGTTTGTCATCGGTTACGTATGCTATACAGACACATGTAATGCCTTTGGTGGAAAACGGAAAGATTAAAATGAGTAATAATAGATGTTGGAGAAACAGATATTTTATGAGAGGAAATCTATTATCTGGTCAAAATTTACCATCAAGTGGTCGTTACTTTTTATTAACAAGAAGGTATTATTATATAATAAGAGGAAGGTTATGAATGCGATAAGGAAATATTGGGATTCAGTGTATATATATATATTGCTCATTGTACCGGGGTTATGTATGTGTGCAGGTGCTTACTGGACAATTCGTAAGATGATGGGATACTATGAGGATTTGGCATGGAGCAAAATTATTCTGTTTGATTGTTCACAGCTTATTTACCTTGCAATTGCGATCATGTGCATATACAAAAATAAAAAGAATGTAAAAATATTTATTATTTTGATATTATTCATACAGTATAATTTTATTATACATCTATTTGCGTCCAGTTATGTGTGGGAATGTACATTTATTTTTTTTGCATGTATTGCATTTATGTTTGATAGTAAATTAATGTTTTGGAATATCATACTATATTCAGGTTCTTTGCTGGCAGTACATATTTTAAAACCGGAATTGTTTTGGCCATTGGAAAGAAGTGATATAAGAGAAATTATTACTTATCGGATTGTTGTATACATACTTACTTCTTTGTGTTTTTTGATTATTGTGTATTTAGTGGAACGATTTCTGCTTCTGGCAAAGGAAAGTGACGAAGAAAATGTCTTACTGATGGAAAAGCAGTTAGAATATTATAAGGATATGGAACTTATGGATACTGAGATACGTAAGTTTCGCCATGATATAAAAAATCATTTTATGTGTATGGAGATGTTGTTTGTTTCTAATAAGATTGAGGATTTGCAGGCATATTTTCAAGAACTGCAGAAGGAATTTTTCTTTGAACAAAAAATATATTTTTCCGGAAATGATATTGTTGATGCGATTCTTCACCACGAATTGACGCATCGCTGCAGAGAGGAAGTGAAGGTAATTGTGTATGGAGCTTTGCCGACGGTAAAGACTGTTTCTGCTATGGATCTGTGTACCATATTTTCAAATTTACTTTCCAATGCGATAACATCTGCAAATCAATGTATCAACCAACAGGCTCCACAGATTACGATACATTTTTCAGGTAGAACGAAATATTTCTCGATTGCAATATCTAATAGTGTTGATTTGCAAATTCTTGGGAAAAAGAGCATGAAAAAGGATAGGAATCATGGTTATGGAATTAAAAAAATAAAAAATGTTCTTGAAAAATATGGGGGAGAATTTGAACAAAGCCGGGAGGGGAATAACGTAACTATAACCGTATATCTTCCCATTTAGATATTGTTTAACGAAGGAGAAAGTCATGAAAATTGTATTGTGCGACGATCAGAAAAACGTTGCAGATGAATTGGGACAATTAATAAAAAAATATAGTAAAGAAAATAAGCAGCAAAATGAATTTCTATATTTTGAGAAACCATCAGTGTTATTTGAGTATCTGAAAAAGGAAACGGTAGACCTTATTTTTATGGATTTGGAATTTTCTGATGCATCAGAGGATGGAATATTCTGGTTGAAAAAAATAAAAGAGAAATTTCCACAAATTATTTTGATAATACTTACTGCTTATGAGAAGCGTTACAAAGAAGGATATGAGGCCAGAGCATTTCGGTTTATGACGAAACCGATTATAGAAAAAGAGTTGTTTGATTATCTGCGGGTTAGTATGGAAGAACTCCAGCTTACAAGTAGTATTTTGCTGAAAAGACGAGGGATACCACATAACATATGGGTTCGGAATATTTATTATATTTCAGCCCAGTCAGGTGGAAGTGAATTGTGGACACAATCTGATATGTATATTTGTGAGGAAAGTCTCCTGCAATGGGAGCAGCGGTTACCAATGTTCACATTCTTTCGATGTCACAATAAATATCTTGTGAATCTGGCTCATGTGATACAATTTGAAAATCAGGTTTTAACTCTTGTCAATGGTGAAAAAATTCCGGTTTCAAGAAGAAGGTGGAAAGCATTCCGATTGGCATATATGAGGTTTGATACCAAGGATTACAGAGGATAGCAATGGTTGCAAAAGGGCAATTACTAAAGGAGGTATAATTTATGGGAAAGAAAAAGACTGCGATTGAGGTGTATTTATCTGCCGTATTTAAATGGGGACTTATTATATTGGTATGTGCATGTATGTGTGCCACGCTTACATTTTGTACAGAAAAGCTATTAGGGTTTTATCCGAAGGTTCGGTGGATTACACTAATCCTATTTGCAATTATGGATGTTATCTTTTTTATTCTGGCAATTGTCATTATAAAGACATCTTTTAATCAGGACAAGTATCTAAAAGAAGGAAAATTAAAACTTGGAAAGCTGTTTTCAGCATGTGTTTTAATTATACAATGGAATTATATTTTATATATGATACCATCAAGAACATTTTGGGGCTTTTTGTTCTTTTTTTTAATTCTTATGGCTTTTTTTCTGGACATTAAGTTATTGGTGTCTTCCGGATTAATATGTATGGTTTCTCTGTTTGTTGGGTGGTTTATAAGAGGTACGGATTTGTTGCCTGTGAAGGATGAATTGTTCATTACAGATGTTATCATGTGTCTGGTAGGACTTATGTTATCATTGGTTGGTTTGGCAATCTTTGTTTTCTTTATTTCCTACTTTCTGGTAAATGCTAAAAAGGATGAATTGGAAAAGAACAACGAGCAGTTGATGAGTGTACTGACATCCGTGCAGACCTTGTCAGAAAGATTACATATGGCAGGTAATTCTCTTTTTCAGATTTCTGAGAATGAAAGTGCATCTGCTGAAGAATTGGCAGCTACCAGCGAGCAACTGGTGGTAAGTAGTAATTTGTTGAGTCAGCAGACGGATGAAGGTATGGATAATCTGGGCGAGTTGAGCGAGTGGGAAAGTGTTGTTGCGGATAATGTGGAAAAGGTAGAAGCTACAGCCAGGGATTTGCTTGATAAATCACAGGAAAACGAAAGACTGTTAAATGATTTACATACAATCAATGGTGAGGTATCAGAATCCATGAAGGCTACCACAGAAATTGCAAGGAAATTGTCGGATGCTGTGGCAGAAATAGGTGTAACATTGAAGCTTATCAGCGATATTTCGTCTTCTACCAATCTTTTGGCTTTGAATGCGTCTATTGAAGCAGCTAGAGCAGGAGAAGCAGGACGTGGTTTTGCAGTAGTTGCAACAGAGGTTGGAAACCTGGCAAACAGCACGCAGATAACCCTAAAGGAAGTACAGGAGGTTATTGAACGTGTACAGAAGAATGTTCAGGAAATCACGATACAGGTCGAGGAAAACTCAACAAAGCTTGGTACGCAGAATGAGTATTTTGCAAATGTATTTCAGAGTATGCAGGATATGACACAGTTGCTTAATGCTTCCGTTCAGACTATTCATATCATGGGTGACGCTCACGGTAAGCAGGCAGAGGTTATTAAGAAGACTGTATCTATTAATCGGAACATTGCAGAAAGCATCAGGAATGAAAATGAACAATTTGTATCAATTAATGCCATGGCGGAAAGTAATGCCAGTGATATTGCAGAGGTCGCAACACAGGCAGGAACTATTAATGATATGGTAGATGAAATAAGTAAGCTGTTGAGAAATGAAGAGGTTGAGTAGTAGTTTGAGCTAAGAAGTTAAATGCAGGCAGGAGGGGCTGATGGCAAATTTTGAACCGGAAAATGAACGGGAAGAAAAGGGACTTAGGAATGCTCTTAGATTATGTCAGTGAGAAAGTTGGAATGGTTATATAATAACATAACAGTCATAACCCCTCAAAGTGCTACATAAACTGTAAAAAAGCACTTTGAGGGGATTTCTTTTGAAGGATTATATTGAAGAGCGAGCCATCAGCATCGCTAATTATATCATTGATTACAATGCCACCGTCCGGCAGACCGCTAAGGAATTTGGGGTCAGTAAGTCTACTGTACATAAGGACTGTACCGAAAGATTGATGCAGATAAATCCCGCATTAGCAAAGCAGGCGAGAAAGGTGCTGGATGTGAACAAGTCCGAGCGACATATCCGTGGTGGGTTGGCTACCAAAGAAAAATACATGCATCAGCAGCCGGAGAAATAGTAGGTATTTGTGGAGAGTTCCCTTTGCGGAACTCTTTTTACATTATTGGAAATGGCTTATATTTGGGCGGTTTCAGAACACAATTTTGGTAGTATTTGCGATTGTGCCGAAAGTAACAAAATGCTAGATTAAATATAAGAATACGACAAGGAAAAGAAGGAAAACTATGTTATATACGAATAAAGATTTGAGAAAGCTTATACTTCCGCTGGTGATGGAGCAGTTTTTGACCTTGCTGGTGGGTATGGCAGATACGATTATGATATCCGGTGTCGGTGAGGCGGCAGTGTCCGGTGTTTCTCTGGTGGATACCATTAATGTATTGGTGATTAATGTGTTTGCGGCCTTTGGTACCGGTGGTGCGGTTGTGGCAGGACATTTCTTAGGGCAGAAGGATGGGGGAAAGGCTTGCAAGGCAGCCTGGCAGACTACCTTTTTCTCTGTGTCGGTAGCCTTGGTGGTGACATTGGTGTTTATCGGGCTCCATGATGGGCTGTTACGTCTGATATTTGGAAATGTGGAAGCTGCGGTTATGGAGAATGCCAAGGACTATTTGGTGATTACTGCATTGTCCATTGCTCCTCTGGCACTTTACAATGCCTGTGCCGGTATGATGCGTGCCATGAACGATTCGAAAACCACCATGTGGATATCCATGCTGATGAATGTGATTAATATCAGTGGCAATGCTATTTTGATTTATGGTGTAGGCATGGGAACTGCCGGTGCTGCGTGGGCGACTACTATCAGTCGATTGGTAGCAGCGGTGATGATTTTCTGTCTGATGTTCCGTTCGGGAAAGGAGATACACTTCAGAGGGCAGGTTACATGGCGTTTCGAAGCAGAGTATATTAAGAGAATTCTTTATATCGGAGTACCCAACAGTTTGGAAAACAGTATGTTCCAGTTGGGTAAAATCCTGACCATCAGTATGGTGTCTACCTATGGAACCTATGCGATAGCAGCCAATGCAGTTTGTAATACTTTGGCGGCCTTTAATGTATTGCCGGGACTGGCTATCAACAATGCTTTGCTGGCAGTGGCGGCAGTATGTGTGGGTGCAGGTGCTTATGACCAGGCCAGATATTATACCAAGAAGCTGATGAAGCTGGCCATGGCTTTTCTGGTCGGTATGACGGTGTTAATAGTGTTGGGCGGTGACTGGATTATCGGCTTTTATAATTTAAGCCCGGAGGCTTTCCGGTTGGCGGTACAGGTATTTACTTATCACGGTATCATGGCGGTGTTCTTCTGGCTGCCTTCCTTCTCTCTACCCAATACCTTGCGAGCAGCAGGAGATGTGGTGTGGAGCATGGTCATCGGTATTTTCTCCATGTGGGTGTTCCGACTATTGTTCTCTTGGCTATTGGGTACCTATTTCGGCCTGGGACTCATGGGCGTTTGGATTGCCATGACTATAGATTGGATATTCCGTGCCGGCTGTTATATGCTTCGCTTCCGAGGCCATAAGTGGGAAAAAGCATAAAAAGAGTATTGACCTTTCCCTTGCGTAAAGGTGTATGTTGGGAAAAAGGAGGTACGAAACCATGAAATATACAGCAGGAGAATTGGCAAAGAAGCTGGGAGTGTCAGCCAGAACCGTGCGATTTTATGATGAAAAGGATTTGCTGATGCCAAGCGGTTATTCTGAAGCAGGATATCGTTTGTACAATGAGGACAGTGCGGAGCGTCTGCAAAAGATTATTATGCTGCGTTTCTTAGATTTTTCAGTGGAGCAAATTCATAAGATTATGCAGGAGGAAGACTTTGATATCCGACAGTCTCTGGAGGAACAGGAGGAGTTGCTCTTGGAGAAAAAGGAGCATATTGAAAGACTGATTGCGGCAGTACGGGATACACGCAATGCTTCGGACGAGCAGCTTTGGGGACATATGCGTCATATCATTGATATTACGAAGGAAAGAGAAGATGTTATTCGACAGTATATCAAGGAAGATAATTTGAAGAAGAGAATATCCATCCATGATTATAGTACAGCCCGTGTGGGATTTTATCCTTGGATGTTGGACAAAATAGAATTAAAGCCCGGTATGAAGATATTGGATATCGGTTGCGGAAATGCTGCTTTTTGGAAAGCAGTTGCTGCCGATTTACCTAAAGGCTTGGAAATACATTTGGTAGACTATTCGGCAGGAATGTTGGAAAGTGCATCTCAAACTGTTGCAGAAATCACGGCTACTTATCCACAAAAGGAGCTGCAATTTGTATTGGATAAGCGGGATGCAGCAGACTTTACCTATCCGGTGAGCGGTTTTGACCGAATCATGGCAAATCATATGCTATATCATATTAACAAGGAAAAGCGGCTGGATTTGTATCAAAAGATAAGGGAACTGCTGACAAAAGAGGGACGATTTTCCTGTAGCCTGATTGGCAAAAAGCATTTGCAGGAGTTACATGAATTCGTACAAGAATATTATCCGGAGATAAAAATACCTTCCGCAGGTTTTGACCTTTGGCTGGAGAGTGCAGAGGAAGAGCTGCATGATACCTTCCGAATATTAGAAATTACAGAACAAAAAAACGACTTGTTGGTACCCGAGGAGGAATTGGTTTGGGAATATGTTTCTTCCTATTCGCAGCAGGCAAAAGAGTTGATTACACAGGACAAAGACTTGTTTTTGGAGCGTGTTCGCTCACAAATGAACGAAGAGGGTTATATGTATATTCACAAGGCAACCGGACTGGTCATTTGTGAGAAAGGTTAGGTAGGGCTTATGAAAAATGAACGGATAGTGATAATCGACTTTGGCGGGCAGTACAATCAATTGGTGGCAAGACGCGTTCGAGAATGTAATGTTTATTGTGAAATATATTCTTACAAGGTGCCTATAGAAAAGATAAAAGCGATGAAGCCGAAGGGCATCATTTTAACAGGCGGTCCCAGCAGCTGCTATGAGGAAGGTGCAGCTACCTGTTCCAGGGAGTTGTTTGAGCTGGGAGTGCCGGTGTTGGGACTTTGCTATGGTGCCCAGCTTATGGCACATGTGTTGGGCGGTCGTGTAGCACGAGCTGTAGTGCGTGAATATGGTAAGACCCAGGTGCAGATTGATAATTCGTCCATGCTCTTTCAAGGAGTGGAGCAGGAAACTACTTGCTGGATGAGCCACTTTGACTACATCGCAGAAATGGCACCGGGCTTCCGAACCATCGCTGTGACAAAGGATTGTCCGGTGGCGGCAGCAGAATGTGTAGAAAAGAATTTATATGCAATTCAGTTTCACCCGGAGGTATTGCATACGGTGAGCGGCTCCAGGATGCTGTATAATTTCGTGCGAAATATCTGTGGCTGTACGGGGGATTGGCGAATGGACAGCTTCGTGGAGGAGTCCATTCAGTCTATTCGTGAGAGGGTCGGTACCGGGCGGGCGCTTTGTGCATTATCCGGCGGCGTAGATTCTTCAGTGGCAGCAGTTCTCTTGTCGGAGGCAATAGGCGAGCAGTTGACCTGTGTATTTGTAGATCATGGCTTGTTACGGAAGGATGAGGGAGACGAGGTAGAAGCTATCTTTGGCTCTGAGGGAAAATATAAGCTGAACTTTATCCGTGTGAATGCACAGGAGCGTTTTTATGAGAGGCTGGCAGGTATAGAGGAGCCGGAGCAGAAACGCAAGGTGATTGGAGAGGAATTCATTCGAGTATTCGAGGAAGAAGCACAGAAAATCGGTGCAGTGGACTTTCTGGTGCAGGGAACCATCTACCCTGATGTAGTAGAAAGTGGTTTGGGTGGTGAATCAGCAGTCATCAAGTCCCACCACAATGTAGGCGGGCTACCGGACTGTGTAGAATTCAAGGAAATCATCGAACCTCTTCGCAACCTGTTCAAGGATGAAGTGCGCAGGGTGGGGCTGGAGCTGGGTATTCCTGAGAAATTAGTATTCCGCCAGCCCTTCCCCGGACCGGGTTTAGGAGTGCGGATTATTGGTGAAGTTACCGCCGAGAAAGTGCGAATGGTACAGGATGCGGACGCCATCTTCCGCGAGGAAATTGCCAAGGCGGGATTGGACAAGAGCATCAATCAATATTTCGCAGCCCTGACTAATATGCGTTCCGTAGGTGTTATGGGGGATGAAAGGACTTATGACTACGCTATCGCTCTACGAGCTGTGGAGACAGTGGATTTCATGACCGCCGAGGCTGCAGAGATACCGTATGATGTGTTGAAGCGGGTGATGAGTAGGATTATAAATGAGGTGAGAGGGGTAAATCGAGTTTTGTATGATTTGTCCAGTAAACCGGCGAGTACGATTGAGTTTGAGTAGGAAACAATCGCAATAACTTGCGAGAATTTATTGAAAGCAGAGACATGCTGTGATATTCTGAAAAAGGTGGAGAGGTGTTTTCTGGAAACAATTCCGTTGTACATATAAAGGTGGATTATGTTAGTAGAAGATATCAAAAAATATTGCCTGAGCAAGCATATGGCATATGAAGAATATCCATTTGGTGATGTTCCTATCTGTTTCAAATTAAATGGAAAAGTATTTGCACAGATTTATCCATATCCGGAGGATTATAAAATTACATTGAAATGTACGGCAGATGCAGGGCAGTTTTATCGTATGGTGTACCCGGGTAAGGTAGTTAGAGGGTATCACTGTCCCCCTGTGCAACAACCATATTGGAATACCATTTATCTGGATGATTTCCCGGATGAGGAGTTGCTTAATATGATAGACCACGCGTATGATACGGTATTTAGCAGCTTCAGTAAAAAGGTGCAGAAACAGATTGTTTTGAATGGTGCAGACGATTTGCATGAAAAATTCAAAGAAGTGCAAATAGCGATGGACTCTGTTCTTGGAAGAACAGTAACTGTAACGGTTGATAGACCATTGGGAAGTTATCACCCTGAACATAAGGATATGTATTATTCGATTAATTATGGTTATGTGGAAGGTGTTATGGCTCCGGATGGAGAGGAACAAGATGCTTATATATTAGGTGTGGATGAAGCTGTAGATAAATTTACAGGAATAGTTATTGCTGTTGTACATAGAAATGATGATGTGGAAGAAAAATGGGTTGTTGCACCTGCGGGGATGAATTTTACAAAAGAAGAAATCAAGGAACAGCTTCATTTTCAGGAACAGTATTTTGATAGTGAGATTCTGATGTAAAAGTGTGTAATAGATAAGGAGAACAGGGATGGTACGATTATATGGCAACGAAACATATAAAGTTGTTCTAGTACATGGAGGACCCGGAGCAATTGGTTCATTAAAAGGCTTTGCAAAAGAACTAAGTATTCGAACGGATAAAGGCGTGGAAAAAGTAACACTTATTGGACATTCATGGGGAGCATGGTTAGTGGCTCTCTTGGCTGAAAAGTATCCTGAAGTTGTGAAATGCATAATTTGATTTGGAGTGAAGCCACCAAGCTACGGACTGACGGGAAATTATTGGAAGTATTTCAGAAAATAGATAGTAAAATTTTTCTAATACAAGGACAGAATGATCCTCATCCGGCAAAAGGGGTAATGATACCGTTACAAAAAAATAATGTTTCGTGCGAGGCGTATGTATTAGAGAAATGTGGTCATAGTCCCTTTATGGAAAAATATGTGAAGGATGAGTTTTATAATATTTTAAGTCAGATTATTTCCTAAAGATTTGAAAAATGGATTATTGTCAGCATATAGGCCTAGATGGTCGGTGCGTAAGGATTTGGGAGAGGTAGATTATGGTATTGGAAGAGAATACGGATGCACTTTATATGTACCTGAATTGTTTTCTAGATAGTATTTTTGAAGAAATATTGTAGTAAATCATGTAAATATAGTGCAGAAAATGACTTACTATTCATTAGGTAGATGGATTGTGGAAACCCAACAAATGGGAGAAAAGCGAGCAAAGTATTCTGAAACAGGTATGTTAATTATTATGACAGGTATGAAAAACTGGAAATTAAGATTGTTGTTTAAGGCAGTCTTCTTTCTACAGATATTTAGCACCATCTAAGCGGTCAATGATAGCTGTAAGTATATTGGTATATTCGGTCTGTAATTCCTTAATAGCTTCCGAGGAAGGATGTGTATCAGGAGTGTTACCGGTTAAGGTGAATGCATTTTAAGTAATGGTAGATTATATCAAGCCAATGGAAAATTTCCCAGTGCAGATATTGCAACTAATTTACTACCCAAAGCAAGGATATTGGTTAATATTTCATTCTTTTTATGGAAAATGGGAAGAAAATATGCTATAATAATACGAAACACGAAGTGAGGAGGCATTACTATGAAATCTATACGAATGAAAATTACAGTTGCAATTGTGATATGTTCTTTGATTACAGCGTCAGTTATCAGTTTGCTTAGCATTTCTGATACCAGAAAATTATCGAATGCTGCTGCTGAAAATGAACTGGTACTAACCTGCGAAAATACGGGGGAAGAAATCAATGCCTTAATTTCTAGAATTGAGCAGTCAGTGGATACATTAAGCGATATTTCCATGAGAAAGCTGGAATTTTCTAAGTTTAAAAATAACAATACATATGTGACCGATTATACAAACGGACTTTTGGAAGATTTTTATACTTTTGCAGAGCATACGGACGGAGCAATTACAGCTTATATACGTTATAATCCGGAATTTACAGAGCCAACTTCCGGTATCTTCCTGACTCGTAATAATACGCAGTCTGCATTTGACAGCGTAACACCAACGGATTTCAGTATGTATGACCCGTCTGATGCGGCTCATGTAGGTTGGTATTACATACCAGTGGCGAATAAGGCACCTCTTTGGATGGATCCGTATTTAAATGCTAATATTAATGTTTATATGATTTCATATGTAGTTCCGCTTTATGAAAACGGTACATCTGTGGGAATTATCGGTATGGATATTGATTTTGGTCAGTTGACGTCCTTGGTAGACAGTGCAATTGCTTTTGAAACGGGATATTCCTTTGTGGTAAGTTCTACCGGTAATGTATTGTATCATAAGGATATTGAAGCCGGTACTGACCTGGCAGAATATAATGGCGGAGAACTGACTTCCGTTAAGGATTTTGTATTGGATTCTTCCAATCAGGGGAAGACATTGCAGTACAGCTACAACGGTGAGGATAAATACCTTTCTTATGTGGAGCTTAAGAATGGTATGAAGCTTGTATTGACGGCTCCGTTAGCAGAAATAAAAGCAGATGCAAATACCCTTTCCGTTCAGATATTGATGTTTCTTGCGATGGGGCTTGTGATTGCAGTTGTGCTTGGAGTTTTAATAGGAAGTACCATTGCAAAACCGATTAAGCGAATTACCGAAATAATTAAGCAGACTGCACAATTGGATTTCCAACGGGCAGCTGATATTGACAAATTAATGAAGAAAAAAGATGAAACCGGTATTATGGCAAAGGCGGTAAATGAGATGCGTTCCGTCTTGCGTGAACTGGTAAGCAGCATGGAAAGTGTTAAAGATGATTTGATTGGCAATATGAAACGTCTGGATGATGTGATGAGAGAAAATAACGCTATCTCAGAGGACAATTCTGCAACTACTCAGGAACTGGCGGCAGGCATGGAAGAGACTACCGCTAGTGCAACCATGATTGTAAACAATATTGATGCAATCCAGACAAATGCAGAGGAAATCAGGGAACTGTCTGAACGAGAGCAGCAGGAATCAAAAGCAATTATGACGAGAGCGAGGGAGCTTCGCGATAATACGAGTTCTTCTAGCGAGAAGGCAATGGTCATCTATGCAGATATGAGAAAACGTACGGAAGAAGCAATCGAAAAATCCAAAGTGGTTGCAAAGATTAACGAATTAACTGATAATATCAGGAATATTTCTTCCCAGACGAATCTGTTGGCACTGAATGCAAATATTGAGGCTGCAAGAGCCGGAGAGGCCGGACGCGGCTTTGCGGTAGTTGCAACGGAAATAGGAGCACTTGCTAACCAAACATTCCAGACTGTAGATGGCATCAATGAAATTGTAAAAGAGGTCAATGAGGCTGTCGTTAATATGACGGGTTGTATTCAGGTTATTATGAATTTCCTGGAGGAAACAGTAGTTGTAGATTATAATGCTTTCGGTCAGGTTGGGGAACGTTATGAGAAGGATGCAGAAAGCTTTGCAGAAGCGATGCAGCATATTTATTCTGAGATTTCAGAACTGAATCGCAAGATTGTAGAGATTGTGAATGCAATGAATGGTGTGAATAGTACAATTACAGAGTCTGCCAGTGGAGTTAATTTGATAGCAGAAAAGTCCGGAGATGCAGTAGAAAAGACATTAGAAGGTTATGAGCATCTGAGAGAAAGCGAAGCAAGTCTAAATATTTTGAAGATATTAATTGAAAAGTTTAATGTGTAAGATACTGCTGGTAGCATAAAACAAGAAAGTTGCTGATGAAATAGAAAAGCAATTGCTTCTTCGCGTCAAACAGGATAACATTTCCCTGATAACAAAATGATAACATTAGTTCGGCTACCCCATATACATTGGATAATTGAAACTAATTGGTATCAAACTATGCGAAAACTCCTAAACAGATTTGTTTAATACGAAAATGATTTTGGCGAGTTCGAGTAGGAAATGGACTGAGAGCAGTCATAAATAAAATGAGACACTGTGAACAAGCTTGCTTGTAGAACAGTGTTTCTTTTTATTTATGGCTATTTGAAGTCCTGAATTGTGATTTTAATAGTCAATTTGATTACATATAAAGAAACAATCGCAACAACTTGCGAGGTTTATTGAAAAAGGAGATATGTTGTGATATTCTGAAGAAGGTAGAGAGGCGTTTTCTGGAAGCAATTTCATTGCATATATAAAGATGGATTATGTTGTTGGGAGAACAGGAATGGTACGACTATATGGTAACGAACCGTATAAAGTTGTTTTGGTACACGGAGGCCCCGGAGCAATTGGCTCATTAAAAGGATTTGCAAAGGAACTAAGTATTCGAACAGATAAAGGCGTAGTTGAAGCAATACAGTCCAAGTATTCCATAGCAGAACTGATAGAGGAATTATATTATCAGATTAGAGAAAATTGTGTGGAAAAAGTAACACTTATTGGACATTCATGGGGAGCCTGGTTAGTGGCTCTTTTTGCTGAAAAGTATCCTGAAGCTATAAAAGAGATTATTTTGGTTGGAAGTGGTCCTTTAGAGGACAAGTATGTATCAGAGATAGGTTCACGCAGAGTTGGCAATTTGTCTGGCGAAGATTTGGCATTATATAAGAGGCTGATAAACAACCTAGTAACGGATGAAGATATGAAAAAGATACCCGCTATGTTTGAGAAATCAGATAATTATTGTTTGGAAGATAGAGAGTCACATAGGGCGGATGAATCGGATAGTGAAATGCATAATTTGATTTGGTGTGAAGCTGCCAAGCTGCGGACTGATGGAAAATTATTGGAAGTATTTCAGAAAATAGATAGTAAAATTTATCTAATACAAGGACAGAATGATCCTCATCCGGCAAAAGGGGTAATGATACCATTACAAGAAAATAATGTTTCGTGCGAGGCGTATGTATTAGAGAAATGTGGTCATAGTCCCTTTATGGAAAAATATGCGAAGGATGAGTTTTATAGTATTTTAAGTGCGATTATTTCCTGAAAATTTGAAAAATGGATTATTGTCAGCGTATAGAGCTGGATGTAAGCTAATCATGATTCCGGATTATGAGTATAAATAATGGAGCTCAGAAATTTATGAAAGAATTAATTATCAAGGATACCATAGAAAAATACTTATCGGTATCAAAATATATAAACTGGAAGGACGATAGCATCCTATCAAAAGCGGATGAATTTAAGCATAAATATGCAGATGAAAATTCTTTGATTAAGGCTGTATATGAGTTTGTGCGTGATGATATAAAACATTCTTGGGATGTTCAGGACAAGCGTGTGACTAAATCTGCTACAGAAGTGTTAGAGCAGGGCGTTGGTATATGCTGGGCAAAAGCAAATCTTCTTGCCGCGTTGCTTCGGGCATGTGGAATACCTGCAGGTATTTGCTATCAGCGTCTTACCTTAGGTGATGTACCTGAAACCGGATTTTGTATTCATGTGTTAAATGCAGTTTATATCAAATCACTTAACAGATGGATTCGTTTGGATGCAAGAGGTAATAAAGAAGGCATAGATGCACAGTTCGATTTGGAACAGGAAAAATTAGCTTTTCCGGTGCGTAGTGATTTGGGAGAGGTAGATTATGGGATTGTTTATGCAAACCCATCTGAAAAATTGATGCAGGTATTGGAAGAGAATAAGGATGCACTTTATATGTACTTGAATTGTTTGCCGGATAGTATTTTTGAATACAAAAAAGCAACCATAGCAGATATAGATGAACTGGTAAGGACAAGAATGATTGTTCTTCGTGCAGCCAACAAATTGTCGGATGATGTGGATATGTCAGTGGTGGAAGCGGAGTCTTATGCATATTATAAGCGTGCATTAGAAAACGGTGAACATATTGCATATCTGATGTATGATAATGGAAAATTTATTGGTGCAGGCGGTGTCAGTTTCTATCAGGTAATGCCCACATATCATAATCCGACTGGTAGAAAGGCGTATATTATGAATATGTATACTGCACCGGAGTATAGAAGACAGGGAATTGCAATTCACACATTGGATTTTCTGGTAAAGGATGCGAAAGAACTCGGCGTGTCACAGATTGCCTTAGAGGCAACCGATATGGGAAGACCAGTGTATGAAAAATATGGATTCGTAAAAACGGAAGAAGAGATGGAGCTAAAGTCATGAACTACAGATACCAGTGGTTCCGGTGTTAGAAATCTTTATAAATATACGCCAATATATTCAGATGGTGGTAATGATAATAGAGGATTTGGGACAAGTTTATAGACAATGTGTAAAGTGGTGGTTAGGATGAAGATTGAACAAATATATGAGCCTGAGATAAAAAGAAAAGCTGTACGAAAAATATTAGTGGCTTTACCGGATTGGTTTGCAATCGAGGAGGCCAGAGAGCAGTATATCGAGGAGAGTGTTGAACAGATATGCATCGGAGCGATGGAAGACGCAGAATGTGTTGGATTTTTGTGCCTGAAGGAGACCGGAAAAGATACCTTGGAGCTGGCAGTTATGGGTGTTTTGAAGGAATACCACAGGCAGGGTATCGGCAGAAAATTGTTTCAGACGGCAAAGGATATTGCTCGTGACAAGGGATACTCCTTTTTACAGGTAAAGACTGTGCAAATGGGGAAATATGAGGATTATGATGATACAAATAGGTTTTATATCAGCCTTGGTTTCAAGGAATTTGAAGTGTTTCCCACATTGTGGGATGAAGCAAATCCTTGTCAGATATATGTAATGTCGATAGAATAGTAAGTTCCAATTTGCTTATTGGTGTCTTCATGTATACATAGCCGGGTGCATATAAGCGTTTCGGACAGTAATGATTAATGGGGGAAGAATTAGTATGTGTGAATGTGTTTTTTGTCATAAAGAACAGATTGTAACGGATTTCGTATATGAAGACGAGCTGGTGATAGCTTTTATGGATATGGACCCGATTAATGAGGGACATGTGCTTATTGTGCCAAAACAGCATGTGGATAGTATAGTTGAATTATCAGAGGATATGTTGACAGCTATCATGAGTGTGGCGAAAAAGATTGTACTTGCATTAAATGAAATTTATGGAAATGAGGGTTACAGCATCATGCAAAATGGCGGGAAGTTTTGCGACTTTGGACATGCTCATTTTCATGTGTTTCCAAGATACGAAAATGACGGCTTTGGCTAGACCTATGGCAGTGAAGAAAGAAAAGTAAATTCAGAAATAGCAGAGCGGATACGAAGAAAGCTGGAAGGCAATTCGTGAGAGTGAAGGAGGAATAATGAAGGTGAATATTAAAAGGGCAACAGTTGAAGATGCGAGAGCCGTTGCCGGTTTAGCAATACAGATGTGGAAAGAGAATACTCTGGAAGGACTGACGGAAGATTTTTGTGATAGCATAAGCAGGGGGAAATACGCAGTGTTTCTGGCAATGGAGGATGACGACCCGATAGGCTTTGCACAATGTGGACTACGCAATGATTATGTGGAAGGAACCGATACCAGTCCGGTGGGTTATTTGGAGGGAATTTTTGTCACAGAAGAATATCGAAACAGAGGTGTGGCAAAGGATATGTTGAAAGTCTGTCAGGAATGGGCAAAGGAACAAGGATGTACGGAATTTGCCAGCGATTGTGAGTTGGTGAATGAGGAAAGCTTGAAATTTCATCTACGGATGGGCTTTGAAGAAGCAAATAGAATCATTTGCTTTACCAAGAAGTTATAGGCATGATATTTTGAATATTTATTGCGAAGGAAAGACAAAAGGGGATAGGTCCTCTGACTTGGTCAGAAGGCCTATCCCCTGCTTTGTAATATAGAATTTCTTAAAGCAGTGGCTTTTTCTGCTTGTCGAATTCCGGATTAAAACAGTAGAAGTTCTTGCTATCCAAAGATTCCTTTGTCATTTCTAGTGCCTCGCCGAAACGTTGAAAATGAACGATTTCTCTGGCTCGCAAAAATTTCAGCGGAGCAATTACATCCGGGTCATCAATCACGCGGAGCAGATTTTCGTATACCGTGCGGGCTTTCTGTTCTGCGGCGAGGTTTTCGAACAAGTCTGTAATGGCATCTCCTTTAGATTGGAATTCCAAAGAAGTGAAGGGAATTCCGGCGGCTGCCTGAGGCCAGATGCCCTTGGTATGGTCAATATAGTAGGCATCAAAGCCAGCTTTTTTCACGTCAGCCTCGGATAAGTCTCTCGTTAACTGGTATACCATTGCACAGATGATTTCCATATGGTTCAATTCTTCTGTACCAATATCGGTTAAGAGCCCCCCCACCTTTTTCACAGGCATGGTATAGCGTTGTGCTAAATAACGCATACTGGCAGAGAGTTCACCATCCGGACCACCGTATTGGCTCATAATCAGGCGGGCGATATCCGGATTAGTGTTTTTAATTTTTACGGGAAACTGTAGTCGTTTTTCATAAGCAAACATTAGATACACGCTCCTTCCCATGGCATAGGTCCTTCAGACCAGCCATACTTACTTTGGTCATAATCTCCGGTTACCATAGAGGTCTGTGTAAGCGGGTAAAACTTTCCGGCAAAGTCTGACAACAGTGTCATACGTTGTTCTAAAAGCTGGTGAAACAGAGCAATCCCTTTGGAACAATCCGGATGTGTGTCCAAGTAAAGTGTCAGGTCATTTATTGCAAAGCTGACAGCAGCAAGTCGGCTCATCATGTCTTCTCGGTTTTGTTGAGTAGTGTTGGACGTATTGCTGCTGGTCTTGCAATTACATTTTCCGGCTGGTGCCTTGTGAAAGGTTAAGTTCAGGCAAGGAAATATAGTTCCTTCTGCCAGTGCAGTTGTGAAATCATATGGCTCACACCATTCCTGTTTCGGAATGCTGGCCATGGCTAATGCTTCGGCACAAGTACAAGGATCTGCTGAATCCATAAGATACCTCCTTTTGAATGCAAAATTTATAGTGACATATATATTTTGTACGAAAAGGAGGTTCTTTAGCAGAAATATCTTTGGTAATGGTTGTAAGCGGTTTTTACAAGTATTCCCGCAAATCCCGACGCAGCTCTTCCTCAATATCAATCAACTCTTGGCAGATATCCTTTACCTTTTCTTCGGCAACAGGATATTGATTCAGGTAGCGGTATAAAGATTTGATACCCATATTGCAACCATCGGTAATCAGGTCAGCAATGGTGGCATCACAGTTATCCATGCTGATTTTCATGTTGGTTTTCAACCAAGACATGCCCTTAGCCATAGGATTTGGATCCTTTTCCTCGCTGTTATATTCGATTAAAAGGGAGTGGATTTTATTTCCCAGCTTTTCGTGATTATCCTTACTTTTCAGGAATAATTCCTTTAGGTTGGCATCTTGAGTGTGCTCTAATACCTCATCAATAGATGTTACGGCCATTTTAGACCCTGCATCACATTCTTTTAACAGCAAAATAGTATCTTTTCTATCCATAATAACCTCCAATTTGTTTTTTTGTTAGTTTGTACAAAATTTGCAAATAATATTACAGTCTTTATTGTCCTTTGGCTTGATTATTTCGCATAAAAATACTATAATAAAAGTGTTGTCATACAAATACAAATTAGGGGGTATTACAATATGGGTTTTACAGAGTTAATTGAATATGCCAGACAGGATAATTGTTCTGATGTGCATATTACAGTAGGTACAGCGATTGCACGTAGAAGGTATGGTAAGTTGGAATTGTTAGAGCCGATTCCGCCTGCAGAAGAGTCCAAAGCAATGATTTTAGAGAAGCTGACAGAGGAACAGAAGGCAAAGGTTATGGCCGGTGAAGATTTAGACTTTGCATTGGTTATGCCGGATGGTTCCAGACTTCGTGCAAATATTTACCACCAGAGAAATAATCTGGCAGCGGTTTACAGAATTTTAAATCAAAACATTCCTTCCTTTGATGAATTGGGTGTTCCTATGGCAGCCAGAAAGCTGGTAGAAGAGCCCAGAGGTCTTCTCTTGATTACCGGACCTACCGGTAGCGGAAAGACTACTACTATGGCTTCTATGGTTGATTATATTAACAAAAATATGGATAAGCATGTTATTACTATCGAGGACCCGATTGAATATATGTATTACCACAAGAGATCCATGATTCACCAGAGAGAAATCGGCAAGGACGTTCCTACCTATGCAACCGCTTTGTACTCTGCACTTCGTGAAGACCCGGATGTTATTCTGGTTGGTGAAATGAGAGACTATGAGACTATCCGTGCAGCGATTACTGCAGCAGAGACCGGACATCTGGTGCTTTCTACCTTACATACCACCAGTGCGGCTCAGACAGTGGAACGTATCATTGAAGCATATCCGCCTCATGGTCAGAACCAGGTTAGAGCACAGCTGGCATCTGTATTGAAGGGTGTACTGTCACAGGTATTGATTCCTATGCAGGATGGCAACGGTATGGTAATGGCTTCGGAGGTTTTGATTAACAATGATGCGGTAGCGAACCAGATTCGTGAGAATAAGACACATCAGATTCTGAGTACTATTCAGAGTAATAGTGCAGCAGGTATGCATACCTTGGACGCTGACTTGAAGAGATTGGTTAGAGAGTGGAAGATTTCTCATGAGACAGCATTGAAATATTGTGCAAATCCGAAGAATTTCTTAGCACAGTAAGGAATGATTAGAGGTAAGGTTTAGTTACATGAATAAGAAATGGCTTAAAAGACGTGAAAGACTATTTCAAATCATAGAGGTAGGAAATGATTTGGATGCTATCAGTCGTGGTTACGACTTCATAAATGCTGTGGCGATAATCTTGAATTTGGCAGCGAGTATATTATATACTTTTGATGAAGTTCGAATGCAATTTGGAACTTGGCTGGTACTGATAGAGGAAGTTACGGTTGCTTTTTTTGGAATTGATTATGTTTTAAGAATTTGGACTGCTCGATTTATGTACAAGAGTGTGTCAGAAACGCGAGCCATTCGTAAATATGTATTTTCCTTTACCGGTATGATTGATTTATTTTCTTTCCTGCCTCATTATTTGCCAATATTTTTTCCGGCAGGAACAGCAGCATTCCGAATGATTCGAATCGTGCGTATTTTCAGACTGTTTCGAATCAATGCTTATCATGATTCTTTGAGTGTGATTACCGCAGTTATTGTGAGTAAGGGGCAACAGTTGGTTTCTTCCGTGTTTATTATTTTAGTGTTGATGATTGCATCCAGCTTATGTATGTATAGTTTGGAACATGAGGCACAGCCGGAAGTGTTTACCAATGCTTTTTCGGGTATTTGGTGGGCTGCATCTACACTATTGACAGTGGGGTATGGTGATATTTATCCGGTTACCATGCTGGGAAAGCTGTTTGGTATATTCATAGCCTTTTTGGGGGTTGGTATGGTTGCTATACCTACCGGTATCATTTCAGCAGGTTTTGTAGACCAATACAGTATCATTAAAAAGAGAACAGAGTATGGTTATGAAGCCAGTATGCACTTTATAAAGGTGCTGGTGGAAGAACGAGACAGCTGGTGCGGAAAAAGGATTAAGGAGCTGGCTTTACCCACAGATATGATAGTGGCTGTTGTAAAGAGAGAGGAAGAAATATTGATACCTCGAGGAGATTTACAAATAGAACCACAGGATATTTTGGTGATAGGAGCGGAACCTTTTGATACTCATGAACATATTCAGTTAAAGCAGATTGTCATCGAAAAGAAAAATCCTTGGGTCGGTGTCAGAGTATGTGATTTGGATATTTCCAGGCATGCAATTATTGTGTTGGTGAAACGCAAGAATAAATCTATCATTCCTCATGGTAACATGGTGATACGTGTGGGGGATGAGGTGTTCATGTATACGAAGCTGCATATCGGCGAGACAAAAGAGATTGAAATATAATATACACGGGAGTGTATCTGTCACTCCCGTGTATATTATTGTACAAGCAATTAATCCTTTTTATTGGTGTTAAGTGTTAATGGTTTTGCCATTCTGTCACGCATACAAAGCATAGCTAAATAATTTACCAAGTCAATCTGGCTGGGGGCAGAGAGCTCTAATGCGGTATTCATGACAGAGGAAATTGTATATTCTGCAATCATATTGGTGTCCCAGGAAGAGACGGGATAAATGTATTCTGTCCGACCTAATAAGAAGTCGGTAGAAACATCAAAGTAATCAGCCAATTTCACAAGAGTGGGTAAATCAGGCTCATGCACATCATTTTCATAATTCGAAATGGTACTGATACTTACATGTAAATAGATTGCCAGTTCTTTTTGACAAATATTTTTTTGTTTTCGTAAGCATATGATTTTGCTTCCCAAAGAATTCATATTGTCAATAGATAAAGTCGTTACATCTTTCATCCCAAACCTCCATTGTAGAAAATTCATATAATATAAAATATTCTAAAGGTTTTTTAGGAAAACAAAATACGATTGCAGATAGTGGCAAAAAGTTGCGAAAAACAGGTATACATATTCAGATAAATTAAAAAAGACCTTGAAAAATCAAGGCCTTTTCGGGTTTTGTTATTGAACTACACGTTTTATGGTTGCCAGAACGTCTTCATTGACGAAGGGCTTGGTAATAAATTCCTCAGCACCCCTCTTCAAGGCTTCTACCATTTTTTCCTTTTGACCGGCTGCAGTAATCATGATTACCTTGGCGTTTTCGTCAGCATGCTTGATTAAGCTCAAGGATTCAATGCCATCCATGGTTGGCATGGTGATATCCATGGTAACGAGGTCCGGTTTTAATTCTTTATATTTCAGGTAGCCTTCTTCACCATTGGTTGCTTCACCGATGATTTCGTAACCGGCACCTTCTAAAACACCTTTTAAGATTTTTCTGGATGTTCTTGAGTCATCTACAATTAATACTGTTGCCATTTTCTTATCCTCCTACACAAGTTCTGCCACTGTAAAGTATAAGCTCTTATCACCTATATAAACAGGAATTCTGCATATTTCTGTCTTAGCCTTTGCTGTAACATCACTGTAATCAGGTGGCATCAGCTCTAAGAACTTGCCATCTCTGCTCAGTGAAGATACATATAAACCGTTAATACAGTTCAGCAATTCTCCGGCGGCATCCAAAGCATCCATATCTAATTCAGGGAATTCCTCCTGACCAAATACGGAACAAACATTTAACAATGCACCACTACCTTCTGAGAAGCAGTTGATAACACCATTATCACCGCTCAATGCCTGACTAACCTGTGCAGAAGCAGGGAAGGCAGATACCATTTCTGCCTTGCCGATATAAGCATGTCTGTCAATCAATCGAATCAAGGTACGTACTGCAGTAGCAATGATTTCTGTAAACTGCTTACCATTTTCCGGCACGAACAATGGAATGATTCTATCTACATCATCACTCTTCAGAGCATCGATTTCAGAATTGCTGTATCCATTAGCCTGGCGGAAATTATTTACCATTTCATCCATATCATTCATAGAAATAAAGCTGCTATCCACCAATGTCTGAATAAAGGTCATGTAACTATTTCCCTGCATTTTCAAGAGCTTGCCTACTTGGTCATCAGTCAAATAACCCTTTGAAACAGCAATATCGCCATAACGTTTGTCCATAATCGCCTGAAGTCGGTTTACTTCTTCTGCCTGAGCCAATGTCATCATGCCTTCTGCTACAGCAATCAGACCTAATTTAACGCGAACAGAATCCTGTTTTTCTAATACTTGTATCAGTTGCTCTTTGGTGATTTTGTTGGTTTCAACCAAGTAATTACCCAGTATGTATTCTACCATATCATTTCCCCCGTTATGCTAAAATTTTGGTTAAAATCAACAAAAAAACAGACGATTTCAACCATTTTCTCTAAATTTTAGTATATACTTAAGTGCTGAGCATGTCAAGGAAGAATCCGTTTTTTGGGGAGAAAAATGGTGGTTTTTAATATAACGTATTGTGGAATAACAGGTATTGATGATAAAATAGAAAAAACAATATATGTATAGGGGAGATATATTTTATGAAGCAGGGAAAAAGAGAAAATCCGGCATCTTCGAAGGAGATAACAAGGGATTATTTTGATAGTTTGTTATTGGAGATGCGTTTGATGGATAGTGTGGTTCCGAATACAGAGTTACAATTATACGGGAAGAAGTTTAAAACCCCAATTATGACGGCAGCCCTTTCTCATATTGGTACATTTCATCCGGACATGCCCAATGGAATGGTTCAGTATGCACAGGGGGCAGCTATGGCCGGAGCTGTGCACTGGATTGGTATGGGGAGTGAAGAAGAGTTTGCAGCGGTGACGGCGACCGGAGCACCAACCATCCGTATTATAAAGCCTTATGCTGATGAAGAGAAGATTTTTCAGCAGATTCGCAATGCGGAGCAAAACGGAGCTTTGGCTGTTGGAATGGATATTGACCATATGTTTGATTTAAAAGGCAATCCGGATGTATGTGTAGGAGAACAGATGGCAGTAAAAAGTTCCGAAGATTTGCGAAGATATGTGGAGTGTACGAAGCTTCCCTTTATCATAAAGGGTGTTTTGAGTGTACAGGATGCAGTCAGATGTGCAGATATTGGAGTGCAGGGTATCGTGGTGTCTCATCATGGTGGCAGATTGAATTATGCAGTGCCGCCATTGTATGTATTACCGGATATTGTAAAGGCAGTAGGGGATAAGATGCCGGTATTCGTAGATTGTGGTATTTGTTCCGGTATGGACGCATACAAGGCACTGGCACTGGGCGCTACGGCAGTCAGTGTAGGTGTGCATTTGATACCCTATATCGGTCAGGGCGGAGCAGAAGCAGTAGGAAGACGCATTCAGGAAATGACGGATGAATTGACAGGGGTTATGGCATATACCGGTGTGAAGGATTTGCAGAGCTTTGATGCAACGGTGATACATAGAATTTGAGGAGAATAGGGATGAGATTAGGCGGAAATGTTTTTTATCAGGGAACAAATGCGGAAGAATATGCATTGATTCATGTGAAAAAAGGTTATGGTGCTGCACTATGCCCGGATTGGTTGTCTCTGGATAATCCGGCACAGATACAGGAGTTTAAGCAGGTGATGAAGGCATATGATATTCGAATTGCCGAGGTAGGTGCCTGGTGCAATCCTCTGCATCCGGACAAGCAGGAAGCAGAGTGTAAGATACAATACATGATAGAAAGACTACAACTGGCAGAGGAGTTGGAGGCAGCTACCTGTGTCAATATTCTGGGAACCAAGGCTACGGAAAGCTGGTTCGGTGCAGATAAAGCTTGCTATAGCGAAGGCTTTTTTGAGGAAGCTGTGCAGGTAAGTCAACGAATTATTGATGCTGTGAAGCCGGTGCATACGAAGTTGTCTTTTGAAATGATGCCCTATTGTTTTTTGGATTCGCCACAGGAATATTTACGTTTTTTAAAAGCTGTGGACCGTAAGGCGGCAGGAGTGCATTTGGATATTTGTAATACCATGAATCATCCCAGACGCTTCTATGCAAATGGAGAATTTATCAGAGAAACCTTTGCTCTGTTAAAGGAATTTATTGTTACTTTGCATCTGAAGGATATTAAGCTTCGGGCAGATAGCTTGACAGTGGCTTTTGAAGAAGTGTTGCTGGGAACGGGTGGTATAGAGTATGTAGTGTTGATGCAGGAGATAGCAAAGCTTTCTAAGGATACTCCGGCTATATTGGAGCATTTGGAGACAGAAGAGGAATATGAACTGGCAACAAAAGCTGCGGAAGGATTTGCCAAGGAAGCCGGAATGAAGAAGGATGGTATAGTTTGGCTATCCAATGAGTGAGTTTTGTGGTATGATGTCCGAAAGAGTTTGTGATATAAAGTGGGAGGCAATGAAAGATGGATGGTACATGGAAGCAACAGAATAGGGAATCGAGTTTTGAATTGTTACGGTTGCTTTGCATATTTGGTATTGTGACCATGCATACCTTTGGGTCATTCTATGCCAGTGCTACCGGAATTAATCTGGTTTATGGTGTTTGGCTTAACAGTATATTTAATATGGGAGTTTCGTTGTTCATGCTTATATCCGGCTACTTTGGTATTCGAACCAGTGCGAAGAAAATCGTACATTTGGAGTTGGCTGCGATTTTTTACTCGGTGCTTCATTTATTATATGTCAGCTATTTACAGGGAGCACTTTCCAAGAAGGCTCTGATTAGAGCTTGTTTTCCGGTGTCAGACGGTACCTATTGGTATATTACCTGTTATATGATTTTGCTTCTTTTTGCCCCGTTTATTAATCAAATACCGGAGAAGTTGAAAAAGAAGGATTTTGAGAAGTTATTAGTGCTGATGCTTCTGGTGTTTTGTGTACTTCCCTCTGTTATCCAGTTGCATGTCATGGGGGATAATGGGAAAGGAGTAGTAAACATGCTCCTCATGTATCTGATTGGCAGATATCTGAAGCTGTATGGAAAGGAAAACTATGGGAAAGCAAAGATGCTTTTGTATGGTAGTGTATGCGTGCTGGCAGGCTTTGTTTTGAATTATGGGTTAAGCCTGCTGATAAATAAGGGACAGGGCATTTATGCACCCTTTGCTCGAGACTGTTCGGTAACTATTGTATTCGGCAGTATTTTCTTCTTTCTGCTGTTTCGGGAAATCAAGTTGCAGTCAAAGGTCATTAATTTTCTGGCAAAGTATGTAATCGGTATCTATATGTTCGAGGGAACCTTCCGAGGGATACTGCGAGAGTTAATCGATATTACGGTGTATGGTGACAAGTGGTATTTGTTTGTTGTGATTACCATATATGTGTTGGTGACTATGGTGGCATGTATCATAGTGGATATATTGAGGGAACAGACCATAGGCAGGCTGGACAAGCCGATTGCCGGTGTGTTGGATAAGCTTTTTCAGAAGATGACAGGGTGCTCGTAGAGCACCCTGAGTTTGTATAGGTATAAGCATTAATACCTTCCTTCCACCGTCCTCCGGTTTACATACTCCACGAATTCTCCCACCTTTTTCATGTCCGGATTGTTAGGGAGTGGGCTGTTCTTGGTTGCCAGTTCCAGGCGGGCTTCGTAATCTGCCAGCATGTCATAAAAATCCTTGGTAAAGGTATGGTCTTCCTTCATAAAGGCACCACTGCGGATGCTGAGCAGCAGGGGTAAATCTTCTGTGCGGTGAGTGCGTATAACACCATTTTCCAGAATGTCAATAGCCATCATAAACAGGCGTATTAGGTGCATGGCATGCTTGTTTAAATGCTTGTCGTCCTTTTTGTGATTACGCTTTCCGATTTTGTCATAGTCGCGTACCACAGAGGTCAGGGTAGAAAACATGTGGTTGTAATCTCTCAGAGGAATGTGGGTGTAGTGGGCATCCACAAAGATTTCCGTGTCTAACGGAGGAGTGAAAGCATTGTCAATGTATAAGCGGATACTACCATTTGAACCATAGTCAAATTTTCGGTTGAAATCGTCCAGTGCATTTTTCACAGAGGTTAAAATATGCTGTTCTCGCTCAGTTTGCGGCATGGAATCACGTGCAATTGCATTTTGCAGGCGACGCAGCTGGGCACCGGCATATCCACCGAAGGACTTGGCTGCCCGTTTGGAGAGGAAAAGTTCGGTATGATCAATTAGTTCCTGCCCTAAGGGCGTTTTGATCAAGTATTGCTCCTCATCCAGTCCCAGTATTTCACAAGTGTTTGGATTACAGTCCAATAGAAGCTTCACAATTTTATTAAAGGAGTAAATCACGGTATCCGTGAGAGGGTCATCGTATTGTTCAAATTTTGTCAGTCCCAGTATGTCTGAGGAAGAGTTTAAAGTAATTCCACGAAAATCTATATCGCTGTCTGCATTATTCGTACCATAGGCATGGCTGCCGCCTAAGCCCAGAAGAATAATTCGGTTGCCGAGATGCTCGTTCGTACGTAGAAAGTCATATTCTGAGGATTGTAAAATAGCATGAAAATCCATATCGGAACCTCCTGTCGGTTTGTTCTCTGAGTGTAGATGTAAAAATAATTTCTATAAACATACAACATTATTTTATAATAACTAACAAAAAAAGAAAATACTACTGTTAGTTTAATTTTGTGAAAGTTTCCCTTTCTTGTGCTGCAATATTATGATATACTATAAAAAGTATTCTGCAGAAAGAGAAGGGAAGGAAAATGAGTTTTAACGATGTATTGACGAAAATCAATGATGTAATGTATACCTATATCCTGATTATCCTGTTAATCGGTGTTGGTGTGTACTTTACGGTACGAACCAAGGGGGTTCAGTTTCGACTGTTTAAGGATGGTTTGAAATCCATTATGGAGCCAAAGGCTAAGGAAAAAGAAGGGGAGAAAAAGGTTTCTTCTTTTCAGGCGTTGATGATTTCTACAGCTTCCAGAGTAGGTACAGGTAATATTGCGGGTATCGCAACTGCTATTGCAGCAGGTGGCCCCGGAGCGGTATTCTGGATGTGGCTGATGGCACTGATTGGTGGTGCTTCTGCATTTATCGAGAGTACCTTAGCACAGGTTTATAAGGTAAAGGATAATGGACAGTTTCGTGGTGGTCCGTCTTATTATATGGAGCGAGCATTGGGCAAACGTTGGATGGGTGTGTTGTTTTCCATCCTGTTGATTATTTGTTTTGCGTATGGTTTCAATGGTTTGCAGTCTTATAATATGTCTTCTGCTCTGCAGTATTATATTTCAGACTATTCGAATACTGTCTGGCCGGTAGTGTTGGGAGCTGTTTTGGCAGTGTTGTTTGGCTTGGTTATTTGGGGTGGTACTCACAGAATTGGATTTATTTCTTCGGTGGTAGTGCCTGTCATGGCAACCATTTATATTTTAATGGGGCTGGTGACCATGATATTGAATATTACAGAACTTCCCGGTGTAATCGCATTGATTGTGAAGGAAGCTTTTGATATAGAGGCTATCATGGGTGGTTTCGCCGGAAGTGCGGTGGTGCTTGGTATTAAGCGAGGTTTATTCTCCAATGAGGCTGGTATGGGTAGTGCCCCCAATGCTTCTGCATCTGCAGATGTAGAACATCCGGTGAAGCAGGGATTGGTACAGGTGATTTCCGTATTTATTGATACCATTTTAATCTGTTCCAGTACCGCGTTTATGCTTTTATTATCCGGTGTAGAAGGACAGAGTGGTGTGTTAGATGGTATTCCTTATGTACAGGCAGCCATTAGTGCCAATGTAGGTAACTGGGGTATTCACTTTATTACCTTTTCTATTTTTGCATTTGCATTTACCAGTTTGATTGGTAATTACTGCTATGCGGAATCCAATATTTTGTTTATTAAGAACAATAAGGTATTATTAAATGTATTCCGTGTAACCTGTTTATTAGCTATTTTCCTGGGAGCACAGGCAGATTTCAGTGTGGTTTGGAATTTGGCGGACGTAACCATGGGCTTCATGGCTATTGTTAATATCATTGCTATGTTTATGTTGGGTAAGGTAGCCTTGAAGGTATTGGCTGATTATGAGAAGCAGCGTAAGGAAGGCAAGAAGCCGGTATTTTATGAAGAGGAAGTGGGCTTGACCGGAACAGTTTGGAAGAGGGAGAGATAATCTCCTATCTTCCGTCCCGAAATTTCTTGGGTGTGATGCCGCGGTGCTTTTTGAAGCTTTTGATCATGTAGCTGCAATCCGAGAAGCCGGTTTCCTGAGCAATATAATTTAAATCAAAATCCGTAAAGAGGAGATATTCTTCGACTTTAAAGAGGCGCATCTCCTCCATATATTCCTTGCAGGTTTTTCCATAAACTGCGGGGAATTTTTTTGCAAAATAGGAATAGCTCATACCGCATGCCTTGGCGATTTCTGTTACCTGTATGTTGGTATGGAGGTTTTTGTCAATATATTCAGTAATAGAATAAATATCGTAATCTTCGGAATCATAAGCAGTATTGTCAATGACGAAGCCTTGGGAGTTCCAGATACGGACAATCTCAATCAAAAGCTCGCTGAGCTTGGTACGAACCAGTTGGTGGTAGCCATAGCCCTGTATTTGCATTTCTGAAATACAGCGACAGAAGATAGCCTCTGCCTGAATGGCAGCGGTCTGTTCAGCCGGAAAGAATACGGGCATTTGATGAGCCTTGGCACTGCGAAAAACATTTCGAAATTTTAGGGCTTTGGAGGAAAAGTTTCCGACAACACTTAAATCAAACTTTAGCACAGCATATTTAACAGGCGCATCTGAGCGTATCATATGTACTGTTTGGGGGTGAAAGAGCATCATATCCTGTTCCCGGACAGTATATTCTATATTTCCTGCAGTCATTTGAGCAGTGCCCTCCAGCATATAAATGATTTCTACATAAAAGTGCCAGTGGGAATGTACCGGGTAGCACTCTTTTGTGGAGTCAAAATAAAAGCATTCCACAGGTTTATTGATAATATCTCCATATTCAAACAGGTTGGTCATAGTTTGCTCCTTAGGATAGATTTTTACCATTTTTTGAATGATTATATTATAGCAGAGGGGGCGAAGAAAAACTATAATAAATATGTTGGATTTTTATTGTTTTTTCCAATAAAAGGAAGAGAAAGGAAAGAGTGGAAATGGATAATTTTACATTTTATAGTCCTACGGATTTTGTATTCGGAAAGGACACAGAAAATGCATGTGGAAAATATGTGAAGAAATACGGTGGCAGCAAGGTGTTGATACACTATGGTTCCGGTTCGGTGGTACGCAGTGGCTTGCTGGATAGAGTGAAGAAATCTTTGGAGGCAGAGGGAATTGCTTACGTAGAACTGGGTGGTGTACAGCCTAATCCTCGAGATACCAAGATTTATGAGGGCATCGAGCTCTGTCGCAAGGAGGGAGTGGACTTCATCCTTTCTGTGGGAGGAGGCTCCTGTATTGATAGTTCCAAGGGTATTGCCATTGGTTATTATTATGATGGAGATTTCTGGGACTTTTATGAGAAAAAGGTTCGTGTGGAAAAAGCACTTCCTATCGGAACTGTGTTGACTATAGCGGCAGCAGGCAGTGAGGGTTCCGGCGGTTCTGTAGTGACTAAGGAAGAGGGTAAGCTGAAGAGAGATGTAGGCTCCGATTTGCTGCGACCGAAATTTTCGATTTTGAACCCGGAACTGACATTTACGCTTCCGTCTTATCAGACTGCTTGTGGTGCAACAGATATCATGGCACATGTATTTGAGAGATATTTTACCAATACCAAGGAAGTAGAGATTACCGACAGACTGTGTGAAGCAGTGCTTCTGACTATGGTAAAAGAAACACCCCGAGTAATCGCAGAGCCTGATAATTATGCAGCACGTGCCAATATCATGTGGGCTGGTACCGTGGCACATAATGATATTGTAGGTGTAGGCAGAAGTCAGGACTGGAACAGTCACAATATAGAGCATGAGCTGTCCGGTCTTTATGATGTGGCTCATGGTGCCGGTTTGGCAGTAGTGATGCCTGCATGGATGGAATTCGTGTACAAACATGATGTGATGCGTTTCGTGCAGATGGCGACCAGAGTATTTGACTGTGAAATGGATGAGGCGAATCCGGAGAATACCGCAGTGGCAGGTATTAAGGCATTCCGCCAGTTCCTGCATGATATAGGGATGCCGATTAACTTTGCTGAGCTGGGAGCGAAGGAGGAGGATATTCCTTTATTGGTAGAAAAGCTGGGCTTGGGAGACAGATGTACCGGAGGATTCGTGAGCCTGTCTTCCGCAGATGTAGCAGAAATACTGAAAATCGCAGCACATGCAAGCTTATAGGAGGGCATTTATGAAAATATTATTAATCGGTGGTACCGGAACGATTAGTTCTGCCATTACCAGACAGTTAGCAGAAACCGAGCATGAAGTATACTTGCTCAATCGAGGCAATCGCAATGCAGATTTGCCGAAAAGTATCAGGATTATTCAGGCAGATGCCAACAATGAGGCAGAGGTGGCTGAGAAGATACAGGATATGAGCTTTGATACCGTGTGCCAGTTTATCGGTTTTGTGCCGGAGCAGGTAGAGAGAGACTATCGTTTGTTCCAGGGCAAGACCAAGCAGTATATTTATATCAGCTCTGCATCGGCTTATCACAAGCCTGTAAGAGATTATCGTATTAACGAGGCAACCACTTTGGCGAATCCCTACTGGGAGTATTCCAGAAACAAGATTGCCTGTGAAGAGTTCCTGTTTAAAATGTATCGTGAGAATGGTTTTCCGGTGACGATCGTGAGACCCAGCCATACTTATTGTGAGCGTTCCGTGCCTTTGGGAGTACATGGTAACAATGGTAGCTGGCAGGTACTCAAGAGAATGTTGGAGGGTAAGCCGGTGATTTTGCATGGAGATGGTACTTCTCTTTGGACATTGACCTTTAATGAAGACTTTGCAAAAGGCTTTATCGGTTTGATTGGCAATCCGCATGCTATCGGTGAGGCATTCCAGATTACATCAGATGAGTCTGTAACATGGAACCAGATTTATCAGATGATTGCAGATGCTTTGGGCGTAGAGCTGAAACCTTATTATGTGGCGTCAGATTTGCTGGCAGCTCTGAGTGATTATGACTTTACCGGCGGTCTCATCGGAGACAAGGCAAATAGTGTAGTGTTTGATAATTCCAAGCTGAAAAAGGCTGTACCGGGCTTTGTGGCAACTATCCGCACAGAACAGGGTATTCAAAAGACCGTAGAGTATGTGTTGAGCCATCCGGAGGAGCAAGTAGAAGATCCGGAATTCGATGCTTGGTGTGACAAAGTAATTGATAAATTAGAACAGTTGAAGAAGGAGTTTTAGAAATGGTAGATGTAAGAGGACGTTGGGCATTCATTACCGGTGCAAGTAGAGGAATAGGTTATCTCACTGCACTGTTCATGGCAAAGCAGGGCTGTAACTTAATCCTGCACAGCAGAAAGCCGGAGAATACACAGAAGGTGCTGGAAGAAGTAAAGGCATTGGGAGTAGAAGCCTATGCCGTAAGTGCGGAGCTGGCAGATTTGGATGCTGTAGCAGAAATGCTGGCAGAAATCGATAAGTTGGGTGTGAGAGTGGATATCGTACTGAACAATGCAGGTTTGCAGATTGCGTATCGTACAGAGTATTTCACCACACCTGTGTCTGACTATACGGAAAGCTTCAAAATCAACACCATAGCTCCGGCTATGATATGTTATCATTTCCTGCCGAAGATGATTGAGTACGGTTTCGGAAGAATCTTAAATACCACCAGCGGTATTCGTCTGGAGCCACAGCAGGCAGGCTATTCTGCCAGCAAGGCGGCTTTGGACAAGATTACCATTGATTTGGGCTCTACGGTAGAGGGCACGGATGTTATGATTAATCTGACGGATCCGGGCTGGTGCAGAACCGATTTGGGAGGACCTCATGCTCCCAATGCTCCGGAAAGTGCGATTCCGGGCATTGTGGTAGGTGCTTTCGTAGATGATAAAAAGTCCGGCCGATTTTTAAATGCACAGTTTTTCACCGGTATGAGTCTGGAGGATGCAGTTAAGAAGGCTGAGGCTGAGTTTGACAGCCCTTATGAGAAGTAGTATATTGGAATTGGGAGAAAAACGTCTGGGAGTCATTCATGAAAGGGATAGAGCATGGGAAGACCAGAGTATGATATGAAGGAAACAGGAAAATATTTGCGGCAGCTACGGATATGGAATGGCTTGTCTGTGGAGGAGGTACGTGCTTATATGAAAATGGCCTCCAGGCAAGCTATCTATAAGTGGGAAAGGGGAGATAATTTCCCGTCCGCGGACAATCTGCTGGCACTGGCTGATTTGTATGGGGTGCGTGCTGATAAGTTGCTGGTGAAGAAACAGGAGAGGTTGCCTCTGGCAGTAGGGGAGACTGTATGGCTGTTTGGAAGATATGGGGATGATTATGAAATCATTCTATGGTAAAAATCGTGTAAAAGGTTATGGGAGCTCTGTATTTTCAGGGCTCCTTTTTATATGGCACTTTATAAATATACGGATAGAAAGGTGATACCTTGAAAATATACTTATACGAAGTATTTACGGCGAAAATTCTAGCAGAGCTTAAATGACGAAGCCCGGAGTACTTGCTAAGATAATAGTAGAAATCTTAGGAAGGGGCGATGGGTATGACTTTATTATTGGTGGAAGTGGATGTACGAAAGATAAAGCAGTTTCCGGTGGAGTGGATACCGGGACAGATAGATATCATATTAGAGCCGTATGGACTGAAATGGTCTCATGGAAACTATTATATGGTAAAAGAGGGCAGAGACCCGCAAAAGGCGCTGGATGGGGCTATAAGAGCTTTAAAAACCAAACCGTGGCTACAAGGAGCAGTGCAGGCAAAGGTGGTACGCCAGGAAGTGAGGCGTAGGTTGGAGGATATTCATACGGAAAACATGGAACCGCCTCTGCCGGAGAAGCTGGAACAGTGTAGGAGATTGTTGCCACGTGAGGGAATAAGCAGTGATAAGTTGATTTATCCTAACTCTATTCAGATTGACGAGGAAAACCGATTGTTGGATGGATATACCACCTATCTGATAGCAAAGGAGCAGGGATTGGAAGAGGTGATTTGTGAGTTGGTGCTGGATACTTCTGAAAGTTGACTTTTTCTGAAGACATGATTTCTACAGTGTTGTTTTTTGAGTGTAGTTCTTGAAAAAGCCCGTTGTTCAAGTGAAACAACGGGCTTTTGGGTGCACATGAAATTATAAATTAAAGTATTTTTCAAACTCTGCGGGATGAGGAATGGCTGCCATCTGCATGCATTCCTTACGCTTGTTGGCGATGAAGTTCTTGATTAAATGTTCAGGGAATACACCACCGGCAGTCAGGTAATCATGGTCTGCTTCCAAAGCATCTAATGCGGCATCCAAGGTGGTAGGTAAAGCTTTCAGCTTCGCCTTTTCCTCATCAGGAAGGTTATAGAGGTTCATATCGTAAGGTCCCCAACCATTCTCGTGAGGGTCGATTTGGTTCTTCACACCATCCAGACCTGCCATCAGGATAGCTGCATAGCAAAGGTAAGGATTGCAGGTAGCGTCAGGGTTACGGATTTCGAAACGACGCAGCTCAGGAGTCTTTGCATAAGCAGGAATACGGATAACTGCACTACGGTTGGAGGTAGCATAACCCACTGTTACCGGTGCCTCGAAACCGGGAACCAATCTCTTGAAGGAGTTGGTGCTGGGGTTGGTAATGGCACAAAGAGAAGCGATATGCTTCAACAAACCACCCATGAAATAGTGTGCGGTTTTGCTCAGGTGAGCGTAGCCATCATCGTCGGAGAATACCGGCTGACCATCCTTTAACAGCAGCATGTGCACATGCATACCATTGCCTGCCTCGCCGTAAACGGGCTTGGGCATGAAGGTGGCGACCTTGCCATACTTCAATGCAGTGTTGTGAATAATATATTTAATCATCATGGTAGCATCTGCCATTTTGGACATCTGACCAAGCATGGGCTCGATTTCAAACTGACCTGCTGCACCTACCTCAGGATGATGATATTTAATCGGAATACCGGCTTTTTCCATTTCCATACACATTTCGGAGCGGCATTCATAAGAGCGGTCGAAAGGCTTGGCTATATGATATGCCTTTTGGTGAGGAATAACGCAGCCGTGACCTTCTGCATCGCTATTCCAATAAGCCTGCTCTACATCCAAAGCCATACCGATAGAATTGGGCTTTACAGACCAGCCAACATTGTCAAAAAGGTGGAACTCAAACTCCGGCAGAATCAGCATAGTATCCGCGATACCGCTATCCTTCATATACTGTTCTGCTGCCAGAACGATATTTCTGGGATACTGGTCCAAAGGACGATTTTCCGGATAATCAATAATCATTGCATTACCGGTGACAGAGAGAGTAGGTACTTCGCAGAAGGGATCTACGATAGCAGTGTCCAAATCCGGGGTAAATACCATGTCACTTTTTTCCACCACTGCATAGCCATAGTTGGATGCGTCAAAGCCAATACCATCCTTTAAGGTGTCCTCGGAAAATTGTCCTGCAGGAATGGTAACGTGACGATACTGTCCATTGATATCGACGATTTTAAAGTCAATCATCTTGATATCATTTTCTTGAATCATGTTCATAAAATCTTGTGCAGTTCTTGCCATTGTTGGTAACCTCCGTGTGAATTTTTATAAGTATAGGATACTGGAAAATGGCGGAAAATGCAAGTGGAGAGTGGTGGATATGGAGGTTGCAAACAGAATACAAAGTATTTTGTTGAATTGTGCCAAACAAATTGATATAATGTATTAAGGATATGTATGAGATATTTTTTCAACGTGCTGGAAACGGAGAAGTATATCTATTTGGTAAGAATTACTATGTAAAATGTTAGAATAGAGGAATAATATAATGGCACTATTTCAAAAAAAGATTGGGACAGTATTTTTGAAGGAAGATAGCGAGGTTGGACAATTTATTAGTCGCATGCAGGAACTTGCGACACAAGTACATGATGAAAAAATGAAGCTAGAAATCGAAAGGCAGATTAAATTAGCCGCATATGGAGAAGCAGGCGAAAAGAACATTATTTTTGAGTTAAAAAATAGCGGAATGGATATGTATGTTTTACATGATATATATCTTGAATTTGACAATATGACTGCTCAGGTTGATTATATTGTTATTACCAGAAAGCATATTTATGTCTTGGAGTGCAAAAATCTTATAGGCAATGTTGAGATAGATAATGGGGGGAATTTTATACGTACCTATGCGTTATTTGGAAAAACAGTTAAAGAAGGAATCTATTCTCCTATTACACAGAATGAACGACATTTAAGAGTGATTCGTGAGTTACGAAAGAACTCGAAGAGTAACTTTATTGCAAAGCAGTTATTTGAACGTTATTTTTATGAGAGTTATAAATCACTAGTGGTATTAGCTAATCCTAAAACAGTTTTAAATGCAAAGTATGCAAAAAAGGAAATTAAGTCACAAGTGATTCGTGCGGATCAGTTGATTACTTATATTAAGGAATATGATGCAAAGAGAGAGGCTGCATTTACAGAGAAAGATATGCAGGAGATAGCTGAATTTTTCTTAAAAAGTGATAGACCAAGAAAGTCTAATTATAGCACCAAATATGAAGAAATGATTAATGAACTAGAGGGTAAGAAAACTTCACAGGAACAAGAAACAACGGAAGAAGGGGAGCGTACCATAATCAAAGAGAGTCCGGAGGAGAAACAGCAACAAGTACAAGTTGAGAAAAAGACTTGTCCTAGATGTGGTGGCGAATTAGTACTAAGGACTTCTAAAAAGGGCGAACATGTAGGGAAACAATTTTATGGTTGTGGAAACTTTCCTAAGTGTAGATATATTGAGAGTGTTTGCTAGAAAGCCGAGTGCTCCATTTAATATTTGGAAGAATAAGATTAAGTAAATGAGACAGGAAGGTGTTATATGACCACTAGTGAAAGACTTGTAGATAAGGCAAAGGAAGCTTTTGTAATGGCTATTGAAATTTACAATAAGCCCTCAATAAATTATAGACTTGAAGGATTTAGTTTTTTTATATGTAATGCTTGGGAATTAATGTTAAAAGCACATATGATAAATAAATTTGGAGTTAGTTCTATATACTATTCAGATAAGCCTAATAGAACCATTACATTAGAGAACTGTGTACAGAAAATTTTTACTAACGAAAAAGCACCTTTGCGTAAAAATCTTGAAAAGGTAATAGAATTAAGAAACACGAGTACTCATTTCATTACTGAGGAATATGAGGCTGTGTATATCCCTCTTTTACAGGCATGTGTATTCAACTTTGTAGACAAAATGATGGAGTTCCATGAGGTTGATATGACAAAAGTAATACCGGAAAATTTTATCACGCTGTCAGTTCGTTTGAAATCGCTAAATGAGACTGAGATAAGAGGCAAGTATGAAGAGCAGGTGGCAGAAAAATTGTTTTCCGTGCAACAGACATTGGAACCAATGGTGGAAGAGAATAACAGTGCATTCGCAATTAGGGTTGAGCATTACCATTATATGACTAAGGACAGAAATCAAGCAACGGAAGTGTATCATATCGAAAAAGAGGCTCGAGAAGGTGTCAGAATAATTAAGGAATTGAAGAATCCAAATGATACTCATAAGTATAGTGCTAAAGCATGCATTAAGGAGATCAACAAGAGGATTCAGAAGGACAATATTAAACTGTTGTTCAATGCAAAGGAAGTGCAATTGAATATGTATCACTTTAACCTTTTTACATCTTATTTTTCCATAAAAGAGAATGAGAGGTTGTGCTTTACATATCAGATTTCTACGCAGCCGCAGTACAGCTATTCGCAACAAACAATTGATTTTATTTATGATGAAATAAAAAAGTCACCGAGTACAATACTCGATGATTTAAAAGTAAAAAGTGTAAAAAAATAGTCAACCCCAGGAGCAAAGGATTCTAAGCACCTAGGCGCCTACTCCCATTCGGGAACCCAGCTTTTATCCGTCACAAGTTGACTATAATTAGTATAACATATTTTATGATGTTGTCAAGTTTTTGCACGCTGGTAATATTAGGAAAAATAATGTGGAAAAATGTTGTCAGGGCACCGTCATAGCGGTGCCCATTATCATATACAAGCTGCGATAATTGATGTAAATTGTTACAACAAATGAATATACTTCTTTCTAATTCCCCCAAAATATGATACAATAAACTATTATAATCAAAAGTAACCAAGCAGTATCCGGCAAGACATACAAAGGAGCACCCTATGAACGTAAACATAGAATTTTTTGATGAAGAACCCATAGAAAATTTAGTTACCTGTATGAATTTTAAGATGGACAAGGTATTGTTCTTCGGACATAGTGATATTATGACAAGGGATAGGATAGAAGATACCAGAAAAGCATTTCGGAATATTTGTGGGATTACAGATGTGGAGTTCTATGAGGTAAGCCAGAAGAGCTTGTACAAGATTGAAGAATTAATGGAGAGTGTGATATTAAAGGAAGTGCGTGCCGGAGGGAAGTGTTTTTTTGATTTGACCGGTGGAGAGGATTTGGTGTTGGTGGCTATGGGAATATTGTCTACTAAGCACAAGGTACCTTTGCACAAGTTTGACCTGCCTTCCGAGGAGTTGTATTTGCTGAATAAGTGGGATGATGTGCCCCATATTGATGAATGCGTGGAACGGAGAGAGGTACAGTTGACCTTGGATGATATTATTCGCTTGTATGGTGGCGTGATCAATTATCGTTTGCAGAAGAATGTGAAAAATCATCTGGAGGAAACCGAGTTCGAGCAGGATGTAGAGCGTATGTGGCAGGTGGCACAGAGCGATGCACGTAAGTGGAATGCTTTGTCGTCTGTGTTTAAAAATTGTATCAAATATGAAGATGGTGCATTAGGCGTTTCTGTGGCAACGAGCGATTTGGAAAAGATTGCGAAGAAAACACCGGATATGACTTCGTTAAAGGAGATACGCAGATACTTGCAACAGCTTTGTGCACAGGGAATTTTGCTTCGGGTTTGGACGGATGCACAATACACCAGATTTACTTATAAGGATGAATTAATCAGAGATTGTCTGTTGGATGCAGGCTGTTTGTTAGAGCTTCATACCTATTATATGTTCCGAAATACCGGCAAGTATTCGGATTGCAGAGTGGGAGTACATATTGATTGGGATGGTATCATTAACAATTATGAGGTAGATGTAGAGAATGAAATCGATGTGATGCTTTTGGAGGGCAAGACACCGGTATTTATTTCCTGCAAGAATGGTAAGGTGAACCAGATGGCTCTATACGAGCTGGATGCAGTGGCAGGACGTTTTGGCGGCAAATATGTGAAGAAGGTATTGGCTGCTACTCAGCAGATAAATGTAGGGTATGTGAAACGTGCGGAAGAGATGGATATTTCTATACAGATGATGGAGTAAAGGGTGCAGACCGGAGCCTGATAGTGTAGAAATAGTTTAGAAGTAAGTGTGAACAGGGATTGTTTTATGGATAGTAAGAGATATCCAATTCTGGATAGTATCCGCGGATTGGTGTTAATTAGTATGATTGTGTATCATACCGTTTGGGATATGGTATATATTTTTGGAGAAAAATGGAGCTGGTATAAGTCTGAGGGGGCACATTTGTGGCAACAGAGTATATGTTGGGCTTTTATATTGTTGTCCGGCTTTTGCTGGGCTTTCGGTCGGAAAAAGTGGAAACGAGGAGTAATTGTTTTTGTAGCAGGGATGATTATCAGTTTGGTGACGAGTATCTTCATGCCGCAGAACAGAGTGCTTTTTGGTGTGTTGACATTGCTCGGAAGTTGTATGCTTTTGATGATACCGCTGGAGAAGGTCTTGAAGCATGTACATTCCGTGTGGGGTGTGTGTGTGAGTTTTGTGATGTTTCTTTTTTTACGTAATATTAATGACGGTTATTTAGGCTTTGGAGACTGGCAGGCGGTGGTGTTGCCGGAGAATTGGTATGTGAATTGGTTTACGGCATATCTGGGGTTTCCTGCCAGAAGTTTTTCTTCAACAGATTATTTTTCCATATTGCCATGGATATTTTTGTTTCTAACGGGGTACTTTTTACATAGAGTGTTTCAGGAGAAACAATGGCTTTCCCATTTAAGCTTTGGGAAAAATGTTTTTTTAGAAAAATTGGGGAAGAATTCATTGGTAGTATATATGTTGCATCAGCCGCTTGTTTATGGCATATTGTTCTTGTATTATAATGTGATTAGTGGCTATTGGGGTTAAAGAAGGAGATGTTTGAATGAAGGAGATACCGAAAATTCGGGAACCCGAGAAGTTTATTTATCATGCATTCGAGGAAGCATCCTTTGTAGAGGTTACGAAGGAGATGGGACTGGATGTGTGTATGCAGTATCCGAAGCTGGGAATGGAGAATGCTGAGCCCAGATGTTTGATGCGGGAAGAGGTGCTGGAGCGTTTGCAGAGGGCACAGGAGTATTTGCCGGAAGGTTTTTTCCTACGGATTTGGGACGCTTGGAGACCTTTTGCATTGCAGAAGGAGCTGTACGAAGAGTATGCAGAGGACATTATCGAGCAGTTTGGATTAGATAAGGTGTCAGAGCAGGAGCGAATGCGTATCGTCGCTGCTTATATATCCCTTCCTATAGCAGATAGAAATTGTCCGCCGGTGCATACGACCGGTGGTGCTGTGGATGTAACTTTGGTCGATGCAGAGGGGAAGGAACTAAATATGGGAACTGCCTTTGATGCGTTTTCCACGAAGACACACACGGCTTATTTCGAGGATGCAGATGATGCGGAAGAAGAGGAGATACGGGACAATCGTCGCATTCTGTACCATGCTATGACCAAGGCCGGTTTTACGAACTTGCCTTCGGAATGGTGGCATTATGATTTCGGTGACCGTTTTTGGGCGTATTACAGGCAGGACCCTGCGATTTATAAAGGAGTATTTTCTTTGGAGGAGGTTACAGAAGAGTGAGTGAAGAGAACAAAAGAAAAAGGTTGGAAAGTGAACTGGTAAGTACCATAAAGAGGGAGCAACGCAGAAACTATATTATTTTATATTCTGTTACTTTCATTATATTGATAGTATTAATATTGATTTCTATGGCGAATGGCTTTTTTACTTCGGAGGAGTTTATTGTCAATATTTTACACAATATTATCGGTATTTTACCGCCATTGTTAATATTTGACTTTTTTAATGAGAAGCTGAGCCGGGATGCATCTGCGATGGAGATGTCTAATAAGATTACGGAGACTTTGATGAGTAATCCGGAGACTTTGGATTTGTTTACGGAGGAACAGAGGAAGCGTTTCCTGCAATCTACCATTGAATCAGTGGTTCGTGATGCTGATGTAACCGAAATGATTACCAATAATCTGGAGAACTATCTGATGGCAGATATTCAGTATAAAATCCGTACAGAGTTTATTTATAATTTCGAGTTATATCAGGATTTGCCGGCGGTGTATGATGTGTTACAGGATAAGAGCCAGTACTTCTATATTCAGGAGAAGCTTCATTACAAGGTAAAGTACCTGAGTAGGAATGGCAAGGGTATGAACAGCAATGAAGTAAAGATTGGTTTCCTGTTCGGAAATATGAATCTGGACAATGTATTGCGTGACCGGAAGGATGACAGTGCTTTTGATAATTGTATTTTTCGGGAGAGTCTGAGTATCACGGCAGAGGATATTGAATATTTCTTCCGTTTGCAAAAGGAGAAACCGGAGGAGATGGTGAATCAGTTCAAGGCATTGTTTAAGCTGGATTTGCAGATTGATGGTTTTAAGGGACTGATTAAGTCTGTGGAGGTAAATACGGTAGGTATTCTGGTGAAGTTACATAGTGATTTTGATGTGAATTTGATGGAACATACTGTGCGTATTATTTTCCATATGCCCATGCGTTGGGGTTCTGTTCTGGAGGTGGCAATCGTGGATCCGACCAAGGCACCCAAGATTTCCCTGAGCTACCCGGAGGATGTGATGGATGTGGATATGTATTCCTTCCTGAGTAAGGGTGAGGAATCTGCATTGGAGGTAGCACATGAGCATCAGAATGGTGTGTATGATATTGTGTTAAATACGGAGTGGATGTATCCAATCAGTGGTATGGTGTTTACGGTGGAGAGGAAATAGTGAAAATGAGGGTGTCGCAAGAGTGCGGCACCTTTTTTGTGTGAAGATGAGGACCGTGTAGAGCCGTGCCACTCGAAAAGCCTGCGGCTTTCCTCGTTCCGCGGGCATGTGCCCTATAAAAAATAGCAACCATCTGCCCATATTCGTGCGAGCACGATATGGACCGAGGTTGCTATTTTTTGCACGGCTCATTTTAGTCCGTGAAGTTGTCGAAATATCCCTGAATTAAGATGACCGGGGTACCCTTGTCGCCGGAACCACTGGTTAGGTCACACAAGGAACCTAACAGGTCGGTTAACTGTCTGGGTGTAGTACCCTGAGAAGCCATGTTACCAACTAAGTTGGATGACTTTTCCTTGATGCTCTTGGAGATTGCTTCCTTAAGAGCTTCGCCGCTCAAATCCTTGAAATCATTGTCTGCAAGGTACTTTAATTTTAATTCGTTAGGAGTACCGATGAGACCACTGGTGAATGCCGGAGAAACTACCGGGTCAGCCAACTCCCAAATTTTTCCCTGAGGATCCTTGAAAGCACCATCACCGTAAACCATAACTTCTACATGCTTTCCGGTCTTCTTCAGGATTTCTGCCTGAATATCTTCTACCAAGTCCTGACACTCTCTGGGGAAGAGCTTAATCTGGTCTTCTGTAGACTTGTTGGAACCAAGCAGACCGTACTTTGTATTGTAGCCGCTACCGTTTACAGGAGCGTTCATAATATCATCTAAACCACAAACAACCTTTGCTCCGCCTGCTAACAGGAGACGCTTGGTTCTTGCTCTGGTGTGGATATCGCAGGTAATAATGCAATCAGTATAATTCAAGATAGTCTTGGGCTGGTTTGCAAAAATAACCTCTACTTCAGCACCTGCTTCTTTAATAATATTGGAATAGTATTCTACATAATCAACACCGGTGAATTCGTGCTTGTTCTCGCCGAATAATTCACGATATTTTTCTAAAGTCAGTACGTCAGAATAAGGATTAATGCCGGCTTCGTCAAGCTGGTCGTAGGTTAAAAGTGCATTACCTACTTCATCGCTGGGATAGCTTAACATTAAAACGATTTTCTTAGCACCCATTGCAATACCCTTTAAGCAGATCGCAAAACGGTTACGGGACAAGATAGGGAAGATAACACCAACAGTTTCTCCGCCTAACTTTGCTTTTACATCAGCTGCAATATCCTGAACACTGGCATAGTTGCCCTGGCTTCTGGCTACGATAGATTCGGTTAAAGCAATTACATCCCTATCTCTGAGAGAGAAACCTTCACTTTCAGCAGCTTCCAAAACGCTGGTAACTGTCATATCTACCAGATTATCGCCCTGGCGGATAATAGGACAACGAATACCTCTTGAAATAGTACCAACTTTTCTTTCCATATAAATCTCCTCACATTCTGAGTCATTCTATCTGTTTAAAATTAATTTTGTCAATTCTACAGGGTCAACAATCTTGCCATCCTTGTAAACACGCATGTTACCGGAAGCGATTTCGTCGATTAAGATTACTTCGTCGTTATTGTAACCAAATTCAAACTTAATATCCCACAAATCAAGACCGATGCTCTTTAAGTCATCTGCAACAATCTTGGTAATCTTCAAGGTCTGCTCCTTCATGCTGTTGAACATCTCAGTGCTCATAACGCCGAGAGCTGCAAGACCTTCGCTGGTTACCAGAGGATCGCCCTTTGCATCATTCTTGAAAGTACACTCTACATAACCGCCTTCCAATACGGTGCCATCTTCAATATACTCGCCGTATCTGCGGATAAAGCTTCCTGTAGCTACTAAACGGCAGATAACTTCAAGACCATGTCCAAATACAGTTGCAGGAAGAACTTCCATAGTAGCATCTTCTACATTTGCACTTACATAATGTGTTTTGATGCCTGCTTCCTTCAATAACTCGAAGTAGTGGATAGAGGTCTGTAAGTTTGCCTTACCGATACCTTCAATGGTCAATCCTACTGAATTTTCGCCCGGGTCAAATACGCCGTCCTTGCCGGTACAGTCATCTTTGAACTTTAACATTACATTTCCATTGTCAAGGCTAAATACATCTTTTGTTTTTCCTTCATAAATCTTTTTCATGTTAGATTTTCCCTTCTTTTATTGGACTGTTTGCTGTTAAAAATAACACCACTGTTACATTATCACACTTTAGAGCAGTTGACAATTATCATTTTTGAAAAGTTTTAAATGTTTTTTTACATATATATTTAACAATGTGCATAAAAAGTGTTTGGAACAGGTGACAAGTACAGAAGAATCAGTTAAAATAATATATTAAGTGAGAAAGAATACATGATTCGGAGGGAAAAAAGTGGCAAGGTATATTATGGCACTGGATGCGGGAACAACCAGCAACCGATGCATTCTTTTCAATGAAAAAGGCGAAATCTGCAGTATGGCGCAGAAGGAGTTTACCCAGTATTTTCCACAGCCGGGCTGGGTGGAACATGATGCTAATGAAATATGGTCTTCACAGCTGGGAGTGGCGGTGGAAGCTATGTTGAAAATCGGTGCTGATGCCGCAGATATTGCAGCAATCGGTATTACGAATCAGAGAGAAACCACGATAGTGTGGGACAAACAGACCGGGGAGCCTATATGCAAAGCGATTGTTTGGCAGTGCCGCAGAACTTCGCAGTATTGTGATACTTTAAAGGAAAGAGGATTGATAGAACTGTTTCGGAGCAAGACAGGACTGGTGATAGATGCGTACTTTTCCGGAACAAAATTAAAATGGATTTTGGACCATGTGGAAGGTGCCAGAGAACGTGCTGAAAAGGGGGAGTTGCTTTTCGGAACGGTGGAAACCTGGTTGATTTGGAAACTGACCAAGGGGAAAGTACATGTGACGGATTACTCCAATGCCTCCAGAACCATGCTTTTTAATATTACGAAGCTGGACTGGGATGAGGAAATTTTGCAGGAGTTTGGAATACCCAGGTGCATGTTGCCACAGGTTTGTCCCTCCAGTCAGGTGTATGGTATGACAGAGGCATCTTTCTTTGGGGCAGAGATACCCATAGGTGGTGCTGCGGGTGACCAGCAGGCAGCACTTTTCGGACAGACCTGTTTCGCACCGGGAGAGGCTAAGAACACCTATGGTACCGGATGCTTCTTATTAATGAATACAGGGGAAAAGCCGGTGTTTTCCGGTAACGGACTGGTAACCACCATTGCATGGGGGATTGACGGAAAGGTTACTTATGCATTGGAAGGGTCTATATTTGTGGCAGGTGCCGCAGTACAGTGGTTGCGGGACGAAATGAAGCTGATTGACAGTGCGGCAGATTCGGAGTACATGGCAAAGAAGGTAAAGGATACCAATGGTTGTTATGTAGTACCTGCCTTTACCGGACTGGGGGCACCTTATTGGGACCAGTATGCCAGAGGAACGATTGTAGGAATCACCAGAGGCGTAAATAAATGTCATATTATTCGGGCCACATTGGAGTCTATTGCTTATCAGACCAACGATGTATTGCAGGCCATGCGGACTGATTCGGGCATTGATATCAACACCTTAAAGGTAGATGGAGGTGCCAGTGCCAATGACTTCCTGATGCAGACACAGGCAGATATCGTAGGAGTGCCGGTGAACCGCCCCTCCTGCGTAGAAACTACAGCTATGGGTGCTGCTTATCTGGCGGGGTTGGCAGTGGGCTACTGGAAGGATAAGGAAGCGGTAATAAAGAATTGGGCAATCGATAAAACCTTTGTACCTATGATTGGGGACGAGGAACGAAGAAGGAAGGTCAAGGGCTGGAACAAGGCGGTTCGATATGCTTTTGACTGGAGCAAGGAAGAAGAATAGAAAGAGTGAGGACAAAGAGATGAATCAAGAAGTAAAGAAGGGAAATGCCTGGGCATTGCTTCCCATTGGAGTGTTTTTGGTGATTTTTCTGGGAGCAGGAATCGTTTCGGGAGATTTTTATGCAATGCCGGCTATTGTGGCATTTTTGATAGCGTTGGCAGTGGCTTTTTTTCAAAATCGGAAGTTAAAATTTAATGAAAAGATAAGTATTATTGCAAAGGGTGTAGGTGATGAAAACATTATTACCATGAGCTTGATTTTCCTGTGTGCAGGTGCCTTCTCCGGTGCGGTGAAGGCTGCCGGTGGTGTGGAGAGTACGGTAAACTTCGGACTTTCCATTTTGCCTCCAAGTATTGCAGTTGTGGGTTTGTTTGTGATTGGTTGTTTCATATCTGTATCTATGGGTACTTCCATGGGAACCATATCTGCACTGGCACCCATCGCTGTGGGTATTAGTGAAAAGACAGGCTTTGCCATGCCTATTTGCATCGGTGCGGTAGTGTGTGGTGCCATGTTTGGGGATAATTTGTCCATGATTAGTGATACCACTATCGCAGCGGTGAAAACACAAGGCTGTGAAATGAAAGACAAGTTCAAGGAGAACTTTTTCATTGTATTACCGGCAGCTATTATTACGATAGTGATATTGCTGGTGATTACGCTGAATGGTAATTTCGAAATGACAGAGACACTGGAATATAATTTGTTAAAAGTGGTACCCTATTTATTAGTATTGGTCGGTGCTTTGATTGGTATTAATGTTTTCGTGGTGCTAATCGGAGGAACGGTTGTTTCCTTAATCGTAGGTGTGGCGACCGGAAGCATTCCCTTGAACCAGATGTTTACTGTAGTGGGGGATGGTGTCACCGGTATGTATGATATTACTGTGGTATCCATTATAGTGGCGTGTATCGTGTCACTGGTGAAGGAACATGGTGGTATACAGTTTGTATTGGATTTGATCCGTAGCAGGATTAAGAGTGCCAAGGGAGCGGAACTGGGTATCGCAGGTCTTTCCCTGATGGTAGATGCCTGCACGGCGAATAACACGGTAGCGATTGTTATGGCAGGACCTATTGCAAAGGAAATCAGTGAAGAGTTTGATGTGGACCCGAAACGTTCAGCATCCCTGCTGGATATCTTCAGTTCGGTAGGACAGGGCTTGATACCTTATGGTGCTCAGCTTTTATCTGCAGCCAGCCTGACAGGTCTGACACCCTATATGATTATGCCTTATTTATACTACCCGATTTTAATGGCTGTGAGTGCAGTGCTTTTCATTCTGTTTCGAAAAAGATAAATTTTTTAAAGAAAATAATTGATTTCTTGAATGTCATTGATTATAATTACTTTGTTGTAGCGTTAGATAGAAATATTTTTAATTTATATTTACTTATTCAGGAGGAATAAACATGGATTCAAATGTAAGACCCAGCGATATGCAGCGTATTACCACACCTGAGTTGGCAGAGAAGTTTATTGAAGAGCAGGTTGCGGCAGTACGTGAGCAGGTAGGTGACAAGAAGGTATTATTGGCATTATCAGGTGGTGTAGACAGTTCTGTAGTAGCAGCATTGCTCATTAAGGCTATCGGCAAGCAGTTAGTGAGCGTGCATGTAAATCACGGCTTGATGCGTAAGGGAGAGAGCGAGCAGGTTATCGAAGTATTCCGTAACCAGATGGATGCAAATTTAATTTATATTGATGCAACCGACCGTTTCCTGGACAAGCTGGCAGGTGTAGCAGAGCCTGAGAAGAAGAGAAAGATTATCGGTGAAGAATTCGTACGTGTATTTGAAGAGGAATCCGGCAAGCTGGAAGGAATTTCTTTCCTGGCACAGGGAACTATTTACCCGGATATTTTGGAATCTGATGGTGTAAAGGCACATCACAATGTAGGAGGACTTCCTGAAGATTTCAAGTTCGAAGGCTTGGTAGAGCCAGTGAAGCTTCTCTTCAAGGATGAGGTTCGTGTAGTAGGTAAGGCACTTGGTCTTCCTGCATCCATGGTAGATCGTCAGCCTTTCCCGGGTCCCGGATTGGGCGTTCGTTGTACCGGAGCTATCACCAGAGACCGTTTGCATGCTCTTCGTGAGGCAGATGCTATCCTGAGAGAAGAGTTCGAAATCGCAGGTTTGACTGACAAGATTTGGCAGTTCTTTACCGTGGTTCCGGATATCACCTCTACCGGTGTAAAGGATGGCAAGCGTCTGGATTACTGGCCGGTTATCATCCGTGCCGTAAACACAGTAGATGCAATGCACTGTACCGTTCCCCGTATCGACTGGGAAGTACTGGAGAAGATTACCAATCGTATTCTGAGCGAGGTAGATGGCGTTTGTAGAGTCTGCTATGACTTGAGCCCGAAGCCGATAGCTACGATCGAGTGGGAATAGAATGCTAAAAGCCTTGAAACCTGCATAAATGCTGGGTTTCAAGGCTTTTCTTATATCTTTTGGCATTGATTTGGCATTGCTTTACAGAAAGGACTATTCGCCGGATAGTTCTTTTCTTTTTGCCTTTAGCACTTTGTTCATAGTGTTTAATATATCGTTTGGAAAATGCAATTTCCACTTCTCGTAGTCTACAGAGTTAAGCTGTTCTTTTTCTTTTTTCCAAGCATTTAGATAATTGTTCAAAGTAATGCTATTGAAGCTAATTGCATATTCAGTTACATCGCCGGTTTCGGAAGATAGTTGATGTATGCGGATATTTCTGGAATTGTCTATCTCAAAAAGTGCATGCATTATTTCTAAGTCACTATCAATTCTTCTATCATGGAAAAATTCGATAGGAACGTTTAAAGCTGAGGCAATAGAAGTTAGTTGTTCCGGTTTCGGATTTCTTATGCCTAATTCATACTGTCTAATCCTTGCGTCGGAAAGATTGGTCATAATTCCCAATTGTTTTTGAGTTAAATCTGATAAGGTTCTTGCAAGTTTTATTTTTTCTCCAATAGTCATAGATACTCCTTAAACTTAAATACTTGACAATAATGTAGATAATAGGTACAATAAAAACAACAGTAACAAAAACGTACTATTGAATACAATAATGTTACTGATTTGCAAGGCGGATACAAGACAACAGTAACAAAATTGTACTAATATTGTATCAAGCTATACATACAAAGTCAACAAAAGAAAGGAGACAAGGCATGGAAAAATTGTATTTAACAGCACAAGAGTGTGCGGATATGCTGGGGATTAGCCTTGGGCACAGTTATAAGTTGTTGCGGATGCTGAATAAGGAATTGGAAGAGCAGAATTATATAACTGTTGCCGGAAAAGTGCCTCGTGCGTATTTTATGAAGAAGTACTATGTGGGTACAGGAAGCGAGGTAAAGCAGAATGCCGGCGTATAAAGACAAGGAGCGTAACACATGGTATTGTTCCTTTTACATCAGTAAAAATGGAAAACGTGTAATCAAGAAGAAGCGTGGGTTTGCTACAAAACGAGAAGCGGTAGAATATGAGCGTAAATTCTTGGAGCAATATCAAGTTGATTTGGATGATATAACATTTCAGTCTATGTGGGAAGTGTACTGTAAGGATATGGAAGTCCGTATAAGGGCAAATACCATGAGTACTAAGAAATATATCATGGAGCTTAAAGTGTTGCCTTATTTCGGTAATATGAAGCTTACGGAGATAAAAGCAACGCATGTACGAGAGTGGCAAAATGATTTAATTAAGAAAGGTTACAAAGAAACATACCTAAGAACGGTCAATAACCAATTATCAGCCTTTTTTAATTATTGTGTGAAGTATCATGATTTAACAAGTAATCCGGCGAGAAAGGCAGGAACAATTGGTAAAAACAAAGCAGATGAAATGCAGTTTTATACAATAGAGGAATTTAATACATTTATTGCCGGATTAGCCGATAGACCGCAAGCCGAAATGGCTTTCAAACTATTGTTTTGGACAGGAATGAGAGCAGGAGAATTATTAGCACTTACATATAAGGATATTGATTTTGAAAATGGCATTATTCACGTTACGAAGTCATATCAGCGGTTGAATGGGAAAGATGTTATTACACCACCTAAGACACCCAAAAGTGTAAGGGACATAACAATACCGATTACACTTAAAAATGAACTGTGCGAATACGTAAAACGTATATATGGTGTGCTACCAGAACAACGGATATTTCCCCATACAAAGAGTTATTTAGACCATGAATTACGGTATGGGGTTAAGGTTACCGGGGTAAAGAAAATTAGGGTTCACGACCTTCGACACTCGCATGCGAGTGCTTTGATTGAAATGGGTGTCCCTGTATTGGAAGTGAGAGACCGGCTAGGACATGAGAAAGTGGAAACAACATTAAATACGTACGGTCACTTATATCCTAATAAGCAGGCAGGGATAGCAGAATTGCTGGAAATGAAAATGAATACAGCTTCTGCAACAATAAAGTAAAGTCCCTGTGTATACACAAGGACTTTAAGTGTAACAATGCAAAGCATTGCTAGCACATCAACCAAATGTAGTATAGCAAATTTGAATTGTTATGGCAAGTCTATTAGTGTAATACTAAGATAAGAGTGAGAAAAAATAGAAGTGGAAATTTACGTAGTAAATATAAGGCATTTGGGATAATCCCAATGTCTTAAAAATTTGACAATAATGTCAAAGAAAGTTGACAGGTAGGAGCATAATAATGAATAGTAAATCAACAATTCAATACAAGGGACGTTCGGAATGGGTAAATTTGGAAACCGGAGAAAGGAGAGAGATTGATGAATTCGAGAGACCTGTTGGAAGAAATGAACCATTTATGATTACATATTTATATGAGATTACTAAGCTCATAGACACTTTGGGAAATAAGAAAATGAAGGTAGTAAAATATATTTTAAAAAATATGAATAAGTCGGACAATGTGTTAGTAATAACAACAACAGAGTTGGCTGAAAAAGCAGGAGCATCTAGACAGACTGTGTCGGATACATTGTCGCTATTGACGGAAGCAGGAATTATAAAAAGGAGAGTGGGAGCGATTATGATTAATCCAAAATTGATGAATAATAAAAGGGCAAGTGGTGAAAATTTAATGCTTATTCGCTACCAACAATTTGGAGAATAAATCCATAAGCATTGAATTGCATATGTAAAAGTAAAGAGGAAAAGAAAGGAATTTTTTTGTATCAAAAACCTATAGCAAGCATTGGGTACATACTCCCACTACGTGCGATTTTGTACCCCGCTTGTTAGTCACTTTGTTGGGGCAAGCCCCCTAAAACCCCCTTGAAAATGGTTAAATTACTCACAGTGAGGAAATGCAGAAATGGCAGAAAAGGATAGGATAAGGAAACGTAAGGTTCAAGTTTTTTTGACAGAAGCAGAGCATCAGTATTTGAAGGACAAGGCAGGTTCATGTGGATTAACAATGAGCGAATATTTCCGCAAAGTTATGAAAGACGGCTTGGTTGTAAAACTTGAAACTTATGATATTAAGGAGCTTTCAAAAGAGCTTAATAAAATTGGCACTAATCTTAATCAAATTGCAAAGCATGTAAATGAAAAAGGTGGAGATTATGACAAGCAAGATATGAAAAATTTAATTGAGATTTTTCGAGATATTCAACAGATTGTATATGCTAAAGCATTGGGGATGGAAATTTGATATTTAACTAAACATACAAAAACTCCGAGTGGTTCCCGGAGTTTTTGTAATGGTTCATGTTTTAGCTGATAAGCAATTTTTTTACTTGTTCCTTGGCGTCGTCAAGGCTTTGACATTCATTAAGAATTTCCATGATTTTTCTTGTCTGGTTTTCTTCTGCATACTGGACTAATAATTCGCCAGAGTTTGTTTCGTCTATCATAAAGAGCCCCCCTTCCGTATATTAATATTATAGGAGTTTTAGCCTTTGTTCGTCAAGTGCTTCATAGGAAGTATTAAACATTTACTTCTTTTGTTTGCGAATAAAAAGGAAGGCTATTACTGCTATAATGATACAAAGTACAACTATGGTAATTGGTAGAATAGGAGAAGTCTTGGTAGAAGTAGCAATCCTCAATTCTTCTTTTTCTTCCTCGGTTAGTTCCGCCATAACTTCTTCTTTCAGTTCCTCTAATTGTTTTATTTCTTCTGGCTGTTTCACTTCCTCTAGTATTACAACTTCCTGTACTTCCTCATCCAGCACGTACTCTGCACCATTGTAATAGTCATAAACGGTACCTGTAACCAAGAAATATGAGTAATGCCACTCGTACAATTCCACCAACGCATCGTATACTGTATCTTCGTCAGTGTACTCATTATTTTTAAATAACGAAATTTCCGTCGCAAGTACGTCTTCCATAAAATCGTTTAAATCTTTTGCTTTGAACATATACAAATTAGGCGACAGATATACTTTTCGCCATACAAATTTCTCATATTCCGTCATGGCATTCCATTGTTCTTCTGTATTATTGGAATGACTATCAAGATAATCCTTTTTTAAACCATCTCCACTGTATAAGCCTAAAAAATCCCATCCTTGATAACTCTCGTCATTTTGAATAAAGGATGTTTTGTCGATAAAGTTTTGTACTGCCACTTCTCCTTTTAATAGATTTGTAAGAGGGTCTATATCCTTACTGTGAGGAGTTTCTGCATTGCCGGACACCGGCTGGGACTGTTCTGGCTGTTCTTCTGTCAATACTTTGTTTGCAAGACTTCCATCTGTTACAGTAATAGAAAATTCCACGCTGACACCATTCGGCACTTCGTACTGTTTCGCAATGTCACACTTCCAATCTCCATTATTTCCATAACGTACATATGTATTGTAGATATTACCACCAATTACCCTTGTAGAACTCGCATATCCGTTCTCTGCACTCAAAACAACGCCACCACGCACTAATGTAACACTTTCTTCCAATGTTATAATAATGTCTTCATTAAATCCTTCCGGCACTGTGGCAGAAATTTTAACCTCTGTATAAGTTGTCACTTCGCTTTGGCTTATTTCTCCGGCACAAGCAGTAATGCTTGAAAAACCGAACGCAAACATCATCAGCAGTATGCTTAAAGCATTCATCATTTTTTTCATTTTTGGTCTCCTTTTCATGCGGAGCGTTATGCTCCGGTTTTATCCATTATTATAGTTACATATTTCAGTATATGCAAGCAATTTTTTACATATCATAATTTGAGTGTGAGGTATGTGAAAATGGTTAATTATGAGCCCTTATGGCAGACAATGAAAGAAAAAGGCGTAACTACATATATGTTGATAGCAAAGTACAACGTTAATCCGAGAACTATAAACAATCTCAAGCACAATAAGGGTATAACGGTGGATACGTTAGAGAAACTTTGCAAAGTGCTGGAATGTACGCCAAATGACGTGATTAGGTTTGATTAAAATGTAAAAATGATAGGGAGCTTCTTATTAGGTAATCTAATGAGGAGCTTTTATTTTGTTGTGGGTTGACAGGGCGAAAGATGTAAAATATACTTAGATATATAGGATATAGAAATTCTTGTATTCCTCTTGTATTCCTTGATTGAGGTGGGATTATTGGACTTATAAAAAAGTATAATTATGTCATGACAAAAGTGGTCTTTAATGCCAAATGATATCGAGGAATAGGAAGGAGTATAAGTAATATGTTGAAAATGGTAATTGAGTTAGATGAGGAAAAAATTAAAGAAGAAGGAAAGTATGACGTGCAAAAAATGTATGCACATTTAGACGAAAATTTTGTGAAGTCGGGCTTGAAGGTGGTTGCACAGGGGGTCTATACAGACAGTGGGAACGAAGAGGATTTAAATGAATTTATGGCATTAGCAACGGTGTTGTCTGATGTAGAATGGTTTATAAAATATGTCAAGAAATGGGATTGGTACGAAGAAGATTTGACAGAGCCGGAAGATTTGATTAAGACTTTTGAGTTGACGAAATAGAAGGGTGTATAAGTAATATTTTGAAAATGGTAATAGAGTTTGATGAAGAAAAAATCAAAAAAGAAGGAAAATACGATTTGCAAAAAATGTATGCCTGTTTAGCGGAAAGATTTAGGGAAAAAGGATTGAAGGTAGTGGAAGATGGTATATATGTTGACGAGGGAAAAGAAAAAGATTTAATGTACTTTATGGCAATAGCAACATCCTTGCCGGGAATTGAATGGTTTAAAAGATATATAAAAAAATGGGATTGGTACGAGGACGATTGGGAAGAGCCAGAAGATTTGATTGATACATTTGAGTTGATTGAATAAGAAGATAGTGAGGGAAGTATTATATGTCAGTGAGTAAAGAGACAGCATGGAATTTCGCATTGGGATTACTTAAGGCAGATGGATTAGAGCCGTCGGATGAAATGTTGGAAATGATTGAAAAAGAAAAGCGTGGAGAAATAACGGATAAGGACATTGAAGAGTGGCTTAATAAAAAATATTCTATAAAAGGGTAACTGATTGTGATGAAAATAGCATAGAAAACAGAAAGGAGTAACACTATGGAAGAAGTAGGATTAACAAATGAACAGTATAAGGGGCTTTTGCTTGATGAGCTAGAGGATTGGGAAGAGATGTTGGAATTAGCAACAGAAGCTAATAATGAAAAGATTATTGAAAAGGCAAAGAGGCAGATTGACAAAATAAACAAGAAATTGCAGTTTTGAGAATTAACGTGTGATAACTCACACGCCAAGTGATTTTTGGTAGATAGCCTATGTGGCATTGGTTTGGCATTGGAAAAAGTGATAGTCGATTTTTGAGGGTGTTTTTCTGCTAATATACGCAATGAAATCACTTAAAAAGACACAGATTTAGAGGAATTACGTGCCAAGAAATTGAGTGGGAGTAATAAACAAAAGTCCGCTAACCCTAGTAAAATCAAGGGTTGCGGGCTTTTTAAATTTCAAATCGTACTAAAAGCGTACTAATTTATTTTGTAGTGCTTCTGCAAGCTCACTTTGTTTGTTGGGATATAGGTGGGAATATGTATTAAGTGTTGTTTCAATATTCTCATGTCCTAGTCGTTCGGCAATAAGCAAAGGACTAAATCCCATCTCAATCAATAGTGAAGCATGGCTGTGTCGTAAGTCATGCACTCTTATTTTTTGAAGTCCTGCTTTTTCAGTGCCTTCCTTCATTTGATGTTGTAAGAAGTATTTTGTGTGATGGAATATTCTTTCACATTCATTTATTTTGTATTGCTTTTCCTTCCAACTTCTAACACTAGGTTGGTGGCAGAGGTGTATGGAGGGATGGGAGAGTAAAAAACAGATGAACCAGTGGTTCCAAAATGAGCTTGAGCTATTGAAATCCTATAAATGTGGGAATATAATCGAAAAAACAAAGGATAGTGAATTGCAAATTTTTATTCAGGAAATTGCAAAGAAATGATAATAATGTACATTGCGATTGTTTCAAACGAAAAGAAGAAGCGAATATAAAAAGGATTTGGAGGAAGAAGATTATGATTAAAATTGAAATAAGTATTATTAATATCTATAACAGAGATAATACGATTGCCAATAAGATAGTTGAGTGGTTCCGTGAGGTACATACAAATACGAAGGTTGAAATATTGCGTGATAGTGATAGAGATGTATATTTAGTAAATGAGCGTCATGAGAGACTTAAAGTTGATATGAGTTTTAACAATTTTAATAAAGCAAATGGTAAAAATTTGTATATAGGTGATATCAAATTAATAACAAAAACTTTACGGAATGGATGGAAAACATTAGATGGAATTGAGTTTGAAGTTACTGATAAGCCCTATGAAAATATAGACATAGATGGTTACGAGACGATGTTTGGTATCAAATGTGCGCTGGAAGAAACTCTCTCCGATTTGTATCGAAGACCTATGGATAATATTGCTATACCATTATATTATGGGGAATGTAGAAATGAAAAATATGCAAAAGAGTTGATATTTATGATGTTGTTTGAGTTAAAGGGACTTTGTAGATTTGAGACAATAGATGACTTAACCATGATAAGAAATCATATTATCCGCGAAATTTACCCTCATTATATTGGGGGAAATAATAAAAGGCATATTTCGGATTTAAATGAGGCTGGTAATATGATATCACCTAAAGATATAAAGACGGTGTTTCCTAGTGAGATGACCGTAGCAAAACTTATGAAACTGATGGGAATATATTACACAACTAATTTGGATGAAGGTGCAAAAATAATTATTTGTAATCGAAATATTGAGAAGACAGTGATTTCTATGACCTATAAAGAAGAATTTGTTAGAGAATTCATGGAACCGTTAGGAATTCAATATGGTTATAGCAAAGAGGGAATAATAGGTCATATTGTTCAAAAACTTACTGAGATGGTACTTGTTCACGAATTGGGGCACCATGTTTTTAGGAATGATTATAGACAGAAATGTCAAAGTGAAACATTGGCTAATTGGTTTACTTCAATGATTATGGAGGATGATTATTGTTACAGATTGGCACAATATTTAATTACTTTTCAAATTGATATATACCACGATTTTATTAAGTTGCCTGTGTTGGAGACGTTGGAAGAAGATTTGTATAAGGAATACTGTAATAGAATGCATGAATTAGTAAGGAGAGTAGAATAATGGGAAGGATATTTATTGCAGGCGGAAAGTCATTTCTACTAGATGACATAGAATGGTCTGGTAAATCAGGAAACTGTGACCAGAGGTTATGCAAAAATGATTGGGAAGATTGCGAGTTTGCGGTGAAAGAGAATGGTAAAAGAAAGTGCTGTAAGACATTAATTGCTCATTGTTGTAAACATGTGGTCAAAGGAAGTGGCGAAGAACAGGAGAGATTTAGTAATGTTGCCAGGGAGGAGTTTGGAGAAATAGAAAATTTCCCTAAGATTATTAGTGCAGATAAAAAGATTATTGATATCTACGAAGGTGTATCTAAAAGAGTTCTTGAAACAGCAAACCATGTGGGAATTTCAGCTACGGATAAAGGAATAAACTATTTTTGTTCGGGAACCGGAAAATATCATGGATTTACAGATTACATAAGTTTAGAGGCAAGTAATACAAATGAATTAAAAAGTGTGATGATAAGTATGTATCTAAAGGATATTGATATGAATAGTTATTATCTGTTGCACTGTTTGTATGAACGGGATTGGCTTTTAAATGTGCTGTCAATAGACGGAGGTGTACTGTTGCCGGTTATGTCGGAGAACGAAGATGATATAGATATATGTGTTGCTGAAGCATTGGCAAGAGGTTGTGAATTTTTTCCGGCGGGGGCTGAAAGGAATGACATTCAATATGGTGCATTAATGTATTTTTATAGTTTTCAAAGCGAAAAAATATTATCGTTTTATGAAGCAGTATATAGTAAAACGAGAATGTGTTCGTCTGTACATTATGAGGAAAATGAGGATGAAATATCAAAGATACTAAAAGATTTTATGATAAGAGATAACCGAACGTATAGAAATAGAGTAATCTCGTTTTACCTAAATGAAATTAAGCCGTTGGATTGGAACTTATTTACCAGGTACGAAAAAGAAAAGGCAATGATTAACTATAAAACATATTTGGAGGATTATGTAGAGTGTGAAAATAATGATGAATCAGAGGCTAATTTTGAATTGATATTTGTCAAAAAGTATTTAGAAGTAGAGAAATATAATTGTACGAAGCACATAGCCAATGGTTTGGATACGATTATTAATGATTTGGAATTGTTTGAAGAAGATGAAAAAACAATGTTCAATATTTTAGATTTTTCAGTATTTTATATAGTGTCTTCTTATACTTATTTTTTTATAGCATTATATGTTATTTGGATAATGAAAGAGAAAAAGGTATCGCAGGATTTTATAGACGATATAAAAGAGTGGAAAAATGGTTTTGATAGAATAGTAAACAAGGATGGAAAAAAGGAAAATATGTCTCCTGTAAAAATGATGTTTGTAGAATGGCAAACAAAAATTGACCGATTATACAGATTAGAAGAACCTAGAAATGAATTGATTAAACTGTTATCACAATAAGGAAGAACATAATGAATAGGTGGCTGGCCTGAGGTATTCATAAAATGAAAAGATCTTAGGCTGTAAAGCCTAAGATCTGATCGGTTGTCGCACCAAGATAGGTAGAGAGAGCTATTAAGTGATTAACAGAAAACGTTCTAGCACCGGATTCCCAATAGTAAATCGTTTTGGAAGATACACCCAAACGTATGGCTAATTGAGCTCGACTTATCCCTTTTTCTTCTCTTAATTCTTCAATGTTCTTTCCAATTTTAGTGCCATCAATATTATTTTTCAGCATAAAAATCTCCTTTCGGTTAAGTGGTTTACGGGTTACATTTTTGCATCCCTCTGCCCATTTTGTGCAAGTCATGCCACAAGATTTTTATACGCTTTTATGATATCAAAATTGAGATATTTAGTCAAGAGAATGGTAAATGTAGGTATAATTTAAGCTATAGAAAAAATCACTAGAACCACTAGTTCCAATGTGGTCTGGAACTATTGCAAATGTTTATTAGGGGCCATATAATCAAGAAAACAAAAGAAATGAAGACGTAGGAGGTAGTGTATATGATTATTAACAAAGAAACTATTAAAGAATTTTTGGAAGGTGTATTAGACGGATGTCATGATGACTTTGATGAATTAGAAGCGGATTGTGAGTTCGAGTTTGATGATGGGTATGTGAGAACTTGCGAGTCGGTAAGTACAAACCGTTTCCGTGTTACAGTTAATGATTTTGAAGTGGCGATAAATGGTGGACAACTTGTTTATATAAGTGGTAGCGCAAATGCAAGATATAGTATTGAAGGCTCTTGTTCAGATGGAGATTGGGATGATGCAGGACGATATATCCAATGTGCAAGAAGTGATGGCATGGCAGATTTTTCTTTTACCATTTGGTCGGATGGTGATGAATTAAGTGAGGATGTAGGTATTTCGATTGCTTAATACTTGTTAATGGATATTGCCATTTGTGTTTTGTATTAACCTGTGGCAATATTTATTTTTCACAAACAAATATCAATAACATAAAAAATGAAGATTAAATAAAGAAGGTTTTTAATTGAGAGAAGATTTGGGGACTGGAAAAATAATAATATTTCATTAAGCTCTACCCTACCCATCGGCTCAGAACCTGTAAATGGATAAAGAAAGCGAGGAAAATATCATGCAAACTACATATAAAACCCGAGACGACCATGCCAACATGGGTCTCAATAATCAGATGTGTACCAATATCAAATATTACTGTCGCTCTAAAAGAGTGTACTTGTCTGATGAGGATGTGGGCAAAAAAAGATGCTTGTGTAAACCAACTTTTGACATGATAGGGGAAAATTGCTGTAACTGGTTGGAAAGAGTAGAAGCGTGTAGCTAAGGAAAGTTAGGAGGAGAAAGATATTATGAAGAATAACAGAACTACAAAAAGGGAATTAATTGAATTCTCGGTAGGAGTAATATGTATATATCTATTTGTTGGTTACATTGCGAGACTGTTTACAGTTCCAACGGGAAGTATGGCACCGATGGTTAATGCGGGGGATTTAATAGTGGCCAATACTTTAGCATATATGATGGAAGAGCCGCAAAGAGGTGACGTGATTGTATTTAAGGGAGACGACAAAAAGCTGCTTAAGCGAATCATTGGTTTGCCAAATGACACCATAAGCTTTGCCGACGGAAAGGTAGTAATCAACGGAGAGGTGCTGGAGGAAGACTACATTCCTAAAGACGTTTTCACATTTTCACCGAAGACATTTGTTGTACCGGAAGGACATTATTTTGTACTGGGAGACAGCAGATATAATTCAGTCGATAGTCGTTACTTTGAACAACCATATATAGAAAGCTCAAGAATCATTGCAAAAGTAAATTATGTTATTCCGGTTTCAGAATATACGGATGTATTTTGCGCGGAAGAGTATAAAAAGAACTCCGAAAAGTCTGTTCTATCAAGCGTAATTACTACGCTGATGAACAGGCAAAACAGTAAAACTTCAGTAAATTTGTGACGCTGGCAGTGATACAATTTTATGAGGAGGTAGATATTATGAAGGAAGAGGAAAAATGTTTATTGGTTTTAAATGCATTAGAAATTATAGAGGATGGGATAGCAAATAACCTCACTAACAAGGCCATTAAGGAACGCGTGGAAGAAGAGTGTGGGTATGAGAGAAAGTATTTTAATACGATTTTCAAGACATATGTAAAGTGCTCGATTTCAGAATACATAAGTACCATGTCTTTGCTGAGCAACTATCGTAAATGGTTAACGGAGAAAAAGGATTTGACCCCAAAGGGTACTTATAAGGGGTTTGAATATTTTTCACTCTATTTTCAAAGAAAGTTTGGCGAGGAATTAACTGAGGCGGATGAAAAAGTAATTCTCTCAAAAGCTAAACTTACCAAAGAGAAGTTGCAGAAGCTTAAGTTTGAACTGGAAATATTTGATTTATTCCGCTTCTATAAGCTAACGGAGAAAGGTGTTGAAAAGATGCTTAAAAACAAAGAGCTTCTAAGAGAATATTTATTAAATTATTTGATCGAGTATGTGGAAGACAACCAGGACGAATTCACAGAGGTCGAACAATACAATGATTACTACTTTATAAGAGATTTGGAGTGGAATCAATATAGTATGGCAACGTCTTGTTTCAAGATGGAAGAAATAGTATTTGAAGTGGATGAGGAGAAAGAGATGATTACCGGTAAAGCATGGACCAGTTATGATGTGTCTGCTTGCACAACCTCTTTCTATTTTTCGGAAGATGAAGAAGTACGCAATTTTCAATTGGGTGAAGAACGGACCATATCGTCTTTCTACTTCTACATTAATTATGACAAGACTAACCTTGCGCAAAGCAAATGCGAAATTGAGGTTGACGTAACACATTGTTACTAGTGCTGGGCAAGCTAAAATGTTTTTATACATAAGAAAGGAGTATTTATGATGGGACCATTTGCTAAATACGATGAGATACTGGAGCATCTCAGTGAAATAGAAGAAACCTATTACAGTACGGAGTATTCCAAGTGGAATATTGCAGACATTCAAAAAATTCTGGACGAAAAGCTTTTATATTATCAGGAGGGAATGCCCGAAAAGTATCGCAGGGATAAGGTGTGTCAGTGCATTTTCCAGGCAACGTGGCTAATCTTTTTCTTTTATGTGGGTAGGATGCTGCTGGAAGTATGCAGAGGCTTTGTGCGTGGTTCGGCACTGCACAACGGTTTTCTAATGGACGTGCTGGTGATTTGCTGGTTGGTTTTAGGAGAGATGATAGCAATCAAAATGATACATAAAATGTCTCCGATGAGTACATTAATTGAGAGACAGCTGTGGTTCAAGAATGTTGTGAAAATGCAGTATTGTCCCATACTGGAATTTCAGGAGAAGCTGAAAAATAAAACCATAAATCGTTTCAGGCTGAAGCCCTTCCAATCATTGTTGGAAATTGAATATGTGGATGAAATGGGGATTACCAAGGAGTGTTATATGGATGTTCCCGAAGGCTGCATAGCGCATTGGGAAGAAGGAAAAATAGATTTTTCTTTTCTGGACCAAATAATTCAAGAGAAGGCAGAATGGGCAGGGATAAGATTCGAAGATTTGGAGAAGTAATGAGTAACAGAGGAGGATTTCTATGGCAGCGATACTTGTAGATTACGAAAATGTTGCGGGCAAAAATGGATTGCAGGGTTTAGAATTTTTGTGTCCTAAAGACAGATTATACATATTTTATAGTAACACCTGCGAAAAATACGTGCAGACCAAATGCGTCTTATCGTAAGAAGTGAATGTCAGTTCAAGGTAATAAAGCTTGTGAATTCGCGCGCCAACGCTTTGGATTTTTATATTACCACCGAGTGTGGTGCGTTGATACAGAGTGGAGAAACACAAATTGCAGTAATCAGCGGGGACAAGGGATTTTATTCGGTTGCAGATTACCTGGGTATCCGACCGGAGGCTGAAAAAGTCAGAATGGTAATCACACCTACCATTGAGCAAGGGTTAATGAACTTGAATGCAAAGGATGATTATGAGCGTCGCAGGCTGGTAGTGGAAAGCATGCAACAGTTAGATTTGGGTGTGGAAGCTGCACGCTTGGAAGAACGCAATGCATTCCGTAATGCTATTATCAATGCTTTTGAAGGAACCCGCTATCAGGAAAGGTCCGGAGAGATACTGGATTATATCGAACATAACCGCGAGAAGACGGGACGAGCACTGTACACAAATACCTTGCACAGTTTTGGCAGGGTGAGTGGCACGGAGATTTACCGGATTTTGAAGAGGGTAGTGTAATGGAGGTAAAAAAGATGAAAAAATTTGAACCCATCAGCAAAAAGGAAAGAAAACAGATTGAAGAAGGAATGGTTGCTGCTATCAAAGAGCAGTTCCAGAAAGATAAGGTAGAGGGTGAATATTACCAGTATGAGGTATTTCTGCAGAACATCCATTTTCGAACTTATATGAGTCATAAGGAATTGGCACAGACAGCATCATATACTGTTGATATCATGGAGGAAATGAAGGAAATAAACAACAGTGGTGTGAATCGAACTAAATTCGAGGAGATAAAGCAGAATGCTGATAAAAATATAAAGAGTAAAGATGGTGAGCTACGAACACTATGGCATGCTATAGAAGTTGTGAATCAAATGAGTACAGAGAAATTGAATGGGCTAGTGGCAGAAATTGCAGAATTTAGAAGAGTAGGTGGAGCATATTGGATGCTCATGTCAAAACCTTATTTTCAACAAACATTATATGCTATTTATGAGGTGATTGTTGATCGGTTTGATGAGACAGAAGAACGTAATTGGTATGATACATCGGCTATGTTTCTCATGCGAGCTATAATGCGTGTACGCAGTGAAGAGATTGATGAAAAGGAGTAACGCATGTCAACAGAATCTATTTTGAAGCCGGTATTAGAAATAAAAGGTGATGAAGCAGCGCAGAGGTTACTGGATGTGTTAGAGGGTCCGGTGATAGAAATACCACGTCCCAGTACGGATACTGTACGAGGGCTGGATGGTGGAGCGGAATTTATAGAGCATGCCTTGGTAGCCAATAACTTTGTAATAACAGTAGGTAATCAGTTGGCGGCAGGACAGGGGCGTGTATTTGAAAGGGGTCGCTACCGCTTGCCGGAAAATAATCATCAGGATATTGTGCCGGATGTGTCTATTGTGGTTGATGTAGAAAAACGAACGGCGATAGCTTTTAAAAGTACACCTTGCTTTGTTATGGAGATTATCGGTAGTGATTGGGAACGGACAATTTGTAGGAAAAAGATGGAAGTATATCGTAGGGCCAAAGTGCCGGAATGTTGGGTGGTGGATTGGAAGGCCAAAAGTGTTGAAATCTATTGCTTTGCGGATGAATGCAAATATATTGAAAAGGGCTTGCGGGAGGTTGTGACAGAGGAAAATAAGGACAAACTGGAAATTAGCACGTTCCCGGATATAACGATTTCTTTTGAGGCGTTGTTTAGAGATGTATTGTAACAGTGCAAATGAGTAAAAAATAATTGAAAGCAAAGGAGAATGAAAAATGGAACTTATGAAGGAAACACTAAATTTTGGAGAAAAAGTATTAGAATTTGATGGATGTAATTTTGCTGATGTAGCAAGATTCTTGGTGAAAAACAAGTTGAAATATCAGTATCATTGGAGTGGGGAGACAGAAGTTCAATACGAGAGCAACATGGAGGAAATTCTGTTCATTGTTTGGAATGATCCTGATGGTTTTTCTATTGAAGGCCTGGAAGAGTATTATGGTGTGTTAGAAAGAAAACTTATCGAGGACATACGGAAAGCAACGATTCATCAGGTGGCTTCCAGTAGTAGGGCGAGCAAATACGAGTAATTTTTATGAGGAAATCGAAAAAAATGAAGAGACGAGTTCCCCGAAATCTACCTGAAGCAGTGTTACAATGTCATCTGGAGGATGCTTATGAAATTGCGCGTTGGAATGCAAAAGTAGAAGTGGTACTGGAAGCGTTGATAGCAATCAATGAAATGAATACAAGCAACAAAGATGAATCTTATGCTTTAGTCTGTGGTTTTCTAAAGGAAGAAGGATTTACAGACGAGGATATAGATAATGCAATCTGTTTTTACAAGAATAGGAATAACAGTTGTTTGCTAATCGCGGAATTTATTGGTAGAGATATTTGTTATGCAGTTGAAATTGATAATGTGCAGGATACAGCGGACGTGCTCAAAGAGTATTTGTTGGCGAAAACCGGATGCAGAGTTATCTATCGAGTGATAAATGTTTTTTGTGATTACTACGATAATTTCCATTATACAAAGGTTAATTCGGAAGTGGAGTTTGTTGAAAAAGTGTTGAGACTTATGGAAGAATATGCTGTTAAGGAGCTGATAGAATGAGTTATCTTATTGCAAAGAAACATAATGAAGCTGGGTGTCTGGCGGTAAAGGTAGATCCGGACAGTGCTCTGGCGGGATTGGTAACATACTTGGGGCTTAGAACACTGGATAAGGGGATCGAGATACTGACAGTATCGGATATGGATACTTGGTACGAATATGCACCATATAATGTGGTGGCATCTGAAAAGGAATTTATAGCTAGGGTTTTGAGTCTTGGAGAAGAATAGTACACAGGTGAAACTTATGGTTTTATGGACGATTCAACATAGAGCGGCATATGAGGAAATGTTGCGGACCGGTTCCCTTAGGGCGAATCCTGCACATATTTGTGAGGAATTCTTTCGGGATGCTTACGAATGGATGGCAGAACAAATGAAGAAGCGTATAGGGAATTCACCAGAGGGTGTGGAATTCCCTGTATGGGCATGGTATCAGTGGGAAGGTAAACGGAAACGATTAGATATGCGAACGCATGGCAGGTGGAGCGAGAAAGGAATGCCCATTGTTCTTTTAACAATCGATGTGCCTGAGGAGCATGTATTGCTGTCTGATTTTGATTTATGGCATGTGGTTTTGAATGATGGAGAAATAATATATCCTATAGAGGATGTCGTGATTTATAGTGACGAAGAACGCCGCAAGAGCTGGGAGAAAATATTTGATTATGAGTGTACCTTTGAGGAGGAAAGAAGTACAGAATTATCCACACAAGCCACTATGTGGGAGGTAAAAGCAGAGTGGGTAAGGAAGGTTGAATATTTTGTGGTACGGTAAAGTTGTGGATGTTAATAGAGGAATACAGGATGAGTGGTATAGAGAAGAACGATGTGGAAGAGGCAATCTTACGTGCCTTGGAAAAGGGAATTGATGATATGGAAAATGGACGGGTGGTTCCACATGAGCAGGCAATGGAAATAGTGCGACATAGATTGAAGGAGTATGTATTGCGTCCAATGAGTGAGCAGGAGATTTACGATATTCTCGATGAATCAAGCCGACAAGTACAAGAAGGAAAACACAGACCGGCAGAAGAGTCGCTGGAGGAGTTGGGAAGAAAGTATGGCATTCAGGAGGAGAAATTATGAGACCGATGACAAGAATAGAAGCTGAGATGGCACAATATCCTGAAACCGGTATTGTGAATCCGTATATAGGAACTAAATTGTGTCTGACACAAGAGATGATAGATTTTTTTAATGGATATTTGTTGGAATATAAGGATTATCCGGACGCTAAAATTGCTCGGGAATTTGCTGATAAATTCGAATTTACAAAAGACGGAGCGAAAGAAATTGAACATGCTTATGTGGTTGTGAATCGAGAGAGAATTTTTAAGCGAATCAGGAATCTCCATAAGAGAAGAAAAACCACAGAAGCTATTATTGAGCAGATACAAACAGACTTTGGACTTAATGAAGTAAATGCTGAAAAATACGTTCGAAGATGTATGATGGATGGATTGGATAGTGTAGGTGGTTGCCCGATACAGGAAGAATATACCAATCCAATGACAAGAATAAAAACCGGAAAAAAGAGATATTCACCCAATAATATCTGGAATAGAGAAGGCTTTCGAATGTGTGGTTTGGGAGAGAAAAGTAAGTATGTTGCAAAAATCAAACATTTTAGAAGGTGTATATACTGGAGCTATCAACGTATTACGCGAGGGTATTCGGATTATGATAGGTGGGAGATGTTTTGCTTTTTACAACATTTGCTTCCGGAGATGCTTCAGGATATGCGTGAAAATGGTAGTGGTGCACCGGGATATTTGGGTGAGAATTATATCAATGAGGACGGTATACTGGTGAATGATACATGTCCTGAAGAGTGGGATGAAATATTGGACCGTATGATTTTCCTGTGGAGAGAATCGGATGAAGATACTTGTAGCAAAACGAATCCTTATGAGGAAGAGTATGACAAAGCGTATGGTGAATTTGAAGGAAAGTATGGACTTTTTGGTAAGGAATTGCAAACTAGGGGAGAGCGTGAAGAAATGCTGGGACCTGATAGAATGATAACAGTCCATTTTATGGATGAGTTACCGGAGTATAAAGAGATATCAGACAAATACTTTGAAGAGAAGCGCAATATAGAGGATTATCGAAACAAATGTAAGGATGAAGCACTTAACTTGCTAAAGGAGCACTTTTGGGCGTTGTGGGATTGATGTTGGGAGAAGAAAGATGGATGATAAAACTACGGCTGCATGGGAAGATGAAGCAATGCAGCACTCTGATTTTCATGAGGATGGTGTTAGTGGGATAAACAAGTGTGGAAAAGAGACGGTTGAAGCAGATGTAAAATATTCAATTCAAGAGGAATTAGCCAAAGCGTTATACATGTTTTCCGATAGGAAGTTGACAGTAGAGCAAGCAGAAGAACGAGCTGAAATCGTAATGAAGAATTTAGACCTCCAGAATGAAATGCTGGGACATAAAGGGGTTAATTGGATAGCAAAGCAGATTTTGAAGAAGATGGATGGTGTAAACATCAATTATATGCCGCAGAAACAGCTTATTGAGGAAGGTTTGCAGGCATTGGAAGAAAGATTAGGTATTGTTGGGACCATGCGTTTTTTGCAGCAGTTTGATAATGGTGGTTATGGAGATTATGTCAAAGAGAAGTATGAAAAAAAGGATGGGCCATCGGAGGAAGAAATGGCAAAGCGATTATTAGAATGGTTGGCGGAAGGTGAGGGAACAACATAAGGAGTAGAATTACACCGGGAGATGATGGTATGAGAGGTTTATTTAAGAGGATATATTTGTATTTTAAGGGAAGGGAAATATGGAACGCAAAAATGTCCGAGCATTTAGAAATAACAATCACTTCTACACCCAAAAAAGAAGAGGAGGTGCTTGTATATGATTAAATGGTTGGTTACTAAATTGTTTTGGTATTTTCAAGGAAAAGAAAATTGGGAAATGAAGATGAGTCAACCTCCGGGTGCTAGAGATTTGATGCCGGAGGAATTATGTAAATTTAAAGCGACTGGCAAGATATAATTTATCATATTTGGAATGGAGAAGAATTATTGGTTGATAATATTAATTCGTACATATTTAAAAACGAACTTTATAAAAATGATATGTTATAGAGGAGGTTGAAATCTTTGAAACCAAATAGTGAAGCCACATATTGGAGAGCCAATAAAGAATGGTACAAAGTGAATTATGATACCAACAAATATGAGCTTACACCTTTGGCACCATCCAGAGCAGTTAAGAGTTTTCGGTTGTATCAAAGGCAAAGTAAAATTATGGCTGTGTTGCAGAAGTTGGGGATAAAATAGAGGTGTTATAGGAACTCTGAAAAGGGTTCCTATTTTAGCATTTTGTGGTATAATTAAAAATATACAAAACGATTTATTCATAGATTATTATGTCAAAAAGACAAGTTGTTGAAGACAATATATTCCAAGACTGAAAGGAAGGAGAAAACATGGCAATTCCAACAAACATAAAAACATTACTGTCCGGCGAAGTGGTTGAATGGGCAAGAATTGAATATAAAGAAACATGGGATCCGGCAGCTTCCTTGAAATCTGTTTGTGCATTTGCCAATGACCTTGATAATTGGGGCGGTGGCTATATTGTCATAGGTGTGGAGGAAGAGAATGGTCGCCCGGTATATCCATTAAAGGGTGTACCAGTAGAAAAGCTTGATAAATATCAGAAGGAGATATTTGCGAAATGCAAGCTTATCAGACCTGCGTATATGCCAATTATTGGTGTGGAAACATATCAGGACAAGCATTTTATAGTGGTTTGGTGTCCGGGTGGCGAAACGCGCCCGTATTCATCGCCGAAAACTATGGATAAGGATAATAAGGAACGTACTCATTATATCCGTAAGGCATCTAACACAGTGGAACCAACAGATGATGAAGAGAAGGATTTATTTAATCTTGCAAATAGAGTTCCGTTTGATGACCGGGTAAATCATAAGGCAGAGATGTCGGACTTAAATATAACCCTCATTCAGAATTATCTGAAAGAGGTAAAAAGCTCCTTGTATGAGAAAGCGAAAACAGGGGACTTTATTGAGGTTTGCCAGGATATGAATATTGTCAGTACCCTGCCGGAGTACGTTAAGCCTAAAAACGTTGGTTTGATGTTTTTTAGCATGGAACCGGACAAGTTCTTTCCATATACACAGATTGACGTAGTGCAGTTCCCAAGTGGACTCGGTGGTGACGATATAATTGAGAAAACCTTCAAAGGACCAATACAGCAACAGCTACGTGATGCATTACAATATATCCGTAATGTAGTTATTACCCAAAAGGTTGTCAAATATCCTGATAGGGCAGAATCAGACCGATTCTTCAATTATCCGTATGCGGCAATAGAAGAGGCATTGTCTAATGCTGTTTATCACCGTGCTTATGATGAGCGAGAGCCAATTGAGGTGCGTGTAGAAAATGATAGAATTGAAATCGTAAGCTTTCCGGGACCGGATCGTTCAGTGACGATTGAAGGTTTAAAGTGCTTCCGTGTATCAAACCGTCGTTATAGAAATCGTCGAATTGGAGATTTCTTAAAGGAATTACATCTTACAGAGGGTAGAAATACCGGATTTAAGAAAATTTTGGATGCACTGGATGCAAATGGCTCACCGAAGCCGGAATTTGAGACAGATGAGGATAGAAGTTATTTTATAACGAGACTGTTTATACATGAAGAGTTTGTTGGTGTTTCCAATGAAGAGCCAGAAAGGAGCCAAAAAGGAGCCGAAAAGGAGCCGAAAAAAGGAGCTGAAAGAAAGCAAGCAATCTTAGCAATTTTGGCAGAGAATCCAACGATTACTCAAACTCAGATTATGAAAGAAATGAATTTAACAAGAAAACAGGTACAAAAGGATATGAAGGAACTGCAAAAGGAAGGTGTACTTGTAAGAGAAGGAACTAATAGAAGCGGACGCTGGGTGGTAAAGAACAAAAATAATTAAGATACAGAGGAGTTGTTTATGAGGTACATTATATCGTCAGGAAGTACAAATTTGAGAGATGTGATGGTATTATTTCCAAGTAGTTGGGATGATTACTCCTTTAAGACATCCTTCGAGGCAAAGTATATTGATAGAGATGGCGTAAACATTGATTTAGGAACCATAAAAATAGGAAAAAAACAAATGGAGAGTGGAAGGATAAGAGAACATTTAAATAGTCCTTTTACGGAACTGACAGCAGAATTTTTTTCTCTCTGGCAATCTGCGGTGAGCTATCAAAAAGTACGAGAGATTGAAGAAAAATACGACTTAAATATATTCGAGGAATTAAATGATATTGCATACAATTTATCGTTATTTGAAGAGTGTAAAGATGAACCGGTTGTTAGGGAGTCGTTGCTAAGATTTGTATCAAGACATATGTGTGTTAATCAATTTCATCGAATTTCTGTAGGTCAATCATTATTAACACCTTACCAGTTTGATTATATTATTAAACAGAAAGATGAATGCTCTGATGATTTGAGACTGAACTTTTCGGTCCAGCCAGAGTCGTTGCCGCCCACAAATATACATGCAGTTATAGGAAGTAATGGGACAGGAAAAACCACATTGATTAAAAATATGATAAAAAGTATCTGTAATGAAGATACAGCAAAAGGTGAATTTGTCTATGCATTGTCGGATGAAGATGAACTAGGGTATTTTGAAAGTGTAATGTGTGTATCATTTAGCCCGTTTGATAATTATTTAGATGTTGAAAGTTGTAAAAATTTTAAATATATAGGAGTTCGTAAAGAGTATTCTGAGGAAGGATATGAAGATGGATATGGGGAGGTCAATCTTCTGGATGATATAAGGAAAAAGTTCTTCGAAAGTTATAAAAATTGTATGTCTAATAAGACAAAAAGAAATGATTGGATTGAGATAATTACGATGTTTGGGGAAGAGGGGGATTATTTATTTAGTACCTACAATTTTGCAGATGCAATATGTACTCAAAGACTTTTATCGTACGAAGATACGCGAGAAATGGAAAAGATATTTGATAGTTTAAGTGCTGGCCATAAGGAAGTATTATCTATTATTACTAGGTGTATTGACCAATTAGCTGAAAAAACTATCTTGTTTGTAGATGAGCCGGAAAATCATCTTCATCCGCCGTTGCTTTCAACAATGATAAGAGGACTTTCGCAGATGCTGATAAAACGAAATGGAGTTGCTATTATTTCGACACATTCTCCGATAGTATTACAAGAAATTCCTAAGTCTTGTGTATGGATTTTAAATAGACAAGATAAATATCTATTTGGAAATCGTCCTGAGATTGAAACATTTGGGACTAACATAGGTGTGTTAACGAATGAGGTGTTTGGATATGAAGTTAAAAAATCGGGATTTAATATGATGTTGCAGAAGAGCGTTGATAGATGTGATACATATGAAGAAGTATTAGAAGAATTCGATTATCAGTTAGGTAATGAAGCGAAAAGTATGGTGCGAATTTTACTTTCACAAAAGGAGGGGATGGATGATTGAGAAAATTAGATATTCCTTCTATAAAGGGTAAGGAAAGGGAAATATTTATAGAGTGTGCCAGTGACTTTGTACGGAAAAAAGAATATGCGGAAACTGCTCTTTCGTATGCAGATGAGGTAGAAAAATGTTCAATAGAGTACAGCAATTATGTTCCGTATGATATTACTAATCTCCCACATATTGTAATAGGAGATGAAGATAAAGTAATCTTAAATAAGGTATATGACCAGAAATTTGCAAAAGAGAATTCAGTAGGAAGAAAATACTACAACCTAATAATGGGGAATGCAAAAGGAAGATGTCCAATATGTGGAGGGGGAAAAGTGAAAAATTTAGATCACTTTTTACCTAAAAGCAAATATCCGCTGTTGTGCGTTAGTCCAATTAATTTAATTCCTATATGTAGAGATTGTAATATGGAAAAAGGTGCAGAAGTAAGCGAAGATTATTATGAAATTCCCTTTCATCCATATTTAGAAGCGATGACAGAAAAATGGGTAGAATGCGTGTTGAAATTTTACTCTGATGGAACATTTTCTATTAAATATAGAAATGGGTATGATGCAATTAGAAATCCAGATTTGTGGAGAAAATATAATGCACATATGCGTATAACAGATCTGAATACTACATTTAGTAGTCGAGCAGAAGAAGAATTAGAAAATATTAGAGGAATATATAAAAATGAATTCTTGGCTTGCGGAAAAAATAAATTATATGAGTCATTGAGTGATGTAAAAAATAGTGCAGAGAAAGTAGATCTTAATTCATGGAAATCTGCATTGTACAGAGCGTTAGTTAGAGATTGTGATAATTTTTGTGAGTGGCTATGCTTGTGATGTAATAGCTGACTTGAAATTTTAAATTCCAGTGCAGAGTTAAATTCCACAGGCATTTAAAAAGTTCAGTGTTTTTAATGTTTTTAGAAGCAAAAAATACGGATATCTGCTATAATTAACCCAACTTCTCGAAAAATTCTTTGTTTTA
>JAZQEK010000029.1:0-1629 GCA_045538995.1 Acetatifactor sp. | reverse complement strand
TATGGAAAGAATTATTAAAATAAATGATCCGGTATATTCTTTCAGTGAGATAATGGCCCATATCGACCTAAAGAAATATTTCGTGGAGAAGGAACACGAAACAGGTCGCCCCAGATATGACCGTGAAAAGCTGTTAAAGATTGTACTGTTTGCCTTCATGGAGTTTGGGTACTGCTCCGTCCGGTTTATCCAGAAGTTGTGTGAAACGGATATCCGTTTTCTCTGGATACTGGAGGAAGAGAATGCACCCTGCCACATGACAATAAGTAATTTCATCCGCAAAGAACTGGCGGGCAGCCTTGATGCAGTATTCAACGACATCAACAGCTACATGTTTAGCCAGTTGGGTGTAGATATGAACCACGCTTACATTGACGGCACCAAGATTGAGGCCAATGCAAACAAATATACATGGGTCTGGAAAAAGAGCTGTATTAAAAGCCGGAATAAGGTATTTGGAAAACTCTCCCTAATATTGGAAGATATCAATGCATTCATGGCATTTTACCAGAGGGCAGTATTTGAGACCCGTCAGGAGTATGCTATTGCGTATGTGGAGTATATTCTGTGTACATTCCTGGAAGCGGCGGGGATGACACCGGAAGATTTCGTTCACGGAAAAGGCAAGCATAAGACAGCGATCCAGCGGCTCTATGAGAAGGTTTATGACTGCTACCAGAAGCTGAAAAGCTATGCACAGAAGATTGAAATCTGCGGCGAAGACAGAAACAACTACTCCAAGACTGACCATGATGCTACCTTTATGCGCTTCAAGAAAGACCATATGAAGAATGACCAGCTTCTTCCGGGATATAATCTGCAGATGGTTATCTGTGACGAGTTTATTGCTCACTATGGCGTGTATGCGTTTGCCTCAGATACGGACTGTTTTCAGCCGCTTATGGATGGATTCCATAAAAGATACGGATTCTATCCGCGGTATCCCGTAGCGGATGCGGGCTATGGAAGTTTCAACAACTATATGTACTGCGAGCAGCATGGTATGGAAAAGTACATGAAGTTTACCATGTATGAAAGGGAAACCAAAGACAGGAAATACCGGGACAATCCTTATCGGGCCTGTAACTTTGCCATAGACAACGAGGGATATATGGTCTGCCCCAATGGAAAGAGATTTCATTTTCTTCGATCTGCACCGGTGAAGGGAAACCGGTTTGGCCGTACAGAAGAATATTACCAGTGTGAAGACTGCTTGGGTTGCCCTCATAGAGAAAAGTGCCATAAGAGCAAAGAGAACCGGATTGTCCGCATCAACGAGGAACTTACGAAATTCCACAATGAGGTGCTGAACAACCTGAACTGTGTCCATGGAGCACTTCTGAGAATGAACCGGAGCATCCAGGCAGAAGGTACCTTTGGAGGTATTAAGTGGAATAAGGGATACAAGCGGCTGCGCAGGAGAGGAATAGAGGGCGTTATTTTGGAGTTAGGCCTGATATCCTGCGGTTTTAACCTTTACAAATACCACCGAAAGAAAATGACAATCCTACAAGCGGCCTGATTTTATCCGCAAATTATCCCCGAGAAATGCGAAAAACCTTGGGGGTGTGGTTGTTGTACCCATTTTACATATGAAAAGAATTCCACATGACAAATATCTATAAAATG
>JAZQEK010000028.1:0-1797 GCA_045538995.1 Acetatifactor sp. | reverse complement strand
GCTGGATTACAGCACGGTCAACGGCTCCGGCCGTATCGTCATGGAGGCAGCCGCCCACTGATTTTCTGATTTTATCGCAATACACGCCTGAGAGAAATCTCAGGCGTGTTGTTATTGGTTAAAGAAAACCACCAGCCCGGCTGGTGGTTCCGAAAAGCTTTAGCTATGAGTAGAAAAAATATCCTCCTTTAGTTATAGATGAGGTGGTCTGCCAACCGCCGAAACATAACTAAAGGAGGAATCAAGTCTGGATGAAACTTGACACTAACAGTTTAGCACACACGCAGTGGGAATGCAAATACCATATCGTATTCGCCCCGAAATATCGTCGACAGATCATCTACGGAAAGATCAAACAGGATATCGGACAGATGATCCGCAAACTATGCGAGTACAAGGGTGTAGAGATTATCGAAGCAGAAGCGTGTAAAGATCACATCCATATGCTCGTAGCAATCCCACCAAAATACAGTGTCTCACAATTTATGGGATATCTAAAAGGCAAGAGCAGCCTAATGATATTTGAGAAATATGCGAATCTCAAATATAAATACGGCAATCGTCATTTCTGGTGCCGAGGGTATTACGTCAGCACAGTAGGAAAGAACAAAAAGGCGATAGCAGAGTATATCCGAAATCAGTTACAAGAGGATTACGCAGACGACCAAATGTCGATCAAAGAGTATGTCGACCCGGTTACGGGTGAGCCAGTAAAAGAGGGCAAATGGAAATAAGCCCCTTTAGGGGCAGCCCGTGAAAGGAATGCGGTTGGCAGACTTTTCGACGGGCCTTTAGGCTCAGCCAGAAAAATGCCCTAAGGGGGCTAGTGCAAACCACCGGCACGGCCGGTGGTTATGATTGTCTGTTTGTATTCCCATCAGTGTCATTATCTTAAATTCTTCTATACTATCAAAGAAGGTAATTTCATAATGGATAGCTTCCACATATATCGATATGCTCAGATGGAAATTTTTCCATACACTTATGAGCAAGCGTTCGGGGCCAATTTGCTTCTGTATCAAAACCCCGACGTTCCAAATTGTTCGCGATTTGATAATATACCGCATAGGCGTTTGCCCAGTCGCCCATTTCCTCATAACATGAAGCCATCGAATATGCCGAATCACACCATTCAGGTTCCATTTCCAATGCACGCTTCCAGTGAGGGAGGGCTTCATCGTATCGTTTCATGGATCGCAGCAGATCTCCAGCACAGATATGCAAGATAGCACTTTCTGGGAATTTGGATTCTGCTTTCCATAAACACTCCCATGCGGCATCGTAGTTCTCTGCAAAAGTATATGCCTGAATCAGACAGATCCACTCCTGCAAGTCATTGCTACCACCTTCAACCATGGGAAGTAATGCGTCAATAGTCTCTTGGTTCCGGCCAATCTCCCAGAGGAAATATCCTTTTTGTCTTCGGGTAGACCAGTAGACTTCGGGATCTTCTGCAGGACCTTTCTTAATTACCCGATCAAAGATTTCCTCAGCTTTATCACAGCAAACCTGCATCATATACTGGTGCAGAATTCCGTAAAGTCGTAAATCTTCTGTCGTGTATTTTCCAGATTTCAGCAGTTTCTGGTATTCTATATACGCCTGCATAAAATCCTCTGGTTTACGGCTGGCTTCAAATACACTTCCAAGCCGCTGTGCATAGTTGTCATAGGCAACGCTGGATTCTCTATATAGGTCATCAATAGTAACACAAAAAAGCGCAGCGATCTTTGGCAATATGGTCACATCCGGTAAGGTGGTATTACATTCCCATCTGGAAACCGTCTGAGTACTAAC
>JAZQEK010000027.1:0-145545 GCA_045538995.1 Acetatifactor sp. | reverse complement strand
GATGCATTAACTTCATAAAGTATGAGGCTTATTAAAGTGCGTCTGAACTATCCACACAGCCAGTTTTTCTTTGTAATCTTGTCAACATTCTTTCTTTTCTGTTTAAAACCGAGATTATAAATCTGTTTCGCAATCACCTATTAGATATACTTAATAATACTATAAAATGATTTCGTGGATTTGGCAACTATCTTTTGTGTTACGTCCGGCATGAGAAGTTTTCTACAAAAGTGTGGAGTTTTGCAAAAGTTCGTTGTAAAAAGTAGGAAGAGGTGATAACCTAGAGATAATTAGAGTGAGTAATCCTATGATAATGGATAGAAAAATAAAAGTTTCTAAGGAGGAACAACCATGTTTATTGCAAACGACAACAGATACGACAAAATGATTTACAACCGCTGCGGCAAGAGCGGATTGAAGCTTCCGGCGGTTTCTCTGGGGTTCTGGCAGAACTTCGGACACAAAGGATGCTTTGCCAATATGGAGCAGATGGTGCACACCGCCTTCAATCTGGGCATTACCCATTTTGATTTGGCGAATAATTACGGCAATCCCTACAATGGCAGTGCGGAGGAGAACTTCGGCAGGATTTTGGACGGAATGCGTCATTACCGTGATGAAATGTGTATTTCTACCAAGGCCGGTTATGAAATGTGGCCGGGACCTTATGGTGACAGAAACGGTTCCAGAAAGTATTTGACGGCATCCTTGGACCAGAGCCTGAAGCGTATGAAGCTGGATTATGTGGATATTTTTTATCATCATGTGTTTGACCCCAACACACCTCTAGAGGAGACTGCTCTGGCACTGGATAATATAGTAAAGCAGGGGAAGGCTCTGTATGTGGGTATTTCTAATTATAATCAGCAGCAGACCGCAGAAATCATGAGAATTTTCAAGGTACTGCATACCCCCTTTATCGTGAATCAGCCTTCGTACGCCATGCTGAATCGTTGGATAGAAAGAGATGGCTTGGACAAGTTTGCAGTAGAAGAAGGAATTGGTTTGGCAGTATTTTCACCTTTGTATCAGGGCTTTTTGACCAGCAAATATTTGAAGGGTGTGCCTCAGGATTCTCGTGTGGGTAAGGGAGAAACCTGGATAGGAAATGAACTGGATGACAAGATGGTAGTGAAGCTGAACAAGTTAAACGATATTGCAGCGGGACGCGGACAGTCCTTGTCACAGCTGGCACTTTCCTGGGTGCTTCATAATGAAGCTGTAGCAACCGTACTCATCGGAGCCAGCCGACCGGAGCAGATTGTAGAAAATGCAGCCTGCATCGAGAACCTGGAATTTACACCGGAGGAATTGGCAGAGATTGAGGCAGTGCTGGGAGAGAGGTAAGTATGGACAGTTTTGTGGATGAAAGAGACTTTAAATTATTAGAGAGTGATAAATATACGTTCTTTGTGCTTCGCCGTATCATCGGCGGAAAGTGTGAGCTCCTTTTGACCGACCACGAAAGGCTAATCATTTGTTTTACCTGCAATCCGTTTCCTGTATGGATATGGACTGCGGACGATGCCTCTGAAGAGGAAATGGAGATGGTTTATCAGATTGCAACAGAGCATTCCCTGATGAACGGGAAGTATCGCTTTAACCTCAAATATGAGTTGGCAGAATATTTCATAGAAAGAGCAGCAAAGGATGGGAAAAATCTTTCCATTTCTACCAATATGTTTGCGTATGATTGTCAGAAGCCTATCATGCCCATCCAAACAGCTGACGGTTCGCTTCATCGATGCAGTACCGAAGATATTGATGAATTGGTAGATTTTATGGATTTGTTTCATAACGAAATCGGAATTGATAAAAAGGACCGTAATGGTTACCGTAAGGATGCAGAAACATTTATTCATACCGGTAATATGTTCTTTTGGAAGAATGAGCAGGGAATAAATGTTGCCAGCTGTAAGTTTATGCCCAATGGAAGTATGGCATCCATTAATCTTGTTTTTACTCGTCCGGAATTTCGTAGGAAACATTATGCAGAAAACCTGGTTTATCAAGTGACAAAGCTTGCGTTGGAAGAGGGGTATATCCCTATGCTTTATACAGATGCAGACTATACTGCGTCGAATGCTTGTTACGAGAAGATTGGATATGTTCTCAGAGGTAAACTTTGTACAATAGGTTAGAGGAGAAAAACGAGGTGCCGAAACTATCAGGCACCTCGTTTAATTATCCTTCCATAATATCCTTCAGCCAATTAACATATTCATCAGTATATTCGCAAGAATAAGTCATATGCCCGTGACCTTTCTCAATACGATAATTTGCATGCGGATATGCTTTTTTTACCAGTTTATAGCAGGTCTTATATGCTTTTTCATCCTCGCCGTAAAAGAAATAAGTATTTTTCTGCATATCACTATCCAACGCAGGAAAATCAAACGTATAGCAGCATTCCACTTCATTTTTTAAAGAGTTATTCGATAAGTATGGTGCTATCATTACCAAAGACTCTATCATTGGCTTTAGGCTGTTGATTTTATTCCCTGCAAATTTCTTTAAAAACTTCATATTCATAGCTTCGTCTATGTTTTTATCCCTAAACACATTAATCATTGTAGAGAACTTAAACCGCATAAACGCCTTATATGCTCTAGAAAGCCGAATCATAGGAGCCCCATCAAAAAATAAGTTGTTAACTTTGATTCCTTCGTTGGAAAGTTGTTTATAAAGTTCCATTCCTATTTCCGTTCCCATAGATTGTCCATAAATCATATGAATCTGCTCAATTCCCAACCCAGAAAGGTATTCTTTGATTTCTCTTGCCTCGTTCTCTCTGGTCGTAAAATCCTTTGAGTCTTTGCAGTGCCCATTATATGTTGGAACTATTATAAAATAATGGTTCATTCGTGAATAAATATACTCCAAACATTCTCCCGGACAGAAAGAACCAGTAAGCATGACTACTATAGGATTTCCTTTTTCTCCCAATACCTTAAACTGCATATATTTGTCCTCCTACAAATCATCTAATGATTCATCTATTGCATGAACTATCTGAACCAATGCGGCTTTTCCTTCTTCTGATAAGTCACATAATATGGAATCAATCCGTTCCTTCATTTTTTTATGCATATTTTGATGATAGGAATAAACAATTCTTCCCTTATCTGTCAGAGAAATCAAAACTTCATTATTTTTCTCAGTGGAGGGAATTTTAACAATCATACTTTTCTTCAATAACTTATGTGTCATTTGCGATACTGCACCTTTTGTAATTCCCAATGTTTTTGCCAACTTCGTTGTTGTAATGGTTTCATAATATCCTATGATTTCAATCATATGAACTTCAGCGGAATACAACAAATCCTCTGTTCCGTAGGTCCTTGCTATCTTGGACTTTTGATTATATTTATTGATTAACCGATAGGCACTTTCAAAGAAATGCATAACTTCCTCCATGTTGTTTAGTAGCTAAACTTAGTATATAAAATAAAGAGCTTGGTTGTCAAGCTCTTATGTATTACTGTATGAAAAGTCTGTCTAAAGGTTTCGTTGAGTTCAAGTTAATTTGAGTATTTTTCTGGTATTTTCGGGTTTTCCGGCCAATTAACATCTCTGTAATTTTTACTTTTTCCTTGTAAACAGATAATAAGGGAAAAAGTTTATTTCCGAGCCCCTTTTTTAGCAGACTTGCCTGCATCTTTAATCGTTTTCATATATGCTTGTTCTACTGGTGATATAGAAATTGCTTGATATTTCTTATATTCCTCTTTTGCTTTTTTCATCGCTTCATCATGACTGATTTTACCGGAGCCAGTCAGTAATTTTCTATTTCCTGATGACAAAATAGTGTCCAGTTGTTCAACATAATCACTCATATACATCGGTTTATGTTCAATAGCGTTGATTTCTGCTAAGTCAAAATAACCGGATACAAGATTATTTAATATTTTTAACTCGTCCGCATTTAAGTAATTCTTAGCAATCCCTATATCTTTAAGTGCAGGCAATTCTCCCTTAAATGATGTTAGTCCCATAAATGGCTTTTCTGCATCTGCACGTTCGTATATTACCTCAGCAGCAGTATGCCCATGTGCTGCATAATGCAATTTATTTTGCACAATTTTAAAGAATAAAATGGATTGTTCACTACGAGGGTCGTAGTCCACACTTGTTGCATACAAATCCAGCACTTGACGATATAATACTTTCTCTGATGAACGAATATCTCTAATTCGATCAAGTAATTCTTTCCAGTAATTACCGCCGCCATTTCCTTTTAAACGTTCATCATCCATTGTAAATCCTTTTATCATATACTCTTTTATTCGTTCAGTTGCCCAGCGTCTAAATTGAGTAGCAATAGATGATTTTATTCTATATCCTAAAGAAATTATCATATCAAGGTTATAATGAATCACATTATAGTTTTTGCCATCAGAAGCAGTTGTTCGGAATTTCCGAACAACTGCTTCTTCATCAAGTTCACCTTCTTCAAAAATATGTTTAATATGTTCATTAACATTAGATTTACTGGATTGATACAACTCTACCAGTTGTTGCTGTGTGAGCCAAACTGTTTCATCTTGCATTTTAACATTTATGTTTGTTAATCCATCTTCTGTTTGGTAGATCAAAATTTCTCCATATCTTTCTTCCATTCCATGCTCCTTTTGAATAATATTTCAGATGTATTACGTTTTCATAAACCTCTTATTAATCCATATTGATAAATACAACTTGTCTATAATCCTAAATAAAATCCCAATTTGGATTCATTTCATCAGTTGTTTTCCACTCTATACCATATAATTCCTTCAACAATCTCTTTTTTTCTTCTTCTACAAAAAAATATCGTCCATATCTTATATTCGGATCTACCAATGCCTCCGCCATACTTTCTACTTCTTCGGCCACAGCTTTGTATTCTTCTGTATCTTCTACTGGGTCTTTTTTTAGTTCCATCACAGACTCCTTAACAATGTTTAATGCAGATATTACCAATAACATAATCTGCCGCTAATGCACCTTCCAAACATTTTACCTTAATTTCATATTTTTTTACTTTGTCATATCCCCGAAGTGTTTCCCCTATTATCCGTTCTTCTTTACTTACAAAGATTACATCTTTTAGATATTTTATTAATTCTATAACCATTTGTGGTAATGTAGCTATATCTATTTCCTCTTCGTAAACGATTTCACCAGCAGTATCAGATGACACAAGTGTATACCTTGCTTTATCAAAGATAAAACATTCATTGCACCAATACAATCTTAATGCATCAACCCCATAAAGAGTAAAGAAAAACTCTTCCTTCTCCCCATCTAAAACAATACTGATACAATCATCATAATCTTCATCGTATATAACATTCAATTCATCTCCGAAAAGTAGTGTCAGCTTTTCTTGATATATATTCACAAGTTCAGTAATGTTCATTGTTTTTTCCTTTCCCTTATCAGGCACCACAATAAGGAACAAAATAATATCAACCTCCACCATAGTCCCTTGAATTTACAAAATATCCCTACTTCGCCCTATACACTTCCGCAACAGTATTTCCATAGGACGTAAAAGTCTTTACCAGTTCATAATCCTTCTGAATATCCGCATAATCTCCTACATTATACATATTAGAATAGGTCATGTTCACAATGATGTAGTCTGCCTCCAGCCAATCTTCTATGATAGTGATGCGGGAGGCATCCTTTTTCGGCATAGCCTTTTGATTTTCTTCCATACCCACAGAGGTGGCAGCGTTGTAAGCACTGACAGTGATATTACCTTCCGGAGTGTCCTTTGCTACGAAATTCATGGCTTGCCACATAGACAAGTTCCAGTAATCCATTTCATAACGGTTCTGCACCTCTTTTCCCGCCAGCAGATTATAATAACAGTTCTGGAAGGGATGGTTGAGCAAAAGGGTGATGGACAGGATACCTACATAAACTGCCCCTATACTGATACGTATGGTCGAATTCAGCTTTTTTCCCAACCATTGGTTCAAACGGTACACACCATAACCCGCACAGAGGATGATGGAGCAGTACACAAAGTAAAAATGTCGCCAGCCATTGTACACGGAGGTGGAAGCCAGTACTGCGAAGCAGAGGGGCAAAAAGCCTGCCATGACAATCAGGCAGAGATACCCTTCTCTTTGCCAGAGGTTACGGAATCGTTTCTTCCACAAATGATAAAGCAGGGAACAGCCGCCTACAGCTAGTAATACCAAAATCAAAATCGGGGTGGTGTATACAATCAGGGTAGGCAAATACTTGTGGGGGATGCCGGTGATTTCATTGTGTATCAGCTGTCCATTGTATAGAATATAGGCATTCCAACGTGCGAAGTCTAAGGTAAAGCCCAGCACATATTGCACATATTCTATGAGTCCGCTCCAAGTAGCAGGGGTAATCAATACGAAAGTCAACAGCCACAAAAGGATACAGGTACAGACCTTGAGCAGGATGCCTTTGTGGAAGCGTTTCGTGCAGATAAAGCATAGCAATGCATACAGTCCAATCAGACCGAAGTACCAGGCTCCGATGATTTTCACATTAAAGGCAAAGGCTCCTGCAACTGCAAAGAGCACGATATGCTTCCAGGAAGCTTCCTGTGCGACACGCCAGCCCAAGTAGAAAAGCGTAAACACAAAGGACACCAGCACCATGTCTTTATTGTTATAGTGACTTTCCGCAAACATGCGGGGAGACAGGAAAAACAGCAGGGTGGTAAAGGAAGCCACCTTGGTGCTTTGGAAAAGTGCCTTGCTCAAAAAATACAGCGATACTACTCCGAGGAATACCAACAGGAAGGTATACACATGCCAGAAAATACTTCCTGCATAGCCGGAGCTTTGGTTGATAAACCAGACGATCCCGGCAGGGTAGTAGGCTGCGATGCCATGGTCCTTTTCAATACTTTGGGAAATCTCTATGACGCCGGCAGTGTCCATATCCTTTACAAGCTGGGAATCTCCGGCACCCAATTGCAACAGATATTCCTTCAGATTAGAGAACAGAATGGTCTGTTCCGAGGATTGGTCAAAGTAGACACCATAGGAAAAGGTGGCTAACATCCCCACTATAAAGAGTATCAGTAAAAATACTCTGTCATATTTGAAAAAGGTTTTTATCTTAGTCATAGCTTTAGTTATTCCTTATCTATTGGTGATTATTCTATAGTATAGCATACAAAGGGGTGGTTTGCCATTCTTTTTGGGAAAGTCAAAATGCACTTATTTGTTCCTATTATGTGTACGATAGACAATCCGAGACATAACATCCTACCGCAGGACGCTCTCGCTCCTGTGAATATGAGAATTGCTTTGCAATTCTCTTAAAGTTTGCAAAGCAAACTTTTGGGCTCAGAAAAAACCTCGCTAAGCACCCAATGTCATTTAGTTAATTTCAAAATCATTAAGTTAAGGAATAAGTCTTCGGATTTATCCCTTAAAAATTTGCCACAATGATTATGTCAAATTTTAATTATTTGGCACCTCACTCTTTTGCGTATTGTACATAAGTAAAAGGGTATTAAGTTAAGCACTACATAGACATATGGAAATATTCCATTATTAGCATTTTTAGAAAAAGCGGCTAATTTTTGATGCCTTATAGAGACTAGTTGATAAAAACGGCGATTAATTGACGCAGACGTATGACAACTGTATAATACAAAAGAGAAAAAACTTTGAAATGTACATTTTATCGTTATGAAGGAGAAAGGTATTATGAATGCAAGATTATTAGGATTTTTTAGCGGATTTCCAACCCGTCATTTTACGGATAATATTGCGGCTGTTCTGAAAGAAGAGTTGATTGTTCGAGATAGTTTGGTTTTTATAAGTACTCAACCGGACAACTATATACAAAATGATGAAGATTCTGATGGTATGCATAGGATGTTTGTCGAGAAAAATATGCCGTTTGCAAATCACTGTGTGATTGACAATCGTACAATAACAACGGACGCAATAAGATTAATTCAGGAAGCAAATTGTATTTTCCTGATGGGAGGAAATGCAACATTGCAAATGAAGTTAATGTGTGACAAGGGGATAATTGATGAGATTCGTAAAAGTAATGCCGTAATATTAGGAGTGAGTGCAGGTTCTATGAATATGGGGAAACGTACGGTTGATATATATGAATCTGCTGTTCCTTATGAGGGATTGGGATTTGCGAATCTTACGATTAAGGCGCATTACTCTGGGGCAGATGAATGGTTGCAGGCTTTGAAGTCGGTGTCTATGAAACTTCCGGTATGTCTTATGACAGATGAAAGTGCTATTTTTATAAAAGGCAAAAGCGTTATGAAGATAGGAGAGATATATCGAATGGTGAATGGAGAAATAGTTCCGATTACGCAAGAACAATTGGAACAAATTCGGAATTAAACGAAGTTTTTACACAAGTGACTTTTCGTATTAATTTATGTTGAATACTAAGGGGGTATATGCAGCATGATAGGATATTGTTTTTGCAGTGCGTTTGCTGCGGATGCTTTTGCTCTGTACAAAGCCTAATATAGGACGGTAATTGTACAGAGCGGTTTTCCGAAAGCGATACCGTCCGCCTTGGGCTTTGTGTTATCTATACAAATCAACTAATTTTTTTGTAAGGAGCAAAGCCATGAATAAGAAATCGTTTTTTAAAGGACTTCATAGCTTTTTGATATTATGGAGTTCACAGACTGTATCTTCATTGGGTACAGCAATGACAGAGTTTGCATTAATCATTTGGGTATATGGTCAAAAAGGAAGTGCATCAAGCGTAACGTTGTTGACAATTTGTTCTTTTTTGCCGACGATACTATTCCGCTTTATAGCAGGGACAATTGTAGATAGTTGGGATAAAAAGCGTATAATGCTTATTGCCGATTTTGTAGCAGCATGCGGAACATTAACGGTATTCCTGTTCTATTCCTTTTCCGTATTAAAACCAGGGCATTTGTATATCATTAACATTTTGCTCAGTTTTATGAATGCATTTCAGTGCCCGGCATCCTATGTAGCAACTAGCTTACTTGTACCAAAAGAACAATATACCAGAGTGAGTGGATTACAATCCTTTTCCGGTTCTGTTGTTAGTATTTTGGCACCTGCATTGGGCAGCGTTTTGCTGACATTTGGTGGTTTGCAGCTTGTACTGTTTTTTGATTTAATCAGTTTTACCATTGCGTTTTTTACATTATTATTTGTTGTCAGAATTCCGGTTATAGAACGGAAACCTATTAATGGGAGGGAATCTTTCGTTAAAAACTGTATGACAGGAATATATTTTTTGCGGAACAATGCACCGCTGTTACATATGGTTATCTTTTTTAGCATAATAAACTTTCTTGCTAAAATAGGTAATGATGGGATGATATCGCCCTTTGTTTTGAGCCGGACAGGGAATAATCAAGGTGCATTAGGGATGGTCCAATCCTCTGTTGCATTAGGTATACTTGCTGGAAGTATCATTATCACTTTAACGAAACCTACTAAAAATAAGACGAAAGTGATTTTTATCGGTTGTGCTGTAACCTGTTTTGGAAATGTGGTTCAAAGTCTTACCTTTACGCCGATAGTGTGGAGTATTGCCGCGTTTATTTCTTATCTGAGTGCGGCTATATTGAATGCAAACTTAGATTCTGTGATGCGTACCCATGTGCCCATTGAAATGCAAGGGCGTGTGTTTTCGGCAAAAGACACGCTTCAAAATTGTACAATTCCACTAGGATTATTTCTTGGCGGAATTCTGGCAGATAATGTGCTCGAACCGTTTATGGCAACCACTTCACCTCTACAAAGGATTTTAAGTTGTTTCTTTGGTTCTGGTAGCGGTTCGGGAATAGCAGCTATGTTCTTTTGTGCGGGGATACTTGGAACCATTATAAGTATTACTCGTCTTAAGAAAACAATTTATAAAGAGTTGGATAATGAGAATAAAGATTAAAAGATATTGCAGATTTTAGTTTGGTGCAGAACGTCACAAAAAAGAGTATCTCTCACTTTGGGGTAAAGTGAGAGGTATTTTTTCTTAAAAGCTTAACTTAATGATTTTAAAATTAACTAAATGACATTGGCTAAGCGCCGGCGTTTTTCAAGGCCTGCTTGTAGGAAATTATGCCTCGGATTGTCATTGGCATACGGAATTTGCTGGGTACAAATAAGTGCATTGTGACTTAGGAAAAATGGACAGGGGGAGAAATTGATGTTATGATGGTTAGGAATATGTAAGTAGTATGATTCGAAAGGATGCGAAAGGCATGAGTAAAAAGAGCTGGAAAGCATGGTTCGGGAGGTTCGTACCCAAGTACATTCCCAATAGTCTGGTGGCAGGCGCTATGGGGCTGTTGAGTGTTTTGCACAGAACCTCCAAGAAGCAGTCAGAAGCAAATAGAGTACATAATCAGGAAGTTTTGGTAGAACAGGTGGATACGCCGCAGACAAAACGCTTTTTCAAGCCGGGCACCTTTATTGAAAACCAGCGGCAATGGGCAGATGTCCGTTTCGGCAGTGCCTTTACCATGGCTTATGGGGGCTGCGAGATTTTTGCGGTTTACAATGCCTTAGTGGCTCTGGGAAGAGAACTGACCGGAGCGGATTTGGCAGAGTTAATTGGTCAGTTTGAACGAAAAGGGGCAGTCTGGGCCGGCCGTTTAGGGGTGGCACCAATGGCAGCCTACAAGTACTTTCGCAAGCAGGGCTACCGGGTGCGGAAGCTTAGCTGTCGAAAAGAAAAGAAAATCAATGCTTTGGGAGAGCAATATGATACCATTATTGTGACTGCTTATAACAATGGGAACGATATTTTCGGGCGCATTCATACCGTGAATATTTCCAAGGACGAGGAAGGTCGCTTTTGGGGACATAACTGCTACAAGCAGTACTGGCCGGAAAAAGGCGGTCCGGTCTTTGTCAGTGACGGTCCCCATGCTACTCTGTGGGAGGCAATACACAGTATGGGAGGCGGCAAGGCAGAGCCCATTTGTGTCATAGGAATTGGAAAGGAAAAGGGAGCCTTATGAAGCATAGAGTAACAAATTATATGGTTCGTCCACTCTGGGTGACGGAGCTGGTGATGCTCACAGGGTTATATGATTACAATGATGTAGATGCCATGCTGGCAGAGAATGCCCGAGAGATGGAGGCCGGTCGTGTCGAGATATTCGGTCTGTTTCAAGAATACCGTCTCATCGGTGAATTGCATGTAAAGTACGAGAGTGAGGATGAGCGGGAAGCGATACGGGGCAGACGGGCGTACTTGTTTGCCTTCCGTGTGCATGAGGATTTTCAAAGTCTGGGTATTGGGAAGTATCTGCTTCGGAGTGTGGTGAATGTCTTGACCACAAAGGGTTACAAGGAGCTGACGGTAGGTGTAGAGGACGACAATGCCCGAGCCATTCACATGTATCAGAGCATGGGCTTTACAGAAGTCATTGCCCGTAAGTACGAGGAGTATCAGGGAGATGGCTACGAATACAATCTGTATCTGCGCAGGGAAGTACAGGCAAGGGATTTTATCTTTGTCATAGGAGCCAGTGGCATCGGCAAGTCCACCCTTGTAAGGAAGCTGTACGAACATTATCGAAGTGCTTATGTGGAGCAGAATCAGGCACCGGAATTTGAGAGCTTCGACGGTCACGAGGGCGTAAGCGGTATTGCCGAGGAGGAAATCTGCTGGAAATGGGTAGTTTCCACCCTTAAGTGCTATCATGAGTTGGGGCTGAAGAATATTATCGCAGATGATTTTGATGATTTGCGGACGAGAGATATTCCGGAAGTTTTCAAGGGCTATAACTATATCACGATTAAGCTGGTGTGCAGTGATTATCAGCAGAACCTGGAGCAAATGAAGAATCGGGGAGAGGGTCTGATTGATTTTGAATTGTTAGAAAAAATGTCAGAGAAGATAAATAGTCGTGAGCCGTTAGTGAATGAATTTGTGATAGATGTAGCAGGTAAATCACCGCAACAGGTGTTGGAGGAAGCAGTGGAGCTCATCGACCATGCACAAGTGCAGACAGAGTATGAATATGTGTTACCGCCACGGGAAGCTTTTTATTCGTGGGTACATGCGAATCGGTTAAGGGGATAGGAATGATGTTCCTACCCCCTTATTATCATTTCATATTTACTTATAAATCGCCACTAATATTTTCTCTTCATCTCTGCCATCATCGGTAAACAGGCTTCTCTCTAAATGCATATTATTATGAGAAAGACACAAATCCAGGAAGCACAGAAAAATCCCCACATCAATTCGATTATAGTATGAGACCTGTGCTGCAGGCATAATACCACGCTTACCGGGTTTTTTATAGCGGTAAATCCGTAGTTCCTGTTCCGAACGCTCTACATACCAAGGCTGGGTATTGCAGGCACTGGGAGCAAAGCGTACGATGTTGCTGACACCATCAAGAGGCTCACCCTGCCAGATTTCGGAAAGCTCCTTTCTCTTGCTCTTATACATATCCTTGCGAAATTTACCTTCGTCAGCCACCTTGGAGATGGCTATCATGATGACAAAATCCAGTCCGTTATAGGAGGGCTCCTGTACCTTTCCAATTCCAAACCACAAGGTACCAATGTTTTTGGATACAAGATATAAATCCAGCTGTTGTCCCAGGTATCCTATGTTCTGTAAATAGTTGTCTTTTTTTTCGCTGTAGAGTAATATGCAATATTCTTGTCCCCGTTTGCAGGTGGTTTCGGTAGCAGGCACAATATTTATAGCCGTTTTGATGTCCGAGTATAAAGGAGTCAGATTTTGGTAGGTTTCCTTGATATCCGCAAGTTCTCCGGAAGATAGTTTTTCATCTCCGATATTGCGGAACAAATGAAAGGATTTTCGCTTGAAAATCATGGGATAAAGTAACTGTTCCTGAAACATTTTTTTCCTCCTAAATGTAGTTATAAGGATATCCTAAAATCAAAGGTAAGTGAATTTAAAATGTTTTTCAAGTAGTTTTTGATTTTTTTCAGAAATACCCTTGACTCTCCCCTAGGGGTACCCCTTACAGTGAATGCAGAGAGACAGATTGAGTGTCTATAACATTTGCAAATGCTTATATAGAATAATTAGAAAAATAGGTAGTGAGGTGGTTTCAATGGAAAAGATGACATCAGGAGAAATCGCAAAGAAAGCAGGCATTTCTCAAAAAGCAGTTCGTCTGTATGACGAAAAAGGGTTACTGAAGCCCTCAGAATATTCAGAAGGAAACTATAGGTTGTATGATAAGGAAGCTCTGTTGATCTTGGAAAATATCATCGCGTTGAAGCAGATAGGTTTTTCTCTGGAGGAGATTCGGGACAATTTAATCGTAGCCAAGAACATGGATATTAAAGAGTCTTTGAATCGTCAGTTGGACATTATGGAGAAGAAAAAAGCGGAAATCGAGAGAACCATTGGTTGTATTCGAGGAGTGCTGACCAGAGCGGAGGGAGAGCCGGATTGGAACAGTGTGGCGGAAATCGCCCGTATGATACAGCAGGATCAGAGTGCAGATGAGAGTCACTGGCATGCCCTGAAGCACAATGTAGATAATCAGGACTGGTATGTGAGAATTTATGAGACTCTTGATTTGCAGGCTGGTGCAAAGGTTTTGGATTTGGGTTGCGGTTTTGCGAAGCTATGGAGAAACAATTGGAAGGATATTCCACAGAATGTACAGGTGAAAGGTATCGACCTGCATGGAAGTTGGGCGGATAATTTCGACGAATACCTTCAGGAGCACAAAGGGGAGCTGGCAGAGGGTACCGATATTTCCCTGCATTGGGGAGATTTGGACGAGGCTTCTACCTGGGAGCCTTTGCAGAAGGGCACTTACACCCTCGTAGTAGCACATTATTTGTTGAGCTTTTTGAAGGATGAGGAGATTTTCCTGAAACGTGTGTCGGAGATGTTGACAGAGGATGGTATGTTCTCCTGCAATCGTTATGATGTGAGCCGGGTTCATGACTACTGGAAGCAGGCACTTGCAGAAATCGGGCTGGATACCCGTTTCATAGATGAAGTAGTGGCAGAGCGGGAAGCGGAGCATGCGGCATTCCGTACGATGCTAGGCAAGTATTTCCGCAAAACAGAGCTGGTGACCCTTGCCAATCATATGCGTTATGATAATGTGGATGAATTGTTTGAGCGATTGTGTGATTTTTATAAGGGCAACAAGAAGTATCTGCTGGAGAAGGAAGGCAAAATCAGGGCGTATTTCGAAAAGCTGCTGGCAGAGCAGGGTGAGGTTGTGTTGGCAAACGATTCCCAGTTCTGGCATTGTTGGAGATAGAGAATAAATTTCAAGGTGTAGGGTCTTAATACTTCCATAAAGACCTTACACCTTGTTTGCAGTTACGTTTCTATTCTATTTATTGTTCAGGGTTTCAGAGATGACACTCTTATATTCTTCTATCTTTAGTAGAGCTTCTTCGGTGTTGCCGTTTTTCAGAAGTTTTTCGAGTTCCTTATAATTAGATAATTGACTTAAAAGCAGATATTTAAATTCTAACTGATTCATTTCTTCGCTCACTTTCAAAACCTCCTTTTCAGCAAAATACTATGTAATGATTATACTAAAAAGGGCAAAAGGTGTAAAGCCTTTATGCAATTATCAAGGTGCAAAATTTTAATCTTCGGAAAATAAGCGGACACGCCGAGGGGTTTTTCACGGAGAAAATTTAGAATATCTAATATATGTGCGGTTAAAGTGGTATATTTCAAGGTGCAAGGTCTTAATACTTCCATAAAGACCTTACACCTTGTTTGCAGTTACGTTTCTATTCTATTTATTGTTTGGAGTTTTAGAGATTATACTTTGAATTAATTATTAGGAGTTGGTTCATATAGTTTTTGCTTTGTATAGCGAATCTCAAGCTGAATTAATTCGAGGGTTTCGGTGTCAGTGCCTTTTAAGGCTTGCTTCTCCAGTCGTTCCAGCATAGCTAACTGGTCAATAAGAACACCAATATATTGTTTGTCTGTCATTCCCACTGTTTCGGTCATCCTTTCAAAACCTCCTTTTCAGCAAAATACTATGTAATGATTATACTAAAAAGGGCAAAAGGTGTAAAGCCTTTATGCAATTATCAAGGTGCAAAATTTTAATCTTCGGAAAATAGGCGGATACGCCGAGGGGTTTTTCACGGAGAAAATTTAGAGTATCTAATATATGTGTGATTATAATGCGATATTCCTTGGGTGTCAATATAATTCGTCCTTTTTATTTCGAATACGAAATATTTTTCCTAGTTTTACACATAATAATGATATCTTAATTCGCTTATTTGTACCAGTTATCATTGGTAGGATATACTTGAAGGTACCAATAAGCGGATTTGGATATCATCATAAAGGTTGAGTAAAAGCGAGGAAGGGACGATGCAGACAATTATTTCAGAAAATATCCGATACATCGGTGTGGACGATACCACCCTAGACCTGTTTGAGAATCAGTATCCGGTGCCGGAGGGAGTTTCCTACAATTCCTATGTGATTTTGGACGAGATGGTAGCCCTGTTGGATACAGTAGATAAGCGGGGACAAAAGGAATGGGAAGAGAAGCTGTTGCAGACCCTGAATGGGCGAAAGGTGGATTTCTTAATCATTCACCATATGGAACCGGACCATGCAGGAAGTATCGCACGAATTGTGGAATTGTTTCCGGAGGTGGTGCTGGTAGGGAGTGTGAAGACCTTTGCCATGCTGCCGCAGTATTTTCAGCTTCCTTTGGAAGTACACACATTAACAGTGAAAGAAGGAGACAAGCTGGCATTGGGTGAACATACACTGACCTTTTTCATGGCACCTATGGTACATTGGCCGGAGGTAATGGTTTCCTATGAAAAGCGGGAAAAGGTGCTGTTTTCCGCAGATGCTTTTGGTAAGTTCGGAGCTCTAAGCCTGACGGAACAGGTAGGCTGGGCTTGTGAGGCCAGAAGGTATTATTTTAATATTGTGGGGAAGTATGGGGCAGCAGTGCAGACTCTGCTGAAAAAGCTGGAAGGCTTGGAGTTACAATGGATTTGTCCGTTGCATGGACCGATGATAAAAGAGGGATTGCAGAATTATGTAAACCTATATAAAATCTGGAGCAGTTACGCACCGGAAAGCACAGGCGTGGTAATTGTGTATGCCACCATGCATGGCAATACCGGAGAGGTAGCCAGAACATTGGCCGTAAAGCTTCAGGAGCAGGGGGTCAGAATTCGTCTGCATGACCTGACCAGAGAGGATATGTCACAGATACTTACAGATGCTTTTCGCTATGACAGATTGGTGCTGGCAGCAGCCAGCTATGATGGCGGAGTATGTCTGAGCATGCTGGATTTTTTACATCATTTGCAAAGTAAAGCCTACCAAAATCGTCGTGTAGCACTCATGGAAAACGGCTCCTGGTCTCCCTGTGCCGCCAAGACCATGCGAACCATTCTGGAAACCATGAAAGCCATAGAGCTTTTGGAGCCTACCATCACCATCCACTCTACCCTAAAAGAACCTGACCTGCAGACACTTGACCAACTGGTGGAAGCTCTGCTAGAATGTGGGGAGTAGAATAGTTGTAGACGCTGCTTGCGAAGTCGGTGTTATAGATATCACATAATACACCGTACGACGAGACAGCTGACGAAAAATGTATGGCGAAGGCGAACACTTGTGTTCGACAATCGACATACATTTTGAGGAAGATGTCCTTCGTCCGGTGTGTGAGTGATGTCTATGACATCGACTTCGCATTTCGCAGGAAGAGGAATTACCATGACTTCTAACATGAAAAACATGACCCAGGGCAAGCCCGGCAGCCTCATTTTCTCCTTTGCCATCCCACTGATGGCAGGAAACATTTTTCAACAATTATATACTGTAGTAGATACCATGGTAGTGGGCAAATTTTTAGGCGTGGATGCTCTGGCAGCATTGGGAGCATCCGATTGGCTGAACTGGATGATGTTAGGCATTATCCAAGGCTTTACTCAGGGCTTTGCCATCCGCATGGCACAGGAGTTTGGTGCAGAGGATTACAAGGCACTGCGAAAAACTATTGGAAATTCCGAGATGTTAAGTGTGTTCTTTTCATTACTATTGGTATTGGGCGGACAGCTTTGTGCCAAGCCGGTTTTACAGCTGTTGCAGACTCCGGCCGAGATTTTGCCGGACAGTCTGCTTTACATACGGATTATGTTTTTGGGAACGCCGATTGTGATGGCGTATAATTTGCTGGCATGTATTCTCCGCTCCTTGGGAGACAGTAAAACACCTCTGTATGCCATGATACTGGCATCTATTACCAATATCGTTCTGGATGTGCTGTTCGTATTCGGATTCCGGTGGGGAATCGCCGGTGCGGCAATCGCAACTTTGATAGCGCAGGTACTTTCCGGTGTGTATTGTTATGTATATTTGCGTAGGATTGAATTAGTAAAGATACAGAAGGAAGACCTTCATCTGAAAGCAGATTTGGTAGGGCGGCTGTTATTGTTAGGCTTCCCTATGGCTTTTCAGAACGCTATTATCGCAGTAGGCGGTATGGTGGTTCAGTTCGTGGTAAACGGCTTCGGAGTTATTTTCATCGCCGGATTTACCGCCACTAACAAGCTGTACGGACTTCTGGAAATCGCAGCGACTTCCTACGGTTATGCGATGGTGACTTATGTAGGACAAAATCTGGGAGCGAAAAAATTAAAAAGAATTACTACCGGAATGAGGGATGGTTTGCTATTGGCTGCCGTTACGTCTATCATAATCGCAATGATGATGCTGATGTTCGGCAAGCTAATCCTCAGCTGTTTCCTGTCCGGCACCCCACAGCAGGTAGAGCAGGCGTTACAAATCGCTTATTTCTATCTGGCTATTATGAGCGTATGTCTGCCGGTACTATATTTGTTGCATGTAGTACGTTCCGGTATTCAGGGCTTGGGCAATACTTTTCTCCCTATGCTTTCGGGGGTGGCAGAGTTCGTGATGCGAGTGGGTACAGCCTTGCTCCTTCCGGCTATGGTAGGAGAGATAGGTATTTTCTTCGCAGAGATAGCAGCCTGGTTGGGAGCGGATGTGGTACTGGTGATAAGCTGGTTCGTGGTAATGAGGGGATTGAAGAAGAATTTGGGGAAGGATATGCAGGAACCGGTTTTGCAGATTATGGAGTAGGAGAAATCCTGCTCCTTTGTCGTTTGAAATTATACTTGAAAGTAACTTAACAATACCTTAGAAATGTGTCATAATTGATAAAGAGGACATATGACAGAAGGAGAACCCACTATGTACATCGATACACACACCCACTACGCCCATAGGCGTTTTGATAATAATAGAGATATTTTGCTGCCCTATCTGCATGCAAATGGTTTGGAGGCAGCGGTGGAAGCGGCTATTTCCATAGAGACCAACAAGCAGATGCAGGAGACATTGGGGAAGTATCCGTGGATATACTTTTCCGCTGGTCTGCATCCGACCTACATCACCGAGGATGCCGGTCCGGATGAGTGTTGGGAGAGAGAAATCAGAGAAGCTTTGGAGCATGAGCGAATCGTAGCGGTGGGCGAGGCAGGGCTGGATTATCATCGTTTGAGCAGGGAAACCGAAGAGGAAGCGGAAGTTTCCCGGAGGATTATAGAGAGGCAAAAGCTTTGGTTTCACAAGCTGATTCAGATTGCCCGAGAGAAAAAGCTGCCGCTTATCATACATACCAGAGAATTGCATGAGGAAACCATCGAAATCCTGCGACAGTACAGCTGGGGCGAGAATTCCGGTGTCATACATTGCTTTCATGGGGCACAGGAATATGCAGAAAGCTATATAGACATGGGTTTTGTGTTGGGGATTGGAGGAAAGGCCACCTATGATACTCAGGCAGAAACAAGGGAAGTATTGAAGAATATTTCCATAAAGAATATAATAGTAGAAACAGATTGTCCCTTTTTGCTGCCGGTTGGTTGTGAGGAGAAACCCAATCATTCCGGGAATATACCGGTGATTGCGGAAATGGTGGCGAGACAGCAGGGGATAACCGTAGCGGAGGTTTTGGAGCAGACGCGTTTGAGAGCGATAGAGCTGTTTGGGATTTCGAATATTCATAGAACATAATGCAGAAAACAGGAAAGGAATGGGTGACAAATATGTCAAATAAACTAATATTACTTACGACAATATATAACGAAGCAGTAAAGGAATACAGTGAGGAATGGCCGGAGGATTTGGGGTATGCTTCCTTGGAAGAGGATGCAGAAGACTTGGTGGCTTTGTGTGAGGAATGCTGGGGTGTTTTCGTGGTTTGCGGAGAGGAACAGGAGGCTGCAAGACTGGCAGGAGCCATGCAGCTGACACAGTCGCTTCGGGAAAAGACCATTTGTCTGGAGGGGTATGAGGGCAAGCATTATTTCAAGCATTGTATTCGTGTCGGTCAGGATGTGGAAGAGGGATTGTTCCAGCTTTTGGATATGGTATTTTTGCCGGGAGCCATTAATCTGGATTTGTTAGACCTGCGTAGCTTTGTGAAGGGAACGAATTATGCGTATCAGGACTTTCGAGGTGATTTGAATTCGGTGAAGGAACAGGTAAAAACATTTCTGATGGAGAGTACCGCTACCGGTTGTATGGCGAATATTTTTGGGGATGTGGGTATCAGTGAAGCCACAGAGGTGATGGAGCTGTTTGCAGGCTTTGAGGACATATTGTTCGGAATCACCGTATTGGAGACGGAGGATAATGAGGTACAGCTTTCCCTTATTTATGATTACTATTCTTGAGTTATTGAGCATTAAGGTGGGGTAAATGGGAGATAGAATACAAGACTTTTTTGAAAAGAGACCGGGCAGTCGGCTGCTTCTGGTGATTGCCATGGTGCTGGTTGTTAGAGTACTTATGATAGTGACCACAGATTCCCGGTACTATGCAATGTTTGAGCGGGAGCTGACCAGAGGACAGGAAGGATGGATTTATTTCGGTGCCTTTCTGTTTGGAGCACTGGTGGTTTGGTCAGGAAATTTATACAAACGGGTTGTCTATCCGGTGATATTAACGGTTTTTCCGGTGTTCATTTGTTACGCTATGAAGAATATTTATTCCGGGCATTGGACCATGAAGCTGGCATATTCACTGTTCTTTGCCATGGTTGGTCTGGTGGGTATCCGTATGGTTCTGACGATTGTGTATGATTGCCGACAGAGCCGGGTTACCAAAAATTTAGGCAACAGAGCCGGAGCACTTTATATGAAAGGATTGCTGTGGCTTCCGCTGATTTTTAGTCTGTGCATTGTGTCTGTGAAAGGGATGAAGCCGGAGGCTTTGGAGGTATCCAAGGACTTGAAGATACATGTATCTTCTCTGCCGAAGGCTATCGGTAAGAGCAGAGAGCAGCTGTGGATGGAGCATCCGGAAGAGATGCGAAAGCTGAATGCCACGGTTTTTAGTACCCTTTCTATGCAGGAAAGGCTGGAGGCACTGAAGTTTGTCATGGAGGTGGAGCTGGCTTATCTGGGCTGTGAGGGCAAGGTGGAGCTTATGGCAGAGGATACGGAAAGAGCAACTACCCATGGATTTTTCGATCCGACCAACGGACAGATTTGTGTACAAAAGGCACTGTTGGAGAAAGGCTATGTAGAAGAGTGCATTGAGACCATTATGCACGAGTGCTATCATCTTTATCAGTATGAGTGTGTGCGTTTTCTGGCAGAACAGAAGAATTTGAAATCCAACCTGCGGATGTTTCAGTCTGTGGCAAAGTGGGAGGATTGTTTTATCAATTATCAGGATTCCCAGGAAGACTATACCTCCTATCGGAATCAAAGCTTAGAGGATGATGCCTTTGACTATGCTTATGAAGGTCTGCGGGAAATCCTTCGAATCATTCCTACAGTAGTAACAGAAGAGCCTGTGGGTGAGGGTACCTGGGCGAAGGTAAAGACAAATATTTCTTCTTGGGACAGGGAAGCTATCGTCGGCTGGCAGACAGAGCTGACCGCAGAGCAGAAAGCACGATATGAACAGGCGGAGGATTATACCGACAGCTGGGAGTTTTTGTTTCCCCGATACGAGGATGGTATCAAGCGGATTGCACAGACGGATGCTTTCCGGGCATATGTGGAGTATAGTCAAGGCTCAGATGGAGAGGAAACGAATAGGGTGACTGTACGAACCAGGGCAGATGAGTTTATTCATCTGAGTGTGGATTACCTGACATTGATGAAAAATGCTGGATCCTTTGCTTCAACAGAGACTCGTTTCGTGGAAAAGGATTATGATGAAGACGGAGCCCCGGAGCTGGCGATTTTGTTTACGATTGCAGAGCAGAATTATTCGGTAGATAAATTGTTTGTGGTGGATAAGGGCACCGATGGTCGGTGGCAGGCTTATCAATTGACCGGTGAAATATACCAGGGATGGTTAGAAGGTCGGGAAGTGGTGGAAGCTACGGAAGATGGCAGGATGCAGCTGCTATTGGATGGGAAACGTGTAGGAAAGGTGTTGGATTTGTCCTTGGACCATTATTATATGGGTGGTTCTTGGGTATATACCAAGGTACCCACAGACAAGTCACACGATTTTGAGCTGGTGTATGAGTATATTGCCTATTTATCCAGAGGATTCACCGGATATTTTCCGGGCAATGCCCTGCTGGAAAAGATAGATTATCTGGGGGAGGGGCAGTTCGAGCTGCGGGAGTTGTCCTATCAGGAGATGAAAGTCAAGAACCCGGTGATGGTGGATATGGGTAATTAGAAAGTGAGACCCCTATGAACCATAACGGTGAGGAGCCAATAAACGAACCGGAACTCAGAAAGAAAGAATAGAAAAGAAAGGAAGAATCACTATGAATAACGAACAAATCATGGATAAGCTGCGAAAGGAATTGTTACTAACCAGAGTATTCAGCATTATTACTTCACTATTGATGATAGGTCTTCTGGTGGGCGGTTACTTTTTGTATACCGAAGCACAGAAGTATGGAAAGCAGATGGAAGCATATGTTACACAGGCAGAAGACTATATAGAAGAAATGCGTCCGGCCATGGAGCAGCTCTCTCAACTGGATGTGAAGGAACTGAATGGAACTCTGGTGAAGATGAATACGGTGGTAGAAGAAGTGGATTGGCAGATGCTCAATGACAGTATCGCTAGTGTGGATTGGCAAAAGGTTTCCGAGCAGTTGGAGGCATTTGATATCGAGGCGTTGAATGAGGCCATCGCAGGTCTGGATACGAAGGAGCTGACCAATGCACTGGAAACCATGAACAATGCAGTGGATAAGTTGCGTAAGATTTCAGAGGCATTCAGTAATTTCGCTGCCAAGTTGGGTTTTGGTGCGGATTAATATATGATGATTGTTCTACAGAAGATAGCAGATATTTCCTGTTGAAAGAGATAGTTTTTTTTGAGAAGATGGAGGAAGTATGGAGTTAAAAATCACAACCTTAATTGAAAATATGCCGGATGCGGCAGGAGAGCTGTTGTATGAGCATGGCTTGTCTTTATATATTGAATTTCACGGGAAGAAAATTCTGTTTGATACCGGACAGAGCGGTGATTTTTTAAAGAATGCAGGGAAGCTGGGCAAATCCATGAAGGATTTGGATGCCATCATCATCAGTCATGGACACTATGACCATAGTGGCGGTGTACCTGCTTTGCTGGAGGTGCTGGAGAGAGAGACACCTCTATATGTAGGAGCAGGCTTTTTCCAAAAGAAGCACAAGCTCCTTTCTGACGGTAGCTTCCGTTACAATGGAAATCCTTTTGAAAAGGAGGCACTGCCGGAGGATAAAGTGCGGCTACGACAGGTAGGCTGTGAAGTAAGTACTCTCTGGGAGGATGTTCTGTTGTTTCGCGGTTTTGAAAGGACTTCGGACTTTGAAGCCTTGAATCCGAAGTTTTATGTGGAGAAGGACGGAGTATTGGAATTGGATGCCTTCGGGGACGAGGTGGCTTTGGGATTACGAACCGAGAAGGGTCTGGTTTTAGTCGTGGGTTGTTCTCATGTAGGTATCAGCAATATCCTGCAAAGTGTGTCCCGATGGAACGGGGAGCCCATCTATGCAGTATTGGGCGGAACCCATCTCATAGAGGCAGAGGAAGAACGCTTGGAGAAGACCATGGATGCTTTTCAGGCGTGTGGCGTGAAATGTGTGGCGGTATCTCACTGTACGGGAGAGGCAGGCATTGCCAAGGCTCAGGAGGTTTTCGGAGAGAGATTTGTGTTAAATAACACAGGAAATGTGTTTGAGTTATAACAGAAAGGAAAAAGGAATTGACGTATTTTATTGCTTTTTTAGAGGGGATTATCACCTTTATATCTCCTTGTATATTACCCATGCTGCCTCTTTATATTTCTTACTTTGCCAATGGTGAGAACAACAAGCGAAAAACATTGGTAAATGCGCTGGGCTTTATTCTGGGCTTTACCATCGTGTTTGTGTTGTTGGGAGCTTTCGCAGGAGTGTTGGGCGGCTTACTAAAGAGGTATGAAACCATAGTGAATTTGGTGACGGGAGCGATTGTCGTAATCTTGGGTTTGAATTTCACGGGGCTTATCAAGATAGGCTTCCTCAACGGAACCCGAAAACTGAATGTGCAGATACAAAACATTCACTTTTTTACTTCCGTGCTGTTCGGTATGATATTTGCCATTGGTTATACTCCTTGTGTGGGAGCTTTTCTGGGTTCTGCATTGATGATGGCTTCCAGACAGGGAACCATGGGGGAGGGTATCTTGATGCTGGTGATTTATTCAGCAGGTCTGGGCATCCCTTTTCTCATAAGTGCTATGCTGATTGACCGCCTGAAGGCGACTTTTCAGGTAATCAAGAGCCATTACCGGGTGATAAATCTGGTGTCCGGCATCTTCCTGATAGTGTTGGGCGTTTTGATGATGACCGGAACCTTTGGGTATTTTTTGCGGATGCTACGCGGGTAAGTGAGGATATAAGATGAAGAAATATATAAAGTTTATAGTAGCGGCAGTTGCATTTGTGGTGTTTCTGGGTGGTGTATATGTGTTGTACCAGAAGCTGGCATCTGAGTATCAGCCGGGACAGAATCTGGTGGTGCAGGGTACGGAAGGCGGTAACCATACAGAGATATCCGGAAGCGGTACTGCATCGGGTGATGAGACCGGAAAGGGAGATGTCGCTGGCAGTACAGACAAAACGGACACAGGAAATGCTGCCGAAAGTACAGACAAAACGGATACAGGAAACACTACCGAAAGTACAGACCCGTCAGGCACAGGAGATGCTTCCGGCGATAATAGTCAGGAGCAGCAATATACCCCTGCCATAGATTTTGTCATGGAGACTGCAGAGGGGGAAGAGGTCATGCTCTATGATTTCGTGGGAAAACCCATCGTTCTGAACTTCTGGGCCAGCTGGTGTGGTCCCTGCAAGGCGGAGATACCGGACTTTCAGGCTACCTATGAGAAGCTGGGTGAGGAAGTGGAGTTTATTATGCTGAATGCTACAGACGGTGTGCAGGAAACCAAGGAAGGGGCTATGGAGTTTATCAAGGAACAGGGATATACGTTGCCTTTTTACTTTGACACGCAGATGCAGGGCTCCTATTTGTATTCTGTGTACTCTTTGCCTACTACCTTCTTCATTAATGCAGAAGGGGAAGTGGTAGCTTATGCACAGGGGATGATTGATGCAGCGACTTTGGAGTATGGTATTTCCATGATTTATGAGGAACCTTAACTGTAAATAAAGGTCATTTTTCCGGCTTTGGAGCAGTGGCATAGTAAGCGATTGTACAAAGTAGTTTGGAAAAGAAATCTGCAAATTAGGTGTTCACAATTGCACCAAAAGCTATTATAATGGAGTTGTAGTCAGTGTAAATAATAGACAAAGCAGAGGGGAAGAAAAATGAAGGATGAAAGGCTGAAATTAGCCGCTTTTCAAACAATCATAGAGAATACAAAAGATATGATATTCATAAAGGATGTGCACTCTGTATATCTGGCTGCATCCATGCCATTCGTGAAGATGGTAGGAAAAGAACGAGTGGAAGATCTTTTGAGCAAGACAGACTTGGAGATTTTTGAGGACAGTAATCTGGCAAAGAGATATTTGGCAGATGACAGGAAGCTTTTGGCGAAAGGGCAGGATCTGATTGATTATATTGAACCTATTACCGATGAGGATGGTCGTGCCAGATATGGTTCTACCTCCAAGTACATTTTGCGGGGAGAGGCACAGGAGCCTATCGGCATATTAGGTATTACCAAGGATATTACCAGAGAGTATATGGTACGTCAGCATTATCAGCAGGAGTTGAAATGCCTGTTTGAGCTTCCGGCGGATACCTACGCGGTGAGTTATTTGGATATAGATAGTTGGCGAATTATTACTCAGAGGAAGAACTTTATCCATGAAGGAACCTTGCAGACCTGTTATAGCATTGAAGAACTCTGCGATGCTGCGGTAAAGTCTATTGTGGATACAGATTGTGAAGCTTATGATTTTTATAGAGATTTTACACCGGAACGGTTGTACCGTGCATATGAAAGCGGCAGAACACAGATTTCTTTTGAGTACCAGCGCAGACTGACCAATGATATGGTGCGTTGGGTGCATAATGATTTGCGATTTTTGACGGATGTAGACAGCGGACATTTGTGTGTGATGCTGTTGGCGAAGGATATTGATACGGAGAAGGAAGAGGAGCAGAAGCTGGTAGTGGCGGCTCGAATGGACAAGATGACCATGCTCTTGAACCGAGAGACTACCATGGAGGAAATTCGTAAGATACTGAAGGAAGATAGTGAAAAAACGCATGTTTTGTATATGCTGGACATCGATAATTTCAAATCCCTGAATGATACCATGGGACATATGGCAGGGGACGATTTTTTAGTGAAGCTGGCAAAAGCCATGAAGAAATGCTTCCGGGAAAGTGATATAGTAGGTAGAATCGGTGGAGATGAGTTCTTTATCTTTATGAGAAATCTTCCCACACAGCAGGTCATGGAGCGGAAAGCTCAGGAGCTGCTTCAGGCAACTCAGAAAGTATGTGGTGAGTATTCCGGTGTTTCTCTTTCCGGCAGTATCGGTGTCAGTGTATTTCCCGAGCATGGTACGACACTGGAAGAGCTTTACGGTCAGGCAGATGTGGCATTGTATGAAGCCAAGAGGAAGGGAAAGAATCAATATATTTTTGCAGTGTAATGAATCGGGACTTCGAATAAGAGAATGTAGTGGCAGGTCACCCCATTAGGGAAGTGACCTGCTTGTTTTATAAGTACGGAAAAGACAAGCTATGCTGCAGAGAATACCGAGACCCAGAATAATCATACTGCCTTCCAGTAAATTACTTTGGATGCCCGTTAAAGTACTCATATGCCCCAGTAATGTACGAAGGGTCAGTGCCAGAAAGGCACCGGCCAGGGTCAGACAGTGTGCGAAACGATTGTCCGTATCCTTACGAAACAGTCGTAGCAACAGTACTATGATAAAAACCAGTTGGAGGAGAAACACCATGCTCAGAATACCACTGAGGATGGGACCCAGATGATGAGTCGACAGACCAAAGGGAAGTGTACTCTCCAAAGCCAGCTGCAAGCTGATATACAGAAGCAGTATGCTGCAAATGCTGCATACAAGGGAAGCTCCGCCCAGAACAAAGTCTGTTTTGCCCGGTTTCTCCAGTAGCTTGCCGGGAGTGCCGAGCAGACAGATGCCCAAGAGGCATAGCCCGGTCAGTATATAATAGACAGGGAGGGATAATATTGCACCTGTACCAAAGGTATAGAGTCCGAAAAAGCTTATAAATAGTAGCAACAAATAGTAAAACAAGTGCTGCTTTTTCAAGTGTTGTTTTACTTTTTTCAGCCCATCCAGCTGTTTTTGCTCCAGTGTGTCTCCGGATAAGGAATTGTTTTTACAAAGGTCTGCAAATTGCCGACAGCTTTCACAGTCCTGCAAATGTTCCTCCACGCAGTTCTTGGAGGTCTCGGAACATAGTCCGTCCACATAAGAAGGGATCAAATCCTGAATAATATCACAATGTAGTTTCATCTTCTCGCACCTCTTTCCATAAAATTTGTTTTGCCCGATAAAAGGTTACTCTCGCCCAGTTTTCGCTTTTTCCCAGAAATGCACCGATTTCCCGAAAGGATAAATCACTCATAACACGCAGCAATACCACTCTTTGCATAAGCTCCGGGAGCTCTTGCAGCTTGTTCCAGACCAGACTTAGCTCCAGACGGTGTATGGCTTGTTGCTCTGTATCATTTTCGGCAGGGAGCTGCTCGTCCGGCTCCTGTACCAGTTCCCGATTGGTGCGGCTCCAATGCTGATAGAGCAGATGCTTGGCAATCTGACACAACCAAGTGGAAAGCTTGCAGCTCCCGTCGAAATGCTCCAGACGCTCCAAAGCAATCAAAAAGGTTTCCTGCATCAAATCCTCCGCCAAAGTCTCATCCTTGCACTTAGAATAGAGGAAGCCGTATACGATTTGGGCATTTTGCTTATAAAGTTCGTCCATATTGTTCCTCCTTCTACTCATATATCCGTTTCGTGGGGGATTCGTTACAGGGGGGTTGAAATTATCTATATTTATTTGGTTGCATTCTGTTAATTTCACAACCTGCCTTGATACATTCACAATAGCGAAAAAGGAAGCTACCGTCAATTGGTTCGCAGGTCTTGACAAATGTAGACCTAATACTTGTAGAAAAATGCTTGATTTGATATAATTTTCCTATACTGTTTTCGGAGAAGATATGTTATGAAAGAAAAGAAGAATTATCTGGATATATTGCGCATAGTGGCAATCTTTATGGTTTTTCATTTTCACTTTGTGATTGTATTGGGGCAGCAGCAGGGACTACTGTTTGGTTTTGCCAATGGTGACTGGGGCTGTGTAGGTACTACTCTATTTTTCCTCATATCCGGTAACTGTCTGGCTCGAAACTATGGGGAGAAACTGGAGGTTAGGAAATTTTATTGGAAACGTTGGTTATCGATTTTTCCTGCCTTTTATCTTTGCTATGTGCTGGTGTTATTCGGACATACGGTGCTTTTGCAGAATCAGGTGTTGGCAGGTGTAGAGCCCTGGCGGATTATTTTCACGCTGCTGGGAATTGATAACTATTTGAATTTCGTGGGAATCCGCAATGCAGCCTTGGTAGGAGAATGGTACACGGCCATTATTTTGTGTATTTATTTGCTGTTTCCTTTGCTGCAGTTTTTGTACCGAAAGAGCAAGCTGTTAGGTACCCTGCTGGTGGCAGGACTGTATGTGTTGAACATTTTGTTTACCTGGGGACCGTTTCCGGATGATGCACATTTGATTACCGGTGTTTGCATGTTCTGGGTAGGTATGATGCTGTATCACTTTGAGAAGTATTTGGAGAAGATGCCCTGGTATCTGTGGATAGGAGTACTGCTTTGTTCCCTAATGCTTTTCTTCGTGGAGGTCGTAGGACCGCAGCTACTTCGCAAGAATGTGATGGCTATTTGTATTTTCCTATTACTCATGCGAGTTGGTGTTTATTTTAAGAGAGAAAGCGTAGTGATACGTTTTTTGAGCAAAATAGAGTACGGTATTTATCTTTGCCATCATACGGTGATTTATGTATTGCAGGCTTTTTTCCTGAAGCTTTTCGGGGAAGTAAAGACGATACCCTATTATTGTATGTGTCTGGTGGCAAGTATTGTGTTCGCTGCATTGATTACTTATCTGACACAGTGGATTGTGAAAAAACTTAGTACTCGAAAGGCATTGAGTGCTTAAAAAGAGAGCATACTATTTCCGAAGAGATTCGGAAAGGAGTATGTGAAATGGATATGAATGGAAATGCGGATTCTATTATGCGAGATTTGCCCATGGGCTTTGCGTTTGCATTGGCGAGAAACGAAGCGGCCATGCAGCGATATACGCAAATGACGGAAAGTGAGAAGGAGCAGATTATTTTGAAATGCAAGGATGCCAGAAGCAAGGCAGAGATGCAGAAGCTGGTGGACTCTTTGGTACCGGATGGCGGTTTGAGTTCGGTATATGCGGGACCCAGAGCTGAATAAAAGAATGGATACCTACCGATGTGGCGGGTATCCATTTTCTTTTATGGTTTATTCTATCTCCAGCTCTTCTATTTTCAGAAGCATAGCCAGCTCTTGAAGCGAGGATTTTAATTCTTCCAGAGATTCTGTAGAAATCGTATCTGTCATCAGGAAGGTGCCGGTAGCACTGACAGCACCGCCTTCGCCCTTGGTAAAGGTGATAGCGATAGGATAGCCTGTCTCAAAGGTATACAGGTAAATAATGTTTTCCGTTACCATGCCGCTTACAAAGGTTTTGCCGGCTGTGTACACAGAGGTAGTTGCCAGCGTGAGAGCTCCGTCCATGGCATTGAGTCGGTTTAGCAGTGCAGGAGCACTTTTGGTGTCCAAATGCTCCAGTAATGTGGGGGAAAGTTCCCCCAGACCATCGACTTCTCCCTCCAAAAGTACCATGAGGCTGGTGAAGGGAAGCGGTGTAATCTGATATACGGCTTTGGGGTTCGAGTAGTTACCTCTTGCCAGTTCTTCCGCTTTTGCCTGAATATCACTGCTTCCGGACATGGCTTCCAGATAAAAGTCGTTTCGTAGCATTTCATCCATGAGAGCTACCACATCCATACCATGTTGGTATAAGCTTTTGGTAGAAGAGGGGCTGGGCTCTGTGGCAGAGTTAGCGTCTGAGGATTCGATGACAACCGTATTCGGTGAATCACTTTCTGTTACCGGTGGTTGAGTGTCGGTGGTATTTTCTGTGGATATTTCAGTGGGGAGTGTATTTTCACCAACATCTGCTGCATTGCTACAAGCCATCAAAGAAAAAGTCAGAGACAGAGTGAGTATAGCAGCAATTACCTTTTTATAATGTAAAAACATACAAAAAACCTCCTTTGCAATTCTATTTCATAGTATAACACAGGGGGGAGAGGTTGACTATGAAATATTTGCAAAGGAGGTTTTTTCTATTCCCTTTCAATGGAATGGAGCGAACCTTAACCATACCTTAACCGTAGATGCATTTGTTGCTATTAATAGAAAAAGCATTTGACCGGGCTGGATGATTGTGATATATTAATAGAACTAAAAGAGTACAAAGGGTGAGATTATGAAGAAATTTATGAATATGAAGAAGATGGTTTTGACAGCAACCTGTGCAGGACTGATGTTGTGCAGCACTTTGAATGTTAATGCAGCACCTGTTTCCAAGACAATTTTTGATGTAGATTATTACTACAATACATATGCAGATTTGCAGGCAGCATTTGGTTATGATGAGGCAGCTTTATACAATCATTATGTGACATTCGGCATTCAGGAAGGACGTTCCGGCAGTGAGGAGTTTAATTGCTCTATTTATGCAGCCAATTATGCAGACCTCAGAGCAGCTTTTGGCGGAGATATTGCTTCTTACTGCATGCATTATGAACAGAATGGTCAGGCAGAAGGAAGAATTGCCTCCGAACGTCTGGCAAATGCAGAGGATATTGAATTAACAGGTCAGCTTTCAACAGATAAGGTATTGGGAAGCTATTCTACTACCTACAAGCCGGAAGTAGACAGAAGTATTAATCTCAGAGTGGCATCCTCCAGAATCAATGGTCTGGTATTCCAGCCGGGTGATAGTTTTTCTTTTAGCAGAACTATTTTACCCAGAAATGCCAGAAACGGTTATGTAAAAGCGAATATTATTTCCAATGGTGAATATGTGGAAGGCTATGGCGGAGGTATTTGCCAGGTTTCTTCTACCTTATACAATGCTATGCTGGTAGCAGGGCTTCCGGCTACAGAGAGACACAGCCATTCCTTGGATGTTTCTTATGTACCGAGGGGGATGGATGCTACCATCGCAGGTACCTACAAGGATTTAAAATTCGTAAATGTTTTTGACAAACCGATTAAGATTGAAGCAGTGATGGACGATACGGTTGGTGTATTGACCGTTTCCATTATTGAAGTGGAGAACTAGATAATAGAGTGGATGGGCTTTGGAGATGTGTGATATGTTTCCAAAGCCCTTTTTGTATAAGTATCATGAGAGATGATACGGAAGGAGGTTTTTATGAAATTGGTTGTAATTTTAGGAAATGGAGCAGTAGGAAAGATGACGGTGGGACAGGAGCTTATGAAACAGACCGGGCTTCGCCTATTCCACAATCATATGACTATAGAGCTGGTACTGGAGATATTCGGGAAGTTTTCGGGCAAGGCGGTTTTTCGTTTGAGGGATGTTATATTCGAGGAATTTGCAGCTTCTGATTGTGATGGCATGATTTTTACCTATATGATGGCTTTTGACCAGCCCAGCGAGTGGGAGTATCTGAAGCATGTGGAAGAGATTTTTCATGGAGCAGAGATTTATTATGTAGAGCTGGTGGCTTCTCAGGAGGTGCGTCTACAGAGAAATGCCACAGAGAACCGTTTGCAGAACAAAGCTTCTAAGCGGGATATTGAAACCTCCAATGCCCGCTTGATTCGGGATGATGAGAGGTATCGCTTAGAAAGTTTGGAGGGCGAGGTGCCTTTCCCGAACTATATCAAAATCGATAATACCAATCTGGCACCGGATGTGGTGGCAGGAATGATTAAGGAGCGGTTCGGGCTGTAGGTGCAACTGCCGGTTGCTAAAGTTTAAAGCCGCCTTTCCTACCCGAAAGCTGGTAGGAACCATCCTGTTTTGTATGGCTTTTTTAGTGGTGTTGGTGGTTTTTGCCATAGGCGGAGGGCTGGTAGGACTGATTCCGGCAATACCGTTTCTTTTGTGTGGTACGATTTGCTTCATAAGTAGGAAGAGACCGGGACTGTGGTGTGGCTGGGCATTGTATGTCTGTGCGGATATATTTTTAAGGTTTGCAGTGGGTATCAACGGTCCGTTGATTCTTTTTCGAGAAGAACTATGGAATTTGATAGCGACACCTACTATGGTGGTTTCCTGGATAGTTTTTCTGTTTAAACTGGTGTTAGTTGCAGTAACTGTCTATCAGTTGAGTAAAGAGATGATTGGAAATAAGAAACCTTCCGGCGGCAAACTGCTTTTGTGGTGGGGATGTTATATTGTAATACTGGTGGGAAGCTATTGGGTATTTGAACAGATAGTCCGTTATTTGTTAGCTTATATTCTTTCCGGTCCGTTTTACTACACGTTGGCAATCTGTTTGTCAGATTGCTGCAAGACGATAGTGTTTATTTTAGCCTTGGTGAATACTATTTGCTATATCCGGGAGAGGCGAATTGCGACAAGGGAAACTACATAAAGGTACTTATTAGGAACTGCCGGGTAGTAGGTATAGGGAAGCTCGCATGACAGCTATATGTATTTTATTGACAAATACGCATCGAATGCGTATAATAAATAATGGGAGGTGATTTTGAATGAAAGGAGTATATCCAATATTTATTGCAGAACATCAAAACGTTTTTTTAGTGTATGTTCCGGATTTGGATATTTATACAGAGGGGAATAGTTTTTTGGATGCTATGGAAATGGCAAGAGACGCTATAGGATTAAAAGGAATAGATTACGAAGATGATGGAAAAGCATTACCAATAGCGTCGAACTATGAAGAGGCATTACAAAAAGCTAAAAATAACACAGATATTTTTGACTATACAAAAGGAATATTGACCATGGTCGATGTTGATTTTACGGAATATAGAAGAAAACACGATAATCGTATGGTAAAGAAAAATTGTACAATTCCGTACTATTTGAATGTGGAAGCGGAGAAATTAGGAATTAATTTTTCAAAAGTACTTCAAGAGGCACTTATGCAGAAAATACAATAAGAGCAGATAACAGAAAGGCAGGCAGAGATGGCAAGAAGACTTATAGTACTTTTCATAACAAGCATATGGAATGTTTTATTCTTTTATTTGTGTGGTTACTGGCAGCAGATGCACCTGAATATTGATTCCTTTATCGACTTATTTTTCGGGGTGCTGGCAGTTATCCTGTTGAGCTTGGGAGAAGCCAGTGTGATTCGGCAGATTTATTATCGAACCCGGTTTCGTACCCTGAAAAGGAAGGCATTTGACCGGAAATTTATCAGGCAATGTGTATTGTTGTTGTTTTATCATATGATAGTAATAAGCTTTTTACTTGCCCTTGTTTATGTACAAAGTCTTTTTTACATTGCTATACTGGTGGTGGTGTTCTGTGGTGGTTGGCTGCAGGGCAGTAAAACCCTATGGACCGGTGAGGAAGACTCCTATTATTTGAATGAATCCGGAAAGCTGTACCATGTAGAGTCTGTGGTGGAGAATGATAAGGTATTTGAACTGGCATGTACCCGGACCGGAGAGCGGGACAGAACCATTACCATACCCAAGAAAACTGCACCGAAATACGAATAAATCAAAGCTGCGATAGAGATGTCGCAGCTTTATTATATATCTTTGAAAAAAGATATTGACAACACTGTGTATATGCTGTATATATGTATATATACAGATGAGGCATAGAGTATACCGGTGTAGAAAAGAGGCGCCACGATAATTGTAGTGGAGGGAGTTTATAAAATGAGTGCAGTATTGGAAGTAAAAAATGTATCAAAGTATTTGGAACGGGAAGTATGGACGAAGAATCAAAAGAGCATACAGAGCTTTTCTTTAAAGAATTTTGACTTCGCTATAGAACCCGGATATATTGTGGGAATGATTGGCTGCAACGGTAGTGGAAAGACGTCTCTAATACATACCATTTTAGGTGTGTTTCAGCCGGATGAGGGAGAAATTCTGGTGGATGGCCATAGCCGTAAAACAGATGCATACGAGGTCAAGCAGGAGATTGCTTTTGTAACGGATGATATGATTTTCCCCATAGGAATGACAGCCGTGGATATTGGAAAGTGTTTCGGATCCTGTTACAGAGCCTTTGATTATAAGAAGTATATAACCTTGTGCGAGAGGTTTCAGATTCCTTTGAAGAAAAACATGAAGAAGCTTTCTACCGGTATGAAGATTAAGGTGCAGCTGGCATTTGCCATGGCGAGAGAGGCCAAACTTTATGTGTTTGATGAGCCTAGTGCAGGTTTGGATCCGGTATTTCGCAGGGAGCTTATGGATTACTTTTTTGAAATCGTAGCAGATGGCACCAAGAGCATTTTGTTATCCACTCATTTAACGGAAGAGCTGGATAGAATTGCTGATTATATCCTTTATGTAGAAGATGGCAAACAGCTTTTTTATATGGAGAAGGAAGAAATGCTTGGACAGTACCGGTTGATTCGCGGAAGTAAGAATCAGGTGCAGTATTATGGCAGACGCATGGTTGCCATGCAGGAAAATGAAATGAGCTGTGAGGCATTGCTTTTGAATACCGACGAAGAATTACGGGTGCCGGTAATGGTGGAAGCACCTACCATTGAAAAGGTAATGTATTATTTGATGCAACAGAAGAAAGGAGAAAAGAAACATGTTTAAGATAGCACTCAGAACATTTTGGTCAGATATCAGAGCACTCTTTCAAGGATGGGCCATGTGGGTGGTTTTGGCACTTATGGCTTTTTTGGTGGGATTATTGCCACTGATAGGAGACCCGAAAAGTAGCGTGTGGGTTTGTTGTGTGTACGGTGTAGATGCATCCTTTCTTTGGTTTTCCCCCCGCTTTACAAGAAGCTTTCATGTAGTACCTTTTACTATAAAACAGATTAAGCAGCTGGCTGTTTACAGATGTATTATTTTTCTGGGGGCAGTGATGTTGATTGGTGGCATTTACCTTGCTTTGGCAGTTGTTTTTTCCTGGGATTGGTACCGGGGATTTGGAATGTGGTACTTTGGCTATGCAGAGCTTTATTTTATCTTTATGAAGGAGCGATTAGTAGGTTTTTTGCCTAAAAAGTACAAAATTAACGTTGGGTTAGGAATCTGGACAACAATAGTTGGGCTTGCAAGCGTTATTATGATGGTAGGAGTTGCAGAGGCTTTGCCTTTGTATGTACAGTATCTGATTCAGGCAGGATTGTTTATTTTATTTATCCCCTTTCCGGTAGCAGTATTTAAAAATATGGATTTTCATGATTATCGTCAGGTAAGGGATAGTGTTGGTGGTCGCCTCAGCTTTTTGGAATAGTAGTAATGGATGTAATGAGAAGGATTTGAAAAGGTGAAAGAATGATTCGAATTATATTATCAAGTACCAGTAATTTAGCGATATATGAGCAGATAATGGCACAAGTCAGGGATGCAATTATTAACAAGGAAGCCTTGCCGGATGAGCCATTGCCTTCTATTCGTGCCTTGGCACAGGATTTGCAGATTAGCGTAATTACTACGAAACGTGCTTATGAGGAACTGGAAAAGGAGGGCTTGGTATATTCCAAGCCGGGTAAGGGCTTCTATGTAAGCAAGTCCAAGACGGAGATGCTAAAGGAAAAGCGTATCCAGACCTTGGAGGTACAGATGTTAGAGCTGATACGTCAGTGTAAGAGTGCGGAGCTATCCAAGGAAGATATGATGAGCATGTTGGATGTTTTGTACGACGAGCAGTAGTGTGTGGACGAAAGAGCTGTTTAGGAGAGGATTGTGACAGATGGAAAGATGTGTTTTAAGGGTGGAGGGGCTTTGTAAATCCTACAAGGACTTTGCTTTAGAAGAGATTTCCTTTTCCTTGGAAGAGGGATATATATTGGGAATTATTGGCAGAAACGGTGCAGGTAAGACTACTTTGATGAATTGTATTTTGGGAAAAACCCGCTATGATAAGGGAAGTGTGCAGATTTGTGGATCACCGGAACAGCTTCATGTGAATATGGCCAAGGAGAATTTAGGATTTGTCATGGAGCCGGGTCCCTTCTTTGTGGCTGAAACCTTGTGGAGAAATGGAGAGCTATTAGGCCCCTTTTACAAGACTTGGAATAGGAAGGCGTTTTATAGATATTTACGGGAGTTTGGACTGAATCCCGACAAATTATATTGCGACTTGAGTAAGGGTATGAAGACCAAGTTCCAGCTGGCTTTTGCTCTGGCACATTCCCCTAAGCTTATGGTGTTGGATGAGCCTACGGGTGGGTTGGATCCTGTGTTTCGCCAAGAGTTCCTGCGTATTATGCAGAAGGAAGTCAGAGAAAAGATGATGAGCGTGATTATTTCCACACATTTGACCACAGATTTGGATAAGGTAGCAGACTATGTAATGCTTATGGATGCAGGAAAAAAGGTGTTTTACATGGATAAGGAAGAAATGATGGACTCCTATCCCTTGGTGTCGGGGGCAATAGAGCAGTTGATTTTACTGGATCAGAAGGAATGCGGACGCATCCGAAGGAAGCACGATACCTTTACGACCATGTTTAAGAATCCGGAATATTTAAGGGCGAATCCCAAGTTACGGGAACAGTTGCAGGTAGAGAGAACTACTATCGAAGAGATGATGTATTATTTATGTGCGGGAGAATTATAGAATGGAAAAGAAAGAGTTACAGGAAACGGATTTTGTGCAAAGAGCTGACGCCCAGAATGAAGCTGCTTGTGAGGTAGCAGAAGATTTTGAACAAATAGAAGATAATTTGTGGGAAGAGTATTTGCAGGAAAGTGAGACTGACAGCTACATATCTCCGGAAAAGGAGCTCATATCCAAGCGATTTATGAAAACCATGACAGTACCGTTGGCGATGGTGTTTACCAATATTATCTTCATCATTATATTGTTTTTGGCATGGTATATTCCGGAGGGTTTCTTGTATGGTTGCAGTATTTTCGAAGGAGCTTTCGTCATGTTGGTTGTTACCGGTAGTTTATGTGTGGCAGGGTACGATGAAAATCATGTAACCATGAACAGTATATTGGTTTATTTCCCGGTACATGCAGGGAGACTACGCAGAGAAATGTATGCCGTGGTAGGAAAGTGTATGGGACTCCAGGCCATTATTACCTGTATCCCCATGCTGCTAATGGCCATGGACTTTCAGCCAAGACGCTTTGGTATAACGGTTTTGTGTAATATTTTGTCCATGTTGGTGGTGGCGTTACTCTCTGTGGAAAGTAGCATGCACTACTTGAAGGCTGAGAAATAGGAGGAGCATGACTGTATGGTCATGCTTTTTTCTTTATAGGAAATTTCTCATACATATGTGGTATACACCCGCACATAGCACCACTTCGAACCGTTATACATGATGAAAGGAGGTTTCCATGGGTATTGATATCAACGAACAATATGACAAAATATACCGCTATCTGTATTTTCGACTGAAAAATCAGCACTTGGCGGAGGATTTGACACAGGAGACCTTCTTAAGGTTTTTGGAGAGCAGTAGTTATAAAGATACCGGACGGCCGCTGGCGTATTTGTATACTATTGCGAGGAACCTGTGCGTGGATGAATTCCGGAAGGTTCCCTTGGAGGAACTAAAGGAGGATGTTGCACAGGATGGCTTCGAAGACCGGGTAGTGGAAAAACAGAGCCTGCAGCAGGCTATGCAAGCACTGACGGGAGAGGAGCAGGAATTGTTACTACTACGGTATGTGAATGAGGTCAATTTCACAGATTTGTGCAGGTTATATGGAAAATCTCGATTCGCATTGTATCGGGAGCTAAAAAAAATCACAGAGAAGCTGGAAAGGGGGATTTCGGATGAATCATAAACAGAAAGAAGTGCTGGCGGAATATTTCGCGGCACCGAAGCCCGTGAAGAAGGGAGCATTTGTAAGGCAGTTCGGATTACCACATATGAATTTGTGGCATGTGATTGTTATGCAGGCGAAATATGTGTCCAAATGGGTATGGATTTGTTCGATACTCTTGTTTGGTGCAGCTTTCGGGGTAGCACAGATAGCGGAGCAAAGGTATGTCAGTGTGGTGCTAGGGTTTGTGCCCTTTTTAGTGATATTTTCGGTAACAGAGAGTACAAGAAGCTATCAACATGGTATGGAGGAGCTGGAAATGTCGGCACGGTTTTCCCTGAAAAGTATCGTAATGGCACGCATGGTAGTGTTGGGAATAGGCAATCTGGTGGTACTGACGGGTGCTACACTGGTTCTGAACAGTCAAGTGCAGCTCCATCCGGTATATTTGCTGACACCATACTTTTTGTCTGCAAGCGGTGGACTCTATATTGTGAGAAAAGTGCGAGGGAAAGAAAGTAGTATGCTGTGCTTTGCACTGGCTGCTTTTGTGAGTATTTTCATGCTACTCCTGTCTTGGGAGCGTTGTAGCATATACTTATCACAGAATATTTGGATTTGGGCATGTGCCTGTGTGGCAGGTGTGATAATGACCATACGAGAAGGTTTATGTACCATTCGGATGACGGAGGAACTGGCATAAGGGTGGTTCGCTGAACCGAGAGTTGAACAGAAAAGAGGTAAACATGGAATTAGTAATTGATAGAGTATCAAAGCAATACAAGAATAAAATAGCCGTAGACCGTATTTCCCTGAAATTGGAGAAGGGCATCTATGGTCTGTTGGGGGCAAACGGAGCGGGCAAGACCACGCTCATGCGTATGCTTTGCGGAATTTTGACGCCTACCAGCGGAACCATTACTTATGATGGAATTGATGTGTCACAGGAGGAGTATCGGGCGGTTTTGGGCTATCTGCCACAGGATTTCGGGTATTATCCGGATTTTACAGGTAGGGATTTCCTGTTGTACATGGCAGCCCTGAAGGGTATCGATAAGAAGGAAGCACAGAAAAGAGTGAAGGAACTGTTGGAGCTGGTGTCTCTGACGGATGTGGCGAAGAAAAAGGTGAAGACCTATTCCGGCGGTATGAAGCAGAGACTGGGGATTGCACAAGCATTATTAAATGACCCACAGATATTGATTTTGGATGAGCCCACAGCAGGCTTAGACCCCAAGGAGCGTGTGCGCTTCCGCAATCTGATAGCAGATTTGGGCAAGGATAATATTGTGATTTTGTCTACGCATATTGTGTCCGATATTGACCGTATTGCAGATAGGATTTTGATGATGAATGGTGGCAAGCTGGTGTTTGACGGTACCAGAGAGGATATCTGTGGTGACCTGGAGGAATTCTACCTGAAGGAATTTGGAGAAGGTGAGGTGGAATAAGTGGGTACATTGTTAAAATTTGAAATCAAGAAGATTGTGATGAAGAAAAGTACCATTGTGGCTTTTGTACTTTTGTTTGGTATACAGGTGTTTCTGTCTATGACAGGCAGCTTGGGCTCTACTTACAAAAATGATATGTTTGTAGAAACCCACGCAGAGCGTAATCGAATCGACAGGGAGCATGGCATAGCCTTGTCAGGAAGAGCCATAGATGATGTATTGTTATCAGAAATGCAGGAAGCTTATGCAGGTTTCGATTGGAACAATCCGGACTATTGGTGGACGGATGAGTACAATCAGGGTGTTCGCAGGTATACGGATTTGGAATATCGATTAAAGCTGTGGGGAATGGGTACCGGGTATTCCTTTGATAATATGGAGGCGGAGGTTTTGTATGACCTACGGCGGAACCAACGTGACAGCATGCGGGAGGCTTATGAGCTTTCGGACAAGGAGAAGACCTACTGGCAGGAAAAGGATGCAGAGGTAGAGATACCCTTTGTTTATGAATATGCTTCAGGCTATGATTCCCTTACCGGTATGCAGGGAATGTATATGACCTGTATGCTCATGACCTTTTTCATAGGGATTTCCATGGTGACAGTGTTTGCAGAGGAGCATACTCGTAAGACAGACCAGTTGATTTTATGTGCCCGTTATGGCAAGAGTAAGGCATATTTTGCGAAAATACTGGCAGGAAGTCTGGTGGTATTTGGAGGAAATATGCTTTTCGCGGGAGTACTGATTGTAGGGAGATTTTTTAGTTTTGGCACGGAGGGCTTTGGAGCAGCCATTCAGTCGGTGGTAGCACCTTGGTACTCTTATCCCCTTACCATGGGTCAGGCTTTACTGTTAATGACGGGGATATTACTGTTGTCCGGTGTGCTGGTGGCTGTTTTTGCCATGCTGTTGGCAGAGGTTTTGGGAAACAGTGTAGGTGCTATGGCTGTAGTGGTAGGCTTGTTATTTGCTGCCAGGCTGGTGCCAATACCCCCCTCCTTTGGTGTGCTATCGCAGGCTTGGAATTATATGCCTATCAATATGTTAAAAGTGGATGAGGGCTTCTTAGACCCGCGTCTGGTGAATTTATTTGGGTTACAGCTGACCAATTGGCAGTTTGCACCGATTTTGTATGTAGTACTGACAGGGGTGATGCTCTTTGTGGGCAGTAGGATTTACAGAAGGTATCAGGTGAGTGGACGATGAGCAGACTTTTTGAGTATGAGTTAAAGAAGCTTCTAAGTCACAGAGTAGTTTGGGTTTCTCTGGTGGTTTCGCTGCTTTTGTGTGGGATTACTGTGTGCTCTCCCTTAATCGGCTCCTACTATGTGAATGGGGAAGCTGTGAGCACCAATTACGAGGAATTTCAGACCGACAAGGCTTATCAGCTGGCGCTGGATGGCAGGGGCATTGATGAAGCTTTGATAGGGGAAATGCAGGAAGCCTATGCAAAGGTTCCTATGGAGGTGGAACAGTATTCCTTGACAGAAGAGTATCAAAAGTATGCCAGACCCTACAGTGCTATTTATCATTATGTGCGTTTGGCAACAGGACTGTCCGGCAAGGAGGCTATCCGGTGGGTAGCGGATACAGAGAATTTGCAGGAAAAAAGGTTACAAGTTCAGGAGAAACGCTGGGAAAGTTACTTGCTGACAGAGATAGAGAAGGATTATTGGCGGGCACAAGAGGAAAAAATAGAGCGTCCGGTGGTTTTCCGTTATGTGGGGGCTTATTCGGTACTCATCAGTGCAGTGTATACGGTGGGGCTGGTGGCGATTTTCGTAGTGTCTGTTTGTCTGGCGGGGGTTTTCCCTGAGGAGCATGTGAAAAGGACGGACCAACTGATACTCAGCAGTAAGTGTGGCAGAGAAAAGACGTATGGGGCAAAGTTTGGAGCAGGCATTCTATTCGCTTTTGGAATGTCCTTGATAATGGGACTGTTTACTATGGGGCTGGCATTCGCCGTTTATGGCACAGAAGGATTTCACGGAGCCCTTCAGCTGGAGTATTCCGGTAGTAGTGCCGCTATCAGTGTGGGCGAGGCCGTGTTGATTGCCTATACCATGGTACTGTTTGCAGGAGTGTTTATGGGAGCTCTGGTTATGATGCTCTCAGAAGTGCTTCGTAGTAGCGTAGGAACCTTGGCGATTGCCACAGGGATTATTGTGTTGCCTATGTTTTTCTCCATGCCGGAGGAGTATCGCGTATTGTCTCAGCTTTGGAGTTATCTGCCAAGTGATTTCGTGGCAGTGTGGAGTCTGTTCAGTCCGCAGATGGTGATATTGGGGAATATCGTGCTTCCGGCATGGCAGGCAGTACCGATGTTGTATATGATATTGGGTGGAGTGTTTGCGATGGTGACGAAGCGGGTGTTTGTGCGGTATCAGGTGAGCGGACGATAAAAGGCATGCTACGCACGTTAAGGAAGCCAAACGTGTAACATTTCACATTGTATAATCATCCCCCATAAGATATTATAGTCTTAGGAACAGGTAATTTCTTAAGAAGACAGATATCAGCATAGAGAGGGTGGGGAATATGTTAGATGATATTATTGAAATCATACTGGAGGTAGTACTTGGTATTGTTGGAGAAGTACTGGTGGAGGTAAATGTTCCCAAACCGGTTAAAATCGGTCTGAGTATTATAGCAATGACCTTGTTGTTTGGCGTGTCCGGTATTATGATAGGTATTGGGATACGAGATGCGAATATGCTTTTAATCGCTATCGGCGGAGGCTTATTCATATTGTTTGCCGGAGTGACCGTTTATCTGGTGCGAAAGTATGGAAGAGAGCGGAGTACCGAGTAATCGGCAGGAGGGTTTTTATGGATTTCAGATTTTTTCAAAAGCTTTTTGAGCATTCCGCCTTTGATGAAATCAAGGTGATTGGAAAGGATATCATAAAAGAAGGTCATTCGGGGCATATCATCGGAATGACTCGCAAGGACAAGCAGGTGCGGATATATATTTTGGAGCAGAGCGAAACCTTGGAAGAGATGGGGGCAGATATAGAGCCTGCCTGTGGATTGCAGGAGGTTTCTCGGGCAAAGCTGGGTTATGAGAATCAAGCAGCGTTTGAAGCAGAAAGTAATGGGGAAGAAGGGAAGATGTCCTGTCGAAATCTGTGCACAGAGCGTACCCCCAGAGAGCAGATGAGGCACTCCATGAATGCGGAAAGAACCCGTGGGCATTTTCTGCATATCCGAAGTTTTCAAATAGGAGACAGATTGCTGGAGACTGCCGGAGCCAACTGTGGTAATTTGCACAATGGGGATTATAGTGAAGCCTATTTATTGTTTACACAGTTTTTACAGGCAGGCTGGCGAGTGTCAGAAACTTCGCCTTTTTATACAGCAGGCTGGAAGAATCTGACTATTACAAATATGGAGTTGCGGGAGGAGATGGAGGATTTGCCGGAATGGGCGGAGGAGGTTTGGATTACCTATGACACCAGTCCGCAGGAAGGAGCCATTGAGCTGCCGGTTACGTTGGAGGTAGGCAAGCCGAAGGAATTAAGCTTTTCCTTGCAGGATGGTCGAGAAGCTGCTTGTTATATTAATGGGGTATATCTGATGGATGTATGGGCAGAGGAGGAGCATAAATTCGCAGATCCGGCCTATCGGGAGCGTATGCTACAGCATGTGTCAGAGGAACAGTTAGAGCAGATGAAGGAGCAGTTGTTTGAGGGGATAGTCCAGATTTGTCCCAAAGGGATGTGCTTTCCGGTGATTGAGTATGAATGCACGGAGAATGTAGGCTTGCGTTTTCTGGAGAAAGGGTACCTGGATACGCCCGAGAAGCCGAGTACGGGCAGTGCCACCTCTGTGTTGATGATGTGTAAGCCGGATGCAGAAACAGGCAGTCATGGACTGAAAATGAGGGCATGTGTGATACAGTCGCCGGTAGAGCCGGGGGTGAAAAGTGTGGAGGCGGAGCTGTTTTCTTATACGGAGGCTATTGAGAAGAGGACAGTGAAGTTGGATTTTGAAGGATAGTGATACAAATGGAGGCAGGGATTGATAAAAATTCCTGCCTTTTTCGAAATAAAAAAATCCTTTTTAAACGTCTAATGTATATAGAGGAGGTGAAGAGCCTGTGAATAATGAGGAATATGCAAGACAAATTGAGGAAATTCGAGGAAGATTATATAAAACAGCATTTTTGTACATGGGGAGTGAGGCTTTGGCACTGGATGTGGTGGATGAAGCAGTGTATAAGGGGCTTTGCAATCATTGGAAGCTGCGGCAGCCGGAATATTTCACCACATGGATGACACGGATTTTAATCAATGAATGTCACAATGAGCAGCGCAGGCAGAAAAGATTTCGCCCTTTGGAGGAGTTGCCGGAACGGTCGGTGGAGGAGTATGATGTACTCCCTTTGAAGGAAGCTTTGCAACATTTGCCAAAGGAGTTGAAGGATGTTGTGATATTGAGATATTTTACAGGTTATACACTGGCGGAAACTGCGGATACCTTGAAAATTCCTTTGGGAACGGCTGCCACCAGACAGCGTAAGGCATTGCAGCTATTGCGGTTGGAGTTAGATGAGGAGGTGATTTCATGAGTCGTATGGAAGAATATCGGGAGCTGCTACAGGAGATAGAAAGACCGGTACAAGGGCTGGAAGGAACCTTGGAAAGAGCCAAAGAGAGAAGGAAGCGTCGAAATCGTGTGTTACGTCCTGTGGTAAATATTGCGGCAGCATTTGTGATTTTTGTGCTATTGGTGAATTTTTGTACACCGGTTGCTTATGCCTGTTCCAAGGTACCCATTCTCAGAGAACTGGCCGAAGCAGTCACCTTTTCTCGGTCGCTTACGGATGCGGTGGAGAATGAGTATGTGCAGCCTATGTACCTGAGCCAAACAGATGACGAAATAACAGCTTCCGTGGAATATTTGATAGTAGACCAGAAGCAGGTAAATGTATTTTTCCGGTTGGATTCTGAGCGTTTTACCAATTTAAGTGTACATCCGGAGGTTTTGGCAGAGGACGGCAGCTATTTGCCCTGTGGTTATGGGCTAAATGATTGGGATGTTCCAAATGGGGAATTACAGAGTATTACCATTGACTTTATAGAGGAGGACGTACCTGACAGACTCCGATTGAAGCTGAAGCTCAGGGATATGAGTGCTTTTCCGGATGGAACCGCTACAGCGATAGTTGCAGAAAGCAGTGATGCGGTGATGTTTGAAGAAATAGAAGCGGCAGAACCGGAATATGTGGCGTGCTTTGACTTCCTGTTGGAGTTTGACCCGAAGTTTACTGCTGTCGGCAAGGTAATTCCTATTCAGCAGACGGTTGTTTTGGAAGGACAAGAAATCACTATTACGGAGATGCAAATATATCCCACGCACTTGCGTGTCAATATAGAAGGTGCTGCAGACAATACAGCATGGTTGAAGATGTTGTACTTTTATATCGAAACAGATTGGGGCATGAAGTTTGAGGCAGTTTCCAATGGAATTACTGCAACAGGGGATACGGATTCGCTTAATATGGTGTCTTTTCGGGCAGACAGCTCCTATTTCTATGAGGCAAAGCATTTGGAGATTGTGATAACAGGTGCGGAATGGTTGAATAAGGATATGGAGAAGGTCTACGTGAATTTGGAGACCGGTGAGACAGGTCCATTGCCCGAGGGTGTGGAACTGTATGCAGCATCCAAAAGAAGTGCCGATAGTTGGGTAGAGTTTCATGCGGATTACCGGGAGGAAGATCATTTTCACCAGCTGTTTTCCTCTGAGTATTATGACACAGAAGGAAAACAGCACTATATCTATTCCTACTCTGTTATCCATGGTGAAATCAATGAGGAAGGTGGATACGATTACTTTATCGAGTCCTTTCCGTTGAAGGGGTATTTTCAAGAGGAGGTATGGCTTTGTCCGGCGTATTCTCATGTGTGGACAGCGGATGAGCCGGTGCGGGTTTTGGTGCAATAATAAGGAGCATTATCTGTATCCTTATTCAGTCATCGTCTTATTGATATAAGTAGCATAAAGAACCGGAACAACTACTAAAAATGCAGGTACTATGTACAGTGACAGCTTATTTTCCACATTAAATATGGAAAGAGAATTAAAGATGGAATGGGCTATTATACAGGGAATGAGTGATTTGCTCTTATAAAATATAATGACAAATAAATACCCTATAGCGATGGCATAGCATATTTGCATTAGGGTAGGAAGGAAATCTGCCCCATTCAGTAAATTCACAATATGACCTATTCCAAAAGTAACGGAGCTGACGATTATGGCACTTTTCACATTATCCTTTGCCATCATTTTAAAAAGGAAGCCACGGAAGATAATTTCTTCCAGGAAACCAACGTTCAGCATGGTTAATATGTGAAATAGTATTTCGCTTGCAGTATGATTGATATGGATACCACTCCACAGATTCACGGATACAATCAACAGGAGTGGGAGGAAGTATAAATATCCCTTTAGGTTGGTCACTTTTGTTAATCCGTAATAAGATACTCTCTTAAGACTGATAATCAATGCCAATACTGCTACGGAAAAGATGGTATTGATTATTGCAGTTCTGTAGTCGGTTAGACCAAAATTCTGCATACAGTAAGAATTAATTACTACATAGAAAACGATTAATAAAATACAAATTAAAGATTCATGTTTTTCAAATATTTTTTTCATCGGGGTCTCCTTTCACAACGCAAATGGCTCCATAAAATACTTTTTCAAGTGCTGCTATGACGTTTGGTTCCATGAATAATGGGTATATAACATACATTATAAATGGTTATTTGTCAATACAAAATTTGGAACATGGTATAAGTAAGAAGGGTGGCAGACAGGCTTTTCTGTAGGTGGATTGTTGTGCTTTCCCGGGAGTTTCGCTATAATAGTAGTATAAGCTATGCAGGGAGAATAGGAGCACAGAAACCACCATGAGTCGGCAGTTTTTTGAACAAAAGGGAACAGAAACCATTTATATAGAGCAGCAGGTAGATGACCTTGTCTTACAGATGGGGGCGGTATTGTACGAAATTACAGATGCGGAGAATGGAGCAGGAGTACCCGAGCATCTGGACCGGCTTGTGCAGAGAGCACATGAGTTGTTGAACCGGCTTTTGCAGGAGGAGGTCAGCATAGGGGAGTATATTTACAAATATTTGTTTCAGAAGCATAGCCTACAGGGGGAGGATTTTAAGAGTATTTGTCAGGAAGAATATGATGAGCTTATAAAGAAGGAATTTATTCGCCATGGCATGTATCAAAGATGGTCTCTGGCAGGCAGTGGTGATTATTCCAAGCTGCGGGTACGTTTGAACGATGCGAAGCGACGGGCAGGCAGGGAGTATGCATATCTGTTGGCATTTGGACTGGGAATGAATCAGGAAGATTATGAACTCATGATGAAGAAGGTATTTCGTCAGCCTCCATTCAATAGCCGGAGCTGGAGGGAATTGATTTATTATTATAGTATCATTTCCGGGAAGGGAATTAAGAAGGTGGATGAGCTGGTAGTCTTTTATGAAAATATAACAGAGGAGCAGATGGCGCAGGTGGAGGAGGCCATGGAGCAGGAAGCCATTTCCACTACGGAAACCCAGCTGTTGATGGATACCTTCACGCCTTTTTCCTCGGAAGAGAAGCTAAAGGACTACTTGATACAGCTGAAGAAGAAGGATTTGTCTTCGAAAAAGGATTCCTTTGAACGATGGACGAAGAGTAGTCGAACCTGGAGAGATTATTTATTTGATGGGGTGGAAAAGAGAGTAGATGCTTTGGAGAAGCAGGGATTTATTCAGGAAAGAATAGAGAAGTTGAATCAGGATAAAATGCTGGCATATCAGAACTATCCAAAGGAGGAGCTGTTGCCAAAGGAGCTTGCAGAGGTACTGTTTACGGATTTGAACTGGACAAGAGATACTCTGGCAAAGCGTTCCAGTGGAAAGATGAAGGTAAGCCGGCAGGATATGCTGGTTGCTGTTTTTCTGGAAATCATGGAAACAGAGGGATGTGGAGAAGGTACCCGGGAAGAAGTGTTGCCTTGTTACATGGACATTTGGGAGCAGATAGATGAGAAGCTGGAGACCATGGGAATGTTTCCTTTATATTTGCGTTCGCCCTTTGATTTTTTCCTGATTGTTTGTATGCTTCATGAAAGACCTTTGGATTATTTCTATGCCAACTGGCATTTGGCTTTTTTAGAAGAATAGTTCCGTGTAGGCGAAATGGAATCGGACAAGTGACCGTGGAGAAGAGAGGCTGTTTATGGATAACCGAAAAAACTTGATTGAGCGGGGGCTCACAACACTTACCATTGGAGGAAGAGTGTTCCGCATTGATAGAGAAAAGCCGGTAGGCAGGGGAGGTTCCTGTTTGGTTTACTATGCCTTTGAGGAGGTACCGGGAGAGGTTGGCAGAGTACATCGAGTGATTTTGAAGGAGTTTTGCCCGGTAGCAGAAAGTGACCGGGAGCGTAAGCTTCGGCTGAAGCATTTCAAGCGTTCCTATGAAAACTTTCTGTACTTTCACAATCATCCGGAAACGAATCAGTATACGGTAGATGCAGACTGTCTGGTGGAGGAAAATAACTCATGGTATCAGATTGTGGATTATAACGAGGGGGTCAGTCTGAAGGAATATATGACAGACTGTTCTCTGTACCGGTTGATTCAGGTACTGATAAATGTAGCTCATGCTCTTTCCAAATTTCACATATTGAAATATCTGCATCTGGATGTGACCCCGGGAAATATTCTGGTGTATCCGGAAAACCAGACAGTACGAATCATGGATACAGATACCATTGTGCAGAAAAAGCAGGTTCTGGGAAATGATTTTCAGACACCTTTTTCTTCCGGATATGGAGCTCCGGAGCTGCTGGAGCTATCGGATGATAAAGGTGGTATTCGTCAAAGGGTGCAGTTTGCCCATGAGGGGGAGCGTGCAGATGTATTTGCGATGGGAGCTATTTTGTACCATTTTTTGTATGGAGTAGCTTTGCATTACAATGTGTTGGAGGGATTTACTTACGAGGAAGCTTTGCGGCACTATGTTTTAAAAAAATATCCTGCATGCAGCAGACGAGGTGTGTTGGAAATACAGGAATTTTTGCGAAGGACGCTGGCCAAGAAGCCGAAGGAGCGCTTTGCCTCCATGCAGCAGGTAGAGCAGGCACTACGGAAAATACTGCCTTTTGTGGAAGAAGGGAAGGTACATATTAGGGATAATTTCCTACCGAACAACAGCATCATATACGGACGGGAGGAAAAGCTCCGGGAGTTGGAATATTGTTTCCAGAAGCAGGGTAGTATGGGAAGCAATCGTATCAGCTTCATTAGCGGTATGGGTGGCATCGGAAAGAGTGCTCTGGCCAAGGAATATGCCAAGAAGCATATGGACCAATATGACCTGATTGTGGAGGTGTCTGCCACCAGTGCCAAGCAGGCACTTTTGAGTATGGAGCTGGTGTGGGAGGAAAATGCCGGTCAGCAGGATTTGGAGGAGCGTACGGAGCGACTGCTTCAGCTACTGGATGACAGGAAGCTTTTGCTGATTGTGCATGATTATAATGTGTCAGAAGACAGCTACTTTGCCTATTTTCGCAAGCTTCCCTGCGATATTCTGCTGACTACCTGGAACCAGTGGACTGCCATTTCGGGAGTGAATTTGAGCAGGGAGGACTTGGCACAGGAGAACCAGAAGGAAAACGTACTAAGTCTGTTTGCCCAGTACTATCTGAGAAAGGTATCCCTTTATGGAGATGCGGCACAAGAGAAGGCATTGCGGGATATCTTGGAAGCAGAAAAGCAGGAGACCTATGAACTGATACAGCGTATGGATTTTCATCCCCTGACCATAAAAGTACAAGCCATGCAGATGAGTTATGTGATGGGACAGGAGTTAAAACCATCCCAAATGCTTCAGCTTTTACAGGAAAAAGGAATAGAGAAACAGGAGCAGGTGAAGGTGCAGCATTTGCGGGATGAGGAGAAGCTCCTGATAGGAGATGCCTATTACCACTTAGAGTTTGTGTTCCGCACCGCCTTAGAGAGGGGATTGTTATTAAAGAAAGAGAAGGAAGTATTGCGACTGATGCTGCTGATGACCACATCCTATGGCGTAGGCGTGAACCGTTTCGCAGAGTGGACCGGATTGGAGAAGGAGGATACCGAGGAAGCCCTGCAACAGCTTTGGGAACAGGGCTGGTTGGAGTATGAGGAAGAGGGCAGAGACTACTTAGGAGAAGAAGAAAAGACTTACCGAATGCCCATGGCCGTCAGTCAGGTGCTGTACCGTCAGGCAGAGCTGGCATGCAATGTGGAGAATTGCAGGGCAATATTTAGGCGGTATGAAAAGACAAATTTGGATGATTTATCCTATTTGCCCATGCAGCAGGTACTGGAGCTTGGATGGAACATGGTACATTATGTGAAGGAGGAGGAAACGGAGGCATTCGCCGGATTTTTACATGTGTACAGTCTCCGACTTTTTTCACGAGGAGAAGGAAGGGCTTCTATGGAGCTGGCGGTGAAGTATGTAGAGAAATCTTTAATCATACGCCGCAATGTCTGGGGAGAGGATGCAGAGCAGCTTACTTGTGGATACTGCAATCTGGGTGTGTTTTATACGGAGCTTGGTGAGTGGGAGAAGGCTATTTCTTATCAGAGGAAAGCGATGTGCCTCTGTGAAGACTGTTACGGAAGAGACCATGAGGAGACTTTAAAGGCAAAGAATAATCTGGCAGCACTGTATTCGAATCAAGGAAGATTTAAGGAAGCCATAGACTTATATAAAGAGCTACCGGAGAGAGAAAAGGATTATACGGCACGTTACAATCTGGGGTTGTGTTATGCACAGTCCGGTGACAGGAAAAAGGGACTGAAGCTGATGGAGGAGGCACTGGAAATAGCACAGCAGCAGAAGGACCAAGAGAAGGTGGTTCGTATTATGTCAAATGTAGCTATGTATTATATGCAGATGGGAGCCATGGAACGCAGCTATGAGTATTTGCAGGAAGCTTTGGCGCTGAGTGAAAAGATATACGGTACGAATCACAGAGAGGTGGCTGGTATTTGTTCCACCTTAGGGACTTGGTGGTTTTATCAGCAGGATTTTGAGAAGGGAATCCTTTTTCTGGAGAGAACGGAACAGATTTATGCGAAAAATTTCACTTCTGACCACTATTTGCGTATTGTGAATTTGGCGAATCTGGGGATGGCATACTTTGACTGGGGAGAGAAAGAAAAAGGCTTTCAATATGAACTACAGGCTTTTGAATTAGCTCAGGAATATTTAAAAGACAACATAGAATATAACAGCATGTTGGACAATAATCTGGCCAGAATGTATTGCGAACGGGGGGAGAAGCGGAAGGCGAAGCTACATTTGGAGAGAGTGCTTGCACAGGCAGAGAACTTGGCGGAAGATTTAGGTTTACGGAGGGTATATTCTAATGCAGGATATATTCTGTGCATGTTGGAAGAGCCAAAGGAGGCACTGGTTTATCTGGAGAAGGGAATTGCATTGGAAGAGCGTGCTTCATTAGGCGGAAATCTGGCATTGCTATATTCTAATGCTGCCTTTGCATGGCGGCAATTGGGGAAGGAAGAGAATGCCAAGATATATGAGGAAAAGATACGGCAGCTACAAAAAACCGTAGAATAATTCTCAAATATTTCCTCGAATGAAGTGGCTTTTGGTCTGAAATGCCTTAAAAAATGTGCAATAATGAACTTACAAACAAGAAAGCACATTCAAGGAGGTACTCATTATGAAGAAGAATATTACCAAGACTATCTTAACCATTTGTATGGCAGTTACATTATTCATGGGAACCAACCTCACCGCACTGGCAGGCGGAGCGATTGGTTATCAGAAAGCAGACATTGATGATTATGTGGGTGAAATCATTATCGACCCGAACTATACTTATCAGAAGGATGGCAAGAAGGATTATCAGCCTTACCAGAAGAGATATTTCCCGAAGGGGAAAGGACAATGTGTAGGTCTTGCTTGGGCACGTCTGGAGGAAAAGCTGAACCTGACAGAGATTTTCAGCTCCGGTGAAGCAGCAAAGGATATCCCTTCCAATGCACCCAATAATGAGAAGCGATATTCCACCGCAGGCGAAGAGTATACCATCCGTGTGTACAAAAAGGCAAAGGACATCGAAGAGAAAATGACAGCCAATACCTTGGTTTGTTTCCAGAAGACAAATGACCCCGGATACTATGGTCATGTGGTATATGTGGAAGAAGTCCTTCAGGACGGCTCTGAGAAGTATGTGTACTATATCGAGGGTGGCGGTTCTTACTATACGAACGGTACCAGCGGTACTCTGAAGAAGAAGGAAATGAGCGAGTTTTTAACCTGTTATAATAAGGGAAAGTGCAAGGTTACCGGCATCGTTGTGTTCGAGCCCAAGGCAAGTGATGTGGCAAAGGCGAAGGTTACCCTGAGTAAGTCTAAGCTGGAAGTGAAGGAAACCCAGTGCCAGAAGCTGACGGTAACTGCCCCTGCGAAGCAGAAGGTCAACTGGACCAGCTCCAATCCGGCAGTAGCTACCGTGAAAGACGGTGTGGTTTCAGGAGTGAAGCCCGGTACTGCCACCATCACGGCAAGCATGACTTATTACGGACAGAAATACGAGGCTACCTGCAAGGTTACAGTAGCCAGCAACAAAGCCAAGATTACCTTCCAGAGCATTTCCAAGCCTTCTGTAAAGAAGGGCAAGGACGTGGCTATCAAAGGAACGGTGAAGGCTTCTAATGGCAAGATTAAGAGCATCAACGCCTTGGTCATGGATTCCAAGGAGAGAACCTGTTTGGCTACCGGAGAGATAAAGGTAAATGCAACCTCTTACAAACTGGAAAAGTCTGCATTGGACAAAGCACTGACCTTAAAGGATTTGGCAGTTGGCAAGTACACCTTGGCTTATATCGTCACTGCTGAGGACGGTGTGGTGGAAATCTATGAGACCAGCTTAAATGTGAAGAAGAAGTAAAATGCAGACAGAATGATATTATAGATATTGATAGTATCAAAAGGAGAATGTACAAGGAAGGTTCGACACCTTCCTTGTAGTTTTTATACCAAAGGACTATTGACAATGGCAAGGCATGCCGATATACTAGGGGTCAGACAAGGAGCACGACCCTTGTGTTTGTAACTGTTAACCTTAGCTCGATAAGGAGGACAAAATGCAGCAGAGTATGATTTCGAACAGCAATTTAATATGGAAACATCAGGGGCTGATTGTCCTTGGAAAACGCTAGAGGGTATCTTAACAGAGATATTTTATTTTCGTATGCATATATTTTTCGGACAATCGGCACCCATAACGGGTGCTTTTTTTGCACGAACGAGGAACGCCGAAGGCGTTTCGAGTCTGCTTATTCGAGCAGAGCCAAGTGGCGGTATTATGGGGTGGGTGCTTGCCCACAGAGTAAGGCCGAACGCACAAGCACCCTCGAAATTTGGAGGAGAAAAATATATGATAACGATTTATGGAAAATATACAAACGCAATCGTTTATACAACGAATAATGAAGAATATGCAATTGACGAATATGCGAGGAAACAATTACAAATGATTTGTGATCATCCCAGTGCGGCGGGTAGTAAAATCCGTGTCATGCCGGATGTGCATCCGGGGAAGGTAGGCACTATCGGACTGACCATGACTGTTGGAGATAGTCTGTTACCCAGTCTGGTAGGAGTGGATATGGGCTGCGGCATGACCTTGGCACAGGTGAAGGCGAAGAATGTGGAGTATCAGAAGCTGGATACTGTGATTCGGGAGCAGGTGCCGGTAGGGGGCAATGTGCGTAAGAAGATACACAAATTCAGCGGCGAAATCGACTTACGGGAGCTGGTATGTTACAAGGCCATTGATTCGGCAAAGGCGGAGAAAAGTATTGGTACACTTGGCGGAGGAAATCACTTCATAGAAGTGGATAAGGACGAAGAAGGAAACTTTTATATTGTGGTGCATTCCGGCAGCAGGCATTTGGGCATGGAGGTCACCGAGTATTACCTGAAGGCCGGACAGAAAGAACAACAGATGAAGAAGCAGGGCGGTCATGCCGCTTATGAGATGACCTGTCTGAGCGGACAACTGTTGCAGGATTATCTGCATGATTTGGCACTGGTGCAGAAGTTTGCAGCTCTGAACAGAGCGGCTATGATTGATGAAATCACCCGAGGCATGAAGTGGAAAGTGTTGGATACGTATGACTGTATTCACAATTATGTGGACTTTTCCGACAGCATTCCCATGCTTCGTAAGGGTGCTATCCGTGCTGCCAAGGGCGAACGGGTGATTATCCCCATCAATATGCGTGACGGTATTATTTTAGGCACCGGTCTGGGGAACGAGGAGTGGAATCTGTCAGCACCTCATGGTTCCGGTCGTATTTATAAACGCAGCGAAGTGAAGGAGCATCACACGGTAGCAGAGTTCAAGGAGGCTATGAAGGGCATCCACTCTATTTGTGTGAACAAAGACACCTTAGACGAGTCCCCCTTTGCTTATCGCAGGATAGAGGATATTGCGGAGGTAATCGGGGATACAGTAAGGATTGATAAAATCATCAAGCCTGTATACAACTTTAAGGCGGGAGGAAATGCCGGTTGACAGAGATGTAGAGGGATACCAAGGACAGGATTTGACAGGCAATTAGCAAGGAGGATTTGAAATGGACGGCAAGCTTCGAAACATGACAGCACTTTATATAGTGCATGGAGAACAGATACTTTTACTTTATCGGCAGGGCTCCCGAATTGTGAACAATCTCTACGTAGGCACTGCGGGGGGACATTTTGAAAAGGATGAGCTGAATGATGCAACAGCCTGCGTATTGCGTGAGCTGCAGGAAGAGTGTGGATTAGGTGAGGCAGATGTGAAAAATCTGGCACTGCGTTATGTGACTTTACGTTTACTGGATGGAGAAATTCGCCAGAATTACTATTTCTTTGCGGAGTGGAATGCGGGGGATAAGGAGCTTATCAGCAATGAGGGCAGGCTGGAGTGGCACGATTTGCAAAAGTTAAGCCAGCTGGATATGCCTTATTCAGCCAAATACATGCTGGAGCATTATGTGAAAATCGGCAGGGAAACGAATGCTTTGTATGTGGGTACCGCCCATAGACAGGGGATGAGCTTCTGTGAGTTGCAGGAGGTATGATATTTATTTTCAGGGGTTGACTCTCACGTAGCGTCACCCTGTATGGTAAAGACACAGGGACTTAAAAGTACAGGAGGTGACCAATTTGAGAGGGATTAAGGAACTGTCGCAGCTGACGGGTATCAGCATACGGACGTTGCGTTATTATGATGAAATCGGTCTGTTGAAGCCGACGGGTTTCACAGAAGCAGGATATCGCCTTTATGATGACAAGGCGTTGGAGAGGTTGCAGGAAATACTGTTTTTTAAGGAGATGGAGCTGTCTTTGGGCGAAATCAGGGTGATTTTGGACAATCCGGAATATGACAGGAAACAGGTGTTGCTTGCACAAAAGGAAATGCTGATACGCAAGAGGAACCGATTAAACGGTATTTTGGAGTTGCTGGATGATGTAATGGAGGGTGTGAATACAATGAGTTTTGAGGCATTTAGCAAAGAAGATGTGAAGAAAATGGTGGAGCATACCTTGCAGCACATGTCTAAGGAGGCTTTAGAGGAGCAGATAAAGCAATTTGGAAGCTTAGAGGCATATCGGCAAAGCTTGGAGAAAGGTTTTGAAAAGGAACAGGCTGTGGCAGATTTGATTAAGTGGTATGGCAGCAAGGACAAGGTGGTGGAAGCAGTGCTTCAATCCACCGGAAATCAGGAGGAGTTAAAGCAGGAGCAGGACGAAAATGCACAGATTTATGCTCTTTTTGCAGAGGCAAAGAAATTAGGAAATGCAGATTTGGCACAGGAAGCAGTGAGCAGACTGGCAGACTGTTATAAGAAGATGTTTGCACTGGATAATGCCAGAAGCATTTTGCTGGATTTGGCAAAGGAATACTTGCAGGGAGAAGCGTTGGCAAAGGTAACTGACGAACAGTGGGGGGAAGGTATGGCTTCTTATGTGGGCGAGGCGATACAAAGGTACTATGGAGTGTAATAATTTGGATTGCCTATTGATGTTAAGGATGGAGAAAAGCCCATGAGAAAGCCGAAAATGGTACTTTTTGACTACGGTCAAACCTTGGTATATGAAAGCTTAATATATAGGAAGCATTGAGATAAGGGCATAAAGCATCCCCTGTTCCTTCAGAAGTGAAGGACAGGGGATTTATGGTTTACCATTCTCTTAAATGATATGCTTTATCTTCATCTATGATTTGTATCATCAGTTTCGCGATTTCCGGGTCAAACTGTGTCCCCATGCATTTTTCGATTTCTCCGCGAATATATTCCTGAGGCAGTACATCACGGTAGCTGCGCTTAGAGCTCATGGCATCATAGGCATCGGCTACACCGATGATTCGGGCAATCAAGGGGATGTTTTCTCCCTTCAGACCGTCCGGATATCCTCGACCGTCATAACGTTCGTGGTGCCATCTGGCACCCAAAGCGATTTCCGGCAACTCCGACATTTCCGCCAGAATTTCGGAACCGATAACGGGATGGGTCTTAATAATAGTGTATTCTTCATCTGTCAGACCGGAGGGTTTGTTGATAATTTCGTCCGGAATACCGATTTTGCCGATGTCATGCAGCAAACCGATATAGTAAATATCCTCCTGCTCATGCAAGGTCATATTCAGCTTCTGAGCAATCATTTTGGAATATTCCGCCACACGGATGGAGTGACCGTTGGTATACTTGTCCTTTGCATCGATGGTCTTTGCCAAAGTCGTCATTACCTGTATGGTCAGGCGATTGAGCTGGCGGCTGCGTCGGTTCAGGGAGAGGGTTTTACGCTCCACTTCCTTTTGCAGAGACTTTTGCAAAAGCTCCAAATCCAAAATACGGTTAATACGTTGTAGCATGATTTGGGCGATAAAGGGCTTGGTAATAAAGTCAATAGCTCCCAGTTCGAAGCATTTTAGCTCAGAGGCAGGGTCATTATCTGCAGTCAGGCAGATAATAGGAATTTCTTTCAGTAAGGGGTCTTTCTTGATAATGCTCAAAAAGGTAAAACCATCCATTTCCGGCATGTGGATATCTAAAAGGATCAGGTTAATCATATGATTCTGCAGATATTCCAGAGCCTGTTTACCGGAGGATACCGTGTGTACATCAAACTGAGCCTCCAGTATCCTTTTGGCAAGAAACAAATTCATTTCATCATCATCTACTACCAGAACTTGATTAATGGTATATTCGTCCGGCTCGTTTCCTATTGTCAGATTGAGACAGTGCAGAATCGTGCTGAATAATCTTTCCTTTGTAATGGGTTTTTCCAAATATCCTGTGAAACCGGCATTCAGGTAGTTCTGTCTGGCTAATCCTGCATGACTGTCTGCTACTACCACAATAGGAATTTCGTCGCAGGTGTGAGTCCCCAGTATCTTGCACAGAGCAGTGATACCGTCTTCTCCCGGCATCATATAGTCAATAAAAATAATATCGAATTTTTCCTGTAACAGTAGTGTTAAGGCTTCCTGGCTGTCGCAGGCATAGCTGCATTGTATCCCCGTGCCCTGTAATACCTGTGCGATTTGCTCCTGCTCTGCCTTGCAGTCATCGATAAAAAGCATCCGTATTCCTTGCAAATTCTGAGTATTTGTCACCATAGATTTCCCCTCCTTCTATAGTAATGTTATTATAGCAAATTATAATGTATTTGACACCCCTCTTTTAGAAAAATAAAAAACTCTTGCATATTTGTATTGTTTGTATTACAATAAATAATACAAACAATACAAATATGTGTGATGAGTGACAGGAGGAAACTATGGTTATTTGTTTACAGGACGGTTCTGAGGTACCGGTATTTAAACAGATTCGAAATCAGATAGTGATGGGGATTTCTGACGGTAGACTGCAGCCGGGGGAGAAGCTTCCTACGGTGCGGGCACTGGCAGAAGAAATTGGTATTAATTCCATGACGGTGAACAAGGCATATCAGCTGCTGAAGCAGGAGGGCTATATTATAACGGATAGACGAAACGGAGTACGTGTGCGGGAATGCTTTCAGCAAACGGCTTGTTTATCTCCGGAATCGGAGGAGCTGTTGCATCAGCTGGTTTCGGAAGCTCGTATCAAGGGCATGAGCAGAGATGCTTTTATAGAAGCAGTAGACAGGTATTATGCCTCTGTGTCGGAGCCACAGGAAGAAACTACAGGTGGACTGGTGCTTTCCACAGAAGGTATTTAAGGAGGGGTTAAGATGAGTGTCGGAGGATTGATTTTAGTCATTTGCTTGTATCCTTTTGTATTTCTCATGTATTTTTTATTGAAGAATGACGGATTGAGCAAGAAAAACGGTCGCTTTGGGGTAAGTTTGAAAAAGGAGCAGCAGAAGGCCCCTGAGGTAGAGCAGATAGTGGCAGAGTACAGCAAACAGATGAGGCGTATCCTTGTGATATTGCTGGTGGTACCGCTTCCTTTGATTTTTATCCCTTGGTTTTCCATCATGACCAGTCTGTGGATGATATGGATGCTGGCTACCTGCTTCGTATTCTTCGTACCTTATGGTATAGCAAATGAAAAGCTGAAGGCTCTGAAGCTGGAAAAGGGTTGGAAGGAAAAGCAGGAGCAACCGGTATATGTGGAAATGAAGGGTGCAGGAAGCTTACGTTGTGTGAAGTGGTATCAGTTTTTGCCACAGTGCGTGATAGGTGCCATTTGTCTGGGAATAGCGATTGTGAACTATCAGAGTACGGGGCATACCATGTTGCCTATATTGGTGGGAAGCTTTGCGGTAGTACCGTTTTTGTTCTGGGGAGCAGCAGTGTGGATGGATACACAGAAGACCCAGATAATCAGTATGGATAGTGATGTAAATGTGAATTATGGTCGTGCCAAGAAAAATCTGTGGAAGAATCTCTGGGTGGCTTGTTCCTGGGTGAGTGTAGTATATGCCATCAGCCTTTTTTGGAGTCTGGATGCAGATGGTAGATTGACTATCGTGTTCTGGGTAGGTTTCTTATTATATACGCTGCTGACGGTGCTGTTGTTATGGGGGCTACTGAAGAAGAAAAATGCACTGGACGAGCGATATTGTGATAAAATGGATATGGCACTGGTGGATGATGATGACAACTGGATTTGGGGAATGATTTATTATAATCCCAAGGACAGACATTCCATGGTGGAAAAAAGAGTGGGAGCAGGAACTACCATGAATATGGCAACGCCTGCCGGAAAAGCTTTTGGAATGATTATGGGAGGGTCCCTGCTCTTTCTTCCGGTGTTATGTATCTATTTGATTTTTCTGGAGTTTACGCCCATACAGTTATCCATCAAGGATAATCAGTTGGTAGCGGCACAGATGCGGGAGGAGTATGTCATATGGTTGCACAGCATTGATGAGGTGGAGCTGTTGACAGAGCTGCCGAAAATGTCCCGAAATCATGGTACCAATATCGCAGGACTGAAAAAGGGCAGTTACCGAATATCCGGGGAAGGAAGCAGCGAGGTGTTTTTAAATCCCCAAAACAGTGTGTTTTTAAAGATAGAAGCTTTGGGAGATACTTACTATTTCAGTGGCTGTGATGATGAAGAGACCCTGACGGTTTATGAGGAGTTGAAATAAAGAGCTTGCAAGAATCGGGCAGAAAGATTAGTATGGATATATTATAAACATATTTAGATGCTTTGGAATGATACGGAGAAGAAAAATGAAAAGGTTTTTGCAAGGTCTGCTGATAGTAATTGCAGTGGGAGTTCTGCTGGGAATATTGGGTTATTTTTTGACAAATGCGGAGAAAGAGGAATATGCAACAGATTTTTCCGAAGTGATGATTTTTGTGGATACGCCGCAGGGAACGGACAAGCTTCATATATGGCAGGCTGAAGATGGAAGATATTATGCTTTCCTGCCATCCTATGTAGGAGAGGATACAAAAATCAGGTTGGGAAATTTGCAGGCTTCGGATGTGGTTTATTTGGACAAAGAAGTATTTGGAGCAAAGGATAATCTGTCCGGTATTGTGGAGTGGGGAAAAGAATACACAGCAGTTTTGCAATGCAAGGATATTGTATACGAGGAAGAAAAGCTGGTGTTTCTGAAATCAGAGAAGGTAGCTGCGGTTTATGTGGAAACGGAGTCCGGAGGTGTGGAGGCTATTCATGCCAGCAAGGAAGCCAAGGAACAGGCCAGACTGACCGTAAAGGACACACAGGGTCAGATTTCTTATGATAATCAGATAGAGTATGTGAAAACCAGAGGAAACAGTACTTTTATTGCCTATGATAAAAAGGCATATCAGCTGAAATTATACAATGAAGCCTCTATATTGGGGATGGACAAGGCGAAAAAGTGGTTGCTTTTGGCGAATTATGTGGATAATACGCTGCTGCGAAATCAATTGGTTTACGGCTTTGTAGAAGAATATGCAGATATGCTGCAATCCATCAAGGGTGTATATACAGATTTGTACATCAATGGGGAGTATGCCGGGAATTATTACTTATGCGAAAAGGTTGAAGTAGAAGAAAATCGACTGGATATTACTGATTTGGATGAATTAAATGAGGCACTGAATACAGAGGAGGCTTTGAAGAACGGCGAACAGTATATTTCGGAGGATGGAAACATTCGTGCAGTGAAGGGAATGAAGTCTCCGGATAATATAACAGGCGGTTATTTGGTAGAAATCATTCCGGTTACCAAGTATGAGGTGGCGAGGAGTGCTTTTCGGACTAATGGGGGAAAGTATTTCGAAATTGTTTCACCGGAAAATGCTACCATAGAGGAAGCGGAATATATTTGCAATTTATTCAATGAAATAGAGGGTGCAATCAGTCAGGAGAATGGTATTAACCCCTATACCAATAAGCATTTTACAGAGTATATTGATGTGGAGACCTGGGGAAATAAGTATTTAATAGAAGAATTTTTCCACAATCCGGATGCACCCGGTGCCAGTTACTTTTTCTATAAAGAGGCGAATGATCCCTTGATTTATGCCGGTCCTATGTGGGACTATGACAGAGCGCTGGGTAGCTGGGCGGTAGGCGGCTACAGTTATTATGTGGATTTGCCTCAGGGATTGGGCTATTATGGTGTGTATGCACAGGAGCTGATGCAGCAGGATATCTTCTCGGATTATGTAAAGGAACAGTTTAAAGAAATGATTTGTCCCTATGTAGAAAATCAATTGAAAATGGATATTGCCAGATGGCAGGAGGAGATAGAAGGGTCTGCTGAGTTGAACAAAATCAGGTGGCCGGGAACCAGAGGATATTATGCTTCGCCCGAGGCGGATAGGGACTATATAGTGTACTTTTTGGAGGAGAGACTGAATTATTTCAAGGAAGTATGGCTACAAGATGAGCTGTATCATACCGTAAGCTTCATCGATTATGAGGGAAGGATTGCGAATCAATATGTGGTAAGGCACGGAGAATGTTTGGAGCAGGTACCGGAAGTGAAGAATTATATTTCTCTGTTCAATGGTTGGAAATCCGTAGAAACAGGAAAGGCTTTTGACATCAGATTGCCTGTTATGGAGGACGCAGTATACCAGTCACAGTGGATAGATGCTTCCCTTTTACTTGCCAATGGTCTGAGTATGGCAGATATAGATATTCAACAGGTTGACGTAGAGGCAATAGAAGCTTTGTTAAACTGCATAAAGGAGCAAAGGGGGATAGTGGATCATGAATGAAAAGAAACGGAACTATCGCCATGAGTTGAAGTATATATGCAGTGAAGGGGATCTTCAAATCATCGAAGCGAAGATTAAAGCAATATGCAAGGCAGATAAGCATGGGGAACCATCCGGCGGTTATAATATTCGGAGTGTATATTTTGATACTTTTCAGGACGCTTTTTTTCGAGAAAATGAAGCCGGTGTAGATAATCGAAAAAAGTATCGGATACGAATTTATAATGGAGATACCTCCCTGATAAAGCTGGAATGCAAGGAAACCCTGCAGGGAGCAAAAAGAAAAGAAAGCTGTAAGCTGTCCCGGGAACAGTGTGATAAGCTGTTGCAGGGGGTGTATGATTTGCAATGTACGGAAGGGCAGAAGTTGTTGCAGCGTTTCCTTTTAGAAGCAAAGGCAAATTTGTATATGCCTAAAATTATCGTAGATTATAACAGAAATGCCTATGTTTTCCCCATAGGAAATGTCAGGATTACTTTTGACAGAAGTATTTCTTCTTCTCAGGAAATAGGGCACTTTTTAGAACCGAGGATAGAAAGACGATTAATCATGCCTCAGGGGAAAAATATTTTGGAAGTGAAATACGATGAAGTATTACCGGACTTTATCAAACGTTTGGTAATGTGTTGTAGCAATACGCAGAGAACTTCTTTTTCAAAATATTATTTGTGCAGAAATTACACTTCAGGAAAAATTGTTTTTTAGTGGATAGGAGATACAAAGCATGAGTGTAAAGGATATTATTAAGTCATCAATATTAAATGATTTTCAAAATGTGGATATTACAGCAAAGACAGCAACGATTTACTTGTTGGTTGCCTGTATAATGGGGATTTATATATTTATAGTGTATAGATTATTATCAACCAATCGGTTCTATTCTAAAACCTTTAATGTTTCACTGGTATTGATGTGTATTTTGACCGGAGGAATTATTATCACCATACAAAGCAGTATCGTAGTGTCATTAGGTATGGTAGGTGCATTGTCCATAGTGAGATTCCGAACTGCGGTTAAAGAACCCATGGATTTAGCATTTTTGTACTGGTCAATTAGTATAGGTATCATTTCGGGAGCAGGCATGATTGGCTTGGGTATTATTGTTTCTGCTATCGTAACAATAGTGATTGTTTTGTTTTATTATCTTCCGGAGAAACGACAATCTTTATTGCTTATGGTAAATGCCTCATCAAATGAAGATGTGCAGGAAATATTTGAAATTGTGAAAAAGTATGACAAGAAATTTCATACCCACTCTCGAAACATAAATGGGGATGGTGCAGATGTTCTGATGGAAATTCATATAAAGAATGGAGATGCACTGTTAAAGGAAGTGTCTGCTTTAAAGGGTGTATTATCCGTTTCCTTGATTACACAAAAGGGTGATTCGGTTTATTAGTGCGAGGAATGCAAAAAAGTCTTGGCTGCGGTAAAGCAAGCCAAGACTTTTTTCGTAGAATAGTACTTTTATGCCAAAGGATGAAAAACTTCCTTCCCTAATCCGCAGATGGGGCACACCCAGTCCTCGGGTAATTCCTCAAAGGGGGTGCCGGGAGCTATGCCCGCATCGGCATCTCCTAACACAGGGTCATAAATATAGCCGCAGGGCTCACATTCGTACTTCTGAAAATCCATAATTCTTATTCCTCGTCTTTCTATATATATTTCAGGCGGTGAAGGGGGTACCGGGGGGGGCAATACTTCCCAACGTAAGGCCCTTGAAAAACGCCGGCACTTGGAATTTACGAGCATTCTGCGAAGTAAATTCCTTAGTGACCGCTGCGTTCTTTCACGGAGCGAGAGCGTGCCTAAGTGGGAAGTATTGCCACTCCGGTACCCCCTTCTCTAACCCTTTCCTACTTTATCACAGATTTACCTCATAGAAGGCTACCAATTTCTGTAAGCGTTCATAGCGCTTGGCGGCATCTGCCTTGGCTTGGGCGAAGAGCTCTTCGGCTCTGGAAGGATCCATATGCTCCAGTACGGTGTAGCGGTTTTCTCCCGAGAGAAAGTCTTCATAGTCCAGTGTCGGTTCTTTGCTGTCTAATTGGAAAGGATTTTGTCCTTGTTTACGCAGTGCGGGATTGTAGCGGAACAGGTTCCAGTAGCCGGTCTTGACTGCTTTGGCTTCTTCGTGCTGGGAGCTTCCCATTCCGGCCTTTACTCCATGGCTGATGCAGGGGGAGTAGGCAATAATCAGGGAAGGTCCCTCGTAGCTTTCTGCTTCCAGAAAGGCTTTCAGGGTTTGGTTGAAATCGGCACCCATAGCCACCTGTGCTACATAGACATCCTCATAAGTCATCATCATAGCCGCCAAATCCTTCTTGCGGGTGTGTTTACCACCGGAAGCAAACTTGGCAGTGGAGCCGGTAGGGGTAGCCTTAGAAGCCTGCCCACCGGTGTTGGAGTACACCTCTGTGTCCATAATCAGGATATTGATGTTTTCCCCACTGGCCAGCACATGGTCCAGCCCCCCGAAGCCGATGTCATAAGCAAAACCGTCTCCACCGAAAATCCAGTGAGACTTTTTGGAGCTGCCGATGGCCTTTCCGGCTAAAAGCATACCATAGCCAAATTCTGCGGCATCCTCAAAGAGAGAGTTAGACCAGGCAGGACCACAGCCCTCCGGAGTGACGGTGTAGGCTGCGGAGGGTGCAGAATTCGCCCAGATAGAAGAACAGCCGGTAGCGTTGGCAATAAACATTTTTTCGCCGAATAATTGGGTAACCAGCTTGGCATAGGGTGTTTCTCCACAGCCTGCACAGGCTCCGTGGAACTCCAACAGAGGGCGGCGCAGCTGACTGCCCTTGACAGTGTTTTCTTTGAATTTCTCTAATACCTCCGGTTTTATGGGGAGAGATTTGCCGTAATCAAAGTATTCCTGACGCTCTTCCTTTTCGTGCACCGGACACATATCTAAAGCCTTTTTTCCCTGCTTGCCCGGACAGACCCCCACACAGGAGCCACAGCCGGTACAGTCCACTTCCGAAATGGTAATAGAAAATGCATAGTCCGGCATTCCGGTAAAGGGCAGGCTCTGCATACCCTCCGGTGCCTTTTCCAGCTCCTCCTTGCTCATCACAGCAGGGCGAATAACTGCATGAGGACAGACATAGGAGCAGCGATTACACTGGATACAGTTTTCGGGAATCCACTTCGGGACTTCCGTAGCTACATTTCGTCTTTCATGAGCGGTAGTTCCGGGCGGAACGGAGCCATCCACATAAGGCAGAAAGGCAGACACCGGGAGGTTGTTCCCTTCCTGACGGGTAATGTGCTTTTGCAAATTTACCACATAGTCCAAGGTCTCCTGTCGGTCGGGAAGCACCTTGGTGTCCAAAGGCTCGTCTTCTGCATCCTTCCAGCTCTCCGGATAGTGAACCTCCGCTACATCACGGACACCTCGGTCAATGGCTTGGAAATTCATCTGCACCACATCATTTCCCTTTTTCCGATAGCTGAGTTCTGCGGCTTCTTTCATCAAACGAACAGCCTCTTCTATAGGCAAAATATTGGTTACCCTGAAAAAGGCTGCCTGCAAAATGGTACTGATTTTGTTGTTCAGTCCGATTTCCTTGCCGATGCGGATAGCGTCTATAATATAAAGATGAATATTGTGTTCTGCAATATAACGCTTTACCTGTCCGGGCAAGGCGTCTTCCAGATCCTGCTCCTGCCAGTAGCAATTCAGCAGAAACGTGCCGCCGTCCTTTAAGTCCTGCACCATATTGTATTTGTGAATATAGACCGGATTGTGACAAGCCACGAAGTCAGCCTTTTGTATCAGGTAAGGGGCGTGGATGGAGCTTTGTCCGAAGCGTAGGTGGGAAATGGTAAGTCCCCGGGATTTCTTGGAATCATAGTCAAAATATGCCTGTACCTGCATATCCGTATGGTTACCAATGATTTTCACAGAGCTTTTGTTGGCACTGACGGTACCATCTCCACCCAGTCCCCAGAATTTGCAATTGTAGATATCCTCCGGGAGAGGGTCAATATGCTCCTGAACATCCAGTGACAGATGTGTCACATCATCCGTGATTCCGATGGTAAAGCGCATCTTAGAGTGATTATGCAACACTGCCAGAATCTGGTCCGGGGTGGTATCCTTGGAGCTGAGACCATAACGTCCGGAGAACACGGGTACATTTGCATAGGGACTGCCCTGCAAGGCTGCCACTACATCCAGATAAAGAGGTTCCCCCACGGAGCCGGGCTCTTTGGTGCGGTCCAGTACGGTAATCTGCTGCACGCTTCCCGGCAGCTGTCCGATCAGATGACTGACACTAAAGGGGCGGTACAAGCGTACCTGAATCAGCCCGGTTTTACCACCCTGCTGGTTTACATAATTTATAGTTTGCCGTATGGTTTCGCAGACAGACCCCATAGCAATGATTACATGCTTGGCATCGTGGGCACCATAATAGTTAAAAAGCCCGTAATTGGTACCTAACAAGCCATTGATTTTTTGCATGTATTCCTCGACTATGGCAGGGAGTGCATCATAGTAGGTATTGCAAGCCTCCCGATTCTGGAAGAAAATGTCCGGATTCTGTGCAGAGCCCATGAGGCGGGCACGGTCAGGACTGAGGGCATGATTGCGAAAATGCTTGAGGGCATTCTTGTCCAGCAGTTCCTTCAAGGTATCGTAGTCCCAAGTGGCTACCTTCTGCATTTCGTGGGAGGTACGAAAGCCATCAAAGAAGTTGACGAAAGGGATACGTCCGGTGAGAGCCGCCAAATGTGCCACCGGGGACAAGTCCATGACCTCCTGCACTCCCCCATGTGCCAAAAAGGCAGCACCGGTCTGACGGCAGGCATAAATGTCAGAGTGGTCACCGAATATGGAAAGGGCATGGGTGGCTATAGTACGAGCCGCCACATGAAGTACTCCCGGCAGCAGTTCTCCTGCCATGCGATACAAGTTGGGAATCATGAGAAGCAGTCCTTGAGAAGCAGTAAAGGTGGTAGTCAGAGCACCGGCCACCAAAGAGCCATGCACCGCTCCAGCAGCTCCGACCTCTGACTGTAGCTGGGATACCTGCACTACCTCGCCAAAAATATTTTGTCTTCCTTCATGTGCCCACTCATCTGTGTATTCTGCCATAGTGGAGGAGGGCGTAATCGGGTAAATGGCAGCTACCTCCGTATAGGCATAAGCGACATGGGCAGCAGCCTGATTGCCGTCCATGGTTTTTTGAACTCGTTTCATAAAAACCTCCTGATGATTGTTATTGAGGTTAGTTTATCCAGTTTTATGAAAATATTACATGGATAGGGACAAGAATAGCAGGAGGCTTTGGGGTTGAGGCAGAAGAGCTGCTGTTGTGAAATAGTCTTGACGCAAAAACAGTGTTATGCTATGATGATTTTGTCGAGAGACGAAAATAAAAGTAAAGGAGATTTTTTGTTTGTTAGCGATTGTAAGAAGCGAGGTAAAAAGTAACTAAATAGTTACGGGCATGGACTTTCTCGCTGGGAGTCTGCCCTGAGGTATCTTCCTTACAATAATGCTACGCAAATACTCAATAGATAGAGCCGTTATTCGGTGTGGAGGCATGACTGTATGGTCATGTTTTTTTATTTGCCATGGGATAATTCTGCCTTGCAGGAAGATACCATGGCTATTTTTATGCCAATGGGGGCTACATTCAAAGATTGTGCCTGACGTCGGGACAGTCATAGGGACAACGCCCGGATAGAAGAATAGAAAGGAGAGAAAATCACATGAGAGTCATAGAAACAAAGAATTTAAGCAAAACCTACCGCAGGTTCAAAAAGCCGGAGGGCTTGAAGGGAAGCCTGAAAAGTCTCTGGAAGCGGGAGTATATAGAAAAAACTGCAGTCAAAGATTTGGATTTCTATTTAGAAGAGGGGGAAATACTGGGGCTCATCGGTCCCAATGGTGCAGGCAAGACTACCTTGACCAAGATGTTAACAGGGATTATCGCCCCCACATCAGGGGAAATCAGTGTATTGGGCTATTATCCTAATGATTTGAAGAATGCTTTTAAACAGCAGTATGCCGTGGTCATGGGACAGAAAAGCCAGCTGTTTATGGAGCTGACTGCCAATGACACCCTGCGACTTTTTAAAGAAATCTATGGCATAGGGGAGCAGGAGTTTCAGGAGACCAAGGCGTATTTTGTGGAGCTTTTTGGAGTGCAGGAGCTGATGGATGTGCAGGTACGAACCCTATCCTTGGGAGAACGTATGAAGATGGAGCTGATGGTGGCACTGCTGCACAATCCGAAGATACTGTTTTTGGATGAGCCGACCATCGGTCTGGATGCCATCGCCTCCAGGCAGGTGCGCAGCTTTCTGCAAAAGGTTAATAAAGAGCGGGGCACATCCATTGTCTTGACCTCCCATTATATGGAAGATATTCGGCTGTTGTGCAAGCGTTGTGTGGTAATCAATCATGGCAGCAAGGTGTATGACGGCAGTACGCAGGCCTTGTTTACCAAATATCAGTCGGACATTCAAGGAAAGGAAGAGGATATCGGTGCTGTGGTGGAAAGGATTTATAAGGAGTGTGGACAGGATGCGTAAGTACAGAGAAGTTGCAAGGATTTATTTTAAAACCCAGATAGCGTTTCGGGTGGACATTCTTTTCCAAATGCTTTTTACAGTGTCGAAGCTGTTGTTTGCTTATTTGCTATGGGGAACCATTTTTCAGGAGAAAAGTCTGGTGGCAGGTTTTACTCTGCAGGGAATGTTGAGCTATTACCTGGTCAGTGCTTTTTTGTCCCAGCTGGACATGTCGGCAAGTCTGGGTGAAGAAATCAGTGCCCGGATACGAAACGGTACCTTTTCCAACTATGTGGTGCTGCCGGTGCAGCTGCAAGGGTATTTTGTGGCACAGCAGGTAGGCGTGATGAGCTTTTACCTTGTGTTTGATTTGCTGGCGACTTTGGTTTGGGTGGTACTGTTTGGGATAGAATTTGTCCTGACCACCAGTATAAGCCTGATAGTGTGTGCTCTGTTTATGGCGTTATTGGGACTGTTTTTCATGATACAGTTAAACTTTTTTCTGGGGATTTTGACCCTGCGTTTTGAGGAAATCAGCACCTTCCTCATGATAAAAAACAACCTGATATCCCTGATAAACGGCAGTATCGTGCCTTTGGTGTTATTTCCGGAGACGGTAGTAAAGCTGATGAAGTGCCTACCCTTTTACTATGTGTCCTATCTGCCGGCCATGCTGTTTACCGGCAGGTGTCAGGAGGAGGCATCTATAGGGCTTGGGGTACTGGCAGGTTGGTGTGTGGTAATGCAGGTGGTGATAGCACGTACCTGGAGTGTTTATCGGAAGAAGTATGAAGGAGTGGGTGCATAATGAAGAGAAATTTAAGAGTATTAATAGAGCTGATACGACTGCGTTTTCAGAAGCTGATGCTGTTTCGACTGGGATTCTTTGGACCGTTTTTCGTGGACGGCAGCTTATTTGTGGTGCAGCTGCTGGTATTTCGGGCAGTTTATGAAAATGTGGACAGCATCGGTGGCTGGCAGAGAGGAGAAATGATACTGTATATCGGTACCTTTTCCCTGCTGAATGCGGTGAATATGGTGGTGTATTTTTTCGGGGTGAACGGACTGCCTCACAAGATAAAGAGCGGAGAGATGGACCTGTACCTGACTAAGCCGGTGAGTCCCCTGTTTCGTATCACCTTTGAACAAATCAATCCGGGGTCTTTGCCATTGGTATTTATGAGCTTTTGCATTCTTGCCTATGGAGTGGGTGTGACAGGTTTGGAGCTGACGTTAAAGAGGTTACTGGTTTATGGTTTCTGGGTGCTTCTGATGCAGATTTTGTACTATGACATGGAGGTCATCATCCGGTCGGTGACATTTTTCTTCGTAAGCGGAGCTCGGATGGAGCAGGTGGAATGGATGGGCCTGGATTTGTGTATGCAGCTGCCGGGAGTGGCTTTTTACGGAGTGTACAAAGTAATCTTTTACTGTATTTTGCCCTATGGAATCATGGCTACTTTGCCGGTGCAGAGCCTCATAGGGGAGATGACACCAGGGCTGGCAATGTTTGGCATAGCGGTGGTAGTGGTTTTCAGCGGACTGACGGCACTGCTATGGAGAAGCGGTGTGAGGCATTACCACAGTGCCAGCTCGTGAGAAAATTGTCCCGGTTCGTTTATTTGTACCTAGCCAGTTATGTACAATAGGGGCAATAGGGGACATAAAATTTCAGCCACAGGCTGAGCAGCAGGCAGATGATACTTATAATAGAAGGTTTTGATTTTAGGAGAGGAATTTAGAAAGATGAATAAAACAGAGCAAATATTAGAGTTTGACAAAATAAAGCAAATCTGGGCAGAGTATGCCCTGACAGATGCAGCAAAGGGACAAATCGCAGAGACAGAGCCCTTTTTAGAGGAGGCGAAGTTGCTGGCAAATTTGAGGGAAACCACTCAGAGCAGGCAATTGTTGGAGCTTTGCGGGACACCTCCACTGGTGTCCCTGCAGGGTTTGGCAGAGGTCATATTGATTGCACAAAAGGGAGAGTGTCTTAGCGTGGAGCAATTGATTTTGGTGCAGAATGCCCTGACAGCAGTGGAGCGTTTGAAGAGTTATTTGAATCGGGGAAAGGGTCATGAAATATCCTTATGCTACTATGAGGAAAATTTGGAGCCCTTGACGGATTTAAGGGAAATGATTTACTTGCAAATCGTAAATGAGAGGGTTGCGGACAATGCATCGAAGCTGCTAAAAAGCCTCAGGGGTGACATAGTGGCAGCAGAAAGTAAAATGCGCGAAAAGGCGGAAGCAGTCATTCGTGCAAATAAAGAATGTATGTCGGACAGTTACAGTACTTTTCGCAACAGGCACATTTGCGTGCCGGTGAAGAAGGAGTATAAGTTTCGCATTGCAGGAAGTGTCATCGACAAATCCTCTACAGGTAACACATTGTTCGTGGAACCGACTGCCTCTGCGAAATATTATGAGGAGTTGCAAGGACTGCGGATAGATGAGGAAAACGAGGTGCGTCGTATTCTGTACGAATTGACCGGTATGGTGGATCAGTACGCCGAATCCATTCGAGGGAATATTCAAATGATGGAGAAGCTGGACTTTATTTTTTCCAAGGGGAAGCTTAGTATGCATTACGCCGGAGTGGAGCCACAAATAACCACGGACAGAGCGTTAAAGTTGAAGGACGCCAGACATCCCCTTATGGATAGGAAGGTTTGTGTTCCTCTGCAATTTGAGATGGGAAATGGTATCAGTGGTATCGTAATCACCGGACCCAACACAGGGGGCAAAACAGTAGCGCTGAAGACCGTTGCTTTGAATTGTATGTTGGCGCAGTGCGGGCTGCATGTGCCCTGTAGGGAGGCGTTGATATGTATGAACAGCAACTATTTGTGCGATATCGGAGACGGGCAGAATTTGTCGGAAAATCTGTCTACCTTTTCCGCACACATTACCAATGTGTTGGATATTCTGCGACAGGTAAATCCACAAAGTCTGGTAATCATGGATGAGCTGGGTTCCGGCACGGATCCCTTGGAAGGAATGGGAATTGCTGTGGCTATTTTGGAGGAGTTACGAAATAGCGGAGCCTTGTTTTTGGTAACTACCCATTACCCGGAGGTGAAGGTATACGCAGAAAAGGCAGGGGGTATTGTGAATGCCCGTATGACCTTTGACAAGGAAAATTTGAAACCTCTGTACCAAATGGTGATTGGGGAAGCGGGGGAAAGCTGTGCCTTCTATATTGCCCGTAGGCTGGGGATGCCTGTGAGTATGCTGAATCGGGCAGCAGAGGCTGCTTACGGGGAGGATACAGAGTATTTGCAGGCGGAAACTGTGGATGTGAACGGAGCAGAGCTTGCAAAGGAAAGCACGCCGCGAATTGTGAGGAAGAAGGAGCCGGACAAAAGGAAGCAGTCCCGCAGAGCCTATCAAATCGGTGATAGTGTTATGGTCTATCCGGACAAGAAAATCGGTATTGTCTGTAAGCCGGAGAATGATAAGGGGGTGCTTCAGGTGCAGATGAAGGGCAAAAAGATTTGGATTAACCACAAGCGTATTAAGCTGCATGTGGCCGCTCAGGAATTGTATCCGGAGGATTATGACTTTTCTATTATTTTCGACACCGTGGCGAATAGAAAGCTGCGGCATCAAATGGAGCGGAAATATGTGGAGGGAGAGCAGATAGAGGTAGAATCTTAGAGAGGAAAGGCACTGAGAACATTTCTTAACCCACATAATGAACCATAAATGGAAAGTATAATCGAAGAGAAAGGTACCGATTGACAGAAGGGTCTATTGGTGATAGACTAAATATAGTCGATAGTGAATAGACCGAGAAGTCTGTATCTGAAAAGGAAACACTGATACTTGAAATAAGGTGGTAATGGTACAGACAGATACGGTTGCGTCATAGCAGGAGGTTACCTATGGAAGAATTGAGATTGGGTGTGGTGGAAACCCATTTTGCAGAAATTATATGGGCGAATGAGCCCTTGTCTTCGGGAGAATTGGTGAAGCTTTGTGCCAAAGAGTTGGATTGGAAGAAGTCTACTACTTACACGGTTTTGAAGAAGCTGTGCGAAAGAGGACTGTTTCAGAATCAGGAGGGTATGGTGAGCTCCCTGATTTCAAAGAATGAGTTTCAGGCTATGCAGAGTGAGCAGTTTGTGGAGGAAACCTTTGACGGTTCGCTGCCACAGTTTTTGACAGCCTTTGCCAGCAGGAAGAAGTTGTCGGACAAGGAAATCGCAGAGATTCAGAGGATCATTGAAGAGAATAGGAGGTAGCCTATGGGTTGGTACGAATTTTTACCAAAGCTGTTGAATATGAGTATGACGGCGTCCTTGGTGATTCTGGTAGTGCTGTTGGTGCGATTGGTTCTGGGGAAAGCACCTAAGGTCTTTTCCTATGCACTGTGGGCAGTGGTACTGTTTCGGTTGCTTTGTCCGGTGGCGATTTCCTCGGAAGTGTCTTTACTGAGGGTTTTTCAGGTTCCGGTGGAGGACGGAGCAGTAGAATATATTCCGACAGACATCGTACATATGGAGAACCCCGGGGTGACATTGCCCGGGCTGGGGAACTGGTCAGGGGAGGTGCCGGATGTAGTGCCGGGAATGGTCGGGGGAGCAGGCTTGACCGGTGCACAGAAGGAGACTATGGCAGGGCTGTCCGGCAGTTTGCAGGCAGGCGTGGCGGATACTCCGGGGGCACCTGTGACCACGCAAAAGCTAGATGCTGATAGCACCGCTGGTCAAGGGGCAGCTACCACAGATACAGGACTTTCCCCTTTCAAGAAGCTACAGTCTGCCATCAACAGTGGATTGCCCCAAGGCAGTGAACAACTGGGTGCAGATCCATTAGAGCTTCCGATTACCGTTGGTACCTACATTTGGGGACTGGGAGCGTTGGTACTGCTCATCTATAATATGGTACAGTTACACAGACTGCGTGAGAAGTTGCAGGTAGCAGAGTCCTTAGGTGAAAAAATCTATTTGGCAGACTATATTGACACCCCTTTTGTCATGGGACTTCTTCATCCCAGAATTTACCTGCCCTCCAATCTGAAGGAGCAGGAGCGGAGTTATATTATTATGCATGAGCAGTATCATATCCGCAGGTATGACCATGTGGTAAAGGTATTGGCTTTTGCGGCACTTTGTATACACTGGTTCAATCCTTTGGTATGGATAGCCTTTGTGCTTGCTAATAAGGATATGGAAATGTCCTGTGATGAAGCGGTGTTGAGGCAGATGGAGACGGATATTCGGGCAGAGTATGCAGGGTCGCTGCTACAGCTGGCAACGGGTAAGCGTTTGATAGCCGGAGCACCCCTTGCCTTTGGGGAGGGAGATACCAAGTCCCGAGTGAAGAATGTAATGCATTATCGCAAGCCCACCTTCTGGCTGGTGCTTCTGACACTGGCAGTATGTGCTGTGGTAGCAGTAGGGCTGATGACCAATCCCAAGGAGGGAATCCGACTGGTGTTGCCGGGAGGTGCAACCTATCAATGTGCAGATATAGCCTACAATGCGACATGGAATGCTGATTTTAACTATTTTCTCCACAATCCTGATTCGGCACGTGGAACACAATATTACTTATCTTTGGACATGAATTTATATGGAAAAGGTCAGTTGACGCCTTCTTTTCATGCTACCTCTTGGATAAGCATGGGACGTTTTGAAGAGGTGACTCTAACCAGAAAGAATTTTGATGCTTATTTTCACTCTTCTGCCTCCATACAGGACAGTCAGGAAAAGATCAACAAGAGCATGAATGCAGCGTCCGTACGTCGTCAGGTGGCAAGAGCATGGCAACTGATGACTCAGGAGGATGTCAATCAGCCCAACTATTACCTGCTGCAGCTGGAAAATGGGGGTTTAGGTTTGGTAGCATGGGAAAGTGACGGAGACCAAGGTATCGTCAAGTGGATGATAGATTTGGAGGTGGCAGAGCCGGAGCCTGTAGATGTACAGGTGGGAACTACCTATTGCTCCAAAGACTGTTTGTATATGAATCCGCTTAGTTCTTACGCAGCCATCGGTGGAGACAGTGGGTCTTATTACCGTATCGAGGAAAATGCTTTTGTAGAGATTTCGAAAAGGGATGGCTCAGAAAGTAGCTTACAGGTAGACTGGTGGGCATGGCAGGAGTTTCCCTATACCGACGAGGAGTGGGCGGCACTGTACTTCCCCGGTTTCGGAAGGGAAGAGGGGTTAAGCAAATATTATGAGGAAATCCTCTACCAGCCTATCAGTAAGAGGAAATTTCTGTTGCGGTTGGATGGACAGTTGTGGTTGGTGCAGGTGAACAATGACCCAAAGGCCGGAATCTATTTGTGGAGTATTTATTCTTTGATGGAAGCAAATCCGCAGGAGCTACAGGAGATTGCTAAGCCGATAGTGGAACAGGAGCTTCCGGTAGTAGGAGAGACGTATCGGTCCTCAGAATGCCTTTGTATATCACATTTTGCACCCACTTGGCTGTTAGACGGAGATTCCGGCTATTTCTACCGGATAGAAAAGGATGATCTGATCATGGTCAACAAGGCAGATGGTAGTGAGACGCCTTTGCCGGTAGAGAAGTGGGAGTGGCAGGAGTTGCCCTATACCGATGAGGAGTGGAAGCTGGTAGCAGAGAATTCCCCCTATCTAAAGGATATTCGCAGTCGGTTTCAAAGGGTACAGTACCAACCGATTGGAGAATCACACTTTCTGCTGAAGCTGAATGATATGTTGGTATTTGCAGAGTATATTGATTTTCGGCTGGAGGAGCATGGTGCCTATATGGGGAATGCTTACACCTTAGTGCCACAGACAGCAAATGTGGAGACGGTGGTCAAAATCAAGGGTTATGTGGAGGATTATGTGAATAGTCCGGAGGCTGCTTATCCGGCAGCAGATTGGTTGACGGAGGATGGAAGGGTGGATTTTCCGGCAGAGTCACTGGTGCTAAACCCGGAGACTACTCTATCCCAGCGTTTCGCTCGTTTTGCTATTCCTTCAGAGGTTTTATATGAAGCAGAAACCGTGGATTTGCTGCGGATGTCGGCGAAGTGGCCCATGACGAGCTATGATGCTTATAATTTCCTATGTCACTATTTGGACTTCCTTACAAACAAATTCAATGGTGCGGATGAGCTGATAGACCGTCCGGATTTGGCAGAGGTGGTGTTACGGGAGTACAGTTCCGATAGCTTTTTCCCCAAGGCACAGCTGGGAGATGCCGGAAAACAGAAGCTTTATGATGAAAAATGTGATGCACAGGTGGACAAAATCGTGCTGGAAGAGGTATTATTAGCTAGTAACAGGGCATTTGACCAGATGGATGAGGACATGAAGCAGGCGACCTTGGAGGAAGCGTTGAAAAAGGTGGAGCAGAGACAGAGCGGAAGATACAGCTGGAATGCTTCCGGCAGTACTTCCTTTGCAGAGTTTCCTTCCGGTTTCTTTGCATATATTCTGGAGCAGCAGGAAGCCGCAGGCAGCAAGTGGTACCGGTATCTGGTGGAAACCGGGGAAGCGGAGCTGGTGCAGAAGCTGGATAATCTGGATGTACGGGACTGCTGGCCCTAGGGGGAGACAGGGATAATGAACAAGAAAAAGATAATTACAGCAACGATTAGCTGGTTACTTATGGCATTCTTTCTATTTCTTTTGCCGGGCATTCTGTCCCTGCTGTCAGGCAGGCGTCCCCGGAGATATGAGAGGGCTGCTGAGGATAGTGATGAAAGGGTATCCGTAATACTCATTACCGTAGTGGTGGTAGGTATTTTGTTTCTGTTTGTGGTAGGACCGAGGATTTCCGAATATCAACAAGACAAGGAAGCCGGTCCCCAACGGGTGGTACTACAGGATTTTCACTTTCAATATATTATGGAAGAAGATGCTTTTTGGTTGGGCGGTACGGACAATGGAGAGGACTATACCTTTGAAGTGGAAAAGAGTCATCTGGGGGATGGGGTGATTCGAGCCTTGAATGAGGGCCCCTTAGAGGTGGCAGTAACCCATTACCCTTATTCCATGAGCGTGGTGGAGATAGAGGTACATACCATAGATGGTTATACCCTGATTGTGTCCGGGGAAGGAGAACTGCAGGTGTTGCAGAATACGACGGAGCCGGAAGCGGGGGCAAGTGGTGGTAATACGAAGGGTACAGGAGCAGAAGGTAATTCGGGAAGTACACAAGATACCGGAGCGGCCAAGGAGTCCGGCAGTACACAGGGAACCACCGAAACGACTGCATCCTCAAATGCACAGACCTCGGAAAACAATTCTGCATATAAGGGAGATACCACTGCTCAACAGCAGAGTGTGAAGAAGGACAAATACCAAGAGATTTCCTTGGAGGAAGCCGGACTTTCCGATATCCAGCCCGGAGATAAGGTATCTAATGTAAACAATAAGCTGATGCAGTTGGGCTTTCGGGAAGAGTTGATATCCGATGCCGAAGCCATCAAAAGCTGGGGGGAGAAGCGTCGGGCAGTTATGGAGGCCTATGATGTTCCCGACGGGCAGAATGTTCATCTGGTGTACAATGGTAATAGGGAAGCCATTATTATATATGATACGGAAAATAGCTTATTAGTGAAGCTGATTGTACGGGAAAAGGTAGAATAGTATAAGAGGCAGAGGGTACCTACGAGCCGGTAGTGGTCCTCTGCCTTGTTTTTTATCAAAAAATTTTCAACAAATTTATGAAGAAGTGTAGCTTTTCGAAAGCCTCATTTGTATGCTGTAGGAAGGGTGGTGAGGAAGTGAGACAAAAATCATTGTGCACAGATGATTTGGCTATGGTAGAAAAATACTCGGACATGGTATATCGCATGGCCTATTCCATGGTGAAAAATCCTTATGATGCGGAGGATATTCATCAGGATGTATTTGTAAGGTACATAGGCAAAAAGCCTGTGTTTGAAAGCGAGGAGCATGCCAAGGCATGGTTTCTGCGGGTGACTATTAATCTGGCGAAGAATTTCTGGAAAACCGCTTGGAAGCAGCGGGTGGTAAGTCTGCTGGATTCGGATTGGGAGGAGCGAGAAGCACCGGCACAGGAAGAGGACACTCTCATAGAGGTGGTGAAGCGGCTTCCTCAGAAGTATCGGACGGTGATTCATTTATTCTACTATGAGGAGCTGAGTGTGGAGGAGATGGCAGGATTATTGAAGGAAAAACCTTCTACCATCCGAACCCGGTTGACCAGAGCCAGAAGGAAGCTCAAGGAATGGTTAAAGGAGGATGAAGATGTTTCAGGAGGCTTATAAAAAAGCGTATGACAGCAAAGTACCGGACAAGGACTTTGTGCAGAAAATAGAAGATAAAGTGGCAGAAAAGGCGGGAGGAGCACGGATTGGATGGGTACTGCGACCTGTGGTTGCGGTTATGGCGGTGTTTTTTTTAGTAAGTGTGACGGCTACTCCTATATTGGCAAAGGAGTTCCCGGCTTTGTATCGACTGCTTGACAAGTACGCACCGGCTTTGGCAGAATATGTGCTGCCGGAGGAGCGAAGCTGTAGCAGTGCAGGGATAAAGATGCAGGTGGAAGCCATCCATGTAGAGGATAAGGATGCGGAGGTAGTGATATCCTTTACGGACGAACCGGGGTATGATTACATCCATGGCAAGATTGATTTGTATGACAGCTATGGAATCACCAGCTACAGTGGTGTCAGTAATGTGGGGGGCAGCAGCTTCTTGGAATATGACACCCAGGCAGATAAGGCATATTATAGGCTGCAAATGAGCAGCTGGGATGCTTTTGATAAGGAGAAGTACAGCTTCGCAGTGCGTATGATACTGACTAATTGTGCGGAGGAGAAGCAGGAGCTGGACATGTCCGGTATGAACAAGGAGCCGGTTTTGAAAACAGTAACCTTAAATGGCACAGGTGGTTTGGTGGACAATGCACTACTGCAGAAGTATTTGGGAAAAAGTGAGGAAGAATTCTGGCGAAGCGGGGCAAAGGTGCTGGATGTGGGAGCATATGACAGTGCTTGGGCAGATCAGCTGACTTTAACGGGTATTGCTTATGCAGATGGGATTCTAAGGTTTCAAAATTGTCGTGGGAAGTTGGATGCAGCGGACAGACATATGGAGCTTGCTTTGGTGGATTCAGAGGGCAATGAGCAGTATTGTGACTATAGCGTATACTGGCAGGAGGAAATCGGCGGTGAGAGAATGGCCTTTAATGAGCAATGGTTCCTAATCGGGGAAGATAACCTAGAAAACCTGCAGGTGTTCGCATACCGCTATGTGACAGACGGTTGTGTGAAGGGTGACTGGGAAGTGGTGTTTACGGTGGAGTAAGAGTTGGCAGAAATAAACCGCCTATCCTGTTTTCCGACAGAATAGGCGGTAATTGTTAGGTGGTATCAGGTGCTACCATGCTATTGAGCATCTGCAAAGTGTATCATTCTGCATCCTGAGCACAATGGGTAACATCTATATTTTGAATGACATCTGCTATGGTATCATTGATTTCATTGATTCGTGACTGCAGTTCTGTGTAGTATTGATAACGACGTTCAAAGTCAGGGTAGCGCTCCCGAACTTTTCGAAGCTTCATAATAATATCTTCACTTAAGCTGTCACCCAGCAGAGAAACATTTCGTCTGCGTAATTCGTACAATAATTCCTGTAGGGTTCGAAAGGCGGTATAGTCGTAATTGTTATCCTGCAGGAGCACATCGATATTTCCGGAATAGAGGTCTTCTGCTGCTACGGCATTCTTGAAACGTTTCACCAGATTATCATAATAATGGATAGGTTTGAACTGTTTTAACTTATGGGCATATTCTTTGAGGTTCTCACTTAATTCCCTTACGCGTAATAGAATATATTTCATCACATGGTACAATCGTGTATTGCTTTGTAAAGGAACAAGGATGGGTTTGGCATCACTGTTCAGCAGGTTTACAAATACCATACACGGAATATTTCGCTCTTGCTGTTCGCTTGTGAGAAGGGGCATTCTGTGAAGCTTATTTTCAAAAGGAGTAGGCAGGTAGGAAGGGAGATGTGCCATGACAATGGCAATATCCTCGCCGGTAATCGTATCCAAGGAAGCCCAATCCTGATAAAGCTGTTCATAAATGGCTTCCGAATCACTCTGAGTAGCCAGTAAATAAACGGCCCATAGGAAGCCCTTGTTATGCAAGTGCAAATATTGTCTCTCGAAATCAATATCACGAGTTAGGGAAGTATTTTCTACATACATCGGTGTTTCTCCTTCGAATCATAAATTCATGAATACTGATTTTAGTATAGTCTATTTGCCGGCAAAAGTATAGTGCAAAATAGTTGCTGTAAACGGAAAAGAGAAAATTTGTTCGGAACACTTGTTTGCAATTCTTTTGTGTGATATGATATTTCCAGAGTACATAAGAGTGATTTATAAAAGCAGCAGAAGTGGCAGGAAAAGGCTTCTAGAATAGCCGTTTTCGAATACTTTTCTGCTGGGGGAGGAAGTATTATGTTTGACGTATTGGCAGGCTTAAATGAAGAACAGGCAGAAGCGGTTACCACCACAGAGGGCTATGTGCGAGTGATTGCAGGTGCCGGCTCAGGCAAGACCAGGGCATTGACCCATCGGTATGCTTATTTGGTGAATGATTTGGGGATTTCCACGTCCAATATCTTGTGCGTTACCTTTACCAATAAGGCTGCCAATGAAATGAAGAAGCGTATCCGCACTATGATAGGAGACAGTGATACCGGTTATGTGTGTACTTTCCATGGCTTCTGCGTGCAGCTTTTGCGGGAGGATATTCATGTCATCAACTACCCGCAGAATTTCGTGGTATTGGACACGGAGGATACGGAGGCGATTTTGAAGACGGTCTACGAGGCAGCAGGGATACAGTCCAAGAATTATACCTTTGAGATGGCACGCCGATACATTTCTTCGAAAAAATGCAAAGATTTCGTACAAATGCCGTACTTTTTGAGTATGGACAATGAAGCCTTGCGTCAGGAGTTCGAGCAGGAGCAGGACATGAAGAAAAAGATTTTGCTGGGTTATATTTATGAGCAGAAGAAATGCTTCGGTCTGGACTATGATGATTTGATATTAGTGGCCTTTCATATTTTGGACAATTTTCAGGAGAAGCGTCAGAAGTGGCAGGAACGTATGATGTACGTTATGGTAGATGAGTTTCAGGATGTGAGCGGCAATCAGTATGCACTGGCAGATCTTTTGAGCGATTACCACGGCAACTTATTTATCGTGGGAGACCCGGACCAGACCATTTATTCCTGGCGTTGTGCAGACATTAACCATATTCTGAACTTTGATAAATTTCATAAGGATACGAAGACCATAGTTTTGAATAAGAATTACCGCTCCACTCCTAATATTTTAAATGCTTCCAATTCTCTGATTAAGAACAACAAGCATCGGATTGACAAGGAACTGGTGGCGATGCGGGAGGACAGTGTAACCGTACAGTACCATCATGCCAAGACCACCAAGCTGGAGGCAGAATGGATTACAGGAAAGATTAAGAACTTAGTGGAGGCAGGGCGCAAGTATAGCGACTTTACGATTTTGTACCGTTCCCATTATGTGTCCCGCAGCATTGAGGAGGCTTTTGTACAGGAGAAGATACCTTATATTCTTTACAGCGGGGTAGAGTTTTATAAGCGGAAGGAAATCAAGGATGTGTTGTGTTATCTGCGTATGCTGATGCAGGGGGATGATTTGTCCTTTCAGAGAATTGTCAATGAGCCACGCAGAAATATTGGCAAGAAGCGTATGGCTTTTTTGAAGACCTATGCAGAGATACATGGTTGTTCCTTGTATCAGGCATTGCAGGAAAATATGGAGGATCCCTTAATAACCAGTACCCGGGCGGCGGAGTTCGTGCAGGTAATCGAGAACTGTAAGGAGCTGGTAGGGGAGCTGTCCCTGTCGGAGATACTGACGAAGGTATTGAACGAAAGTGGGTACGAAGCCATGCTTCGCCAAGCCGGAGAACAGGAGCGTCTGGATAATCTGTCGGAGCTGAAGCAGGCAGTTTTTGAATTTGAGAAGAACTCCGGGGAAGAGAACACGCTGGAGGAATATTTGCAGAACGTGGCACTTTATACCAATGCAGACAAGGAAGAACGCAAGGAGTCTGTGAAAATGATGACCATACATACCTCCAAGGGTTTGGAGTTTCCCTATGTGTTTGTTTGTGGACTGAACGAGGGTATTTTCCCTACCAAGCATGTGGACACTCAGGAGAAGCTGGAGGAGGAGCGTCGTATGGCTTATGTGGCTTATACCCGTGCGGAAAATGCACTGTTTTTGTCCGATGCGGAGGGTATCAATTATGATGGTTCCTTCCGGTTTCCATCCCGCTTTATCTTTAATACAGACAGAGCCTATGTGGAATACACTACGGAGCTGGAGAGCCATCTGGTGGAGGCTGCGAGCAGTTATATCCGTGCCACAGAAGAGAAGATGAACCAAGAGGTAACAGGCTTCGAGATAGGGGATAAGGTACGCCACAAGGTATTTGGCATAGGCACCATATTGGATATTAAAGAAGAGCTGTCTGCCTATGTTATTAAATTCGAGTCAGCGGCTACGGAGCGAAACATCGCCATGAGGGTACCGTTGGAGAAGGTGTAGAAGGAAAGTCTCACTACCGCAAGTGGAAAGTTCCCCCGCCGGGAGGGTATGGTATCACTCACACACCGATGAAAAAACATTCTTCTCAAAGTGTATGTCACTTGTCGGACTAAAGTCCGCCATTGTCATACACTTTTCGTCGCCTGTTTTTTCAACGTTGCATTATGTGATACCATACCCTCCCGGCGGGGGCTTTTTATGCTTCGGAAATGAGTAACCTCTTGACAACCGCATATAATTGCATATAATTAAATTGCACGTAATTTAATTTAAAACAATCTAATATAAGCAGGAGGTTGAGCATGAACATTTATGATTTTACAGTCAAAGCACAAGATGGTAGAGAGGTTTCCCTTTCAGAATATAAAGGGAAGGTTCTTCTCGTAGTAAACACAGCTACGGGTTGTGGATTTACCCCCCAGTATGATGAGTTGCAGGATTTGTATGAGGAATTTCAGGAGAAGGGCTTCGAAATTCTGGATTTTCCCTGTAATCAGTTTGGGGAGCAGGCACCCGGTGATAATGAAGAGATACATTCCTTCTGCACCGGCAGATATGGAATTACTTTTCCGCAATTTTCCAAGGTAGATGTAAATGAGGAAAATGCAATTCCTCTATTTAATTGGCTTACAGAAAATACCACCTTTGAAGGTTTTGGCATATCGCCAATGGGTATGATGCTTTCCGGTGTGGTGAAGAAAAGCGATAAAGATTACAAAAATAATGGTAAGATTAAGTGGAATTTTACAAAGTTCTTAATTGACCGCAATGGTAAGATAGTTGCCCGCTTTGAACCTACAGATATGAAGAAGCTGAAAGAAAAGATTGAGGAATGTTTAGGATGAGATACGAATATAAAACAGAAAATACTTGCGCTCAACTTATCCGCTTTGATATTGACGGAAATATTATTAGCAATATTGAATTTTATGGTGGTTGCAATGGTAATCTGAAAGCAATTTCGAAATTGTTAGAAGGTGCAACTGTGGATGTGATTGAGGAAAAACTGCTGGGTAATACCTGCGGCAGGCGCCCTACTTCTTGTACTGACCAGCTTGCAAAGGCCGTTCGTTCAGCGTATAATAAGACTATCATAACGGAGTAAGAAAGAGGTGGCATATGAAGGAAGTATATGATTTTTTGAAGGGTTGTGGGGTATATTATCTGGCAACGGTAGAAGGGGATCAGCCCAGAGTGCGTCCCTTCGGTACTGTTGATTTATTTGAAAATAAGCTTTATATACAGACCGGTAAGGTGAAGGCTGTGGCACAGCAGATGAAGGAAAATTCCAAGGTGGAAATTAGTGCCATGTCACAGGACGGAAGATGGATTCGTATTGCTGCAGAGGTAGTTTTGGATGAGAATACCGAAGCACAGGAGCATATGTTGGATGCATATCCTAACTTGAGAGCAATGTACCAAGCAGGTGATGGTAATACGGAAGTGTATTTCCTGAAAAACGCTGTGGCACAAATTTGTTCCTTCACAGAAGAACCACGCCAAATTACTTTTTAACAGATGGAGATACTATGGATAATACAAAATACGATGTGTTGAAGCTGGAAAATCAGCTATGCTTTCCCCTGTATGCCTGCTCCCGCGAGATTGTAAAGCGGTATAAACCTTTTTTGGACCAAATAGACCTCACCTATACGCAGTATATTGCGATGATGGTACTGTGGGAAAGAAAAAGCGTCAATGTAAAAGAACTCGGTGAGTGTCTGTATCTGGATTCCGGAACTTTGACACCATTACTGAAGAAGCTGGAAGCAAAGGGTCTGGTTACCCGGATACGTTCTGAGAAGGATGAACGTAATCTGGTGGTTGCTATCACGCAGGAGGGGGAAAGTCTCAAAGAAAGAGCTGTAGAAATCCCTATGCAGATTGCCGGTTGTACCAATCTTTCAGAAGAAGAGGGTAAACTGCTTTATAATATCTTATATAAGTTGCTTGATAAAAAGGGGCAGAGGAACAATTTATGAAACAGATTACAGACCATATCAGGAAAAGAAGAAGTGTACGAACCTTTGACGGTCAGGAGCTTCGGGAAGAAGATAGGGCGAAACTGCATTCTTTTATAGAGACCATAGAAAATCCTTTTGGTATTCCGGTGGAATTCAAATTCCTGCATGCAAAAGAGCAGGGGTTAGTTTGTCCGGTAGTCAGTGGTACGGATTTGTATGTGGGTGGAAAAGTGAATCGTGTACCAAATGCAAATGTGGCATTTGGATATGCCTTTGAAATGTTTATTTTGTATGCACAGTCTCTTGGAATTGGGACAGTCTGGCTGGGCGGAACCATGAACCGTTCTGCTTATGAGCAGGCAATGGAGCTTCAAGAGGAGGAAATCATGCCTTGTGCAAGTCCCCTTGGATATCCGGCGAAGAAGATGTCTTTGCGTGAAGTAACCATGCGAAAGGCAATCAAAGCGGATGAGAGGATGCCTTTTGCGGAATTGTTTTTTGATGGGGATTTTCATACGCCCTTGACGAAAGAGAGAGCAGGAGTTTTCCTACAGCCCTTGGAAATGGTGAGGCTGGCTCCTTCTGCGGTAAATAAGCAACCTTGGCGTGCGGTGGTAGCAGATAATGCAGTTCACTTCTATTTGAAACGCAGCAAAGGTTTTGGATACGACGCTGACCATGATATGCAGAAGATTGATTTGGGAATCGCCCTGTGTCATTTTGCACTCACCGCGAAAGAACAGGGCTTATGCCTGAGCTTCTCCCAAACGAATTCGTTTCCGGTATCGGAAGATGACGTGGAGTATATTGCATCTTATGAGCTGATGTAGGATGAGGTCGTCTCGACGGGAGGGTATGTGAGTGATACCATACCCTCTCGGCGGGGAAACATCCAAAAGTGCGCAAATGTTAACATGTGTTGCTTGATAGAAAGCTCCTTTGCCGCTACAATAAAGCCATAAAAGGATGGAGGCGATACCTATGTTAGGAGACAGAATCAAGGCATACCGAAAAAGTAAGGGCTTTACACAGGAAGAATTGGCAATCAGATTGAATATTGTGCGGCAGACCATATCAAAATGGGAAAAAGGTATTTCGGTGCCGGATGCCGAAACGATACAGAGATTAGCAGATGTTTTAGAAGTGGATGTAAAGCAGCTACTGGGTGTAGATGTGGAAGCGGGTACAGAAGACACAAATAAGGAGATTGTAGAACAGCTTGCCCGAATTAACGAGCAGTTAATTATCAAGAATAGACGTGCCAGAAGGATATGGAAAATCGTGGGGATTGTGTTGCTTGTTCTACTAATTTTCAATCTGTTGGCAATTGTCGGGAGTTTCGTGGCATTTGAGAGCTATTCAACAGTGCGTCAGGTAGAAGTAGAAGCATCTGTGGAAGTGATAGAGGAGCCATGAGATAGAGGTACAATGGTGTCAGATAACCGAAAAGGATGACCAATATGTCTTACAAATCAATAGCACCGGCAGGAAACTGTGTTTTTAGAACAAACACAGCATTTCCTGACCGGTGCATTTCCTTTGCGTGTATTATCTTGAAAGTAGCTTGTTCAACAGAGTTTTCAAGAAGGGCTGTTTGATTTTAGAAGGGCCTGCAGACGTTCGATTTCAGCATTTTGTTCAGCGATAGTATTGTCTTTCTCAGCGATTAATCCCTTCTGCTCCTCAATGATTCTTCCAAACTCGTCTACCATAAAATCATAAGTATTTTTGTCAAGCTCATACAATTCTTCTGAAAACATACCCATCACCTCTTCGATATTTTCGCACATCTGATACAGTGTTTCATATAATGGCTTGAATGCAGGATATTGTTCGATTAAGCAAATGATATCTTCCACATCATCTGAACTTAGGAAGGTAAGCCAGGCATCCAATTCACTTTCTATAAAATTATTGCGTACTTTATGAAAGATGTCAAGAGAAATGAAGATATATTTTTGTAATAATTCCAACCGTAATCCAGTGTCTGCAACTTGTTCGCAGTAGTGTATGTATTGAGTTGGATAATCGTGAAATTCGCTGGGGCTGGTTTCAAAGAATACAATGGTATAGACCGGTTTGATATCGCTATATCGAAATTTTGTATGATTTTCCTGATGGGTGCTTCGGACACGTTTGTATTGACGAAGAAGGAGATCGGAAGAGTAGCAGGCACTACGTTGTCCGGGAAACAGGTAGCCGATTCTTTGCATTTCCACATTGACCAGACTGCCATCCTCAAGCTCCACAACAATATCCATGGAGACCAGAGAGGTTTCACTGCCCATTCTGGTAGTATCTAAGGGAAGTACCTTGACGATGCTTACCTTCATGCCTAAAATCACAGAAAGCAACCAATTCAGTCGCTCCGGAGTATATTCGGGGTGCAGGATTTCCTTGAAAAAGGCATCATATAGTATTTTTACTCCTTTGGCACCGCTGCAAAAATTAAGGAAATCGTCTTGTTGTTCCTTTTTCCAACGTGAAAATTCCCGTCGCATTCGAGTGCTCCTATGGATGGTGGTAAGGATTTCTTCTTTTGTCTTTAGCATAGGAAAATAATTTCGTAAAGTTCTTTGCTGCATAAAGCCTCCTTGTAAAATAAAATGATTTGATATTCCTGGCGAATTTGCCATGAAAGGTTGTAGATATATTGCATTAGGATAAATGCAATATATGAGTAATAAATTCCAAGAAAGGAATTTGTTGTGAAAGTATAGTATCATCCAAAGAGGGAGGTTGTCAATACAAAAATAAGAGGTTGCGAATAAATAAGCATATTATAAATTCAGCAACCTCTTGGTAAAACATTTAGCGAATTATTCAATTATTATTTTGAAATCAAGAGTTTTTTCATCACTTCGTTTTCAATTTCTCTACCACCACAGCAATCTGCTCCGGGGTGGGTTGCCAGTAGAACTTGATTTTTATGATTCGGTTCTCCCAGCAAACTAGATAAGTGTCCAGAATACTGCCACTCCAATGTAGCTGAAACGCTGCGTCTGCATTCCAGACCGTTGCATCTATCGGTTCATAGTGGTCGATAAAGGTCACATCGCCATGCACCTCGTCCTGTCGCTCTCGTAGCAGAGATTGCTTCACGGTATCATAAAGGGCAGGGACTTTAACATCTACAATGGTGTATTCCAAATCCTCTAAACCATCCGGACCCCCTTTTATGTGGTTCTGGCGGTATTGAGATTGGGCGAGCAGGAAGGTTTCATTATGTTCATAGAACTCTCTGGACCATTCACTGTCTCCAATCTCCATCATATCTTCTACATACAGTGGCATGGGCTCATCATAAATCTTGTGTGTCCAGCCATTGATTTCATAGGATGCTATAGGCTTTCGACCATCATCCAAGCCGAAGCGCAGGATGAAAAAGACCATACCGGTTAAAAACAGAAAGGTCAAAGCCATGGTGGTCAGAATAGTCATTGCATAATTCAGTCCGCGTGGAGCACCTACTTTTTTCAGGTAATGCTTTACCATATTTCCCAAAAGAAGGATGCCTATGACTACGACTACCCAGCTGATGGATGCCATTCGCAGCTTAGAAGGCAACAAAATGGTGGAAAGCAGAACAAACACACAGGACAGCACAAGGATAAGAGTGATAAAGCGGTTTGTTTTCACCGGAAGGAAAATACCATTCTCCGCTGCCGGTTTTGCTTTTCGATACCAGAGAAAACAAACAATGATTTCGTTTATTTCCGCAAGCAATAGCAGGAACCATACCGGTATGGAAGCCTGCAGGTGCGGCGTAGACAGAAAATCAACGGTTTCCGTGAACATACGATACCCATTGAAGGCAAGCTGCCAAACTGCAAGGAACAGAACCAACAGGTGTGCCGGAAACAAATTCTTCTTCATGGCACGATAGATGGTCTCTACCTGTGTGACAGGGTCGGTTTCTATAGGAGTAGGATTTTCAGTAGTATTACAGAAAATCTGCATTTGTCCCCAGCGGGTGAGAAGCTTCCAAGCGTCTTTGGCGGCGAAGTCCTCCATCATTTGTTGTTTGTCACTGGGAGCGGGGTCGAATTCCGAGGCGTCCGGGAAATAGGTTACTGCTATAGAAAGCTTCTGCGGCTCTATGGCACGAAAGTGATAAAAGTAGGCATTCATCTTTTCAATCAGCCAACCGTTGGAAGCCATTTCCTCGAAAAAGTTTTGCATGGCCGTCTGGTCATAGAAAGCATATCGGACAATTTTTCGTTTCGTATTTTTCATCAGGACTCCTCCTTTCCAAAGATGGCACGATAATCCTGTGCCTGAGCAATGATTCGTTCATATTCCGCGTCTAGCATGGATTTTCCTTTTTCGGTAAGTAGGTAGCTGCGTCTGCGTCCTTCCACTTTGGTTTCTATTATCATGCCGGCATCCAGGAATTGCTCTAATAGGTTATAGAGAGTTCCGGAGCCTACAGTGACACGATGATTGGTCATAGCCGGAACTTTATCCAGAATATCCATACCATAGCATTCAGTTTTCAGACAAAGCAGTACATAAAACATTTGCTCTGTGAGTGTTCGGAATTTCTCTCTGGGCATCTGTGCACCTCCATTCTCGAATATCGAGTATCTGTACCTTTATTATATTCTCGATTATCGAGAATGTCAAGAATGAAAAAGGCTGATAAATTTTGTAACCTTACACCTTTCCCACTTGTATAATGTATGAAGGCCTTTATAATGAAGCTTGTGAGGCATGCAACATGGTCACACAGGTTAGAAAAAGTGAGGGAGTACTCATGAGACAACCCATACAGGAGCTGATAGAGCGTTATCAGAACAATCTCTTCGTGGCAGCCTTTCAGATTTGCAAGAATCGGGAGGATGCAGAAGACATTGTGCAGGAGACCTTTATTCAGTATCATACAAATAAAAAAGAATTTGAAAGTGAAGAGCATATACGAGCCTGGCTTCTGCGGGTAGCTATCAACAAGGCGAAAAATGTAAACCTGACCTTTTGGCGTCGTAATAAACAGCCTTTGGAGGATTACATAGAAACCTTGGAATTTGAGACCAGAGAGGATGGGGAGCTGTTTGAAACGGTGCTTCATCTGCCGGAGAAGTACCGCATGGTCATCCATCTGTTTTATTATGAGGAATATACCGTGCAGGAAATAGCGAAGCTGCTGAAGCTCAGTGAAAGCAATGTGAAGGTGAGGCTTTTGCGAGGTCGTAAATTGCTCAAGGACGCATTGAAGGAGGATTGGGAAGATGACAAATAAAGAAAAATATCAACGGGCATTTTCTACATTAAAAGCCTCCGAAAAATTAGAAGTGGAGGATATCATAATGAGTAAGAATAAGGTATGGACAAAAGGAATTGCAGTGGCGGCAGCGATAGCAGTATGCTTCGTAGGCTCCAACAGTATCTGTTATGCAGCTACCGGAGAGACCTGGGTGGAAAAGATGATGGTATACTTTAATGGAGAAGCTGTGGAAATGGATGTAGAAGTGACGGATTTGGGAAATGGTGACTACTCTTATACCATGGAGGTTCCGGACAATTCTTCGGGAAGTGCTGTGGTTGTTACAGATGAGGAAGGAGAGAATGTGACATTCAGCATTGATACAGAGGAAGTTTCCGTTGAATGGTGTGAATAAGGCAAGAGATGAGAATAGGGTGTCGTGGAGATGCCCTATTCTTTGTTATAGGGGGAAGGGATATATATGCGAGATTGGGTATCCATTCCTTTCGTCAGAAACCGGTTGACAGTGGGCTAAGGGGAGGAATAATATGAAAAGTATGAAGGGAACGGGTATATAAATTAGGAACGAACCGGGAGGGACAGCTATGTTAATCAGAAGAGCAGAAGAAAAGGATATGTCAGGCATTTTGAATTTACTCAGTCAGGTGTTGATGGTACATCACAATGGTAGGCCGGATTTGTTCAAAGGCGGTGTGCGTAAATACACCGATGCAGAGCTGGCAGAGCTGATAAAGGATGACACCAGACCTATTTTCGTAGGAGTGGACGAAAATGACAGGGTGCTCGGCTATGCGTTCTGTGTCTTTATTCAGCATTTGAACGATAATATTTTGACCGATATTAAGACTCTTTATATAGATGACTTGTGTGTGGATGAGGAGGTACGGGGACAGCATGTGGGCAAGCAGCTGTATGAGTATGTACTTGCCTTTGCCGGAGAGCAAGGCTGCTATAATGTGACACTGAATGTCTGGGCATTGAATGAAGGAGCCATGAAATTCTATGAGGCTTGTGGACTGGTGCCGCAGAAGATAGGGATGGAGAAAATACTGTAGAAATTAATTTTTCACCAATTTTCATGAAAAAGTGGACAAACGAAGGTGTTTTGCGATACAATATATATGGTTATTTCGAACAGAAATAATCGTACTTATATTTATATAGAAGGGAATAGTGTTATGAAAAAAATAAGTTTGTTGGCAACTTGTCTGTTAGTGGCATGTGTAGTGACAGGTTGTGCAGAACAGGGGCCAAAGGAACCGGTTATTCAGGTAGTAGAATCACAGCCGATTAATACCCCGGTGCCGGAAGTAACAGAAGCACCTGCGGGAACAGATGTAGAAGCAACCGAAGCACCTGCAGGTACAGATGCAGAAGCAACCGAAGCACCGGAGGCGACAGAGGAACCGGAAGAAGAAAAAATCGCAGATACCAAGACCATTAAGAAGAGATATGTAGATGAAAATGGTGAAATGCAGAGTTATCTGACCGGTGAGTGGATTGATGCATCCGTAGCACAGCGCCGTCCTATGGCAGTTATGCTTGGTAATAACAAGGGTATCCTGCCTCAGTACGGTATCGGTCAGGCGGGTATTATTTACGAAGCTCCGGTAGAAGGTCGTATCAGCCGTATCATGGCGATTATCGAGGATTATGATGAATTAGAGTTCGTAGGTCCGGTACGAAGCAGTCGTGACTATTTTGTGTATGAGGCAATGGCTTATGATGCGATTTATTGTAACTGGGGTTTGGCAGTACCTTATGTAGAGGAATTGCTGGCAAGTGACAAGATAGATAATATCAGTCAGGCATTGTTAGGTATTCACAATCCTTATTCCGCAGCATTCTTCCGTAGAGACAGGCCCGGTTATAAGCAGGAATATACCGGTTATATGTATATCGACGGATATTCAGATGGTGTAGCTCATTATGATTATGCTACCGAGTATAGAAATTCCTTTGAGCAGGCATTTACCTTTGCTAACGATGGTTGGCCGGCAACCTATGACGATCATGAGGATGCTACCAAGGTATATCCCGGCGGAAAGAGCGAATCTAACCGTAGTGGTTATGGTAGTCACAGACCTTGCTTTGAATACAATGCAGAGGATGGCTTGTACTATCGTTATCAGTTTGGTGCAGAGCACATCGATGAATACAGTGGCGAGCAGATTGCAGTTGCCAATGTAGTATTCAAGGTTTGTGATGGTGCAGCCAGAGATGCAAATGACTACTTAATTTTTGGTGTTCACGGAACCGGCGATGCTTACATCTTTACCAATGGTAAGGTAATCGAAGGAACCTGGTCTCGTGAAACTGACAGTTCTGCAAACATGTTCTATGATGAAAATGGCGATGAAGTTATTCTCAATCAGGGTAAGACTTGGATTTGCTGTATCTGGAAAGATTACGAAGAATGGGTTATGTGGGAATAATAAGTTAGTATAAAACATAAATAGACAGCGGTACCGATGGAAATACATAATTTCTAAGCGGATACCGCTGTATTTTTGTAGTAATATGGGAATATGAAAACATTAAAGAAGAATAATATAGAATTAATTTTACATGGAAGCTTATTTCGGGCAATCGTGGCTTTGGCTATACCGGTGGTAATTAATAGCTTTTTGCAGACCATGTACAATCTGACCGATACGTACTGGTTGGGCAAGATAGGTACGGAACAGCTGGCAGCCATTAATCTGGTGACACCGTTACAGAATATTATCATTAATTTCGGTTCCGGGATAACGGTGGCAGGAGCAGTACTGATTGCACAATATATAGGAGCGGGGGCAAAGAAGGATGCAGTCAGTATGGCTAATCAGATTTTCGTATGTGCCATGCTGTTTGGTGTAGCCTGTTCTACTTTGTGCTTTTTAACTACACCGGGAATCGTAGGTTGGCTGGGAGCAGATGGTGAAACCTTTCAACATAGTGTGACCTATCTGAGAATCGTGATTTGGGATATGCCCTTTTTGTTTATGGTGAATATTTTCCAGGCTATTCATCAGGCACAGGGTGATACCTTGAAGCCTATGCTATTGAACCTGGCAGGTATTTCCTTGAATATGATTTTGGATCCTGTTTTGATGATTATACTGGATATGGGTACGGCAGGAGCAGCATTGGCGACCCTGACGGCAAAGGCAGTTCCGGCGGTTATTGCTTTCGTGCTATTGAGCCGTCCCGGCAGTGATTTGCGTTTGCAAAGAAAATATATGAAAGTAGAGTGGGAGAAGCTGAAGCTTATTCTCCAGATTGGTTTGCCCACCGCTATCGGCGGCAGTGCCATGCAGTTTGGTTTCCTGCTCATGAGCCGTAATGTATTTGAATATGGTACGCAGGCTATGGCTGCTTATGGTATCGGCAATCGTGTGAACGGACTGATTACGTTACCTTCGAATGGTATCGGTTCTGCAACAGCTACTATCGTAGGTCAGAATATTGGTGCCAGACAACAGGACAGAGCGGAGCGAGGGTATAAAATTTCCATGAGAATCTGTGTGACCTTTTTGTTCATTGGTGGTATGATATTGTCAAGAGATGCGATATCCACTGCCATCGTCAGTATCTTTAGTGAAGATTCTGAAGTAATTGCCATGGCGGCGGATTTCTTGAGCATCATGGCGTTCTGGTGCTTTACCAATGGTGTGTACAATGCCACGACCGGACTGTTTCAGGGAACCGGACATACAGAGGTGACCATGGCAGTGGATGCCACCCGGTTATGGGTATTCCGCTTCCTGACTTTGTGGTTCTGCGAAACCATCTTGCACATGGGTGTGCGAAGTGTATGGTATTCGGTGGTAGTGAGTAATGGTATTTGTTCTGTGATTTTGTACATTCTGTATAGGGCAGGCATTTGGAAGAAGCCGAAGATAAAGATACAAAGGAATGAGGCAAATGTTACAGAAGGCAAAGAACAAAAAGCTTAAGAAGGCAATTTGGGTGTATATTATTATAGCAATCCTTACCCTGTTACTGAATGTGATTGCGTGGAACAGCACCAAATTTTCAGATGCCTACATAAAATATATTTTCCCTGTTTGGGTAAACACTTACGGCAGGCTGACAGGGATATTCCCCTTTTCCGTAGGGGAGATATTGCTGGTGCTGGGAGTGTGCAGTATCGTTACTTTTTTAATCCTTTTCATATCAATCCTTTTTCTTGCAATAGGCGGCTTTCTTCGAAAGGAGAAGTACCCGGAAAGCAAGACCAAGAGTAGCTTTTGGAGATTTTCCAAGGGCTACTTTTGTTGGTTTGCCTGGGTGGTGTTGATTGTTTGTGTGATAATGACCCTGAACTGCAGCATTCTCTATCATGCATCTACCTTTGCGGAGCATTATTACGGAGAAGAGGAAGGAAACTATACCTTTGAGGATTTGGTGAAAGTGCGTAATCTGGTGGTGGAGAAGTGCAATGCTCTTTCGCAGGAGATGGAACGGGATGCAGAGGGAAATATTCTGTATACAGGTGATATGAAGGAGACAGCCATTCGGACCATGCAGAAGCTGGGGCAGACTTATGACCAGTTGGATGGCTATTATCCCAGACCGAAGCCTCTGGCGGCTTCAGATTTTTTCAGCCAGCAGTATATCTGTGGCTATTATTTTCCCTTTTCTATGGAAGCCAATTACAATGATGTCATGTATATCATGAACAAGCCGGCATCCATGTGCCATGAGCTGGCGCATTTGCGAGGCTATATACTGGAGGATGAAGCCAATTTCATCAGTTATCTGGCATGTATCCAGTCGGAAGACAAGGTTTTCGAATATAGCGGATACCTGAGTGTGTTAAATTATTTGGACAATGATTTCTATGATGCCATAGGACAGAATTGGGAAACCTACATAGCACAGCCCCGTATCCTGCCCCAGGTGCATGAAGACAACATTTTCCTGAAGCAGGAGGATTGGGACAGAGTCAATGAAGAAGCACTGATTGACACGGAAACGGTGGATGCAGTGTCGGACAGCTTCACGGATACTACCCTGAAAATTAATGGTGTAGAGGATGGTATCATTAGTTATAATCGTGTGGTGGAGCTGCTTCTGTGGTATTATGACAATCAGGAAAAGATGGTGCAGGAGTAGTGGAGCCGAAAAAGTTGAAAAAATTTTAAAAAACCTATTGACATTTCAATATGATGCATGTAAAATTACCACTGTTGTGAGAATCGATGTGAGAACCATCGAGGAAAGCATGCAGGCCCAGATAGCTCAGTTGGTAGAGCAGAGGACTGAAAATCCTCGTGTCACTGGTTCGATTCCGGTTCTGGGCATTATGCAGGAGGTTTCGCGGACCGAATGCTTTATATATATGCGGGTGTAGTTCAATGGTAGAACACCAGCCTTCCAAGCTGGATACGTGGGTTCGATTCCCATCACCCGCTTTAAAAGCAAGGTCATCGACCTTGCTTCTTTTGTTAGGGAAGCATTTAACGGGATAATAGTGAAATGTTATTAAAATTCAATGAATATTGCAAATTCGTTTTGAATATGCTATACTATGCCTAGGCAAAATGATATGAAAGTTCCAAAAGGGACGACGAAGCCCCCACAAGGTCGCAACTTGTGGGGGCTTCTATTCCGTTTGTGTAGGGTGGCTTAAACCCTAGGCTAGTTACCGACTACTCATCACTGTCTAACCATTTGCAAAGGTAGTAGGCAACTACACTTGCCATGACAGAGAGTATAAACGATATGAAAATTTCCAAAAAAGGACACCCCCTTTCCGTACCAGTATAGGGGGCGGTAACAAAAATATTGTAGCATAATATATCGAATATGAGAAGTTCGAAAATTCGATAATTAGTGGTACGATTGAGAGAGCGGTCTGTTGAAGTCCTCGATTTTGCTGTCCGGCAAATACGCACATTACTGGACTTTTCTCAGGAAAAATGCTAAGATGTTTTTAGTCTAAGATGGGAGCTATGAGCATGTGGAAATATTTGTTTTATGGGATTAGTGCTTTTGCCTTCGTATTTGGTTTCGGGGAATATTTTCATGGGGATGAGTTCTTCGGAAATGAGAGCATCATCAATGCGTTTCTGTTCGCCGGAGCTCTTTTCCTGATGCGGGAGGCATATGATACAGTAGAAAAAAGAATACGGCTCTATGGTGGAGTTGGCGGAGCTGTTTTGTCAGTGGTGTTGATAATAGGGAACAGACTTTATACGGAAGGGAATCTGCGAACACTGTTTTCTACGGGAGCTTTCGTCAAAGCCGGTATCGGCTTCTGGGGTTTTGCAGCGGTACTGGGAGCCATTTTGATGCTGGTGCTGCATCATTTGGTGAAGGTGGAGAACCTGCCTATGACGAAGGTGTGGAAGTTTTTCCGAAAGCCCGGTGCGGTAGCTATTTGCCTGTTTCTGGCATGGCTTCCCTGTTATCTGGCATATTATCCGGGTATTTTTTCCTATGATGTGGAGCTGCAGACCGGACAGGCGCTGGGATATTTGACAGTTAACCGTTGGCACCCGCCATTGCACACATATTTTTGGAGATTGTGTCTGATGATAGAGAGGGGTGTGGGTATCCATGCTCTGGTGTGCTATTCTATCACACAAATGTTGATGTTGGCTTCTGCTTTCAGCTATGCTATCCATTTTCTGGTGAAGCGTGGTGTGAATAATTGGATTGTGCTGGGAAGCTTTTTGTTCTTTGCTTTGAACCCGGTGATAGCCATCTTCTCTTTCGTACACACCAAGGATGCTATGTTGGCAGTCTTTTTGGTGCTGTATACGGTGGGGCTGGCTGACTTTTTGGCAGACAGACAGAGCTATCGGAAAAGTATTTGGAAGCATGCGAAGCTGATTATTCTGGCTATATTCTGTTGCCTGCTTCGTAATAATATGGTGTATGGTATTGTGCTGGCAACTGTTCTTATGGTATGCTTTCAGAAGAAGCTTTGGAAGCAGGTACTACTTTGGTGCGGCTGCATTCTGTTGGGCTATGGTCTGATAAACGGTCCGCTTTACAATGCTTTGGGAGTGACCAAGGGCAGCAGCGGAGAAATGATGAGTGTGCCTATGCAACAGCTTTCCTATGTGGTGTACTGTCATGAGGCAGAGCTTTCAGCAGAGGATAAGGCTGCCATCGGAGCTTATTTACCGGTGGAGGAACTGGCAGAGCGTTACAATCCCAGACTGGCAGACACGGTAAAGGGTGATTTTAACTCCGCCAGACTGGACGAAGACCCGGTGGCATTTTTGAAAATGTGGGCTTCCTTCCTGGTGCGATATCCCTTGGAATATATAGAAGCTTTTTTGAACCTGAATCTGCCATACTGGTATCCGGATGCCTGTTCCCTGGATGCTTATTCCAGAAAGGCTTATATCGAAACGCACGTTATGGATACCACGGAATTCGGTTATGAAGTGGTGCGGGAAAGTAAAATTCCCTGGCTGTTGGAGAAATACAGCCAGGTAGCCACTTATGAAGTTTTCTTAACGAAGCCTATTATTGCGAATGTATTTGCCATTGGTACCCCTATTTGGGTATTGCTTTTCGGAGTATTGGTGGTACTCTTAAAGAATAGAAGAGATATGTTACTTCCGTTGCTTCCGGCCATTGGACTGTGGTGTACCTTCCTGCTGGGACCGGTGAGCAATTTCCGTTATATGTATCCGATTATCGTGCTGTATCCTGTGTATATAGCTTTGATATTACAAACTGACAAAGTGAGAAGTTAAAGAGGAAGGAGAATTCTATGGGACTTTTTGATGCATTGTTAAACAAAGGAGCGAAGATGCTCAAGCAGGCTGCAACTGAGGCTATGGAAAATGCAGCAGAGGAAATCTTTAGTGGATTAAAAGAGACTGGAGGTAGCACAGCAAGTGCAAGCACCTCTCGCACAAGTACTTCTCAAGAAGGTACTTCCCGCGTGAACACTCCCAGTGGCTATGAAGCATTGGAGGGCGAAATGGTGGATGATAAACTTCGTAGCATTCTGGCAAAGGAGTTTGCACAGTACGAGGTGAAGGAGCAGGTATCTCCTACGACTTTGGGTGGCACCGGCAAGTTTTTGCCCTATGATTTTGGTATTTATGAAAATGGAGTGCCCAAGCTGTTTATCATGGTAGTATATAACAATACCTGTGCCCATCGTGACTACCGCTGGTCGAAGGAAGAGGCAGCACGTGCAGGTGTGCCTATGATTAATTTCGTGTACGCTTTTGAAAATAAAATCGATTATATTATCAATCGTTTGCATCAGTATCTGTAATTTATATATGCCGAAAAAGAAAGAGAAACGCATTTTGCACCTGTGGAGGATGAAGCAGTCACCAAAGAACGGTTTTGCAGGTAACCGGGGGCTGTTCAGTCCGGTAACTAAAGCATAGCTTTATTCAAAGCTTTTTCTCTTTCTTTTTTTATACCCTTTTGAGGGGGAGAAGCTTGTGAGTATTTTAGAGGAATTGAGAGACCATGCAGTTTGGGAGGCTTTTTTGCAGTATAAGGTGGACAAGGGACATTTGTCCGAAAAGGAGCAGAAGGCATGGACTGCATTTGTGGAAAACAGAGAATACGAGGAGATAACAAATCATTTCGGCGAGCCGGGATACTGCTTTGACTATCCCACCAAGGTATGTGTGAACAAGAGTGGCACCCGCAAGAAACGAATTGTTTATTCCTTTTCCGAAAAGGAAGCCATGGTGTTAAAGGCGATGGCTTTTTTGTTGTATCGTTATGACCACCGGCTGAGCTCCAGATGCTATTCCTTCCGCAGAAGCTTATCTGCCAAGGATGCTGTGGCAGAAGTATTGAGGATACCCGAACTGAAGAAAAAGTATTGTCTCAAGGTGGATATCAGTAACTACTTTAACAGTATTCCGACACCACGCCTCATAGAGGTATTGGAGGAGATTTTGACAGACGACGCGCAACTGTTACATTTTCTCACAGGACTGCTTCAGGCGGGGAAAGCCTATGAAGAGGGCAACCTGATATGCGAAGAGAGGGGAGCCATGGCAGGGATACCGATTTCTCCATTTTTCGCGAATATTTATCTGTTGTCTGTGGATGAAGAGTTTCAACGTCGGAGCATTGACTATTTCCGCTATTCTGACGATATTTTATTGTTTGCGGACAGTAGGGAACAGTTGGCAGAGTATGAAGATTTTTTGCGACAATGCATCAGTGAGAAGGGGTTATCCGTTAATCCAGATAAGGTCAGCATCACTGCGCCGGGGGAAAGCTGGGAATTTCTGGGCTTTTGCTACAAACAGGGTAAGGTGGATCTGTCTACTGTCACGAAGAATAAGCTGAAGGCAAAGATTAAGCGCAAGGCGAATTATTTGTATCGTTGGCGGAGGAAAAAGGGAGCAGACTTTGAACAGGCTGCCAAGGTTATGATTCGGACCTTTAACAAGAAGTTTTATGATGAGAAAGAGGAAAACCGCTTTACATGGAGCCGTTGGTTCTTTCCGGTACTGACTACAGATGAGGGGTTGAAGGAATTGGATGCCTATATGGTGCAGTATATCCGCTTTCTTTCCAGCGGACGCCATTATAAGGGAAACTATCGAATTACCTATGAGCAGATTAAGAAGCTGGGCTATCGCAGCCTGGTGCATGAATATTACAAGGGAAAGGAAGAGCAGATATGAGACTGAAGAACATCGTTATCGTAGTGGAGGATATGGAGCGCTCCATTACATTTTATAAAGAGCTGTTTGGACTGGAAGTGCTTCGGGATTTTGGCGAAAACGTCATCCTGACAGAAGGCTTGGTGCTGCAATCCCGCAAAGCTTGGGAACAGATGGTGAAGGGTACGGTGTGGTATGGCGGCAAATCTACAGAGCTGTATTTCGAGACCTACGATTTGGAAGCTTTTCAAGAGAAGCTGGACGAAAGCGATTACTCTCTTACCTATCTGAACCGACTGACGACCTACGAGTGGGGACAGAAATGTATTCGTTTCTATGACCCTGACAAGCATCTCATAGAAATCGGTGAAGTCGGCAAGTAGGACATGAAAGTTGAATATGCTTCAAATGCAAATAAGCCAATTTATGGATAGATATATAAAAATTCAGAAAAAAATAAAAATAGTGCTTGACATTTTGCTCCCGACCATGTATTATAAGTTTTGCTGTGAGGAACACAGCAGAACAATTAATCACATACCTTCAAGATACAGGTGCTAAACCTGTAAAACATGCGCGAGTGGCTCAGCGGTGGAGCACCTCCTTGCCAAGGAGGGGGTCGCGGGTTCGATCCCCGTCTCGCGCTCTGGAAAAGAGATATCCAAACGGGTATCTCTTTTGTTTTGCTCATTATTTTGTTTCAAATTTATCTTTATACTCAAGCAATAACTGCTCCAAATAAGCCCTGTCTTCCGTAGTACGTCTCAAATCCTCCAATCGTCCCTCATCTAATAATAGCTTGGTTAATTGGGCTGTTTCATTTCGTGCCCGCTCAACCTGCAGTTCCATATCTTCTTTCAGCTTCGGAATAAGCTCCTTGATAATCTCCTCAACCTCTTCTTCCACCTGATATTTAATCACTTCTGCCATATGCATATACTTCACCCCGACTTCCTTACTGCTTTTCAACCGTTCCACTTTTGAATGAAGCTTTAACAGTTCCTCGTCCACCGCGTTCTCTTCCCTGCTGTTTTGCAGATAGGACAACAGGTCATGCAGGGCCTTGGTTCCGCCCTTCTCTCCCTTGGTGTACAGAAACAGCTTCCTTACACCATCATTATACTCAATCTCGTCGCTTTCTTCCACCCTATTTTTCACGGAATATAACATATAATTCAGTCCGAATGGGTCATAGGGCAATATCCAGATGGTCCACATGTCCGGAAGCTTGTCATAGTCGGTTCCGGTCTCCAACAGCTTCACATCTGCCAATGCCTGATAAAAGCGGCTCCGCTTGGGTAAATGAACCTTTTTGATATTATTGGGTTCAATGTCAAACAGCTGGATGGTTTGACCATCCTCCTCCGTCACCTCCTGTACGGATACGTCCAAGCGGATACCGTGACAGTCTGTATCCACACCATTAATGGTCTTTTGGGGTTCGATAACCAGCCGCCCCACCTTCAGATTGGTGGCACGCTCGATAATCAGCCGCATCAAAAGTTCTGCCGTTTCCTTGTCGTTGGAGGCTTCTGTAAATAAAAAGTCCTCAATTAAGTTTAGTTCCGTAATGCTTTTCCTGTTGCGCATAGGCAATCCCTCCTGTGAAATAAATTTGAAAAATGTGAAATCCTGGCGATATGCCGGTAAAGTCTGCATTACACAGACCATTTGAAAAAAGCTCCCAAAAAGGAACTGATAGATTGTATTATAAATACAACGCTCTGGAAATGCAAGGATTATTTTGAGAAAAGATAGATTATCCACACCAAAAACAAGACATCTTTTTCGGAATGTTGATTATTCCTGCCGTTAGCGGTATAATGGGGAAGTATAATCAGCGTTAGCAATATAATATGTAACGTAAAAAAGACAAAGGATAATTGAGAGGAAAGATAGATATGAAGAAACTGACCGTATATTTTTTAACAGCCATGATAGTGATTTCTTTAGGTGCTTGCGGAAACAGGGAAACGGTAAGTACTGCCGGGGAAGTGGCAGGTTCCGGTCAAACAGAACTACAAGAAACAACGCCTTCGGAAACCGCTACGGAAGTGCCCTCAGCTGAACCGACAGAGGCTCCTGTTGCAGTAACAACGGAGGTTCCAACTCCGGAAGCGACACAAGCCCCCACCGAGGAACCCACAGAGACAACACAAGTTCCTACATCGGAACCCACGGAAGCACCTACACCAGAGCCTACGGAAATTCCTACACCGGAACCCACGGAAGCACCAACACCAGAACCCACGGAAGCTCCCACACCGGAACCCACGGAAGCTCCCACACCGGAACCTACACCGGCACAAACACCCGAACCTACGGTAGCTCCCACACCAGTACCGACAGTAGCTCCTAACCCGGTTACACCTAGTACCGGCGAAAACCTTAATTATAACAATAGCATTACTCTTCCCAGTGGGGCGAAGTTGCCTGTTTTAAATGAGTTTAATACAGCAGGTCTTGACCCAAACAATTGCTTTTGGGGAGATTGGAGTTCTCAAATCGTAGCTGATAATTTTGAAACTTACATTAATGCTCTTGAAGACGTAGAGAATACTTGGGGAAATGGATATCAAAATAACCAAAATTTCCATTATGGAGATGTTTCTATGCAATGGTATAAGGGTTCTTTTTCAAACTATCCAAATATGGAAATAAAGCGTGATAGTAGCGAATATTATTCATTATGGATAAATTGCCCTCTTGACACAAGCGTTGCTCACACCTTAGGCAAAACATGGGATGATAATGATACTAATCGTTCAAGGGAAGCTTTGAGTTGTATTTTAGCATGCGTTACTCCTGATATAACAAGCGTTCAAAATGCTATTCTCGATTCACTTTATTATGCTTCCAGTGGACAAGAGCCTATTCCTCTTGATGGAACATGGACCACTATCGGTAGTACTAGAGTGAAGTTTAGTTACTATAGCTTTGAAGATGGTAATCATATCGTTTGCTTAAGAATTAAAGGTGCTTAAAATTTAAATTTATTTTCATTTCTTATGTAGCTATAAATTGATTCGGACAAGATTTTTATTATCAGCATACAGTCATCCGATTAAGAATAGTGCATAGGCAATCCCTCCTGTTAGATAGATTTGATAAAATGTGAAATCCTGGCGATATGCCGGTAAATTCTGCATTACACAGACCATTTGAAAATAGCTCCCAAAAAGGAACTGATAGACTGTATTATAAATACAACATTCTGAAAATGCAAGGACTATTTTGAGAAAAGATAGATTAATTTCACCAAAAACAAGACAGCTTATCCGCAGGCTTTCTATTGCTTCTTTATTCTTCCGAAAGTATAATTTGTATATAACGTATGAGAGGTGGATTTCTATGGAAAACTTACATTTGGTTCCTTATCCGGAGCAGGTGGTATTAATGGGGAGTTATACGCAGGGAGCGGTTCCCGTTGTGGTGGAGGAAAGCAGTAATTTGTCCCCGGAGGCGTATCGCCTGGAGGTGACAGAGCAGAAAATAACTATGATGGGTGATAAGGCTGGTATTTTCTATGCACAGAAGACCTTGGAGCAGTTGCGGATACAATTCGGCGAAAAGCTTCCTTGCATGGTGATACAGGATGCTCCCCGCTTTGCTCATCGTGGGTATATGTTGGATTCCAGTAGGCATTTTCTGCCTAAGGAGGATGTGTTGCAAATCATAGATGTGCTGGCTTTTTTCAAGATTAATCGATTGCATTGGCACTTGATAGATGACCAAGGTTTTCGCGTGGAGATAAAGGCTTTTCCGAAGCTGACAGAAATTGGTGCCAAGCGTGGTCGGTCACATTTCGGGTTAGTGGATGAGTATCAGGGCAATAATGGTTATTTTACCCAGGAGGATATTCGGGAAGTGGTTGCTTATGCCAAGGAGCGTATGATAGAAATCATTCCGGAGATAGAGATACCCGGTCACGAAACGGCTATGCTGGCGGCGTATCCACAGGTGGGTTGTGGGAATGAGCTTGTGGAGGTAGAGACCAAGGGAGGTATTTTCGATAAGTTGATTTGTGCTGGCAAGGAGGAGAGCTTTGTCTTTGTGACAAAGATACTGGATGAATTGATAGAGCTGTTTTCTTATGAAATGATACATATCGGAGGGGATGAAGCCTGCAAGCGTAGGTGGAGAGCCTGTCCGGATTGTCAGCGAAAAATGCGGGAACTGAATCTGAAGGACGAAAATGCTTTGCAGCAATGGTTTGTGGTACGGGTTCAGGAATATTTGAAACAGAAGGGAAAAACCGCCATTGTTTGGAATGATTCGCTGCGTGGAGGTACTTTGTCAGAAGATTTTGTGGTGCAGATGTGGATGGGGGATAAGAAGCTGATTACGGATTTTGTAAATCGGGGCGGCAGGATTATCCAGTCTTCTACGGAGTGTCACTATTTGGACTATCCCTATGGTATCTGGGATGTAACGAAGATACTGAACACAGAGGTTTGTCCCGAATATCTTGACGAAAAGGCGGTAATAGGTGTAGAATGCCCTCTATGGATGGAGAGAGTGACAGATATAAACCGATTGTTTTATCTGATGCTTCCTCGCCTGCCTGCTATGGCAGAGTGCGGATGGACCGCTGTAGCGGCAAGGGATAACGATAGTTTTGCAGACAGATATGCTGGATTGGAAGCTTATTTAGCGAAGCAGGAGGTTTGTGGTGCTCCCAGAGAGTACTGGAGTATCAGTCCTCAGTTAGCTGAGCAGGAGCTGGCAGAGCACCACAGAGTTTGGTATACGCCTGAGAACCAGATGGAGTTTGCAAAGCAGGAGGAAATGATGGCACTGGAACGTGCCACCTATGGTGATGAGAGAGGGGAATAACAAATGAAGAAGAAATTGCAAGTGGGATTGTTGATTTTGGTCATGGGACTGTCCTTAACGGGCTGCTGTCTGAGCCATGAGTGGAAGGATGCTGACTGTGTAGTGGCGAAAACTTGTGCTAAGTGCGGAGAGACCGAAGGAGAAGCCTTGGGGCATGTTTGGAAGGAAGCGGATTGTACCACTGCCAAGACCTGTAGCACCTGCGGAGAGACCGAAGGCACTGCTCTGGGACATGCGTGGAAGGAAGCGGATTGTACTACCGCTAAGACCTGTAATACCTGTGGTGTGACTGAAGGGGAAGCCTTGGGTCATGCATGGGTGGAGGCCACCTTGGATACAGCCAAGACCTGTAGTACCTGTGCAGTGACAGAAGGGACTCCTAACAAGGAAGCGGTAACAGTTGCTGCAGAGAGCTTTTTGAAGGCGATTGATGAAGTGGACAGAGAAGCCATTGAATCTTCCTGTATGGGCTTTGTGTTGATTGATATGGGTATGGCGCAGCTAAGTATTGAGGCTGTGGAGGATACTTTTTATACTGCAGTGGGCATTGATAAGGCTATTCTTAACGAGGATGCACAGGCGGCAGTAACAGAGTATGGTAATTTCTGTGCAGAAGGTGCCGTACAGGGCTATTCGGTGGATACCGTGACAGAGATAAATGGGGTGATTACTGTAACAGCTACTATTAAAACTTTTTCTCCTGAAGCGGAAAATCCCATGGAATCGGAAGCTCTTATGAGTGAGCTGGAAGATATGGCGGATGAATATGTAGAGGATAACATGCTGCGTTTGCTGGATGTGTATTTTGACAAGGGCGAAGAAGCAGTTACCATGCAGATATATAATGACTTAATCCCTACGATTTTGGAGATGTGTCAGGAGGCGATTGCAGAGGTTCCCGTGGATGACATTGAGGTAGTATTCAACATGGAAAAGATAGGGGACAAGTGGATGGTAACCAGAGTAGTACATAGAGAAGGTGAAGGAGACTTCCTGTTATAAGCAGACACTACAAGACGGCTTTGACATAGTAGGCAGTCTCAACTGACAAATTTTCACAAATGACTTAACTTTTCAAAAAATCCGACGATATAAGAAGTACAAATATTTATGGCCATAGTATTTAGTATTTGTTTGAAATCGTCACCACGGATGGTATAGGTTTGGAAACAGGAGGTTTCCGAAGTATACCATCCTTTTGTTTTACGGAAATCATGGAGGTGCAGGTAGGACAGTGACGCATGGAAAGGGGCTTTATTGCGTATTGATTCTAGTGTGATAGGAATGGAATCCGCCAGAAGATATACATCTTCGAGAACACAATATAACCGTTTCGTGCTAAAGGATTATCACGGAGGGAAAACGCAGGCAAACACTTCGCTTTTGGGTGGAGAGGTTGCTGCAGAGGAGAAGGAGGCTCAGGAGCCGAAGCAGGCACAGGAAGCTTCCAAGGAATACTCCCAAGATTTACAGGAAAGAGTGGAGAGTATGCGCCATGGCAATGTAAATGTGCGTTCTGCTTCGGAGGATTTCGCCAATCAGTTCCGACAGTATACCACTCGATATATTTTCATGTTGCTTTTCGGCGAAGACAAAACCAAGGAGTTTCTGGGGGAGGAGGAGAACTTTGATTTGCCTTCTCAGGGAAATACGGCAACTTTGGAGTTTACGCCTATGAAGAGTGCCACGGTAACTACGGAAAGTTTTTTCATGGAGTGTGAGAGTGTTTCCTTTTCTTCTACCGGCAAGGTGACTACGGCAGATGGTCGGGAGATTACCTTTGACGTGGATGTGAGTATGAGTCGTGCTTTCATGCAGTATTATCGGGAAGAACATAATCTGGTACAGGTACAAAGGGTATGTGATCCTTTGGTGATTAACTTTGATCAGGATGTGGCCGACTTAAGTGACCAAAAGTTTTTCTTTGATATCGATGCTGATGGCGAGAAGGACGAAATATCCATGCTGGGTTCCGGAAGCGGATATCTGGCTTTGGACAAGAATGAGGACGGAACCATCAATGACGGGAAGGAATTGTTTGGTCCTCAGTCCGGCAATGGTTTTGCAGATTTGGCACAGTATGACGAGGATGGAGACGGTTGGATAGATGAGGATGACTCCATCTGGAATAAGCTGAAAATCTGGTGCATGGACGAAAGTGGCAAAGAGATATTGTATACTCTGAGAGACAAGGGAGTGGGTGCCATTTGCCTACAGAATACGTCTACGGAGTTTGCACTGAACAATCATAAGAATGTGAGCAATGGCTTCCTGCGAAGTACGGGCATTTTCCTGTATGAGAATGGAACGGTAGGAACCGTGCAGCATTTGGATTTGGTGCAGTAGGGTTAGTCCTATTGATGCCTGGTGAGTAAATTAGAGTAGCTATGAGTGATGAAAAGAACATTTCAAGAAAAACTATCTTGAGATGTTCTTTTTGATTGTTTTGTAGTATAATCAAAACATGTGATAGGAAGAGAAAGTGTGTGATAGTTTCAGGCATGCTTGGAACTATGTTTTAAGAGGATATATGAAATGAAGAAAAGACAGTTAAGTGGTGTCATAATAGGATGTTTGTTAAGTGGAGTGCTGTTGTTTACAGGATGTGGTGATGATGTGGAAGCGACCATTCCGGCCAGTGGCTTTGTATATGTGGAGCAGGAAAGTATCAGAGAGCCGGAAGTGACACAGGCACCGGAAGCAGAACCGACACAGAAACCGGAAGAAGGGACTTCTCAGGAGGGATTGGTGATGCCTGAGGCAGTGCCTATTATTACACCGGAACCGACACCGGAGCCTACCCCTGCACCGACACCGGAACCCACGCCGGAGGTGGTGAGCATTACCATATCGGCTGCAGGAGATTGCTCGCTGGGAAACTATCATGATCAGGAGTACTCCCTGTCCTTTAATCAGGCTTATGATAAAGAAGGCGGAGCAGAATTCTTTCTGCGAAATGTGAAGGATATTTTTGCTGCAGATGATATGACCATAGTGAATTTGGAGGGAGTGCTGACAGATTCTGCCAAGCTGGAGACCGGCAGAACCTTTAACATAAAGGGAGACCCTTCTTATGCAAAGATACTGACATCAGGAAGCGTGGAAGCCGTCAGTATGGGAAATAATCATCGTTTGGACTTCGGAACGGCAGGTACAGCGGATACGGAAGAGGCGCTGGAGGCAGAAAACATCGTATACGCTTATGATAACAAGGTCGGTATGTACGAAATCAAGGGTATCCGTATCGGTTTTGTGTCCGTCAATGAGGTGTCCTGGGGCTACGGCAGTGAGAAGCTGCTGCAGGAGGGTATCGAGCAGTTAAAGACGGAAGGGGCAGATCTTATCATTGCCTGTTGCCATTGGGGCGTAGAAAAGGACTACTATCCGGAGAAATACCAGCATACATTGGGACAAAAATGTATCGACTGGGGTGCGGATTTGGTGCTGGGACATCATCCGCATGTGCTGCAGGGAATTGAGGAATACAATGGCAAGTTCATCGTACATAGTCTGGGGAATTTCAGCTTCGGAGCTAATCGGAATCCTTCTGATAAGGATACAATGATTTTTCAACAGACCTTTACCTTTACGGAAGGGGTGAAGCAGGAGGCCGCTCAGGCCAAGGTGATACCTTGCTCTATCAGTTCGGTAAGCAATCGAAACAATTTCCAGCCTACTCCTTTGGAAGGCGAGGAAATGACCAGAGTAATCGGTCGATTAAACGAATTTAGTGCAGATATGGATGTGACCGTTTTAGAGGACGGCAGCTTACAGGTGAGAGAGTAATTTAAAATAATATAAATGTAATGTAATAAGGAGGATTTTACCATGGAATTAAGAAAGATGGAGAAGCTGGGGATTGAAACTTCTTTGCTGGGATACGGTTGTATGCGTTTTCCTACGAATGCGGAAGGAAAGATTGATGAAGAAAAAGCAGAGGCTTTGTTGGACAAGGCGATTGCACAGGGTGTGAATTATATTGATACCGCTTACCCTTATCACAATGGGGAAAGTGAAACCTTCGTGGGTAAGGTGCTGAAGAAATATGACAGAGGTTCTTTCTACCTGGCAACTAAGCTACCCGTTTGGTTCGTGAAGAGTGTAGAGGATGTGGATAAGTACTTTAATGAGCAGTTGCAGAAGCTGCAGACAGAGTATATTGACTTTTATTTGTTGCATGCTATGAATTTGGGTCGTTGGAAGGAAATGCTGGAGCTGGGCGTGGTAGAGAGACTGGAAGCACTGAAGGCAGAGGGCAAAATCCGCTACTTGGGATTCTCCTTCCATGACAGCTACGAAGCTTTTGAAGAGATGTTATGTGCCCGTGATTGGGACTTTTGCCAGATTCAGCTCAACTATATGGATGCCAATGAGCAGGCAGGTATGAAGGGCTACAAGCTGGCAGAGGAAAGACAGGTACCTTTGGTAATCATGGAGCCGGTAAAGGGTGGTATGCTGGCAAATTATGGCGGAGATATTGCCGAAAAGTTCCATGCACTGAACAAGGATGCCAGCTTTGCTTCCTATGCTTTGAGATGGGTAGGTTCCCTTCCTAATGTGAAGGTAGTTCTGAGCGGCATGACCACCATGGAGCAGGTAGAGGACAATCTGAAGACCTTTGGTGATTTCAAGGTTATGTCTGAGGAAGAGATGAAGGTGGTGGATGAGGTGGTAGAAATCCTCAACAGTCGTGTACAGAATGGCTGTACCGGTTGTAATTACTGTATGCCTTGTCCGGCAGGAGTAAACATTCCACGCAATTTCCGCATCTGGAATACTTATCATATGTACCAGAATTATAATACCGTCAGATGGAATTGGGAGCAGGAAATTCCGGACAGTGAAAAGGCGAAGAACTGTATCAAATGTGGCAAGTGCGAACAAGCATGCCCTCAGAAGCTGAAAATCCGTGAGGACTTAGCACGAGTACAGGAAGATTTGGACAAGAAGGAAATGATGCTGTACTAATAGGAGGAGCAATGGAGAAAGCATTCAAACTGGATTTTCATAATGAAAAGGTAGGTAGTCTGTACGTGAATTGCTGCGGGTGTTCCCAGACGGAAGGCTTGCACAGTTTCGGTCCGGCATCCAAGCCTCACTACCTGATACATTATGTTCTCAGCGGCAAGGGAATATTTCGCTTTCACGACAAGGAATACAAGCTGGAGGCAGGTTACGGATTTTTGATACAGCCTAATGAGCTGGCTTTTTATCAGGCGGATGAAAAGGAGCCCTGGAGCTATCTGTGGGTAGGCTTTGCCGGAAATCGTGCGGAAGAGTTTTTGCAGGCTATGGGTTTGAATGAGCGACATCCGATTTTTTCCAGCGATCGTTCCGAGGAGCTGTATGCCATTGTAAAGGATATGATGGAGCACAGCACCTTTGGCGTGGCCAATGATTTGCGCAGAAATGGTCAGTTGGGTGTTTTTTTGTCCGTGATTGCAGAGAGTGCCGGAGTAGTGGAGCAGAGCGAAGAGGACAAAGGGAATCAGTATGTGAAGAAGGCAGTATCCTTTATCCAAAGCAATTATTGTAACCCTATTAAGATAACAGATGTGGCAGATTATGTCTGCATTAACCGTAGCTATTTGTACACCTTGTTCCAGAACTATCTGGGCATGTCCCCCCAGCAGTTTTTGCAGACCTTTCGTATCACGAAAGCGAAGGAACTATTGGAATCTACGGACTATTCTATAGAGAGCATTGCTCTTTCCTGCGGCTATAATGATGCATTGGTGTTTGCCAAGGCATTTCACAACCAACGGGGGATGTCTCCGTCTTCTTATCGCAAAGCTTCCCGCAAGGAAAGCAGCCGGCAGCAGTTGGAAGAGGTGGAAAGCCTGATTGCGGAACTGGTGAAGGGGTAGGAACATATAATAGAGCGAAAGGGAAAATGGGTTTCCGAATCTGGCGGAAACCCTATTTTTGTGCTTCCGGATAAAAATTTAATGTTTTTCGATAAAAAGTTGTTGACAAGAGTAAAAAGTAGTGCTATAGTGCAATTAACGATAAACATTAAAAAATTAGTTTTTATCGTTCGCCAACTTGCAAGGGTGCTAAAGTATTAAAAAGATATGGAATGAATGAAAAAGAAGAAGGAGAGAGATTATGAAAGAACAAGCAATTCAAAAAATTAACAAGATTGGTAAAGTGAGTAGTGTGATAGCCCTGATAGGAAAGATTTTAATAGGAATAGCTATGGTGCTGTCGATGATTGGGGCGATAGCTTGTCTGCTCATTCCGAAGGATTTGTTGACCGTAAGTATAGAGGGAACTGCGATTATGGAAGTGGATGTTTCCAGCTTGGGAATTACCCTTACCGAAGAGGATATTGCAGAGGTGAAGGAAGTCATGATGGAGGATATGGACGAGGATGATGAATTTGTCTATGAGAATACAGAGTTCACTTCCACCGGTATGAAGTTTGTGGGCGATACAGACGTAACACAGATTAGTATGCGTGATATAGCAGTGATATACCTGTTTGCTCTTGTTACCTTGGTAATGACATTCATCACACTGTGCTTTATCAGTGCTTTGTGCAAGGCTTTCCGTGATTGTCAGTCACCCTTTGAAGAAAATGTGATTAAGAAAATGCAGAATTTGGGTTACTCCTTAATCCCTTGGGCAGTAGTTTCTACCATCACGAATTCTGTTACAGACAGTTTGATGAACAACAAGCTGAGTTTGAATTTTACTGTAGATTTGGGTGTTGTTTTAATCGTTCTGGTTGTGTTAGTATTGGTGTATATCTTTAAATATGGTGCGGTGTTGCAGCAGGAATCTGACGAAACTTTGTAGTTTGAGTGATAGAGCTTGCTCGGGGAAGCCGGCAAGTATGGAGGAAAGATATGGGTAAGATAATATTACGTTTGGATAGAGTGATGGCTGACCGCAAGATGAGCCTGAATGAGCTGTCAGAAAAGGTAGGCGTTTCCAATGTGAACCTGTCGAAGATGAAAACCGGTAAAATCAGTGCAATCCGTTTTTCTACCTTGGAAGCGATTTGTGAGGTGTTAAACTGTCAACCCGGAGATATACTGGAATATGACCCTGAAGCTACGGGGGAGTAAAGATTACAGTCGGGAATATTATTTGTGACAGACATTTTTGAAAATAGGAATATGTGGAATAAATATAAGAGTAGAAGCCATCGGCTGCGTGTAGGCAGTCGGTGGCTTTTTGTGGTCATTATTTTAAACACACCCCGAAAAACAATAAAAACATATCGAAAATCGATAAATATATATTGACAAACGGTTATGCAGGTAGTATTATCCAACTAAGAGTTATGACCACGTAGGTGAATCATGGTACGAGTATGATGTGACTAAGCAAAATATGAGGCGGGAAGCAAAGTCACCATATGGTGGCGGAAGGAGTAAAGTATGGATCAGAAAAAAGAAACCTTAATCAAGTTGACCAAGTATTTTTTGGATTTTATGTTTTTCGGGGGAATAGTGGTGACGACCACATTACCTTTTAGCCTGAAGTTTATCGGCAGGTATCTGGAGCGGGTTGCTCAGAACTATGGAGAAGCATTGATTATTTATTTTGTGTTAGGAATTGCAGCAGTGGTAATTATTCGGGAACTGCGTAAAATTTTTAAGACAGTAATTGACAAAAACTGTTTTGTACATGCCAATGTGGAGAGCCTGAAGAAGATGGGGAAGTGGAGCTTCTTCATCGTATTGATGTCGGTGGTACGCAGCTTCGTGTACCTGACCGTGGCTATGGCAGTAGTTATTTTGGTGTTTACCATTGCAGGACTGTTCAGCTTTGTGCTGTCTTTTGTGTTTGAGGAGGCTGTTGGCTACAAGGAAGAGAACGAACTGACCATATAGGAGAAGCGGCACAAATGTTGCAATAGGAAGTGAGGAAGAATATGTCGATTATCATAAATTTAGATGTAATGCTGGCAAAGCGGAAAAAGAGCATGACGGAGCTGGCAAAGGAAGTGGATATTACTATGGCGAATTTGTCTGTATTAAAAAATAATAAGGCAAAGGCGGTACGTTTCAGTACCTTGGATGCGATTTGTAAGGCATTGGATTGCCAACCGGGGGATATTTTGGAGTACGTAGAGGGAGAAGAAGGAGATAGTGAAGATGAGTGAGAAGACAGAATACGGTGTTTCTGATAATCAGACTGTTGGAACAGAAGCACTGACCGGAACAACAGGACAGGAAAATAAAACAATAGAAGCAATGACCAGAGGAGTGGAACAAGGTATGTCGGGAGACCCGATCATAGATAGTACAGGACAGTCTATGTCCCAAATGGCACCGAAGCCACAGCCCAGACCGAAGACTTTGTATGATACCGGTGTAAAGGAGAATTTTCACATTTATGGTGTGGCAACATTTCTGTATGCCTGTCTATATGTATTTTGCATGTACAGGAATAATTCGGGAGTGACCTACTCTTTTTTCGTGGCAGGAAGCCTTGTTTTTATCTGTTATTGCTTTTCAAAGCTTGGGATTACCTGGAAAAAAAGCAACGGCTTCTACATGATTAGTATGATGCTGCTTTCGGTATCTACCTTTTGTACGGATGACGGCAGAATTATCTTTTTCAATAAACTGGGGATTTTTCTGTTGGCGTTGAGTATGTTGCTCTCTGCAATTTACGATACAAGGAAGTGGAATCTGGGCAAGTATTTAAGCTCCATTATTGCTGTATGTATTATGGCAATAGGTGAAATCGGTACACCTTTTTCGGATGCTTACTGGTATTGTAAGAACAAGCTGGACAAAAAGAATAGCAAATATCTCTATATAATCATAGGTTTGTTGATTACGGTTCCGCTGTTTGTGATAGTGTTTTTACTATTAACCAGTGCCGATGCGGTGTTCCGCCATATGGCAGACAGCATGTTAAAGGATATGGATTTCGGCGATATCATGCTGATTGCGTGGATGTTCGGCTTTCTGTTTTTGGCAGCATACGGTATACTTGCGTTTCTTTGCCGCAAGACCATCAAGGAAGAGGTGGAAGATACCCGCAAGGGGGAACCGCTTATTGCCATCCCTGTGGCTACGATACTGTCTCTTTTGTACTTGGTGTTTAGCGGCGTACAAATCCTATATTTGTTTCTGGGAAATATGCAGTTGCCGGAGGGTTATACCTATGCGGAGTATGCCAGAGAAGGTTTCTTTCAGCTGTTGGCGGTAGGTATTTTGAATTTGATATTGGTATTGGTGGGTTTGTGTTATTTCCGCCCTCATAAGCTTTTAAAGGCGGTTTTGACGGTGATGTCAGCCTGTACCTTTATTATGCTGGCTTCCAGTGCAGTAAGAATGATTATTTACATCCAATATTATTATTTAACATTCTTGCGGATTCTGGTGTTGTGGAGTTTGGTGGTATTGTTCCTCATCTTCGTGGGAGTGATTGGGTATATCATAAAAGAGGATTTTCCACTGTTTCGATACAGTATGGTAGTGGTGACCTGTCTGTACCTATGTCTGTCCTTTAGTCATCCGGACTACTGGATTGCCAAGGTAAATGTAGAGGGTATGCATCCGGACAGAAGCGAGTTTTTCCTGGGAGATGCTTACCATGACTATTTCTATTTATCTACCCTCAACGCAGATGCGGCACCGGTGCTTCTGGAGTTGTTGGAGGAGCAAAAAGTGGATTTAAACTATTATTATACCCTGCAAAACTATAATTTTGAGCAGAGTACAGAATCTGATTTGCCGAATGGACCTTATACCTATGGATTTGGGCAGGAGTGGTTGGAAAGGATGCACTATCGGATAGGGGATATGTCTTGGCGAGAGTTTAATGTGTCGCGCTTTATGTTGGAATCGAATGTGACGATAAGGGTGACGAAGGGGATGTAGCATATGAAGAATGGAAAGAAGATAATACTTGCCGGTGTCGTGATTTTACCCTTGGCTATTGTAGTCTTTTTGCTCTATGGCGTGAAGGCTTATCTGGATGAGGTACCGGTGATTACAGTCAGGGAGAATCTGGTGTTTTCGGCAAATTCGGAGATAGGAGTGCAGGAACTGGCACAGATAGAGAAAGCACGAACCATCCGGTTGAGGGCACAGTGGGCGGATGGAAGCATGGCGGAATTAGAGACAGACAATACGAAACAAATACTTCGGGTAGGAAATCGAACCGGAGAGTGTCATGTGAGCATATGTGCCACCGGGGAAAATGCAGAGATGCGGGATGCAGAGGTGACTGTAAGGATTGAGTAAAGATGGATGTGGGGGTGAATTTTATGGAGGTTACCGGAAAAGGGGCACTAGGAGCAGAAAAAGTAAAAAAGAGGGAGGATAACATACAAAAAGCCAACCGGACATTTCGTTTCTTCTCTATACTATGCGTGGGAGCCATTATTTTTTGTCTGCTGTTTCCTCATGGTACTTTTATTTTCCTGACTTGTACCTTTTTTCTTTGCTGGTTGGTGTCCTTGTGTGTGAAAAGGGGAAAGGGTGTGGTATATATTCCCTTCTTTGTATATCCGTTGGTAGTGGGAATGCTGTTTTGCATGGCATGGATGTTACTGATTATACCCATTATGGAAGTGATTTTCTGCAAGCACAGACCGTGGGAATATGCTCCGGAAATTCAGTATTACAAAACTATGGACAGTGAGTTGTCTTATTTCCCTCAGAAGCTGCCGAAAGGTGCCCGAAATGTAGAATGGATAGTGGTGCCTACTGTATGGCAGGCTAAGGGGTGTCTGGTGTTAGCTTTTGATGCAGATGAGGAATACATACAGCAGTATTTGGAAGACTACCCCTCCAGAGGAGTCGATATTTATGAAGAGTTTAGTAAGGAGTACTATGACGAAGACTATAGAAGCTTCTGCGAGGCAATGGATATCGATGCCTTTGACATGGTGCTCAACCCACTCCTGCCACAGCAGGTGGAACTGAGTTTGGAGGAAGTGAAGACTGCTGTGAATTATCAGTTGAAACCATATACAGCATATGGACAGAGGGGCTATATCGTGGTGGAAGGTAGCAACCGACTGATTATTTATAGAGATTATGAGCGATAGGCAACGTAGTAAAATAGATAGGGGCGTAGAACGCATAGCCACTTAGAACATCTGCAATAGAAGTCCTAGGTGGCTATATATTTATGCTTGACCTTGCCCCAAGGGTAAGGTTTATACTAAAATTACGATTAATCGAAATGTATTATATAAATGTAAAAATGCTCCCGGGACTTTATTTCAAGGAGGATACCATGAACAAAAATTATACCATCGGTCAGTTGGCAAAACTTGCCGGAATATCCACAAAAACCCTGCGTGTTTATGAACGAAAGGGCTTGCTTTTACCGGAACGTGATGTGGAAAATGGCTATCGAATGTATGGCGAGGAGGCAGTAAAAACCATGGAAAAAATCCAGTTGATGAAATATCTGGATTTCTCTCTGGACCAGATTGCAGATTTCTTGCAGTTGTACGAAAATGTCAGTCGGGAAAATATGTTACTGGAACAGAAACGTTTGTTAGAAAAGAAGAGGAAACAGTTAAATACTGTAATAGCACATGTGGACAGGGCGGTAAAGGAATGTAAAAATCCGGAACAGGACGGCGACGCTTTCTTGAAGGCTCTTGGAATGATTGTCAGAAATCAACGTGCAGATGAATTGGTAGTGCATCTAAGACGACATGCGGATGAACCTCGTGGATGGTCGAGGTTTATTTTCGATACAGCAAAATTTGAGAATAACATGCAGGTATTGGATGCCGGTGCCGGATATGGAAATTTGTGGAGATATAATCAGGAACGTCTTCCGAAGCAACTAAAGGTAACCTGTGTAGATAAGCACAACACCCATATGGATACCTTCTGTGCAGATATTCGGGAAGGAACGTTGGCAGAAAACTTGGCAGGTAGTGAGTTTTCCTTTGTTTGGGATGACTTGGAAACCATGTCACTGAATGGACCATATGAACGCATTTTCTTTAACCATGTGGTGGCTCATATCAGTGATAGAAATACCTTATATCATAAATTTGCTTCTGCACTATCTGAAAAAGGTGTTTTTATTTGTACTTGGGGTGGTTTGCTTTTCTATGAAAAACTACAACCCTTATTGCGAGAGTTTTATGAAGAAGAGTATACCGAATTGGACAAGTTATACCGCAAGCACAGATTGTATGTGGAGGGGTGGGAAAAAGAATTACAGGCAGTATTTCCTGTGGTAGAAAAGCATGCGTATGTAATAACACTTCATTTTAATTCAGCAGAGGAATTTATGGAGTACATTCAACAAGTATGTCGTCCGGTGAGAGAAAACTTAGAGCTTCGAAGAAAAGAATTTCTGGAGTTTCTTATGCAGTTTGAGAACGGACAGGGACAGTTTACTTTTGAGAGAGACACCTATTTATATTGTTGCAGGAAGGGGGAGTAGGGTATGCCGTCCAGAATGATACACTACCTGATTGCAGAGAAGGTGGCAGAACAGGTAAAAATGGAAAATAGGAATCGGTTTCGGTTGGGTTCTTTATGCCCTGATATGTCTCGGCATGAGGATGGTTCGAAACATCACACCCATTTCTTTGAAGTTCATGGGGATAAAAAAGGTGGAAACTGGCTGACTTTTGTATCAAGGTATGCGGAAGAGTTGAAACAGGACGAATTGTATTTGGGAATTCTGTGTCATCTGATTACGGATATGGTATGGTTTCATGAGATAATGGAAACACAAATACGCTCTAAATCAAAGTCAACAGAAGAACGTCAAGTGATGTATCAAAAGGGGTATGCGGACTTTCATCGCCTAAACTATATATTGCGTAAGGAATTTGGGTTGGAATATAATATGGAGGAGGATAGGAACCTGAAATTGGAAGGTCTTCACCCGGAGTTATATGATGAAGTGATGCAGGGGTTATATCAGGACTTCTTTGATGAGCCGGTAGCTGAAAAAGCGGAACTGGAAATATATACATACGATATTAGCATGGAATGCATCAGGCTGTGTATCAAAGAGTGTGTTGGTGCCATAGAAGCGTTTCGAAAAGGGGAAGAGTTAATAGGTCCGGAGAAATATTATGTTCCGATATACTAAATAAACGGAAGGTGTATAAATCCTTATAGAGCAATGCTATATAGGAAGCTCGAATTGTTGTAGGAAAGGTGAGGCTACATATGGAAAAGCTGCAAAAAGACATGGAGAAAGAGACTAATCGGGTAATTGGTAAGTGGGTTATTAGAATCGCAATGATAATCTTTTGTTTAAATGTAATTTGTCGTATGGTGGATGCAGGAAAGAGCAAGGAATATGTGCAGGTGCAGGGGACTGTGACAAAGGTTGCCACGGAGAATGAGGGATTGGTTCGTGCCGGGAATCGTACGGTTCAATCTTATTTATATGGGGTATGGGTAGAATATCCTTTGCAAGGCATAGATTATCCACAGACACTATATGAGAATCATCAGACTTCTCAAAATTATTCGAAGGGAGATGTGGTAACTGTTTTATACCATAAGCATGCCACTTATAAGGCGTATATAGCAAAGAAAGATTGGATGACAGGAGCTTATCTTCCGGCAAGTAAGTGGTATAATGTTCCCTTTGTAATCGCTATTGTCTTGTTTATTGCGGGTTTACTTTTGTATAAGAATTGTTTGGATTGGAAAGATTTGGCAGAACTATTTCGCGCTATATAGTGTACTGGCATGATTGAAGTTTTGGAAACTGAGACAGTATAGCGGTATTTATAGGGAAAATACATAAATTGGCAAAGAAAGGGCAGTCCGCCGTGGTGGGGCTGCTCCCTTCTTTTTAGAGAAAATAAAATAAATCAAAGTTAAACTAACGAAATTTGTATTGACAAAAACAGGAAATACCTTTAGTATAAAATCAAAGTATATCACTTTACTGTTTTCAAGAGTAATCAAAGGAAGGGTGCAGTCTGCACATTCTGGCAAATCAGCCATTTACTCAGGAAATAATAATTAAATATGGCGGATTTGTGACCCGATGAGTCCGTCTGAATGGAGGGATTTTATGGGGAAAATTGATGTGGTGGTGAACCGTTACTGCAGTGATACGGAGCGGTTTGCAGATTTATTCAATGGAGTTTTTTTCGAGGGGAGACAGGTGGTGAAACCGGAGGAACTGACACTGAGTTCTCAGGTGTATCGACAGACCCCAATCGCACTGGAGCAAGAGTCTGGGGAGGGGCGACCACCGGAAAAAGAGCTGTTTCTGGAGCGGACGCGGGACATCAAGATGACGAACCGGAAAGGAATCGCATTCCGCATACTGGCGGTGGAAAGCGAGAATAAAGTCGATTATGGTATGCCCTTTCGAATGCTACAGTATGATGTGATGGAATACCAGCAACAGGTGAATAAGATAAGGCGAAGGAACAGCTGGGGCAGAGCCGGGCAACGAAAGGAACCGGGGAAATTGCGAAAGACGGATCGTTTGTGGCCGGTGTACACCCTATGTGTTTACTATGGCACGAAGAAATGGGATGGTCCCAGAAGCCTGCGGGATATGATGGATTTCGGTGCGGACGAAGATGGTATGAGTGAGTTTTTCGCAGACTATCCGTTCCGCCTGCTCTGTGTGAATGAAATGGAGGATTTCAGCATGTTTCAGTCACAACTGCAGGATGTATTCCGGCTGATGCAGTGTCGGAAGGATAAAGAAAAAATGCTGCAATTACTGGAGGAAAGTCCGAAATACAGGGAACTGGATGAAGAAACACTGGAGCTACTGGCAGTAGTGGTGGATGAACCGAGGATATGGGAGAAGAGAAACAAATATAAGCAGGAAGGGGGCTACAATATGTGTAAGGCATGGAAGGAAATGAAGAGAGATGCCAGAAATGAAGGCATACTGGAGGGAAGCATGAAAACCTTAATCGAAACCTGTCAGGAGCTTAGCCAGAGCTATGAGGCAACTATGGAGCGGGTGATGGAAAGGTTCAAAATGAGTAGGGAAGAAGTGGTAGGACAGATGGAGAAGTATTGGGTGTAACTTTATACAATGAGAAAAAATGGGGGCAGCCGTGGTGGGCTGCCCCTTCGTTATTATGCAGTGTTAGAACACCCTCGTGGTCCACTTGGTGCAGTCCCACACATCTGTAGCCAGACCTTCATAAAATTCCGGCTCGTGGCAAACCATGAGGATACTGCCCTTGTAATCCTTCAGGGCACGCTTCAGTTCGTCCTTGGCATCTACGTCCAGATGGTTGGTCGGCTCGTCCAGAAGCAGGATATTGGTTTCCCGATTGATCAGCTTGCACAGACGTACCTTAGCCTGCTCACCACCGCTTAAGACCTTGACCTTGCTTTCGATGTGCTTGGTGGTGAGACCGCACTTGGCAAGGGCAGAACGTACCTCGTACTGGGTGAAGCCCGGGAATTCATTCCAAATTTCTTCGATACAGGTGGTATTTACATCCTGACTCATTTCCTGCTCGAAATAACCAATGTGCAGATAGTCGCCTTGTTCTACACTGCCGGACAGGGGCTTGATTAAGCCTAAAATACTCTTTAACAGTGTGGTTTTACCAATACCATTTGCACCGGTGAGGACGATTTTCTGCCCACGTTCCATAGATAAATTCAGGGGAGAGGACAGGGGCTCGTTATATCCTATCACCAAATCCTTGGTCTGGAAAATATAACGTCCCGGGGTACGGGCTTCCTTGAAATAAAATTCCGGCTTGGGTTTTTCCGCAGCCAGCTCTATCACGTCCATTTTGTCCAGCTTCTTCTGGCGGGACATGGCCATGTTTCGGGTTGCCACGCGTGCTTTGTTGCGGGCTACGAAATCCTTTAAGTCAGCGATTTCCTTCTGCTGCTTGTTGTAGGCAGCTTCCAGCTGGGCCTTCTTCATGGCATAGACCTCCTGGAACTTGTCATAATCGCCTACATAGCGGGTCAGCAACTGATTGTCCATATGATAAATTAAGTTAATAACGCTGTTTAAGAAAGGTATGTCGTGACTGATAAGGATAAAGGCATTTTCGTAGTCATTTAAGTATCTCTTCAACCACTCAATATGCTCCACATCCAAATAGTTGGTCGGTTCGTCCAAAAGCAGAATGTCCGGCTTTTCCAGTAACAGCTTACCCAAAAGCACCTTGGTACGCTGACCGCCACTGAGCTCGGTAACATCTCTGTCCAGACCGATTTCGGTGAGTCCCAGTGCACGTCCTACTTCTTCGACCTTAGAGTCAATCATGTAGAAGTCGTGTTGGGTCAAAAGCTCCTGAATAGTACCGAATTCTTCCATATAGACTTCCAATTCTTCCGGGGAAGCCTCGCCCATCTTGTCGCAGAGTTCGTTCATCTGAGCTTCCATTTCGAATAAAAAGTCAAAGGCAGAAGCCAGTACATCACGAATGGTCATGCCGGGCTTTAATACGGTGTGCTGGTCCAAATAGCCTACACGCACATTCTTTGCCCACTCAATCTTACCTTCATCGGGCATGAGTTTGCCTGTGATAATATTCATAAAGGTAGATTTACCTTCCCCGTTTGCACCGATTAGGCCGATATGTTCACCTTTTAGCAAACGGAAGGATACATCATTAAAAATCGCACGGTCACCGAAGCCGTGAGTTAAGTGTTCTACATTTAAAATACTCATAATTTCCTCTTTCTTTTCTGTGGTTTTGAGAAGGGGCTTTGTGCCCCCGACCGGTATATAAATCACTCTAAGGGCAAGTATAACGTATGAGGGGAGGTTTTGTCATCCTAAATTATTAAGAAATTTTTATACACAGTACACATTTTTTATGCTACAATGCGATTAGAAACGAGAGGAGTGGATATACTTATCTATGAGCTGTCAGGAGAAGGAGGCAGCAAGAAGGAGGAAATTATGAAAAAATTAATCGCGTATTTGTGTGTAGGCGTTATGTTATTTAGCCTGACCGCATGTGGTAGCGGAAAGGATAATGATACACAGTCTCCGGAAGGTACAGGAGAGAGCGTACTGACACCGGATACTCAGGAGCCTACTGCTACAGAGGCTCCCTTGGTGGAGATGTCTGCCGTACGTCAGGCGGTGGTAGATGTTTTGGGAGAGAATTATTGGCCCAATACGGAGATGCCCCCGGAGTTTTTGGAGGGATATGGATTGACCGCAGACATGTATGACAGCTTTTTCGGAGAGATGCCTTTGATTAGTGCCAATGTGGACACCCTCATTGTAATCCATACCAAAGAAGGGCAGCTGGATGCCGTGGAAGAGGTGGTAAAGAACTATCGGGAGGCATTGGTCAATGATACCGCACAGTATCCCATGAACTTAGGAAAAATTCAGGCGTCTCGAATCGAGACCTTTGGAAATTATGTTTGCTTCGTACAGTTGGGAGCAGATGTTTTGAATATATATGGCGAAGACGGGAATGAGGAAGCAGTGATTCAGCATTGTCAGGAGCAGAATGAGTTAGCACTGGAAGCAATCAGTAAAGTAATTAACCGTTAAACGGAGTGGCAAAAATGGTTTTTAGCAGTACATTATTTCTCTTTCGGTTTTTACCGATATTTCTTATATTGTACTTTATGTCTCCCGGGAGGATGAAGAACTTCATCCTCTTTTTAGGGAGCCTATTTTTTTATGCATGGGGAGAACCGGTGTATGTTTTACTCATGCTTTTTTCCACCCTGTGCGATTATCTGCATGGACTGGCTATAGGAGCATGTAAGAAACAGGAGAGTAAAAGAGTTTTTCTGATAACCTCCGTTTTGATTAATTTAGCGGTACTGGGCTTCTTTAAGTATGCAGATTTTCTGATACATAGTATGAACGCAGTGCTGGGTACGAACATTGCACTATTGAATTTGCCATTGCCCATCGGTATTTCTTTTTATACCTTTCAAACCATGTCCTATACCATTGATTGCTATCGCGGACGGGTAAAGGTGCAGAAAAATCTGTTGGATTTTGCGGTTTTTGTTACCATGTTCCCGCAGCTGATTGCAGGTCCTATTGTGCGTTATGAGCAGGTAGAACAGCAGTTGCATGAGCGTAGGGCGGATATTCTGCAAATTAGCTATGGTTGCAAGCGTTTTATCCTTGGCTTGGCCAAGAAGGTTTTGCTGGCAAACAATCTGGGGTTGCTTTGGACAGAGGTGTCTTCCGGTGATTTGAGTGAGTTAAGTGTGTTGACGGCTTGGATTGGTATTCTGGCATTTGCACTTCAGATTTATTTTGACTTTTCCGGTTATTCAGATATGGCAATCGGTTTGGGAGCCATATTGGGTTTCGATTTCCCGGAAAACTTTCAATACCCTTATATTTCTGTGACAGTGACAGAATTCTGGCGCAGATGGCATATGACTCTGAGTAGTTGGTTTAAGGAATATGTATATATCCCTTTGGGCGGTAATCGGAAAGGATTGCTTAGACAGCTGTTGAATATATGTATTGTGTGGGCACTGACCGGTATCTGGCATGGTGCCGGCTGGAATTTCCTGTTCTGGGGACTTTGGTTTGCGGTATGGCTGGTGTTAGAAAAGCTGGGCTTGAAGAAGTTGTTTGAATTTTTACCCAAGGGAATCGGCAGAGCTTACACCATATTCTTAGTTTTGATAAGCTGGGTATTCTTTTCTATAGAGAGCATGGACGGTATCCGCCAATATCTGTTGGCTATGTTTGGCGGAAATGGAGTTGGCTTCTACAATCAGGAGGCATTGTTTTTAGGGCTGGAGTATTTGGTGCTGTTCCTGATTGCCATTGTGGCTGCCACACCTCTTTATAAGAGTTTAGTCACCCGTATGCAGGCATCCGTCAGCGGATACGGAATTGCTATGTACAGAGTGTGGGAGAAGCTGGTGCCCGCAGTACTTTTGATAGCATCCATAGCGTATATCGTGGATGCCACCTACAATCCGTTTTTGTATTTTCGGTTCTAAAATGTAGAGGAGGCTTGGATGTGGATTTATATGGTGAAAAAAGAAATGCATGGAAGAACGTAGTGTTTTTCGGTGTGATAATGCTGGCTTTTCTGGTAGGGGATTTGCTACAGGAGGATGTATTCTTTTCCGAAAGTGAAAACAGGATTCTGGCATCGAAGCCGAAGCTTAGTAAGGAAGCAGTGCTCTCCGGAGAATATATGGAAAAATACGAAGAATATACCAACGACCAGTTTGTCAGCAGAGATACTTGGATACAGCTGAAGACCCGTATGGATATTTTGTTGCAGAAGAAGGAAATTAATGGAGTGTATCTGGCGAAAGATGACTATTTGATAGAGCAGCATTTGCCGGAGGATTATCCTCAGGAAACTATAGAAAAAAGACTGACGAAGCTGCAGGAGCTGGTGGAAGCCTATCCTCAGGCGAGGGTGATGCTGGTACCTACTGCGGACAATATACTATCGGATAAACTCCCTGCTTTTGCACCGGTTTTTGACCAGAGGGCATTTTTGCAGCAGGTAAAGGAACGTGTGGGAGAGGAGCGGGTCATCGACCTTTTTCCTACCTTGGAGGCACATGCGAAAGAGGATATTTATTATCGCACGGATCATCATTGGACTACACTGGGGGCGTATTATGGGTATGAGGAATTTGTCAAAGAGTATAAGCTGTTGCCCCGTTGGTACTTAAAAGGGGAGATGCAGGCGGTCACAAAGGAGTTTCAGGGTACCTTGCAGTCTAAGATAAACCTGCCTACTGAGGAAGATACGATTTATATGTTCCCCCGTACCTTGGAAACAGAGTATCGTATCACCTATGATTTGACAGAAACCGCAGAAGATTTTTACGAAGAAAGCTTTCTGGGGGGCAAGAATAAGTACGGCTATTTTTTGGACGATAATCATGCTTTCGTAGAAATAGAGAGAGATTCTTTTTCCGAAAAGACTTTGTTCATTATAAAAGATTCCTATGCCAATTCCATGATACCCCTGTTGGCACATCATTATGAAAAGGTTTATGTGCTGGATTTGCGGTATTTTAATGGAAAACTGTTGGATTTTATGCAGGAATATGATAAAAATGGAGATATGGATGTGTTGGTGTTGTACAATTGTATCCACTTCATCGAGGATTTTCAATATTATTAGGTGCCAATAAACGAAAGAGTACTTAGCAGATATGAAGAAAGAAAAGAGGACAAGCAGGTGGCAAACTTAGGAATACCACAGAATACCATAGCGGTATTGCAGAAATACAATTTTAATTTTCAGAAGAAATTCGGTCAAAACTTTTTGATTGATACCCATGTGTTGGAGAAAATCATGGATTCGGCGGAAATCACCAAGGAGGATTGTGTGCTGGAGATTGGTCCCGGTATCGGTACTATGACACAATATCTGGCGGAAAGAGCCGGCAGAGTAGTGGTGGTGGAAATCGACAAGAATTTAATCCCTATTTTGCAGGATACCTTGTCCGAGTATGACAATATTACTATTATTAATGATGATATTCTGAAGGTGGATATTAATAAAATCGTAGAGGAACTAAACGGCGGCAGACCCATTAAGGTGGTAGCGAATTTGCCCTACTATATTACCACTCCTATTATCATGGGCTTGTTTGAAAGTCATGTGCCTCTGCAAAGCATTACTATTATGGTACAGAAGGAAGTGGCAGACCGCATGCAGGTAGGACCCGGTACCAAGGATTATGGTGCTTTGTCACTGGCGGTACAGTATTATGCAAAGCCGCAGATAGTGGCAAATGTTCCCCCCAACTGTTTCATCCCCCGACCCAATGTAGGAAGTGCGGTGATCCGTCTGACCCGTTATGAACAGCCGCCGGTGGAGGTAGCAGATGAAAAGAAGATGTTTGCACTCATACGTGCCTCCTTTAATCAGCGCAGAAAAACTCTGGTAAATGGATTGACCAATGCAGCAGAGCTACATATTTCTAAGGAAGAGATACTGGCTGCATTGGAACAAATGGGACTGTCCGCAACCATTCGCGGAGAGGCACTGACATTGGAGCAGTTTGCACAGCTTGCCAATATATTAAGATAGAAGGAAAGCCTTTTGTGACATAGGTCGCAAGGGGCTTTTTCGATATATTGTTTGCGAATTATGGGGTTTCATACAACATCTTGTATTTTTTTATAAAAAATTAAGGTTTTATTTTTGACAAGCCATGGTCATTATGTTAGACTGAATAAGTAATGTGGGAGAATAGTTTATAATAACTCGAAATTTGTTCTAATATGCAGATGGATGCTCAAGACAGAGTTGCTATAAGCGGACACGAGGTTAGAGATAAGGGAGCGAAATACCTTGGATAAGTATGAATACAAAGTAAGATCAGAAGAGATTAAGGAATTAATAGCACGCAGAGAGTATGCACAGGCTGCAGAGATAGCAGATACCATCGATTGGCGTCGTGTGAAAAGTGTGAAAATGCTTTGTACAGTCAGTGATTTGTACAAAATTAATCGTAGATATGAAGACAGCCGTGATATGTTGCTTTTGGCATATGACCGTCACCCCGGCGGAAGGACCATAGTATATGCTTTGTGCGAATTGGCGGTGAAGATGGGTGAGCTGCCGCAGGCGGTGGAATATTGCAAGGAGTTTGTGCAGATTGCCCCTAAGGATCCGGGACGTTATATTTTGCAGTACAAGATTTACGAGGCACAGGAAGTCAGCCTGGAGGAACGTATTGCGGTTCTGGAGGAGTATAAGAAACGTGATTATCGGGAAAAGTGGGCGTATGAATTGGCCTACTTGTATCATAGAGTGGGTTTGGCCAGCAAGTGTGTGGATGAATGTGACGAGATGATTGTGTGGTTTGGTGACGGCAGATACGTTATCAAGGCCATGGAACTGAAAATGTTGCATCAGCCTTTGACAGAGGAGCAGCAGAGAAAGTACGACAATCGCTTTGCACCACAGGCGGAGCCTGTAGAGGAAGTACCGGCAGAAGAAACACCGGTGGTAGAAGCAGAGAAGGAAGTGGTGGCAGAGACCATGGTTTGGTCCGCACAGGAACTGCAGGGTGTGTCTGCAACGGAGGCTACCGATGCAGCTACCAGACGTATGCCGGTAGAAGAGATTGATATACAGGTAAAGACCATGGATCCGGGACAGTGCAATACCATCAATCTGCAGGAGGAAGTGGCTGCAGGCTTGCGTGAACTTTGGGAAGGTAAGTCAGAAGAGGAAGCTTCTATTGCAACTGCAGCAGAGGCTGTACAGGAACCGGAAGAGGAAACGAAGGTGATACCGATTGTAACCCGAGAGGAGTGGCAGGAGGAAGCCGTTTCAGAGATAGAGGAAGTTGCAGAAGAGGCTGTGCAAGAGACAGAGGCTGAGATAGCAGAAGCATCAGAAGTCGTTTCTCAGCAGGCAGCTTCCGTGTTAGAGGCAGTGCAGGAAGGCGTGACAGAAGCGGAAGGTGTTTCCGAGATGGTGGCACAGGAGGCTTCCGAAGCAGAGACGACTACTGCAACTCAGGTAATGGAGCAGTTGCGTCAGGAGAGGACAGCAGAACCTCCTAAGGAAATGGCTAAGGTGCTTTCCATGGAAAGTGATGGTCAGATTAGTTTCGTCATGCCGGAGCGGGAAGCTGTAGAAAAGCAGATTACCGGTCAGATTAGTATAGAAGACATTATGGCTGAGTGGGAGCGTATGAAGAAGGAGCTGGAGGAAAAAGGCAAGGAAAAGGTTCGCCAGCACGTGAAGGAAAACACCGGTCAGATGTTTACAGAGTTTGAAGCTTCCGTAAGAGACGGATTGCTGGAGCAGTTGGAAAACGGAGAAGATATCGAGAAGATTATGGCAGCTGCAGAAGGCAGAACCTTGCCGGAAGAAGAGGATATTCCCGTACCCCCCAGTTTGCAGGATGAGGATGTGGCGGAAGAAGCCGTCGCTCAGGCAGATGTCGAAGAACAGGATGCTGAGGAAAGCAACCAGTGGCAGGAAGAAGCAGATTGGCAGGGACTGACCGGCGAGGAAGATATGGAAGAAGAGACTCCGGAAGCAGAGGAAGCGGCTATCGAAGAAACTGTTGCTGAGCAGGAAACACCTGTGGAAGAAGAAGCGGTTTCCGAAACACCTGTCGAGGAAGTGATTTCTCCGGAGGATGAAGTGGAAGAACTGGTGGAAATAGAGCCGGTTCCGGAGATGGATGAGATTACGGAAGATAATGTAGATACTGCCTATGAAGCAGCACTGTTCAATGCCATCGGGGCTGCACCTATGCAGAGAGAAGACCGGGAAGAAGAATTGGACGAGTCAGAAATCCCGGAGGAAGAGATTGCTGCTTCGGAAGAGAATGCGGAGGTTTTCGAAGAAGCAACTGTAGTAGAGACAGAAACAACTCCGGAGGTGGCTTGGGAAGCTTCTGAGCAGACAGAAGAGGAAATTAACGAAGAGCAGATGGTGGATATAGAGGCTGAGCCGGAAGAAGAGGGTAGTCCTGTACGAAGCCTGAGCAAGGAAGAGAAGGAATTGTTCGGTCCATATATTCAGGGACGTTCCTCAAAGGAACAGTTGCTTCGGGCATTGGATAATGTTTCTATGGCTGCTTATACCGGAAATATTATTATTACCGGTTCCGAGGGGCTGGATACTTTGGGATTGGCTAAGAGTATTATCCGGGATGTACAGCTTATGGACAGCAATTTCTCCGGAAAGACCGCAAAGATTTCCGGTACCGCACTGAATAAGCGTGATGTGAACAAGGTCATGGAAGGTCTGGTAAACGGTGCCCTGATTATTCAGAAGGCTACAGATATGGATGCAAAGACCGTGGAGACATTGTATCGTGCTCTGCAGCAGGAGAATATTGGTATAGTGGTAGTTCTGGAAGGTACAAAGAAGGTCATGAATGCCTTTTTGGAAGAAAATGCACAGCTACAGTCCTGCTTTACTGCCAGAATAGATATGGAAGCTTTGAGTGATGCAGCGTTGGTTGCATTTTGTAAGAAGTATGCCCGCGAGATGGAATGCTCCATTGATGAGCTGGGTGTGCTGGAATTGCATCGTATTATTACCGAACGTCAGACCAATGACCATGCTGTAACCCTGATGGAAGTAAAGGAAATCATGGACGATGCTATCGAAAGTGCTAACCGAAAGACCCTCGGACATTTTATGGATATTGTGACCGGAAAGCGTTATGACGAAGAGGACATGATTATTATTCGGGAAAAAGACTTTTGGTAAAATGGTTAAGGAAAAGTGAAAAGTAGTCGAAAAAATAGATGAGTATCTCGGTACTCATCTATTTTTATGGATGTTTGGAGGATTTGCATGAAAATCACTTTTGACAATATAAATCAAATGAATCAGAACAGCGAAAAGGTAAACCGAAGCGTGCAGACAGCAAAGGCTCCCAAGAGCTACGCTTACAATGTGGCCTTTGATGGGAAGGAACGTGCAGGGATGATGGCGGAGCCCGGCAACAAGGGAAAGAATGCAATCCCTCAGGCGGTAGATTCTGTTGATGCTCAGGTGCAGAATATGCGCGACCGGCTGACGGTTCTGTCCCACACCATGTCAGACGAGGATTTTGCCAAGATGCAGGAGGAGGGATATGACCCTTCTGAAATGGAGCCGGAAGAAGCGGTTACCATATTGGATAAGATAAAAGCCGAGCTGATGAAGGCAGGAGTACATATTACAGGTTACACAGATGATATGGATATGGCTACCTTGACGGCAACACTGGGAAGTGAGGCACTGGCAACATCCTTGGCGGAAAGCTTTGCTCGGAGAGATATTCCTTTGGAGCAACAGAATGTGGAGCAGGTGGCATGGGCATTGGATATTGCAGCTCAGTTGAGTGAGCCTACGGATAGTAGTTATTACTATATGGCGGCCAATGAAATGTCCGCTACTTTGAAGGATTTCTATCTGGCGGCGGCCAGTGGTTCCAAGCTGGAGTTTCAGCAGGGAGCGGAGTACTTTGGAGAAGCAGTGAAGGGCTATGTAACCAAGAATGTGAGCCAGAGCCCCGCAGGAGAGCAGACCTTCTCTCTGGAGCAGGAAATTTCTAAGCTTTTAGAGCGTTTGGGATTATCCGGAACAGAAGAGGAAAAAGCAGCAGCAGTCTGGCTGGTGGAAAAGGGACTTCCTGTAGATGCTCAGGCAATTCAGCGAAATAAGGATATTTTCTCCGTGCAGTTTCCTTTGCAGCCGCAGCAAGTGATAGAGGCTGCCACCGCAGCATTGGCGGATGGTATTGCGGTAGGAGAGAAGAATTTGGCAGACCCTGCTACCACACTGGAAAAGGCAGTTGCTATTTACGAAATGTATCAGGGCGATGGTGCTCTGACCAGAGTACAGGACAGAATTCAGTTAGAAGAGATACGCTTGCGTATGACAGTGGAAACCAATGTGAAGCTGTTAGAGAGCGGATTTTCCATAGATACGGCTCCTATTGAGGAAACCATTGAAGCTCTGAGGAAGGCAGAACAGGAGCTGGCAAAGCAGTACTTCCCACAGGAAGCAGAGCCGACCGTGAAGTATGGTCAGTACAAGGAAACTACGAGACTTTTACAAGAGCTGCCACAGTTGCCTGCTGCTACCATAGGTTCCTTTACAGAACGTTTACAGAGTGGTACCCTGGTAGAGTTTCATGCAGAAGGAACGCAGCTTGCCAATGCCTATAAGGTGGCAGGAGAACGGTATGAAACTATTTGGACAGCACCTCGGGCAGATATGGGTGACAGCATCAAAAAGGCCTTTGCCAATGTGGATGCGATTTTGAAGGATATGAATTACGAGGCTACCGAAGAAAACCGCAAAGCGGTTCGTATTCTGGGCTATAATCATATGGAAATCAGTGAAGGAAATCTGGAACGTGTGAAAACAGCACAGGCACAGGTGGAACAGGTAATTCGACAGATGACACCGGCGGCTACATTGAAAATGATTCGGGATGGTGTGAATCCTTTGGAAGCCACCTTACCTCAGTTGCAGCAATATTTCGAAGAGATGCCGGAGGAATACAGTCAGAGTGCAGAGAAGTACAGCAAATTCTTGTATCAGCTGGAAAAGTCCGGAGAAATCACCTCTCAGGAGAGAGAAGCCTTCATCGGTTGTTATCGATTATTGAATCAGATAGAAAAGTCCGATGGAGCGGTAGTGGGTGCACTGGTTAATATAGGTGGCGAGCTGAACTTCCAGAATCTGTTATCCGCGGTCAGAACGGGCAAATTTAAATCCATGGATATTCGTGTAAACGATGCTATCGGAGCTCTGAGTGAAGAGGCGGTAATGAAGCTGTCTATTTCCGAACAGATACAGGCAGGTTTTGCTAAGGAGGAAGCAGCATCCCGGCGTAAACAAATGCAGGAGGCGGCCAATGCTTCTAAGGAGGTCTTCCAAATGTTGGAGCGAGGAGCTATGGAGCCTACCACACAGAATCTTCTGGCAGCTAAGGTACTGGAGCAGGAGTTTGAATCTGTACTTGCCAAGCAACTGGAGAAATCCTCTAAGAAGCAGGAACGTCTGGAAGGCTGGAAGAAGCTGGAGAACAAGGATGCTTTTACAGAAGAATATTCGGAAGCATTGCAGGAGAGTCTGAAACAGGTGGAGGAAGAAACCGTTCAGAATGCAGATACCCGGGTAGATGTGCGCAGTATGCGACTGATGCACAAGCAGCTGACTATTATGCAGAGTTTATCCGCAGAGGAGGAATACTACATCCCTATGGAAATCGGCGGTGAACTGACGGGAGTACATTTGCAGTTTACTCACAGTGAGGAAGAACAGGCTACGGTACGCATCCGGCTGGAAAGCGGCAGACTGGGACAGATAAGCGGTGCTTTGCAGATAACCGAAAAAGGCGTGGAAGGTTATTTTGTAGGAAATCAGGAAGAAACGGTTATGTATTTGAAGCATTCTTCCGATATAGTAAACAACAGCCTCAGAGAAGAATGGAAGTCTTGCGAGGTAGAATTCGTATATAGTGAAACAAATCATATCCCTATGGATTGGACACGGAGGTCCACCGGAGCACAGGTAGGTACAGATCGTTTGTATGGTTTGGCGAAGAACTTTTTACAGGTGCTTAAGGCTGTGGGTGATGATATAGAAAAGAGGTAAGAAATGAAGATTAATTACAACGTGTCCGCAATGCTTACAAACAATGCTTTGGCTAACAATGACAGCTTTTTCGCACAATCTCTGGAGAGATTGTCCTCCGGTTTGAAGATTAATCATGCCAAGGACAATCCGGCAGGTCTGGCGATTGCAAAGAGAATGAATTCCCAGATTAAGGGTACCGGTATTGCCAATCAGAATGCCAGTGACGGTGTTTCCATTATTGAGACTGCAGACGGAGCATTGACAGAAGTAACCGAGATGCTGCAGCGTATGAATGAATTATGTGTAAAAGCTTGTAATGGCACCATTTCTGATGAAGACAGAAAGATTATTCAGGATGAGGTTACTCAGCTGAAGGATGAAATCCAGCGTATTTCAGAAACCACAGAATTCAATGGTCAGGCACTTTTGGACGGTGAATTTGATGTGAAGGGTTATACCAATGAAGAGACCATTACCGTGAATACTTTCAGCAAAGAGACTGCACCGAAGGTATATACTATCGACAGTATCGTGATTTCCGAAAAAGAGGATGAAGCAGGCAATATGCAGAAGTATGTAGATGCGATTTCTCTGGGAGAAAACTTCCCTCCTGTGATGGAAGCTCCGGAAGTAGATGACAGCTTCTTAACCTTAAAGGGTGAGGGCGGTTTTGAAATCAAGCTGGATTTGAAAGAAGCTGCAGCCGGAACCTATAATGATTTGAAGGTTGATATTACCGAAATCGGTCCTATGAGACTGCAGATTGGTGCGAACGAAGGACAGATTTTATCTGTTAATATTCCGGAGGTTTCTCTGAGAAACTTAGGCATTGATGACCTTGACGTCAGCACAGAGGCAGGTGCCAGGGATGGATTAAGTCGTATGGCAGACGCACTGTCTTATATATCCGGTGTAAGAGGAACCTTGGGTGCTTATCAGAACCGTTTGGAATCTACGGTAGATAGCTTGGATATCACCGAAGAAAATATGACTGCTGCTTATTCCAGAATCATGGACGTGGACATGGCAGAGGAAATGACTAACTATACCACTTATCAGGTATTGACACAGGCGGGTACTTCTATGTTGGCTCAGGCTAATGAGAGACCTTCTATGGTACTTCAGTTGTTACAGTAATGGAGGATAGTGCATGACCAAGGAAGTAAAACAGAAGTTTACCCTTCGTATCACAGAGGCAAATGCTACGGAACTGGTTGTGATTTTGTATGAGATGGCATTGAGCTTTTTGCAGGATGCAAAGGAAGCAGCACAGAAGCAGGACTGGACAGAGTTCGGCGGAGCCATTCGTAAAACCCGTGGATGTATCAATGAATTGCTCCAATCACTTCATATGGAGTATGAACCGGCGAAGAATTTGTACAAGCTTTATATGTTTTGTATCCGCAGACTGGCTTATGCACAGGTGCGCAAGGATGCAAAGGTGCTGGATGAAATTGAACCGGTACTAAGCAAGCTTCAGGATGCTTATGCACAGATTGCACCGAACAACTCATCCGCACCCGTTATGAGCAATACGCAAACCGTGTACAGTGGTCTGACTTATGGGAAGAGTGCAGCACTAGCTGAAGACGTGACCAGTCAAAGTGCCAACAGGGGAATGCTCGTATGATGGTGAAGGTACCGTAGCAGGGCTGATTTGTAAGGCATAAAGCTCGCTGAGATGTTTATAACGTTTCAGTAAGGCATTAATTTCATAAATATAACAGTCAATCATATCCGGATTTACTGCATTATCAAAACCCGCATAGGCGATGTCAAGTGCCTGGCGGGTTTTTTCTAAATCTTCCCGCAGGGAGGGGGTGGCAAAATCATCTTCCAGAATCTCAGGTGTTTCATAAGTCTTCTTAAAAAATATTTTCATGTTTCTCCATTCTGTCCACTGGACTTGATAAGGGTTTGTTGTTACAAGTATAGACACAAAAATTGAAAAATATACCATTTTGTTACTTTTGCCTATAGACATTTGTGAAATAACATGCTAAAATGCATTTCAACAGAAGAAAATCTATCTTCTTACTAACAATCTTTTATCTAAATTATGTCTGTGAATCACGAGATTACCACAGTATATAGTTTTTTATAAGAATAAGGAGGGTGAGCTTGGAGCAGAAGTTATTGGTTTTGTGCGACCCGGAGGAGGATTATGCACAACACATGGCAGACTTTTTGCGAAAGAAAAAGGAAGCTTCCTGGGAGATATTGGTTTATACCAAACCGCAGGAGCTGGTGAAAATGGCACAAAAGACAAAGATAGAAATCCTACTGATTTCCGAATCTGCTTATGGTGAGTATGTGGCGGACATGCAGGTGAAGCTGCCGGTTCTGTTAAATGAAAGCGGCATGCTGCAGAAAAAGCAATTGGTGAATATTGACAAATATCAGGCTGCAGAAAAGGTCAGGCAGGAACTGTTAGCACATTATATGGAGATGGAAAACGACTTTTTCCCTATGGTGGGGAGTAGGGCAGAAACCAAACTGATCGGCCTATTCTCTCCGGTGAGGCGTTGTTTGCAGACCACCTTTGGACTGACCTATGGACAGTTGCTGGCAGAAAAACATCGTACCCTATATTTGAGTTTGGAACCTTATGCCGGTTGGGAAGAATGGGGAGAAAGCAGACAGCAGGATATTTCTTCTCTGCTGTACTATCAGCAGGAGGAAGGCTTCCCTCTTCATATGCAGACAGTGGTTCGGCGGATGGGGAACCTAGAATATGTAACGTCCATGGTAAAGGGTGAGAATCTTCTCTATATTACAGTAGGGGAGTGGCAGAAATTGTTGCGAGCTATTGTGGAAAGTGGTGTGTATGAGTATGTGATTTTGGATTTGTCCGAATGTATGCAGGGCTTGTTCGAAATATTGCGTATGTGTAACAGAGTGTATACCATCGTCAGGGAGGATGCAAAGGCACGAAGCAAGCTGGAGCAGTATGAGCAGCTTTTAGCCTTACAAAAATACGAAGATGTGTGGAACAAAACCTCTAAATGCAGGCTACCTGTCTTTCACAAGCTGCCGGAGGAGGTGGAACAGTACACCAAGGGAGAGTTGGCAGAGTATATCAAGGGGATGTTGCGGCAGGAAAATGGCTAATTCCGGAGAAATCATCGATGATGTAAGGTCGGAAAAGGGAAGGAGAAGTAAGTGAAAAGGAGCAGGGTAGGAACATGGAGTATTTGGAGTGGAAGCAGAGATTGCGGGAATTGGTTCTGGAGAAGCTGGACTATGGAAGAGAATGCAGTGACAGTGAGGTGCTGGAAAGAATCGATGAGGTAATCCTGCAACAGGGGGAACTGAAGCTATTGCCGGTGGCAGTGCAAAGACAGCTACGGACCGATTTGTTTGACTCTTTGCGGCGGTTGGATATTTTGCAGAACTTAATCGAGGATTCCGGGATTACTGAGATTATGATAAACGGTCCCAATCATGTATTTATTGAGAGGAACGGACATTTAAGGGAACTGGAAACCGGCTTCGAATCCTCTGAAAAGCTTATGGATGTTATTCAACAGATTGTAGCAGGCTGCAATCGTGTGGTGAATGAAGCGTCTCCCATTGTAGATGCCCGATTAAGCAATGGAGCCCGGGTGAATGTGGTCATGAATCCCATAGCCCTAAATGGTCCTATTGTTACCATCAGACGATTCCCGGACAAGCCGATAGGCATGGAGAACCTTGTCGGAAATCATTCTATTTCGCCTGAAGTGGCGGATTTCTTAAAAATGCTGGTTACAGCAAAGTACAATATCTTTATCAGCGGTGGTACCGGAAGCGGAAAAACCACCTTCTTGAATGTATTATCAGGATTTATACCCAAAGATGAAAGAATCATTACTATTGAAGACAGTGCAGAATTACAGCTACAAGGGTTGAGCAATTTGGTGCGTTTAGAGACCCGTAACAGCAATGTAGGAGGCTGTCAGGAGATTACGATTCGAGATTTAATCAAAGCCAGTCTGCGTATGCGCCCGGACAGAATCATTGTGGGAGAGGTGCGAGGAGCAGAAGCGGTGGATATGATGCAGTGTTTGAATACGGGACATGAAGGTTCCATGTCTACCGGACATGCCAATAGTGCCCGGGATATGCTGTCCCGTTTGGAAAATATGATACTCATGGGAATGGACATTCCCTTGGAAGCCATACGCAGGCAGATTGCTTCGGGAGTGGATATAATCGTGCATTTGGGGCGACTAAGGGATAAAAGTCGTAAGCTGTTGGAAATCATAGAGGTCACCGGTTGTAAAGAAGGAGAAATAGAACTGCATACAATTTATCGGTTTACGGAGACCGGGGAGGATGCAGAAGGAAGGGTGGAAGGTTTATTTGAAAAGACAGGACATTTGGTGCAGGATAGAAAGCTTCGGGCAGCAGGTTTGGTTGTTTAGCAGAGAACTGACCAAAACAGATATGGTATTCGGAATCGGGGTGGCGGTATTTTTTGCTTTTTTCTTTTACCGAAGCGCATGGGCCGGAGCACCCATGTTGCCAGTGGGAGGGTTATTTGTATTCTGGAGACAGAAGAAAAGAAAGAAGAAACAGGAGAGGGAGCTGCTTTTGCAGTTCAAGGAATGTGTGCTCTCCGTGGAAAGCTCTTTAAAAGCGGGGTATGCAGTGGAGAATGCCTTTGTGGAAAGTATGACTGATATGGAGGCGATGTTTGGCAGGGATTGTCAGATGTATGGGGAGTTGGAAAAGCTTCGACGAGGATTGCAAAACAATGAAACCCTGGAGAACTTGCTGCAAAATATGGCTGTGGCAAGCGGACTGGAGGAAATCCGTGAGTTTGCAGAGGTGTTTCGCATAGCCAAGCGAAACAGTGGAAACATTCCGCAAACCATCGAGCTATATAGTCGAATGATTACGGAGAGGCTGGATTTGGAGGCGGAGCTGGAGACACTTCTGGCAGCGAAGCTCTTGGAGCAAAGGGTGATGAATGTAATGCCCTTTTTCCTGGTGCTCTATCTGGAATACAGCAATCCGGGGTATTTCGACGGAATGTATCACAATGGCTTCGGAGTAGTGATTATGACAGGATGTCTGGCGCTCTATTTGTGTGCTTATGTTCTGTCAGAAAAAATTTTTAGGAAGGCATACGGATAGGTGAAAGGTATGATTTTGGGAATTAGTTTAGCGATATGGGTGGGATTGTTTGTTTTGACTTTTTTGGCAAGAAGGGAACAGGGGGATTTGCTGCAAAGAATGAGCAGCTATGCCTATAAGCTATGCCGGATGTATCGACTTCCCTTTGCAGAGCGGGAACAGGTGGGAAAGGATTTGGAACGTTTGCATCCGGGACTGAGCAGTCGGGAACTGTTGGTGGACTACTATGTGGAGAAGCTTCGTCTGGTGCTGTTAGTGTTGGCTGTGGGAAGCCTGCTGTCAGGACTGTTTTTCCTGAAGCAGAGAATGGATGCAGACTTGGGGACAGATGGTGTGCTGGAGCGAGGCGCGGTAGGGGAAGAAGAGCAAGAGGTGCAGCTGATAGCAAAGGTGGCAGAGGAGACGGAGGAGCTATGGGTGAATGTAGCGGCGAAGCAGTTGGAACCTCAGGAGCTGGAGCGGCTGTTTGCAGAATGTGGTGACCTGCTGGAGGAGGAAGTTCTACGCCAGAGGGGAGGTTCGGAGCAGGTAACAGGTTCCCTGGTGCTTCCGGAAGTAGTAGAAGGATACCCCTTTGAAATCATCTGGAAAAGCAGTGACCCCACTGTTTTGGAGGCAGACGGTAGTTGGAAAGCAGAGGGCAGGGCAGTAAATCAGGTGGTTTGTCTGACGGCTACGCTAAGCTATGGAGAAGAAACTTATAAGAAGGAAATATTGGTTTCTTGTGTTTCTGCATTGCAGGAGGATACTTTGGGACGGCGATTGCAGGAGGCAGTTTGGCAAAGGGAGGAGGAAAGTCGTTATGAAGAGGTGATGTACCTCCCTCAGGAACTGGAAGGAGAAAGCATACATTGGAGGCTGGTCACGGAGGACAATTCGCCGTTGTTTTTACTGCTGACGCTGGTGGCTGCTGTGGGGGTATTTTTCCTAAAAGACAAGGATTTGCATGAGCAGACGCTGCTTCGTAAGCGGAGCATGAAAATAGCCTATCCGGTGATTTTGAATAAGTTTGTTCTCTATATGGAAGCCGGAATGACTGTGCGGGGAAGCTTCATGAAAATAGCCGGAGATTATGCTTCGAACAAGCAGGTTTATCAGGAGGCGGTAGCTTATGAGGAGATGCTTTATTCCTGCAACGAGCTCAGTGCCGGGATATCAGAGGGGGCTGTTTATGAGCATTTCGGCAAGCGGAGCGGTATGCAGGAATATGCCCGATTTGCCGCCATGTTGGGACAAAACCTAAAGAAGGGGAATGGAGCACTGCTGGTGCGTTTGCGGGAAGAAAGCGATAAGGCGATGCAGGAAAATCTACAATTTCGAAAGAAGCTGGGAGAAGAAGCGGAAACGAAGCTGTTGGTTCCTATGATTATGATGATGGGCATGGTTATGCTGTTGGTGATGATACCTGCATTTACGGCTTTTTAGGAGGTTTGAATATGTCCGGCGAATGTCGGAAGCCGGCATTGAAGATACGGTTGGTAGAAGAAATAGTGTCTGTGAGTTGTGAAGAGAAAGCGAAAAAAGTAAAGGAATAAGTAATTGATTGAGAAAGTGAGGAAAAAGGTATGAAAAGAAACAAAAAATGGATGGATTGGTTGGACGAGAAGGTGATTGCAGCAAAGAGCTTTTTGGTGCAGAAGAATGAGGGAATGGGAACGGTTGAAATCATTCTGATAATCGTGGTGCTCATAGGATTAGTGGTGCTGTTCAAGGAGCAGATTACAGATTTGGTAAAGGATATTTTCAATAAGATTACCAAACAGGCCAATAAGATTTAGAAAGAGACACAATGATGTATGGGAAGAAGGTTTATAGCGGGTATCTGACCATTTATGTATCCCTTACCCTGACCATCATGCTGTCGCTTTGTTTGACACTTATTGAGGGCACCCGAAGAAATACCACACGTCTGGAGACGGAATGTATGATGGATATTGCCATGAACAGTGTGTTGGCAGAGTATCACAGAGAGCTCTTTTCCCAGTATAACCTCTTTTACATAGATAGCTCCTATGGTTCTGCCTATCCTTCCTATTATAATACGGAAGCCAGACTACGGTATTATCTGGAACAGAATCTGAATATGCAGGAGGTATCCTATATCGATTTTCTGTACAAGGATTTGCTGGGGTTGAAAGCAGATACGGTTTATTTGAAGACTGTGGCACTGGCTACGGATGGAGAGGGAGTGCTTTTTCAGAAGCGGGCAGCAGAAGCGGTGAAGGATGATTTGGGTCTGAGCTTGGCAGAGGACGTGCTGGAGTGGGTACGTACCATAGAAAAGGAGGGGCTTTTGGAAATGGATATGGCTGCGGAGAAGCAGAAGGCAGATCTGGCGTTGCAGGCATATCACGGAACTCAAAAGCAGCTGGAAGAGGAAAAGTGGATTACGGTAGAAATCGTTGACCCTACGCAGCATTTGGACAATATGCGGGCACAGGGAGTATTGAAATGGGTAGTGGATGCCAAAACCATCCTGTCCGGGCAGAAGGTGGATTTGAATCAATACATTTCTGCCCGCAAAAAGAGAGGGGAAATCAACCATGGAAACTATGTGGTGACGGAAGAGCTGTCGGCCTTGGAGAAAGTATGGTTTCAGGAATATCTGCTTCGCTATTGTGGGCACTACGGACAGGAAAAAGAGGGGAGTTTATTAAAGTATCAGGCAGAGTATCTGCTGGCAGGGAAAAACACGGATACGGAAAACCTGCGGCAGGTGGCCGGTACTATTTGTGGGATACGAGAGGTGGCGAATGCGTTGTATCTGACCCGAGATAAGGGAAAGTCTGCTTTGATAGAGGTGGTGGCAAATCTATTAGCGGCAGCAGTGTTTTGTCCGGAAATTGCTCCTTTATTCGAAACCATCCTGGTAATCGGCTGGGCTTATGCGGAAAGCCTGCATGATACGAAGGTGTTGCTGGAGGGCGGTAAGGTGCCTTTGATGAAGGACGATAGGAGTTGGCATTATGATTTGGACAGCATTCTAAAGTCGTTTGTTATTTCTGAAAACAGAGAGCAGGGCAAGGGGATGTCCTATCGGGACTATCTGCATGTATTGCTTTATCTGGAGGATGCCGGAGAAACCACTTTTCGCTTTATGGATTTGATGGAAATGGATATTCGTTTGACGGAAGGAAATGAGAACTTTCGGATGGATGCCTGTATAGAGCGAATTGAGGCGGAGGCAGTCATAAGGTCCGGTTATGGATATGATTTTTGGATAAACCGAGAAAAGTGCTATGAATAGCAGAAGGGAGGTAGGTAGAGATGTCTTCTTCATGGATGGATGAAAACAGAACAGTCGCGCAAGCGAAAAATAAAAAAGGAACGCCTTCTCCGACGTTACAAGTGGTGTTGTTCCACCACATCTCCCGTGTATTTCAGATATATCAGAAGTTCATGAAGAAGATTTCTCTGCTTATCTCCCTTTGGGGAAGACGAAAGCTTTCGGGAAGTATGACCGTGGAAGCCACAGTGTTGCTTCCATTGCTACTGTTTTTCTTTTTGCACATGATGGGTTTCTTGGAAATGTTGCGGTTACATGGGAAGTTGGAATTTGCTCTGTGGGAATGCGGAAACCAGCTGAGTGTGTATATGGCGTTGGAACCGGAGATGGCAGCACAGCTGCCGGATGTGGCACTGTCTTACGGATATGTGGGAAACAGTGTAAAGAGTTTGCTGGGGAAAGAGTATTTGGATGAATCGCCTATGGTACGGGGAAGTAGCGGACTGAACTATTTGGCTTGTGAATATACACAGGAGTGTCTGGATATTGGGGTGAGTTATCAGGTGAAGCCGCCGGTTACTCTCTTTCCTTTTCCGTACATGCGAATGGTGAACCGCTATTATGGGCATGCCTGGACAGGGTATGACTTGCAAAAGGAGCTTTCGTATGTATATGTAACGGTTTACGGGGAGGTTTGGCACAGTAGAGCAGATTGTACGCATATTTTTTTGACTATACAGGAGGTGGAAAAGGAGCAGGTAGGGAAGCTTCGAAATCTGCATGGTGCAAAATACTATGCCTGCGAGCGTTGTGAGAAGGAAGCGGAGGGAGAAAAGGTATTTATTACAGAACAGGGGAACCGCTTTCACAAGGACGGAGATTGTCCGGCTCTAACCCGCTACATTCGTGCCATTCTATGGCAGGAGGATATTCCCTACAGACCATGTAGCAGATGTGTGGGTGAAAAAGGGAAATAAAGTGGATAAAAGGTATATGAGAAAAGTATATGGTGGATAAGCGGAGGAGAAAAGGGATGTGGGTTGTATGGATTTTGACCGGGATTACTTTGGTAATCGGAAGTATATATGATATGAAAAGTCTGGCACTGCCCCTGTGGCTGTTTATAGCCAGCGGTGTGTGCAATCTGGTAAGTGTAGTCTATCAGTGTACAAAGGGAAGCTATGCCTGGGAGGAGCTGCCGTTGGCTTTGTTACCGGGAGGAATATGTTTGCTGTTAGGCTTTGTTACGAGGGAACAGATTGGGTATGGTGACGGTCTGCTACTCTTGAATCTGGGAGTGGGACTGGGCATGGGTGCTGTCTGGGAGCTTTGGATAATGGGGCTGTTGGCATCTTTTGTTGCCAGCGTGGTTCTTTTGTGCAGTCGTAGGGCAAAGAAATCTCTTCGTATTCCCTTTGTGCCGTTTTTGTGTCTGGGCTATGTATGGGTAGTTATAGGAGGGATGTGGTTGTGAAGGTAGGGGAGCAAAAAATATCTGCGTATATGACGGTGGAGGCTTCCCTTGTTATGCCTATGGTTTTGTTTTTTTACTTATTTTTGATTGAGCTGTGTCTGTTTATGTATGACCGTTGTTTGTTGGAGCAGGACATGGCGGTGTTATCCATAAACCTGGCAGGAAATCATAAGGAAGAGACGAAGATACTCTGGAAGGATTGTCTGGCAGACTGGGAGAAGGAAGCTTATTTGTGGATGAAACCGCAGGAGCCTGAGGTGAAAGAAAGTGGTTGGAAGCTGACGATTACAGGGAAAGCGGAGGATAGACTGTGGGGAAAGCTGAAAGCACAATACGAAATAAGGAAGCTTTCACCGGTGAAGTGGCTGAGAGGACGGCAGAGATTTGGAAAGGAAAAGGATTCGTGAGAGGAGAGAAAAATGATTTCGACAGAATACATCAGGAATTGCAATTGTAATTATGAAAGGCTGGCACTGGAGAAAAAGCCGGAGGAGAAGCGTTATCAATACTGTATCCTTGGCAGAGGGGGGATACGCTATTTGTTGCCTTGCAGTTTGCGGTATTTGAATAATGATGCTTATTTGTACTATGATATTACGTCTATGCAGAATTTAAAGCAGCTTTTTGCGGAAAAGAAAATCACCAGAGATTGGATGAAGGATTTTCTATGGGGAATGAAGCAGATGCGGCGTGAGCTGGATCGTTTCCTGTTGGAGGAGCAGAACATCATCTGGACACCGGAGCATATTTATCAGGATTTGGAAAAGAATGATTTTTCGTTTTTATTTGTGCCCTATTATGAGGGCGAAAGTGGTCTGGTAGAGCTGATGGATTTTCTGGTAGAGCGGATTGATTATGCAGATGAGGCTTTGGTGGAATTTCTGTATAATGCCTATGAGCAGGTGCGTACCATCGGTATAGAATATGTAGATGGGAAAATGTATGAGGAGCTAATGAAGCTGGAGGAACAGGAAGTCGAAAAGAAGCATAGTCCGGCACTTAGTATATCTGCTTCGGTAGAAGATGCATCGGTAGTCGCTACCGGTGAAGCACCAAGTACTGATACAGAGAAGGAGCCGGATAAACGAGGAATTAGATTCTTATGGGAGGGGCGAAAAAAGAAGCATGCACAAAAGGTAGAATACCGGGAGAGTTTACGACAACGGATGAACGAGGGACCGCTTTATGCAGTTTGTGAAAAAAAGCCTTATGGAGAAGAGGAAGCGGTGGAAGAAGTTATTTCGGAGGAAGAATTCGGAAAAACTATATATATAGAAGAAACAACTACACCGCAGAAGCCGGCAATCTATCGTTTGGACGGAGAACTGGTGGCAGAAATCGGAAAGTTTCCTTTTGTAATAGGAAAGAGAAAGGAGAATGCGGATTTGGTGCTGAATGATTATTCTGCCAGTCGAGTACATGCGAGAATTGTAATGGAGGAGGGAATTTGCTACATTGAGGATTTGAATTCTACCAACGGAACCTTCAAAAACGGCTTGCGCATGCAGCCCTATGAAAAGCGGAAGCTGGAGAGTGGAGATGAGCTGAAATTCGGCAAAACGGAGTATATTTATCGGTAAGAAATGAAGGAGAGAATAAGAACAGCAGACAACAGCAGGGTTGACGAAAAGGGTAAAAGAGTGGTACAGTTTTCATAATAGGATAAACATAAGAGGTGATATGTTTTATGAACGTAAATATTTACTATGGTGGAAGAGGCCTTATCGGAGACCCCACCCTGTATGTGATTGATAAGATGCAGGAAGTGTTGGAGGAATTGCATGTAAATGTAACCCGCTACAATTTATATGAGAATAAAAATTCCATTGTGACGTTGCCGCAGACTTTGAAGGATGCAGAAGGTATTATTCTGGCATCTACTGTGGAATGGTATGGTATCGGTGGATATATGCAGCAGTTTTTGGATTCCTGTTGGCTATATGGTGACAAGGAAATTATTTCTAAAATCTATATGTGTCCAATTGTTATGTCAACCACTTATGGTGAAAGAGAAGGCAAGCTGACCCTTGCGACAGCATGGGAGATTCTGGGCGGACGTCCTTGCAGCGGTATTTGTGGTTATATCGCAGATACTCTGATGTTGGAAATGAACGAAGATTATACTACTATTATCGAGAAGAAGGCAGAGAATTTGTATCGAACCATTAAGCAAAAGGTGTCCAGCTTCCCGGCAAGTAATCAGGCGGTGAAGCAAATCATTTCCACCACACCGAATACGGATTTGACACCTCAGGAAACGGAACAGCTATCAGAATATGCTTCGGATGATGGTTATGTACAGAGACAGAAGGAGGACATTCAGGAATTAGCGAATTTGTTTAGGGATATGATGAGCGAGAATCCGGAAGAGAGTAAGGAGCATTATATAGCGGCGTTGCAAAAAGTATTCCAGCCGGATAGAGAACTGAAAGCTACTTATTTATTGAAACTGGAGAATAAGAAGTTGACAATGTTTATTAAGGTGGATGGCAGCAGATTGAACATAAGTTATGAGAATGTAACCGAGGCGGATGTAGAAATGTCTCTGGATACGAATGTTTTCGAAGAAATTCTGGCAGGAAGAATGACCTTCCAGAGAGCTTTTATGTCAGGCGTGATGAAGATGAAGGGCAATTTCAAAGCATTGCGTAGCCTGGATCAGATTTTTGTATTTGGAGAAAATTGAGAGGATGGTTCATAATATGAAGAAGGACGATTGTATTTTTTGTAAATTAGCGAATGGTATTATTCCGACAAACAGTATTTATGAGGACGAGGATTTTAACGTCATTTTGGATATGGCACCGGCCGCAAAGGGTCATGCATTGATTTTACCAAAGGAGCACGCGGATAATTTGTATGAACTGCCGGAGGAGACCGCTGCAAAGGTGTTGGTTTTAGCGAAGAAGCTGGCAAAATCCATGACAGAGAAATTAAACTGTGATGGTTTTAATGTGGTACAGAATAATGGTACTGTAGCAGGTCAGACTGTTTTTCACTTTCATATGCATTTGATTCCCAGATATGAAAACGACGGTCAGAACATTAACTGGATTCCACAGGAGGTTTCTGCGGAAGAATTAAAAGCGACCAAAGAATTGCTGGCAGAATAAGAGGAACAGGAAGTTATGCGAACGATACATGTGTATACAATCATTGAAAACATCAGAGAAATGTGCATAGAAGCCAATCATTTTTTGTCAGAGGATATGAAGGAAGCCTTGGATAGAGCTACAGTACAAGAGGAGGCTCCCTTGGGAAAGCAGATTCTGAACCAGTTGCAGGATAATCTGCAGATAGCCGGAGAGGATATGATACCCATCTGTCAGGATACCGGTATGGCAGTGATTTTCATGGAAATCGGGCAGGAAGTACATTTCGAGGGTGGTAATTTGGAAGATGCCATTAACGAAGGTGTGCGTAGAGGTTATGTAGATGGATATCTGCGCAAATCTGTAGTAAAGGATCCTTTGATACGTGAGAATACCAAAGACAATACTCCTGCCGTGATTCATTATGAAATAAAACCGGGAAACCAGGTCAAAATTACACTGGCACCCAAGGGCTTTGGTAGTGAAAATATGAGTCGGGTGTTTATGCTCAAGCCGGCAGATGGTATAGAAGGCGTGAAGGAGGCTGTGCTGACAGCAGTGCGGGATGCAGGTCCCAATGCCTGTCCGCCTATGGTGGTGGGTGTTGGTATCGGTGGTACTTTTGAGAAATGTGCATTGATGGCAAAGCAGGCATTAACCAGACCGGTGAATGAACGCTCCGCTATTCCTTATGTAAAGGAAATGGAGGAGGAATTGTTAGAGAAAATCAATGCTTCCGGTATCGGACCGGGTGGTTTGGGTGGAAGGACTACCGCATTGGCGGTAAATATTAATACTTATCCTACCCATATTGCAGGACTTCCTGTAGCGATTAATATTTGTTGTCATGTGAACAGACATGCAGTAAGAGTGATTTAGAAGGCGGTGCAGTAAATGGATAAATACATAAAGGCACCCTTGTCAGCAGAAGACGCAGCACAATTAAGGGCAGGGGATTATGTTTATATAAGCGGAACGATTTATACCGCTCGTGATGCAGCTCATAAGAGAATGTATGAAGCATTGGAAAAGGAGCAGCCGCTTCCTATGGATATGGACGGTAATGTTATTTATTACATGGGACCATCGCCTGCCAGAGAAGGAAGACCCATCGGTTCGGCAGGACCTACTACCTCCAGTCGAATGGACAAATATGCCCCTTCCTTGTTGGACTTGGGATTGAAAGGCATGATTGGGAAAGGGAAGCGTTCACAGTCCGTGAAGGATGCAATCGTGAGAAACGGAGCAGTATATCTGGCAGCAGTGGGTGGTGCAGGAGCTTTGCTGTCCCGTTCCATCGTTTCTTCTGAAGTGGTTGCTTATGATGATTTGGGAACAGAGGCAATCCGTAAATTGGAGGTAAAGGATTTCCCGGCGATTGTGGTAATCGACAGTTTGGGAAATGATTTGTATGAAACAGCGATTTTGGAGTACCGGAAATAATGCATTACGTGATGTCAGACATTCATGGAGCCTATGATAGGTTTTTAAAGATGTTAAAGAAGATATCTTTTTCGAAAGAGGATGTTTTATTTATTATTGGAGATATTCCCAGTCGGGGGAAGCAGACCTTTGAATTGTTGGATTATGTGATGAATCAGGAAAACATTGTTCATATTAAAGGGAATCATGAGCTGTTTCTGCAACTATATTTAGAAGATAATGTGAGGATGCAGGTGCTTTATGGCAGATTCGGAGGGGCGGAAGTGATTCGTGCCCTTGATAAAATGTCTCATAAATATAAGAAAAAGTATCATGATTATTTACAGTCATTGCCTTTGTATCAAAAGGTTCAGGTAAATGATAAGGAGTATTTTTTGACACATTCCGGTTACATGGCAGATGAACCAGCAGTAATGGCTGAGGATGGTGGGGTTGACCTGGAGGCTTCTATTTTGAAGTGGTGTCAGAAGTCGGAATATGATTATCTGATAAGCAATGACCTGCATTATATCCCGGCAAGCATTTCCTATCCGTTTATGATAGTAGGGCACTATCCTACAGAAAATTTATGCTGTGATGGTATCTATATTGGTCAAAAGTATATTGATATTGATAATGGACTAAACATAACAAAAGGAAGAAAGCTTGCCTGTTTGAGGTTGGAAGACTGGAAGGAATATTATGTTTAGAAGAAGCAGAAGGGAATAAAATCCGGAGGAAATGGTAATATAATAGTGCAGAAAAAATAATTTACAAAAAATCAGAAAAGGGAATTGACAAACCAATCTTCCTTATGTATAATAACATTTGCGTCACGAAATGACGTAAACTAAATATTGGTAAGGACGTAGTTCAGATTATGGAGAAATACTCAAGAGGCTGAAGAGGCGCCCCTGCTAAGGGTGTAGGTCGTTTACGCGGCGCGAGGGTTCAAATCCCTCTTTCTCCGTTTAGTATACCAATATGGTTAAAAGTGAGAAATGCTTGGTTTCAAGCATTTCTTATTTTTTGAAAATTAGGTATTGACTTTTCGTTCCATTTTGGTTACACTAGTCAAGCACGACACGCGAAACCGAGGGTTTTCGCCGGTGCAAAAGATTATTTAAAAATTTTGAAAAAAGAGTGTTGACAAAGCGAAACAGCTGTGATATTATGATTAAGCTGTCGCTGAGACAGACTATGAAACTTGCAAACAAGTTTCGGGCGACTTTGAAGAAGTCGTTGAGACATAACAATGTCTCTTGGAACCTTGACAAATAAACAACAATGCAACCTTGAAAATTCTTAAGAGTAGCAGCAAGAAAGCTGCGGGATTTGAGAAAAAATCCGAAGAAAAATTCAAGAACGTTTAAGATGCAAATCTTGAAACCAAAACAGTAAAAGCCAGAAACGTTTTCTGGCTGGGAACAACTTTTCAACATGAGAGTTTGATCCTGGCTCAGGATGAACGCTGGCGGCGTGCCTAACACATGCAAGTCGAACGGACTTAGTTGAAACCTAGTGATACTAAGTTAGTGGCGGACGGGTGAGTAACGCGTGGGTAACCTGCCTCACACTGGGGGATAACAGTTAGAAATGACTGCTAATACCGCATAAGCGCACAGTATCGCATGATACAGTGTGAAAAACTCCGGTGGTGTGAGATGGACCCGCGTCTGATTAGCTGGTTGGCGGGGTAACGGCCCACCAAGGCGACGATCAGTAGCCGGCCTGAGAGGGTGAACGGCCACATTGGGACTGAGACACGGCCCAAACTCCTACGGGAGGCAGCAGTGGGGAATATTGCACAATGGGGGAAACCCTGATGCAGCGACG
>JAZQEK010000026.1:0-90836 GCA_045538995.1 Acetatifactor sp. | reverse complement strand
AATCCACCTTCACAGTATGCGAGTGGATTTGTAGATGCTTTTAATTCTCCTAGATAATCATAAGTACGAATATGAAGTTGACGAATCAATTCCAAATAGTAATCTAGTACTTCATAAAAATTCTTGCTTTCTTGTCTTGCTTTAGCATAAATCATAGGAAGATGAAGACTAACCGCACCAATATTAAATCTTCCAACAAATACAGGAACGTCATTTTCATCTGCCGGTTTCATTCCACCACGTTCATACCATGGTGAAAGAAATGCGCGACACCCCATCGGACTAATTATTTTCCCATATTTTTTATACATACTGGCGACATATCCTTCTCCAGTAAGACTTAGCCAATCTGGATACATTGTCTTACTCGAACACTCAATACCTGCTTCGAATACATCTTCTAATTCTTTGCCTGGACCGTGAAGATTTTCATCATACAAAAATACAATCTTCGGGAACAATACCGGCTTCTTACATTCCTTCTTGCCCTGTCCGCGTCTACGCACATTCAACATGGAAATAGTTGCCTGCTTTGCGAAGCGTCCGGTACCGGTTCCTGCTGTTACGGTAATAAACGGATAATCGCCACGGCTGCTTGCCACCGTATTGAACTTGTACTCCCAGCCCTGGAAGCCCTGTTCAAACTCTCTTACTACATCTGCAAAAGCTTCTGCCTCCGCAGTATCCTTATCAATACCCAAACGGGTATATTTCTCTATGTTGCGCTTATAGGATTTCTCCGCATAAGGCTCCAAAATCAAATCCACACTGGGTACGGTGAAACCGCCATACTGCTGACTGGCAGCACTCAATACGATATCACCGATAACATCAAAAGCTACGTCCAGAGACTTGGGCTCATTGTACCAAATGTTACCCATTTCAAAACCGCCGGACAACACATTCTTCACATCGAACAGACAACAGTTCATGGTATCTCTTCGGGCAGACATGTCATGCACATAAATATAACCATCTCTGCATGCCTGAATTTCCTCGGTAGTCATAAAGAACTTCTGATACAGCTCCTTATTGAACTGGTTGAAAATCAAACTTCTCTTGGTAGAAACCAAAGCAGAGTCAGTATTGGCATTCTCCTTGTCGCCAATGTACATAATAGACTGGCTCTTCATGTACACATCATCCAACATACGCACGAAGTCCTGCTTGTAGTTCCGATAATCTCTATAGCTTTTCGCTACTACAGGCTTTACCTGCTCCAACGCACTCTCTACGATATTGTGCATAATCGGAATCGGTACCTCTGTATTGTTCAATTCATTTACCTTGTCCACTACATATTGACAAATCTGTTTCTTCTCCGCATCCGTGAACTCGGTCAATGCTCTATACGCACTTTTTCCAACAGCACTGATTACCTTCTGAACATTGAAGGCTTCCTTACTGCCGTCCTTTTTTATCACATATACCGGTTTTTCCGGCACGAATTGTGCACCATAATCAATGGCTTCTGCATTTTCTGTAATACCCATGCTTCCATTCCCTCTTTCTAACTTTTATACAATATCTTGTATCAACTCTTCTTCTGTGCTTCAATATTTTGTATGCAGTTTTAAGTATAAAAAAGCCACCCGAAAAAGTCAATGTCCAAAAAGAGACATTTTGCCGAAACGTCAAAAGCCACAATTTTCACATGCTATTTTTGGTACTTATTCCAAGATACCACTCAATCTTACTTTTTCTACTGCTTCCTGAATCGTTTCCACAGGAAGTACCAGTGCAAAGCGCACATGTCCCTTGCCCAGCTTGCCAAAGCTACTGCCGGGAGTACATAATACACCTGTTTTTTCTAATAATGTCATAACGAATTCCACATCATCCGAAAACTTCTCCGGTATCTTTGCCCAGGCAAACATAGTACCCTGACTTCTCTCGAACTTCCAACCAATATTCGTCAAACCGTCACAGAGAGCATTACGACGCTTTTCATATTCCTTACACTGCTCTGTCACGAAATTGTCCGGTCCGGTCAATGCCGCAATGGCACCATGCTGTACCGGCAAAAAGGTTCCATAATCAATCTGGCTACGCAGCTTCTTGAAATTCTGCACGATTTCCTTATTTCCTACTACGAAGCTCACACGGGCACCGGTATAGTTATAGGATTTGGACAGGGAATAAAACTCTACCGCTACCTCCTTCGCCCCTTCAAAGGAAAGGATGGAGCGTCCCACATGTCCATCATAAATAATGTCTGAATAAGCATTGTCATGAATAATAATAATATGGTTCTTCTTTGCCCAAGGAATCAGCTTCTCATAAAAGCTGTCCGGTGCAATACGACATACCGGGTTCAACGGATAGGATACAATCATTACCTTTGCTTTTTCGCCCCACTGTGCCTCGATAGCTTCCAAATCCGGCAAATAATCATTCTCCTCTGTCAATTCATAGGTTACCAGCTGTGCATCTGCCAAGGTAGGTCCTACTGCAAAAATAGGATACCCCGGATCCGGAATTAATACTACATCTCCTTCATCCAAAAGGGACAAACCGATATGTGCAATTCCTTCCTGTGAACCATAAACACTCATTACTTCGTCAGGAGTAATTCCCTCCACCTGATAACGTGTTCTGTATCTTTCAATGACTGCATTAGTCAACTCCGGCAAATCCGCCAGTGCATATTTAAAGTTATCCGGATTTTCACAAGCCTTTGCCACCGCTTCCATAATATGCTTTGCCGGCTTGAAATCCGGTGTGCCTACACTGAAGTTATACACCTTCTTTCCGGATGCCTCCACTTCCTTTTTCTTTTCATTCAGCACCTGAAAGATGCCTTCCTCAAATTCGTTCATACGTTTTGCAGGTATGATTTCCATGTTTCTTTCCTTCTTTCTGTTTCTCTCTTCTATAAAAAAGGACCTGTTCGGTCCCTTTTTGGTCTCTATGGTATCGCTATCTCCTACAACTGTTCTGTGCCTATCTACAACTGTCCGGCACCTATCACTGCTCTGTGTATTCCTCCAGTAGCCCTTTCAGCCAGTCCACATATCGTTCTCTGACATTCTCCGGTCCTTTAATACACAAATCCTTTCCGATACCGGCTACCCAGCCGAAAAACTGCTCACTGGCCATTACCTTCACACGGGCACGCAAATGGTCTCCTTCCGGGCGAATACTGACTTCTTTACCAAAACGGTCAATGATGACACCTACCAGCCTCTCCGGAAAAGTTAGCACTACCAATTCCTCCTGTGCTCCGAACATACCAAAGGTCTTGTTCACATAGTCCACCGGGCTCAAGTCCTGAAAGCACTCTCTGCCCTCTCTGGGCTGCTCCAGTACTTCTACGCCTGCCAGCTTGTCTGTACGATAATGCTTTAACTGTTGTGCTTCTTTATCATAAGCCACTAAATAATAATTTTCATCCTTCCACATCAGGATCCAAGGACTGACCTGATATTCCTTCTTTCGAGGCACCAGTTCCTTTTTCCGGTTCCACTCCAGATACGAAAAACGGATCTGTTTATTCTCCTGAATCGCCTTGTGCAAGGCATCTATCTGATAATAAATACTTTCATTCTCTGTCTTTACTCTTCCCGCCACATATACCTGACGCTGTAACTGTCTGGCATCATGTCTGCTCACCAGCTTCTCCAGCTTGTCGATTAATTCACGGGACTTTTTTTCTGTCATAAAGCGGGAGGACTGCACTGCATCCACCAAAAGTTTCAGCTCCGCCACCTCGAAATCTCTGGATGCCAGATAATAGCCACCACCGCTTCGATTATCCTTTTGTAAAATATCATACCCAAAATCCTGCAATTTAGCGATATCATCATAAATGCTTTTTCGCTCCGCGGATATTCCCTGTGCCTGCAAGCGGTCAATGAACTGTTGGGTACTGACAGCGTGCTGCTCATCGGTTTCCTCTGAAAGAATTCTGAGAATATGTAAAAGCTTTAATTTCTGTCCGGAATTCTTCGCCATAATAGCCATTCCTTCTTTCTGCTTTGTTTCAACCATTTCCTAACATCAGTTCACATTAGGTTATTCAAGTCCTTATTCAAAAAAGCCCAAAATATCATAAATCTGATGCAAATCATTGATTTCGTAATCTACCGTGAAACCTTCCTGCAGTGGCTTCTCCTTGGGATTGTACCAGCAGGTTTTAATCCCTACACTGTTTCCGCCACGAATATCACTGGAAAGAGAGTCTCCCACGATAAGAATTTTGCTCCTGTCCTTTTCCTCCAACTGCTCCAGACACTGTTCAAAAAACTCCTTCGAAGGCTTGTTCGCACCCATCTCCTCTGAAATAAACATCCCCTCCATCACATCTGCAAAACCGGACAGACAGAGCTTGCTTCTCTGAGTGGTTGCCACACCATTGGTCACCACATACTGCTTCAGCTTGGTCTGCAAAGCCTTACAAATGGTCAAAGAATCATCCAGATAAGAATAAATATTGCCTAAGTTACGCTGATACTCCTTGCGAAACTTCTCAGCATCGACTTCCTCTAAACCGAACTCTTTGAAGAAATCCACGAAGCGTCCGTTCAAAAGTTGCTCCTTGGTCACCTCTCCCAGCTCCAGTCTCTTCCACCAGGAATCATTAATCTGTGCATATCTCTCTATCATTTCTTCAGTAGCCGACTTCCCAATACTGTGAAAGCACTGCTTCAGTGAATTTCGCATGGAATATTCAAAATCCAACAGCGTATTATCCACATCCCACAATATGGCTGTAATCTTTTGCGTACTCTTCATATCCCCCAACCTTTTCCTTTGTTCTCTCAACAGGTGGCTCCTCTACAAGCTTACTTTGACCACACTTAGCCGAGCCTTTTCCTAAGCATCCTCATAAGAAAGGGCTGATGTATCGAAATACAGCAGCCACCTTACATTTATTCGATATGATTCTCCTGCTCTGCAAGTAATTGTGCGTTTTTTCTTTTTCGTAATACTCTGCCCAATGCAAATCCGGCAGCAGCTACCACCAAAATCACCAACATCAGAACCACATAAGATAAAAACGTATTTACAAAACCTACCATAACTCCCAATCCTTCCTGTATGTCTGTTTACTTTCTTTACTATTTCCGAATCCAAACATCTTATCCACTATTATAGCAACTTAAACAAGCTTGGTCAAGGGCGTTTCCACACTCCCCGGTTAAGAAAAACCTCTGCCTGTTTTTGTGCATTCTGAATAATCTGTTCCTCATAACCCATGATTTCCAACAGTTTAATCGCATTTCTGGTAGTTGCCTTGCCGGGAAGCAATTGATAGTTGAACAACACATCTCCATCCTTTATTTCTTCCTCGAAATGATAATTCTCGTACACATCTCCTAACAACTGCGTCAATTCTATATCATGTGTCGCTGCAAAGCACTGTATGTCCTCCCCGGTCATACTAAGCATAATCTGTGTGGATGCCGCAATACGCTCCACCGTATTGGTTCCTCGCAAAACCTCGTCCACGAAACACAATATCTTGCCCTTTCGCTGCTTTCTATTGTCCAGAATACGTTTGATTGCCTTGATTTCTACGATATAATAGCTCTCTCCGCTTTCCAAATCATCCCGCAGAGACATGGACGAATACAAATAATAAAAGGGAGCCTTATACTCCTTGGCAGAAGCCGTATAAATTGTTTGCGACAGCAAAGCATTCAAAGCCATCATTTTCAGGAAGGTAGACTTGCCGGAAGCATTGGAACCGGTCAGAAGCACACCGCCCTTGGCAGAGATACTGTTTTTCACCGGATGTGATATGAGTGGATGATAACCCTCTACCACACACATAGGGCCTTCCTCAAACTGCGGCTTGCACCAGCCCTCCTGAAGGCTCTCCCGATACAGACCCACACAAATGGCAGACTCCAAATAGCCCATTACGGAAATCAGCTTGTCCATATCCTTCAAATGCAGCACCAGTTCTCCCAACATCTTATTGAAAAATATCAAATCAATATGAAACATCATCCGTAACTGGTCTAACAAAACATCCACGATACTTCCGGTCTTATACACACTGCTAAATATCCAGAAGGAACCTTTTTTTAACTTTCCCAGCCTTTTACGAGCCTCCTGCATCTGCTGTTTTTCCTGTACACAAATCTCCGGCAACTGGGGCATCACCTTATCTGCGATTTCCAACAGACGTATCATATAAGTCAAACTGGTCATGTATGGTTCAATTTCTTTTTTCACTTTAGAATAGCTGAGAATCTGATACAGCATCCATGCAATCAGCCCCAACACTCCAAAAGTCAGGTTGAAATTCGCCACCACAATCAAAATCACACACAATACCAGCATGCAGATTTCCTTGGTATTCGAACGTTCGCCCATATTGGTCAGATAGTCCAGATAATCATACAGAGAATACTTATTCGTGGTTCCCAGCTTACGCATAAGCCACTGATACTGCACACGAGCCTCCGTATCCTTCCGAAAATACTCTGTGATTTCATCAAAGTGCTCCAGCTTCTCTGTATCAAACTGAGGTGTACGAAGCAAATAATACAAATATTCCTCACCAGTAGAGGATATGGCATAATTCATACGCACGAAGATATCATCCATCCCCAAATCGTTCCAAGTGATATCATCTATCTGAAACTCCTCCGGATGCTTTTCATAATAACCGGGAATGCGGATAAAACGTTCCACCTTGTATTCCTTGTCCGGCAACTTCCCGGGCAGATCCCGCAGTTTTTGGCGATAATACCTTAATTCTTTACGCTCCTGATGCATACCATCCAGGAAAATAATCAGCACCAAACCAACCAGTGCTGCCACAAAAATCAAATGTTCCATCTATTTTACTCTTTCTCCAGTATCCGCTCCGCGATTTCCTGACATTTTTTGTAGATATCCTCCGGGTTCTCGCCCACATTATACTCTCCCTTGTAGTAGAGTATCTTGCCATTTATCACTGTCATTTTCACATTCGCCTTACTACCGCTATACACAATATTTTTGGCAATATTATGAATAGGCTGCATATTGGGCTGATGCAAATCAATCATAATCAAATCCGCATACTTTCCCTTGGACAGTACATCGGACTTATTCAGACGCATAGCCTTCGCCCCGTTGACGGTAGCCATCCGCAGAACCTCCATGGTTTCTAAACTGGCTGCATCCATTTCCCGCAAATTGCTCAAGCCTGCCACCAGAAACATCTCCCGAAACATATCCAGACAATTGTTGCTGGCCGGTCCGTCCGTACCGATTGCTACCGGAATGGTTTTCTCCACGAAATTCTTAATAGGTGCCACACCACTGGCCAGCTTCGCGTTAGAGGCCGGATTGGTAATGGCAAACAAACGCCTCCTGCGGAACACATCCATATCCTCATTGCTCATATGAATACAGTGATAAGCACCACCACCATAGTCAAACATTCCCAAAGAATCAAAGAATACGGCAGGCGTCATACCATAACGTTCCACACATTCCTTTACTTCCTTAGCCGTTTCTGCCAAATGCATATACACCGGTGCACGATACCGATGTGCCAGTGCAGAAAGTTTCTTCAACAGTTCCTTATTCGTAGTATATTCTGCATGGCAACCCAATTGATAGCTTACCAGCGAATTCTTTCGGTTCCACTTGTTGTATTCCTCTTCCACCTGTTGAATAGAGGAGGTAAAATTATTCAAACCACTGACCAGCACACAGCGCATCCCCATATCCAGACAAGCCTCTGCTGTAGCATCCGGCATCAAATACATATCAAAAATCGCAGTAATACCCGAGGTCAGATACTCCAATATGGCCAGCTTGGTCAAATGATAAATATCCTCATGGGTAAGCTTTGCCTCTGTAGGGAAAATCTTCTGATTCAGCCAATCCTGCAAGGGCATATCATCTGCCAATGAACGCATCAACGTCATACCGGAATGCGTATGTGCATTCTTAAAACCGGGCATCAACAGATTTCCTTCACAGTCAATCTGTCTGTCCCAATTTATACGTGGGACATCATCTCCCCGCCAATTCTTCTCGATTTCCGAATCATCTGCTACATAGACGATTTTATCATTTTTCACCCAGACCTCACCATGGAAAATATCCCTATTCTCCTCCATAGTGAGAATTCTGGCATTATATAATCTTAAATTCATTACGTCTCCCCTTATATCTGCTGTGGGCTAAAATGCATGTGGCAGCAATTCTCCCAGCGTAAACCGCTTATAATCCTCTGTGCTCCTCGCCACCAGTATCACGAAATCTTCCCCACAAAACTCCTTCATTACCTGTCTGCAAATGCCACAAGGATATGCATAATCCGAAAATTGACCCGTACAGTCACTGTTGTCAACGGCAGCTTTTTCCGTACCCACCATTTCATCTGTACTTGGTTCTTTTTCTGCTTCCGGTACTCCCTCTGTCAAAATCTGCTCCGCCGGACCACCTACCACAGCAATCATTCGAAAGCTTCTGTGTCCCTCGCTGACAGCCTTGAAAAAAGCAGTCCTCTCTGCACAATTGGTCGCACCATAGGTAGCATTCTCTATATTACAGCCGGTGAAAATCTGCCCTTCTTCCGTCAAAAGAGCTGCTCCCACATGATAGTGAGAATATGGTGCATACGCAGACTTTGCCACAGCCAGTGCTCGTTCAATTAAGGTTTTCTCCATGGTTTTTGTACTCATATCTACAAATCCTCCGGCGTTCGCTTCTGCTACGCAAACTTCTTGACTACCTCAGTCACTAACTTTTGGAAGTCTGCTGCTGTCCTGTCGGCAGTTTCCTGTACTTCCTTGTGATTTAAAGAGCCACTGCTCATTCCTGCCGCCAAATTGGTCACACAGGAAATACCACAAATCCGCATACCACAGTGGTTCGCTGCGATAGCCTCCGGAACCGTACTCATACCAACCGCATCTGTTCCCAATGCTCGCAGTGCACGAATATCTGCCGGACTCTCATAAGAAGGTCCCGTCAAATAAGTATATACACCCTCCTGCAAAGAAATACCATATTCCTCCGCAGTACTGCGTATTACTTCCTGCAATTCCTTATTATATACTGCACTCATATCCGGGAAGCGAGTTCCCAGTTCCTCCAAATTCGCCCCCAACAACGGATTCGGTGCAAAAAGAGCAATATGATCCTTTATCATCATCAAATCCCCTGCGTGGAATCCGGTATTCACTCCACCGGCAGCATTCGTCAAAAATAGGACTTCTGCCCCCAGAAGCTTCATCAAACGTACCGGAAGCACCACATCCGAAATCGGATATCCTTCATAATAATGTACGCGCCCCTTCATACAAACTACCGGCACCTGACCTACATATCCGAAAATAAACTTTCCCGCATGCCCCGGCACAGTAGACACCGGAAAGCCCTGTATTTCACTATAGGACAACTCAGCCACCACATCGATCTGACTTGCATAGTCTCCCAAGCCGGATCCTAGTACAATAGCCACCTTGGGTTCAAAATCTATCTTTTCTCTTACGCATTTATAACAGTTCATCAGTTTTTCGTATACAGCATTCATAACAGATACCTTCCTTTCCTTCATATATCCCCCGCTCAAGCCTGCACAGCTTCGCTGTGGCTCAATTTTGTCGCTAACATATCAGTAAAAACAAAATGCCTGCTTCGCAGTCGCTTGGTTTTTTACTGATATGTTACATTATACAAAACAAACATCAAAAATGCAATGTTTCTGCACTATATCCACTTCAATATCCCATCTATATCCTGTGGCATAGGGTGGGCATTTCACACCGTTTCAGCTTCCATCGTTGGTCATCATATATTTTCACCAATTTTAGCAGTTTTCTATGCTACTTCTATTAAGCTTACTCCACACTTGAAATTCTATTAATATATCTACCACTTCCAATTTTATCAGTGATTTATGAGTTAAAGACGCTTTCCCCAAAAGCGAAAAAATAAAAGCCTCCAACTGAGGCTTTTATCAAACATACTATTGAATGATATTCTAAGCGTCACTCGCGCTATTTGCATGAAAGAAACTTCCATCCACAACTATAATATACTCCATTTTATTTTTCGTCAAGTATTCTTATAAAATTCTCAATTCTTCTAAGCTAACCTCAAACTCCTCCGCAAAATCCGCCTTCACCACCAGCTTATCCTTCTCCCATCTCACGAAATCCACATCATCCATTTCCTCATACTCCGGGTCTGTCAACTCGTGTATATTAATAAGCTTGGGATTAAAGTGCATAGGCTGCGAAAAATCCCCAACCATTACCTCGTTGGGACCAGCCCAATAACAGCCACCATAAGCAATCAAATTCGTTTCTGCATCATAATGAATATCTGTGATAATAAAAGACTCTCCATAGCAGCTTCCCCAATCATTATCGTAACCCTGCGGCACATAATGATACACCTTCCCTGTATCCAACTCCAAATAACTAATACCATACAAGTCAATATGAAAAGGATAATACCGATGACCGTTGCTGTGCTCTATAAACTCTGTAAAAGGTCGCACATGATTATAAATAGACTCATATTCATAAACGACCTCATTACCATGCCTTATCGCACACTTATCCATCTGTGCCTTGATTACCTGACCCTCTTGTCTGGCATAGGAGTTCACTTCCAAAGAATATCCATCCGGCAGCACATACTGCTCCTGCTCCACCAAATATTCCGATGCCACTACATACCTGTTCTTCTCAAAAAGCTCCTGATATTCCTTAGTTTCATAAACATTTTTATAAGAAACACCACGATAACACTTCAGTTTACAAAGTACATCCTCACAAAGAAACTGTATCCTGCCTACACCGTATATCTCCAACAACACCTGATATAGCTTATCCGCCTTGGAAACCTGTATCAGCTGTAACACATCACCTGACAGATCATCTTCCACTCTACCTACAATATCGCCCTGTATCCTGCAAAAGTACACATCATAATGCTTATAATCCGATATGTCAGCCTCATCTGCACCAAAATCACCACGTATATTCAGACCTGTCACATCATCCTTATAAAAATACCAGCTTGTAAGTATCGTCCCTTCCAGTTTATGTGCTTTTATTCTTTCAATTTCCTTCACTTTTACATCCTTTTTCCTTATTGTTATAGGTCAAAATACCTTTTTGCAAACTCCATAGCCACTCCCTTTTTTCCACATTCAGGACAGGTATAAACACCATAATAATAAGAAAGAGCTTTCGCAGCTTCCTCATCCCCCAGAATATACAGGAAGTTACTGTACCATTGGTATGTATCCGCAAGACTCTTTCCATCCCAATGCCCAATCGCAGGCTTTGCCGGCTCTATCTCCTCAATTTCCTCATCTGAAATCATAGCCATCTCTTCATTCCACATATCGCACTCATCACATACCGCATATATTTCACTAAAACAACAACTTGTAAGTACATATGCTGCACGCCTGTCATCCAAGATAGCAAGTGCCATCACATAAAAATATGACTTTGTATTATCATCCAATTCTGCCAACAAATCTTGATATTTCACAATAAATTTCTTTGTCTTTTCAGCCAATACCACCGCACAATTTTGGAAATTCTTCACCAACTCAGGTGCCACCCTGTCACTATCATGCAAGCCGGAAATATCCGTCATCACAATCATGCCCATAGCACAAAGCAATCTAAGTTGCCACTCAAAATCCTGCTCCTCCACCTTTTTATCATACAGTTTCAACAAATATGGCAGTGCCAAATAACTGGCATCATAAAAGCTCATCTGATGCGTCAGCTTTTCACACAGATTCTCAAAAATATCTTCAAAATTTACATCCTCCAGTGTGCTCCCCTGCAATTCATTCCATATTATATTTATCTCATCCCAAATCATCCCGCAGGCACTCCTATACATCGCCCAAAGCTCAGAATTTAAGTCTGTTACCACGATTTCCCTATCCTGAATAAGTTGTTCGTCCACTTCAAAATCTATTCTCATAAGCGCATCCTCCTATTACATCCCTTTTAATATCCAAGCTGACTTTTCTTTATTAAATCCCATATTTGGTGCCGAAACAATGATAAAAGATTTTTCTGTATCACTTACTATTTTTAATTCACTATTTTCATTTACCATGTTTAGGCTTCCCTCACCTACAATACCAATTTGCTTTTCTCCGCCATGCCACCGAACAAATCCGTATCCTTTGTTAGATTTAAATATCAGCAGACAAGCACCCGTTACATCTTGCCTTACTTTTACCAGCTTTTCCGGCTTTACTTCATCTGTGAAGCTACAAATAAGCTCATCTGATATGTATTCTCCCTCCTCGTCAAAAGCTACCTCTCGCAACTGATTTTCAACATTATCATAAGCAACAAACGAATACCCCTCTTTCTCATTAGATATTGGATGTATGAGTTGTATCTGCTCCGGCAATACCATTTCCCAATGTTCTATGACATCTCCGTCTTCACCAATTTGTGTAAGTCTCAATATTCTTTTGGATTTTTCCACAACTACATTATGAATATAGAATTTGTCTCCATATACTACCAATACACTTTCTTGTGTAATTTCTGTTTTGATAATATCCCTCTTTTTATACAAATCATTTTCGTCAAATTGAAAACGCAGTAAGCTATCCAATCTAAAACAATAATTATAGCCAATCCCCCACAAATTATTTTTCCAAGATATTGTCTGTTCCCATGGAATAATGTTTTGACTTTTTACTTTCTTGATACGACTTCTATCCCAAATAGGAAGTACTATTTCTTTCGTATAATCATGTGCTATCGAAAACACACTAACCCAAACAGTTTTATCCGATGATACAAGGAAATTGGGACTTGTATTTCCATACTCCTCCTGCAGCACTTCTACAATCTCAAACTGCTTATTCAAAATCACATAATCCACTCGCCTGATAACATTTAAATTCACATCTATTGCCAATATGTATACTTCCTTCACCTCATCATAACAACATTCCCTGATATGTATCGGATAGTTACATAATAACTCTATTCCCTCTTCTCTGGGAATACATTCAAAGACTTCCTTTGCGGGTTCTAAATCATTTACCTTCCCTTTTTTAATATCACTTGTCTTCCTCATACACCTTCTCCTTACAGGATTTCCCCCTACCTTCTCTCCACCAGCTTCAGATACTTGTTATCATCACTCTCAAATATCTGCTTCCTGTCATCATAATCATAAGCCAGCTGGAAATACTTCTTGGCCTCAGCCACATTTCCAAGCTCACAGTAGCACTTACCCAGCATATAGAGTACGAATACATTCTCGTCCCCCTCTACACTGTTATATGCCGCCCGGAAATAGCCTAGTGCCGTTTCATAATCTTCCTCAAGCATATCATAGGTATCGCCAATCGTTGCATACAACCATGTAGCATTATAGGAAGCCGCCTTGGGCTCCGGCACTAGCGCCAAAGCTTCTAAATACTTCTCTCTGGCTGCTTCTATCTCGCCATCCTCTAACAGCTCATTTCCTTCCTCAATCAGCTCTATGATTTCGTCCTCATTATCCTCATATTCCTCTTCCTGCCAAAGCTCGGGATTCATAAACACCATCACCAGCTCACAAATCTCCCCGGAAGCATCCAATCCCCAGTAGTCCGAATAGAAACCATCTCCAATCCCTGATGCAAACATTGCTATCTGGGAACCATCCAAAGGATTGCTCCACATTAACAGGTCTCCACCCTCTCGCTGCACATCAGGATGCTCCGCGTAACTCTTTGCAAAAAGCTCCGCAAAATAATCATCATAAATATTTCCGTCCTCATGCTCCTTGTACCAGCCTGCTAAGAATCTCCAATAGCTCTCTGCTGCCTGTGCATCACAGAAACAAGCCATGCCACACTCTACCGGAATTCCGGAAAGCTCCGCTTCCTTACCATCCTTTTCACATTTTGCAAACTCATAGCTTACCGCCTGCGCCTCTGTTATTTTCAAACGCGCACCTACAATACGAAGTCCCGCAATACTTTCCTCCATAACAGCCACCTGCACCGGATAACTTCCCGGTGCAACACGCTGAAACTTGGGCATGATATGCTTCGGACCCTGCAAATAGCATAAAGGATCTGCGGTAATAATTACACCTGTAGGAAACGCACAATTTCCCATCACATACTGTGTCAGTTCCCCATCCTCATCAAAAATATCCTGCACAAAATCCGCATCCAACTCCGTCTCACTGATAAACTTCAAATTCGCCCGAAATGCATCCTGCACCGCTGAGGAACCGGGACCACCACTATTTCCCGCTTCTGCTGCCAACTCCTCTCTGCGAGCCTCAGCCTGAGCCTTCCAATACTCCGCCTTTTCTTCATCTGCAACCACGCCAACACCATAATGATAAAAGGTCGCAATCTGCTCCATAGCATCCGGATGACCACCTTCCGCAGCCATCATGAAATATTCAAAGCCCTTCTTTTCATCCTTTTCTACACCCAATCCCTGACAATAAGTCATACCTAAATTGCCCATAGCGGTAGTACTTCCCAGCTCAGCCGCACGCTCATAGCAAACAATCCCCTTGGCATAGTCCGGCTCCATATATTCCCCTGCGGAATAAATATACCCCAGCATCAGCCATGCATCATCCATGCCGCCCTCAGCCGCCTGTGTATAATAAGCAATGGCTTTCTCCAAATCTGCCTCTACATCATTCTCCTCACTGCCATCCAAATACAAATCCCCCAGCAGCTTCAATGCCGGCAAAACACCCTTCTTTGCATCCTCAAACAATTTCTCCATGTCAAACATATTTTCTTCCTCCCTCATCTTTCATTCTATTATTCATCCTCTTCGTCATACAGTTCAGCCAATGCCGCCATCGCTTCCTCATCAACAATAAATTTGTCCAGAAACTCCTGCACTGTATCTGCAACAATACCATATGGATTTTCTTCATATACTTCAAAATAACCGTATCCAAAATCCACCCACTCAAATCTTCCTGTATCATTATTGAAGATGAGCGTTATTTGACCAATATTAATCAAAAGCTCGCCTATGTAAGCTCTGTGTCCGAAATCATTTCCTCCTGTCCAATCACCCGAAAACGCTTCTTCCAAAAAGCTACATACATAATCCTCATCTGCCTGCTTCAAAGGGAAAAGCTCAAACTGAGCATATTCTGACTCACCATTAGCACCTTCCAGCCAACTCTCTCTGTTTATATTCTCTTTCACAAATGCCAGTGGATTGAATTCCATAACTCCTTCCACTCTCCCTTTCGAAGTCCCGGGACATAAAATACGCGAGTATAAGTCTTTCAGATTATCGTGTAATGCAAAACCTAATTTCTCCTCAACAGCAAGCCAATCTATGTTTATTGTGCCTGCTGTAGCTTGTCTCCAATCATTTATCATCTCAATGATACCTCCATGCTATTGTAATATAATCAAACCATTTTCCCTACTCTTCTTCAAAATCCTCAAATTCCATATCTTCCTCAAATCTTACATCAAACACATCACAGTTCACATATGCCTCCAATTCTCTCAAACGAGGCATTATCTGCTCACGATTTTTCTTAATCCGAATAGGGGAATTGCTTCTTAAGGTATAGAGAAAATTCCGCAGCAAATAATCTGCCTGTTCCCTTACATTCCCTACACTTTCTTCATAGATTCTGGAAGCCAGTGCTATTACTTCCTTATTCTCTTCCTCCTCTGCGAAACCAATTTGCTTCATTTTATTTCTTCTCTCTTCAATTTCGCTTGGAGACAGGGGATTTTGAGCACTGACAATCGTAATACTGCTTTCCTGTCCCGTGCTTAATTCTTTGGCAGTAACCTCTAAAATACCATTAATATCATATGCAAAAATAAGCTCTATCTCTTTTCTTTTTCCTTTGATTTCACATGGAAGGTCATCCAATGCCAAAAAGCCTATTTTTACATTTTCTTCCGCATAATAGCCTTCGCCCTGAAAAATATCAAACATCGGAATATCTGAAGTGGTATTGTATACCCGACTGACGCTTACCGGTAATACCGTGTTTCTCTCAATTATTACGCTCATAATCGGTCTGGATGGCATCACGGGATTGCTTATCTCTGTTCCCAAAGAAAAGGGGCAGACATCCGTCAGCAATACATCCTTCACATCCCTATTTTGCATTTTAATACCACAATATGTACCCAATCCCAAAGCTACCGCTTTATCACCATCCACCATTTCATCCACAGGCTTGTGAAATAAATGAGCCAAATAATCACGTATGATAGGCATCTGACAGGTACCACCTATGGGAAGAACATCCGTAATATCTCTTGGTGTTCTTCCACTGTCCTTAATAGCCTTACCTATGACCTTCTTCAATCTGAGCAACAGGCTGCCGGCAATTTCGATTAGCATATCCTCCGTAATAACCAAAGAATATTCTTCCTCCTCATATCTGAAGTGCATTTGAGCGGTTTTCGCTGCGGAAAGCTCCATTTTACAAACCTCTGCTCTTCGTAACAGCTTTCCTTTTTCCATGCCATCCAATCGTTCAAATTCAATTCCGTTTTCCTCACAAAATTTCTTTGCGATGACCTCATCAAAATCTTTTCCCCCCAGATGATTGTCTCCGGCGATTGCCTGTATTTCCACGATATTTTCAAAACAGTCCACCACGGAAACATCCAAGGTTCCTCCACCAAAGTCCACCACTAAAAAGGTCTGTTCCTCTCTCATATCCTGCATACGACAGGCCAATGCGGCAGCGGAAGGTTCATTCACGATACGATTGCAGGTTATCCCTGCCAGCCTTGCCGCAGTCTTTGTGGCAAAGCGCTGGTCATTATTAAAATATGCCGGCACACTGATAATCGCTTCTTCCACTTTTTCTCCCAGACATGCCTCTGCATCCTCTACCAGCTTCGCAATAACAAGGGAGGATAATTCTTCCGGTGAAAAAACAGCTTCTCCCAACCGGAATTCTTTCTTCATACCCATGTAACGCTTAAAGCCCGCTACTGTCTGCTCCGGATGGGTCACCAGTCGCTCCTTGGACGGCTGTCCCACCAATATTTTCCCCGCCTCCATGGATATGACACTGGGTGTCAGTTCACACCCCAGCTTATTTTTCAAAATCTGTGCTTTACCATCCTTCCAGACAGCCACCAGACTGTTTGTGGTTCCCAAATCTATTCCTATGCTTGCCATATATTCTTTCGTGCCCTTTCTAACAAATCTTTCCACTTATTTTTATCTGAGGAAATGCAAAAATAACGCTCTGTAAATATTTTTAATAGTTCTTCCAGTATCAGCCAATACTCTTCCATGGAAAGCATCACCTTCTCATTTATCCGGTCATACATAAAAACATAATTCTTTCCATCCTTTATAGCATACAAATGTCCTTCCTCACACAGATCCCACTCGTAATTTTGTTCCTCTGCCAGATTTTCCAAATGATGTACCAAAAGTGTACGATATATAGGCTTCATAGTGTTCAATGTGAAGGATTTCCACACCCTGCTAAAGCCTTCTTCAAAAAAGTACCGAAGCACCCACTCTTTCCTCGCATCAGTAATCTCTGTATAACCTTCCCCAATTGTGCTTTCATCCTGCATACGAGACTTCATCAAATGATAAAGCTCTCTACCTTCTAAGGTATTGTTTTTTTCATACAACTTATCATAAAAAGCCACATATTCCTCCAGAAAGATTTGCGACCACATAACCTCTTCCATGCAGAAATAATATAAATTCTTCAAAAAATCATGGTCTAAGGCATACCTACCATATAATTCACCTTCCAAAAAAGCTCTGACACCTTCCCTGTCTGCCTCCGTAACCCGACTCTGCTTCCACTTCTTTATTTCTGCCATCAGGGTTCGTATCTGCTCCGGTCTCTTATTGACCTTCTCCTCAAATTCCTCAATTACTATCCCCTTGCTTTCAATAGCCTGATAAATAACCCCCATCAGTTGCCACCGATTGGTATTCTTTATCCCTATCAGTTCTAATCTGCGTATCAGATACTCATAGACCTCTTTTGAAAACTCCGGTGCTTCTGAAATAATAAATGCTAATAAATCAAAGGTCAAATTATCCCGCAATCTTTTATTTTCCCCAACACCGAAGGCACCTCTCTGTATTTCATACATATAAAACTCCCAGACATCGGTACTTTGCGTATCCTTCTCCTGAATTACTCGCTTGTATATCGCATAATAGATATGATACTTTGTACGTTGGTTGAGATATTTTTCCGCTGCCAAATCCTCCAAAACCAGCTCTATCTGCTGATTGGAATACAAAAGTGCAAACAGCTTTGTAAATCCATCCTCAAAGAATTCCTCACCGCGTTCTTCCATAAAGGCTTCATATGCAAAAAACAATTCCCTCACTAAATGAAAGGGTAGCTCCTCCGGTACAAAAACAGTTTGATTCTTAAAGAATTCTGCTAACTGTGCCGCAAATTGCTCCTCAAACTGTACCCGTAAAAATGACGGTGTCACCATAAACTGACGCCAATCCTTTTGTCCCGGTTGCAAAAAATACTCCTTGAATACGTCCAACCCTTCTTTGATTTCAGCAGATACATATGTATAAAGTCGCTCTGCAAAGGCATTGTTTTCCTCCACCGGTTCCTCAGCTTCTGTATCCTTCAAAGATGCCATTTCGCCCTTCAGATTAGTAAATTTATTGGAAATATTAACTTTTTCCACATCTTCTACAGCTTCTTCCTCATCCCAGAAATCGTCATCATCGTCCTGATACATATTGGCATATTTCACCGCTTCCTGATATGCCTTGTACAACGCTTGAAACTTCTGAGGCTCACGTTCCGGATGATACACCTTTGACAACTGTGCATAAGCATGTCTGATTCGGGTTAAATCCGTTGTTTTTTCTATCTGTAAAATCTCCCAGCAGGTCATACTTTGTTCCTTTCAACTTATCCTTATTCTTTTATATCCCCTTCAACGCCTCATAAAAACTAAGCACTTCATCTTCCCTGCCATTGCTCAGTCTTCTGGCGATTCTATTATACACAAATGCATTGGTTCCCTTAATCTGAATACCCATACCAATATTGGACTGTATCCAGTTACCGCCGATATTCCTCAAAATCACCGCGCCGAAATATCCTGTGGCACGCTTCACCATATCCACAAAGTCCTCATCGGAAGGCTTCTGTCTCTGAAACAGCTGATAAATTGCCTCCAAAATAGCTTCAAAAGCCCCCAAGCTCTCCTCTTCAAAATCCAATTCAATCTGTGTAGCATTCTCGGCAAAATCAATGAAATCCATCGCATGTCCCAGCATCGCAAACTCCATAGTGACACCTTTCTTCTTTCCTGCCTGCAGCAGTTCATACTGCTCATCAAACCATGCTGATAATTCCTCCTTAGACAACTGATAATTTGCCTCATTAGGAATTGGTTCACTTACCTGTAATTCAAACTTGTTCTCTGCCATTTCTTTTTCCTCCCTCTCGATTAGCAACAGTCCCAATGATACAGAACCTTGCTAAAATCCTTCTTCTTCAACGCTTCCTCATTGATGAAGAAATTAGCCACTCCGCAATCTCCCCACAAAACATAATCCTCACGCCCTATCATATCGGAATCCATCTGGAATAGCAAAGTGTTATAATAGTCGTCCTCTCTGTATTCCCTAGGATCACTTTGTGTAAAATACGGATATCCCAAAATCCAATGTCCGTCATTATTGCATTCCTCATAAATATAATCACGGTCTTCATCACTCAAATATGTATAAAATCCCTGCTCCTGAATATCCTCTCCATAAAGCTCCTTTACCGCTTCTGCGAATACCGAATAAAAGTGATAGTCCTCCGTCCCAAGATATGTAGTCATCCTTTCAATACTTACTGCTGCCTCCTTGAATACCGGTGTCCACTCATTATCCTCACTCGTTGCAACCGGGATATCTAAACCAAGCACCTGTTCCTCTGTCATAGTCTCGTCAATCTGTTCATGATATACCACTCGAAAATTTCTCTGCGAATCTGCCTCATCCCAATCCATACCATATACATTATCTTCCGTAGCAATAAAAAATTGCAGAATGCCCACTTTAGGAAGTCTCTCATCCTCTAAAGCAGCCTTTGTAAAGTTAATCTGTGCGAGGAGCATCATTTTATCCCCTTCACAGTCAACCGGATATTCCTTCGTCATATCCCAATAAGGCACACCGCTGAATTTACTGTCAAAAATGCCTGGCTGACTATTCGGAATAATCGTTAATTTATAGGCTGTCATAGCCGTTATATCCTTTATTTTAGCAACAATATTCTTTGCCTTTTCGCTTGCTTTTTCTGCGTATTTGTTCTCCATAACATTAGCTCCCTATCTTTATGATCTGAAAGTGCCTAAATACCACACAGTTACATTGCTTCTCCAATACCTTCCATCACCGCCATTAACTTTGTATAACTTTCCTCGCTATTTGCACCATATAACACCTGTAAATCTCCCCCGGCATCCATAACCGCCACAATATTATCCGGTGCATTTGTATAAAGGGAAATCTTCATATCATACAGCCAATTATGTACTTCATATGGTAACTTGTCCAGCTTCGTGTGAATGGTTGTCAATTCTTCTTCCGTAATCCAGTAAAAATCCTCTGGCATGAATTCCATGGAAAAAGATGCTTCATATGCCAACATTGCCATCAAAAACTCACTGGTACTTGGTGCAGATAATACCCATTCATTATCATCTGTTTTCACATAAACCGGTGGATCCGATTGACTTAAATCCTCTCTACGAATTCCGGCTTGACAGACCCCCTGATTTTCATTGAGAATAATCAGACATTCCGGATCATTCAGCCATGTATATTTTGTGAAATGCTCCGGAAGCATCCAAAAATCCTGCATATGATGCAACGCTTCGGTCTTCGCTACAGTTCTGTAAAAGTTCTCCAAAACAGGTGGCAATGCTCCGAACATCTTCTTTATAATTTTAATTTCCTCTTCTGTACAACCAACAAACGTATCTACTGCATAAAGATTTCTAATCAAATTCTCCATCAGCTTAACCTCAATTCCTTTTTTCTATCATTTAGTGAAATCCCAATAAACATTGACAATATAATTTGTCTTTTTTGTTAAATACTTTATACAATAAATTCCGGACATTCCGGTAATTGTATATTACATACATATTGCTCCAATTCCTCTTTGCTTAGCGTCTCAAGTAACTCAACATAAACATCAGAAAGCAATTTGAAATCACCTATGGAAGGAAAGCCAAACGCTATTTGCTCTCGTAGCTTATCCTCATTATCAAAAATCCACTCCAAAGGCTCATCCAACCACTGCGCCTCTGCTTTATTTAATATGTCTTTAAATGATTGTGGAAAGATTATTTTATTCTTCTCTTCGCATTCGTAAATATTCATTTTGCTTCCTTTCTGCGTAAATATTTTCTATGTTAATCTATCCCTTTCTCCACTCCACCTATTCCGATTCACACATCCCTGCATATTTTTTATCATCATATACCTTATCCCACACAAAATTACGTATCTGTATTTCACCTGTTATGTCTTCTGTCATTTCTGCCTCAAATCCCTGTTCACGCAACAACTCCACCACACGTTTTCCTATTTTCTCTCTAACTTGGGTATCCGCAGCGTCATGACTGCCATAAGTCAAAAATAATATCTGCTTCCGTTAACTCATAAATCTTTTTTAATAAAATCCAAACTGCTTCAACACCGCCTCCAAAGCCTCCCTATGCTTAGGATTACGGATATCACAACGCATATAATACAAATCTTTATTCCAATATGGGGAATTATCACCGGCTTCAATACAATCCTTCAAGATATTTGCATCTATATTTATCTGCCACCCTATCCCATTATTTTGAAAGTCTCCCGGAATAAGTTTATTATTTTCCAGAGGTATTTCCCTATAAATATCACCTCGTTGAAACATTATTTTATTCCTATCCAAATAAGAAATACTCTGTCCATACATAATAGGATAGTCCGGTGTTTCAGGCAGCGGACCTCGTCCGATAATCTGATACTCTCCATAAAACAAAGCATTATCCATCAGATACTGTGAGGGTATTGTGGGTAATTCTGCCAACTCCTCCGGCGTGAGATTTTTGTTCTCCGTCAAAACATGAAAAACCTCTATTATAACAGGTCTTCCCATTAAAACATCCCAATCCTTAATCCCCTTTTTGCGCATTGCCATAACATCTAATAAAATTCTTCCATATCCCCAATTTCTACGGTCTATCCGAAAACGAAAATAGTCTCCTTCCGCAAATTTACAATGCTTTCGCTTTGCATTCGCAAATTCCTGTAGCTGCTCAAAATCCTCTTCTGTCGTTTCCTTTACCCATGTATTACAAAAATCTGCCAATCCTTCCCATGATCCATATCTTGTTCCTGCCAGCCGCGAAGAAAATAAATGGATTTGCGTATTCTCATTTACGATGGATATTCGACCATCCGAATAATAAAAACAAACCCCTTCACTGGAAAGATTTTCTACTGTTGCTACCGTGAGCTTTTTCTCTTTCCCCCTCGCCGTTTTAGGACATAAAATCGTTCTGTTTTCCTTGGTCATAGCCGTGACATTATATTCGCGATAGGTAGCCTTCTGCCGTTTCTGTGTGTCCTCTTCCTTTACCAAAATCAATTTCCTAATCATTTCTCCTTGAAAATAGCAGTAAAATCCCGGCTTCAAACAAACCAATTCCCAATCGCTCATCACTTCCGGGATACCCATACATCTTCTTTGCTCATTTGTTAATTCAAAAATCATTTTTGATATCCTTCCTGCCACGCCGTTTTACCAATGTACTTAACTAAAGTATATCATAACACGCTACTATTTTCATCATTCTTTCCTAAAAAAGCCTAAAAAAAAGAAGCCTGCCTATGCAAACTTCTCTTTCTCATACACTTCTGGTATTTAGTTTATTTCTCTTTTTGAAGAAATGTGTCTATCACATTAAACCTTTGATAAATCGGGGGGATCAATCCGACTATTTTGTTTTTTTCATGTTTTCGTCGGGTATGTTTTACCCCTGACACCGACTAGATTTGTTTTTATATACTTTAGTCGGTATATCTCTTCTATTTCTTCCGACTATCATATATTTTCCCCGAATTAGTCGGGAACTCAAACACTCTATCTCCGACTAAATTTACTCTTTACCGAATTCAATCGGGAAAGCACAACATATTCTCCCGACTAATATCGGATTTATTACATTTTAGTTGGTTTTCAGGCGCATTCCTTCCCGACTAATTCCAACATTTCCTCCTTTAGTCGGATTTTGCACATCTATCGACCCCAAAAGCTCTACAGCCTCTGGTTTATTATTGTAACACCTCTAAAACCAAGCCTATTCTTAAATAATAATACACACCATACCGCCATTGCTGTCATTGACTACCTTCTGCATGGTATCCTGTAGCTTCACCTGGCATTCCTCACCAATCGAAGCGGTTTTCACAGCAATACCGTCATTTACCAACTGTTCTACCGTCTTGCCGAAGATATTGGTGTCCCAGATACCATTCTCTGACTTAGCATTTTCTCCAATATACTTTATCAAATCCTCGGCTTGCTGTTGGGTTCCTACGATAGGCGCAATTTCCGTTTCAATATTTGCCTTAATCATATGTACCGAAGGACTGAGCGCCTTGATTTTCACACCATATTTATTGCCATGGCGGATTACCTCCGGTTCATTGAGCTGTATCTCCTCACGAGTGGGCTTCACTACACCATAGCCTCGCTGACGCACATCCTGTACCGCCTCCAACACCTTGGCATATTCGTTCTTCATGGCTGCATATTCCTTCAGCTTCGCCAGGAGCTGATATTCATCCTTTACCTGTTCACCCAGCATACCGGAAAGCATTTCATAATAATAAGCATCGTCCATACTCAACTGTACCTTCACCACACCATTGGCCAGATTCATATGGTCCATCTTTACCTTATCCACAAACTCACATTCCATACTCATAGGATTTTCCATGCAGTCACGCAAGGTATTATATGTGGCCATCTTCTCACGCAGCTGCGCCATCAGCTCCTGCTTCAACTTATTGGTATCCGGCAAGATTTCAATCCACTTGGGCATATAGAACTCCATCACAGAAACCGGGAATTCATACAGAACATTTTCCAGAATATGATAAATATCCTCTTTTTTCAGCTGGGCACAATTTACCGGCAATACCGCCACCCCGTATTTCTGCTTCAGCTCTTCTGCCAGCCTCACCGTTTCCTCCGAATAAGGCTTCTGACTGTTTAAAAGTACCAGAAATGGTTTATGTATTTTTTTCAAAGCTGCAATGGTTTTGTCCTCGGCAGGTATATAATTCTGTCTGGGAATCTCCCCGAAGCTACCGTCCGTCAGAACCACCAGCCCAATGGTGGAATGGTCATTCATGACCTTATCCGTACCAATCTCTGCCGCCTGTGTAAAAGGGATTTCCCCTTCATACCAAGGTGTCTTCACCATACGCTCCATATCCTCTTCCATATGTCCGGCAGCACCATCTACCATATAGCCAACACAGTCAATCAGACGCACCTTTACATCAATCCCATCATTCAATCGAAGCTCCGCTGCTTCCTTCGGAATAAACTTCGGCTCTGTGGTAGTAATGGTTTTGCCTCCCGCACTCTGGGGCAATTCATCCTGTGCTCTCTGTCTGGCATGCTCATCCTCCATAAAGGGCAACACACAAACATCCATAAATCGTTTGATAAAAGTCGATTTTCCTGTCCTCACCGGACCTAAAACACCTATGTAAATCTCCCCTTTGCATCTTTCCTGTATATCGTGATAGAGATCATACGTGTTCGCACTCATTTTTTCCATAAAAAGACCTCCTGCATTTACCTATTCCCAGTATATGCAGGAGGATTTTTAAACATTCCTAATCTAATACTTTACACTTCATACAAGTTCCAATCAGTGCACCTTAGCCCAGTACAACCTTCTTGAAACTCTTCTTACCACGCTTTACAACCTTGCCTTCCCCGGCAAAATCGTCCTTGGTGTAAACGGTCTTAATATCGGTTACCTTCTCACCATCCACAGTAACACCACCCTGTTCTACAGCACGTCTTGCCTCTGAACGGGAAGCACATAAGCCTGCGGTTGCAACCACACCAATGATATCGATAGTACCGTCTCTGAAGTCCTCATCCTTCAATTCATAGGTAGGCATGTTTTCCGCATTACCTGCGCTGAAAAGTGCCTTTGCACTTTCCTGTGCCTTTGCAGCCTCTTCCTCACCATGTACCAGCTTGGTCAATTCAAAAGCCAGGATTTCCTTTGCCTGATTCAACTGGCTGCCTTCCCAGCTATCCATCTTCTCGATTTCTTCCATAGGAAGGAATGTCAACATACGGATACACTTGAGTACGTCAGCATCAGCCACATTTCTCCAGTACTGATAGAATTCGAAAGGTGAAGTCTTGTTCGGGTCAAGCCATACAGCACCCTTCTGGGTCTTACCCATCTTCTTACCTTCGGAGTTCAGAAGCAAGGTAATGGTCATGGCGTAAGCATCCTTACCCAGCTTACGACGGATTAACTCTGTACCGCCCAACATATTGGACCACTGGTCATCACCACCAAACTGCATATTACAATTGTAATCCTGGAACAGCTTGTAGAAGTCATAGCTCTGCATAATCATGTAGTTAAACTCCAGGAAACTCAAGCCCTTCTCCATACGCTGCTTGTAGCACTCAGCAGTAAGCATACGGTTAACAGAGAAGTGTGCGCCTACTTCACGAAGCACCTCTACATAGTTCAAATCCAGAAGCCAGTCAGCATTATTTACCAAAAGTGCCTTACCTTCGGAAAAGTCAATGAAACGGCTCATCTGCTTCTTGAAGCACTCTACATTGTGTGCAATAGTCTCCTTGGTCATCATGCTACGCATATCGGTTCTGCCGGATGGGTCACCAATCATGGCAGTACCGCCACCAATCAGGGCGATAGGCTTATTACCTGCCATCTGCAGTCTCTTCATGAGGCAAAGTGCCATGAAATGTCCTACATGCAAGCTATCTGCAGTAGGGTCAAAACCAATATAAAAGGTTGCCTTACCATTGTTAATTAATTCTTTGATTTCTTCTTCGTCGGTCAACTGTGCAAGCAGACCTCTTGCTTTTAATTCTTCGAATACGGTCATTTTGTTTTCCTCCTCTTTGTTGTATTTACATACTCGCGACGCACTTGGCTCATTGTTAGCGCACAAAAAAATCGCCCTTCTGATTACTTCAAAAGGACGACGTCTAATCGTGTTACCACCTAATGTTCCCATGTCACTCACGCTCCATGGCTCAGCAAGTATCTATCAATACTCCGGCAAATATCGGTGCCTACCGGCAAAGTCTACTCAGCATACGCCTTTCAATTTGCTGCTCCGAGATGTACTTCCCTTTGTCCTTCTGGTGCCTCTCACCAACCGGCAACTCTCTGTCAGATGTGAAACAAAGCTACTCTTCTCTTCAACGCATTGAATTATTTTGTTGCAACTTTTTATACATTATACATAGGGCAGATATGTTTGTCAATCCTTATTTTTTCTAATTTTCCCTATCTTACACCAGCTTCCCGAGTTCCTCCGGAGTTATATTCATACGTTTTGCAGCTTCCTCCAGATTCAATAAACCATCTCTTACCAATTCGCACAACGTTTCTAACCTACCCTCACTTCTACCATCCGCAATCAATTCTTCAATCGCCTGACACATATCATACTCCTCCTTTTCCTCGTTCTTCACCAAGTATTCTTTTCTATTTTTCCATATGGACGGTGTCTTTAACAGCTCTGACAAAACCTCCAAGCTTTCTTCATCCATATGTTGATATTCTTTTGCTTCCTTTAATTTTTGTAATAATGCTTTCTTATTCTTTCGAAATCGAAGCAACTCAAATACCTTGCGCAGTTCTGTTCGAAACACACTATAATCCTGCTCTTCATTTAAGCAATACAGCTTTCCGGCTCACAATATACTTCGCTTCCCTCCATTAAATCCTCAGGGTATATGATTTCTTTTCCTTGAAAATAAGTTCCGTTGAACAAATCCGCAAATCGCTTCTTGTTCTCACAATAATGCTTCCACTTCGCATTCACCTGTCCCATAATAAATCCTCCCTCCGGACGGACTTACCCAAGGACATAAATCCGCCACCTTATTTTGTTGTTAATTTAGAGTAAAATGGCTGATTTGCCTGAATGTGCTGACTGCACTATGCATTACCAAAATACTTTCATGAATCATCTTTATGATTTGTATATATTATATTATGATATCGAAATTTTTGCAAGTATATTTTTTACATTTTTTCACTTTCTAAAACTTTTCTTTTCGAAAAGAATAAATACTTTCTTATTTTCATGCAACATTTCTCCCCAACTGCACATACTAACTCCGAAAGGATGGTGCAATATGTCTGATACAAACTTTAAACAACTTTATGATGATGGAAACATTCCTCAGATAGACTTACCCAAGGACGAAGGAAACATCTCTGTTCCCGGTAATTCCCAAAGAGAAACCAATGTAATAAAATCCGGAAGCTATACCGAATCCGTCCGCTCTTCCATGAATGTGGAACCATTGCCGGAATCCTTCCGCCCCAGAAAGGATGGTCCGGGAGGGGAATAATCCCCTCCCTCTCCTTCTATTTATTCACCATTAATTTCACCATAGCCTGATTTAAGCCATCTACGGTCAGCTTGTACATAGGAAACAGTTCTTTGATAGCGGTCTCCGCCTCTCTCCAAGGGGCACGCCCCGGCGCCATCTTGGGGTTCAGCCAAACCACCTTCTTATACTTACGTTTCACCAGCTGCAACCAATCCCAGCCGGACAGACCACCATTGGGTCCACGATAATTTCCTGTAGTAGAATACAATTCTTCCGGTGCCATGGCTGCATCTCCCACGATGATTACCTTGTAATCGCTGTCTACATTGCGGAACAACCACTCTGTATCCACCCAGTCACCATTCTCGCACTCCGGGGTCTTATACAGCTTGCTGTAGATACAATTATGAAAATAATAAGTCTTCACATCCTTGTAATGATTGGACTTGTGTACTGCCTGAAACAAATCATTCAACAGATTGCTAAAGGGTATCATAGTACCGCCTGAATCCATCAATAATAATAACTTCACTGCATTCTTTCGGGGTTTCTTCATGACGATTTGCAGACAACCGCCATTGTTACAGGTTTTGTCCACGGTTCCGTCAATATCCAACTCACTTTCCGGAATATCCAGTCTGGAGGAAAACTGTCGCAGCTTTCGAAAAGCCATTTGGAACTGTCTGTTATCCAGCACTCTGTCATCACGGAAATCACGATATTTTCTGGCACCAACCACCGCAAAAGCAGACTGATAACCGGTCTTGCCACCGACGCGGACACCGCCTACATTGCCACCCATATTACCGAAGGAAGTCTTACCCATGGTTCCGATCCAGTAGCTACCACCATTGTGTTCACTGTCCTGGTCCTTCAGACGCTGTCGGAATTTCTCCTCTACATCTTCCTTATCCACCATGATTTCTTCCACCTGATTCAAATGGGAACGTGCCTCCTCATGAGCCAGCTCCATCATGTCAGATTTATCCAACCAACGAAGCATCTCTGCTCCCACTTCCGTCTCCCTCTGAGCAGCTTTGAAGGTCTCCTCAAAAGCCATATCAAATTTATCAAAATCCGTCTCACTCTTCACCAAAATCATACGTGCCACATAATAAAACTGTGTCAGAGAACTGCCACACAAATCCTTGTCCAAGGCTTCCTGCAAGGTCAGCCATTCCCCCAAGGTCACACGCAATCCTTTGGCTCGCAGAGCATGAAAAAATTTTATGAACATACTACAACTGTCCCTTCGAGTTTCTCACTATCTCCAAATCCTCGTCCTTCTTCACCACTACACCGATAAAGGGCAACGCTGACTTGATAGTATTCGTCGGAATACCACCTATTTGCAAAGCATTTACCCAGTCAATCAGTTCTGAGGTGCTGGGCTTCTTGCGGATATCTCGAATGGCGCGGATACTGTAGAATACCTCCATGGCATTCTTTAACAAATGCTCCTCTACATCCGGGAAGTGTACCTTTACGATTTCCTTCATCAATTCCTCATTCGGGAAGTCAATATAATGGAAAATACATCTTCGCAGGAATGCATCCGGAAGCTCCTTCTCCGCATTGGAGGTAATAATCACGATAGGTCTGTGCTTTGCCTTGATGGTTTCCTTGGTCTCGTTGATGTAGAATTCCATCTGATCCAACTCCCACAACAAGTCATTGGGGAATTCCAAGTCTGCTTTATCAATTTCATCAATCAACAACACTACCTGCTCCTCACTGGCAAAGGCTTCTCCCAACTTGCCCAATTTAATATATCTGGCAATATCGTCTACCCCTTCCTCACCAAACTGTCCGTCATACAGTCTCTGGATGGTATCATAAACGTACAAACCTTCCTGAGCCTTGGTGGTAGACTTAATGTTCCAAATCAACAGTCTCTTGCCCAAAGCCTTCGCTACTGCTTCCGCCAGCATAGTCTTGCCGGTACCCGGCTCACCCTTGATTAAAAGGGGCTTCTTCAATGCTATGGCAATATTCACACTTGCCATCAATTCCTCACTTGCCACATATTCCTGTGTTCCTTGAAATGTACTCATAATTCCTCACATTCTGCCGCATGGCGGCTGTTTATTTTTCTGTTCCTAGCTTATCGTTGCAGCTTTACACACATCAATCCAGCTCACATATCCGGAATACTTTTCCAGTTCTTCCATGGTAAGCTCTATGGCACTATTGGAACTGCCACATGCAGGAAATACCGTCTCAAATCTTTTCAAAGATTCATCCAAATATACCTCCACACCTTCGTTCACAGCAAAAGGACATACTCCGCCAACAGCATGTCCGATAAGGGGCTCTGCCTCTTCGTAGGATAACATCTTCGCTTTCGTTCCAAAAAATGCTTTATATTTGGAATTGTCAATTTTTACATCCCCTGCCGCGACTACCAACACCACCTTGTCGCCAACATGAAAGGACAAACTCTTCGCAATCCGGCTTTCCTCACAATGAAGTGCCTCAGCAGCCAATGCCACAGTTGCACTGGAAGTTTCAAACTCTTGTATTTTGTCGTCTATTCCTAATGTTTTAAAATACTCTCTTACCTTTTCTATTGCCATTTCTTTAATCTCCATCAAATTTGATTTATTTATATAATGTAAATGACCATTCCAACCCTTTCATCACCAACATAAGCTTTTTCCTTAATATTATAAAATACCAAACTTTCTTAACGCTTCCTCCCAATACCGTTCCTCAATATTGTACCAATTATCTTGATAGCCGCTTAATTTCATAACCTCATTTAACACTGTTCCATGAGAAATTTCACCGGTATAAAGCAAATGTTCTGTGATTTTACACCAATATGGTGTGATGTCACCCAAGCCTGATTCATATATTTCTTTTATGACACTATCCACGTCATAGTCCAATGTTATAAATTCATGCTTCCATTCCTGTCCATCCGAATGAAGTAGCATATATTGTGTTTTTCCTTCACTATGAAGCGGTACTCCCACAGCACCCGCATTCCAAACAATCTTCTTATCATTTAAAACCATCTGCTGAATATGTGTATGCCCACAAACAATATATCCTTCTGCATACTTATGAGCCACTTCCCTAGTCTTCTCATCATTTGGTAACATTTTCCCTCTATTACTCAACGGGGTTCCGTGACATAGTAAAACAGGTGCAACGCCCTCAAATCGAATACTTTCACATATGGGTAATGCTTCAAAAAAATCAATATCTCTTGCTGTCAGATTTTCATAGCAATAAATCATGGCACCGATACTATGATTACCACTCTTCCAATCACAATCAATATCCTTTCTCCGATTAATCCAATAGTCTTCCTTATTTCCTCTAATAAAAAAACATTGATATTTTTCACGCATATCATAAAGCATTTCCATGGTTTTTTGAGGATATGGAAATTCCCCCAAATAATCTCCCAGAAAGAAATATGCATCCACCTTTTGACTCTTGGCATGCTCCAAGCATCTCTGTAATGCCTTATAATTCCCATGAATATCCGATAAAACTGCTATCTTCATAATAATGGTCACCTCTCATGAAACACCAAACCGCTCGCCACTTGCTCGCTTGACCATACAAGAAATTTACCTCTTGAATCATAGCTACTCTCATGTTACGATATTCCTAGCTTAAAAGCAAGCAAATTGACATAATTTTCTATTGAAACTATAGGTTGATGGCAGGGTTGAGGAAGCGGGGAATGTGTTCTGTGTGTATACTCCCGCAGGATACTTAGAACATCTTAGGTTAGAAAAAAGTGCGTTAGATAGAAAATCTCAACTGTTTGAGCGTAGCGAGTTTTGAGATTTTCTATCTGCATTTAGCAATGTTTTCTAACCTTAGATGCTTCAAGTGTCCGAGGACTTGCACACACAGAACACATTCCCGTTTCCTCGTCCCCTGCCTCACCACCTTATGAGGAGGTTATTATGATACAATCATTTTTCAAGAAAGAACCCACTCTCTCCTTCGAGGTGTTTCCACCGAAGAAGGATGGAGAATTTGAGCAGGCATTTGCCATACTGGATGAGCTGGGTCGGTTACATCCCGACTTTATCAGCGTCACCTATGGTGCCGGAGGCAGCAAATCCAAAAAGACCGTAGAGATTGCCTCCTACATACAAAACACCCTGCACATTCCTGCCTTGGCACATTTGACCTGTGTAGGAAATACTGCTGCTCAGATAGATGCTGTGGTACAGGAACTCAAGGCTCATAATGTAGACCATGTGCTGGCACTGCGCGGCGACCGTCCCAAGGATATGACCGATGAACAATTTGCCTCCAGAGAGTTTGCCCATGCCAGTGATATGATACACTACCTGAAGAAACAGGCTCATTTTCACATTGCCGGGGCCTGCTATCCGGAAAAGCATTTCGAATCCTTCAGCATGGAATCAGACCTAAATCACTTAAAGGAAAAGCAGGATGCAGGTGCAGAATTCCTCATTACCCAGCTTTTCTTTGACAATGATTACTTTTACACCTTCCGGGAAAAGGCGGCAAAGAAAGGTATCGTCATTCCTATCTGTGCCGGTATCATGCCCATTACCACCGCCAAGCAAATCGGTACCACGGTTTCCCTCTCCGGTTCCAGCGTGCCCAAGGCTATGGCAGATATGATTGCCAAATACGCAGACTCTCCCGAGGACATGCGTAAGGCCGGCATTGATTATGCAATTCGTCAGATTTTGGATTTAAAAGAGAACCATGTAGACGGTATTCATATTTATACCATGAATAAGCCTAAGATGGCAGCAGAAATCGTATGTAATATAAGATAGTTATTATACCGGTAATATAAAACCCTTTTCGAATATATTTCAATAGTTTTTCTTCACAGAAATTCTATTGAACATAATTCGAAAAGGGTTGTTTCTTCTAACTACATTATTTCTTACGATTGCGATTGCGTCTCACTACACATACACCGATGATGGCAAGCAATGCCACTCCAGCTACACCGCCAATGACAAAAGGAAGTTTGTTTCCTTCGCTATCCTCTACAGGTGCCTCCGTTACGGCAGGTGCTTCGGTTGCTACGGGTTCTTCTGTTGCCACAGGTGCTTCGGTGGGTTCGGGAGTAGGCTCTGCCGTAGGTTCGGGTGTGGGTTCGGGAACGTCTGTTACTTCTTCGATAACTTCAATCGGCTTATCTGCAAAATACTTCTGTACGCTGAAACCTGTAATGCCGTTATATTCCAAACGATACCAACCGTTTGATGTAATGCCTGTGATGTGTGCATATCCGTTCTGTTCCACGCTTCCTACCCTGCCTGCATTTGTATCGGGTTCTACTCTCACATTTACGTCTGTGGTTGCGTACTTATACATATCGCAATCTTCAATCGTATATGCGGGAGTGGCGGGTGTAGGTGCAGGTGTCGGGTCTGCTGTTGGTGTAGTGTCAACAGGCACACCGTTCATTTCCAATATGGCTTTTGCTTCGGGATAACATTCGATTAGAAAATCAATATGTCCCTGTTCTACTAAACCTGCTTTGGATGCAGGAATTACAATCTTTTCACATGCTTCAAAAGTTGTTATGCTACCGTCCATAATACTGCCAACCACACTACCCATTCCGTTTCCTTCATACCACTGTACCCAATTGAAATCATCTGCCAAAACAGATGTACTCGACATGACTATCACAAACAGAAAAAGAGCAGACTGTAATCTACTCTTTCTCAAATCATTTTTAATCAGTTGCCGCTTCCGATAATATCCTACAGCTTTATTCCTCTTCCCAAGGTGCATCCGATACTTCTATCTTCTTGTCACGAAGCATCAAATCCTTCACTGCTTCTTCCGCCGATTTACCTTCGAACAGTACCATGTTTACCTGCTCGATGATAGGAAGCTGTACGTCATACTTCTTTGCCAGCTGCATAGCTGCCTTTGCAGAATGCACGCCTTCCACTACCATCTTTACTTCTGCCATCGCCTCGTCCATGGACTTGCCCTGACCGATTAAGATACCGGCACGACGGTTTCTGGAATGCATGCTGGCACAGGTCACAATCAGGTCACCGATACCGGTCAGACCGGAGAAGGTTTCGTATCTGCCACCCATGGTCATACCCAGACGACCGATTTCCGTAATACCTCTGGTAATCAATGCAGCCTTGGTATTATCTCCATAGCCCAGACCATCTGCGATACCGGCAGCCAGTGCTACCACGTTCTTTAAAGAACCGCCCAGCTCGATACCCAGCACATCCGGACTGATATATACACGGAACACCTCATTCATAAAGAGGCTGCGAATGTATTCTGCAATAGACTTTTTCTTGGCACCCACTACTACGGTAGTCGGGATACCTCTTCCCACCTCTTCTGCATGGGAAGGACCGGACAATACAGCCACCTGAGCCTGAGGGATTTCCTGTTCAATGATTTCAGACAATGTCATCACCGTATTCTCTTCGATACCCTTTGCCACATTTACGATAATCTGTCCCGGCTTGATTAATTTGCTGAAACGGTTAGCAGTCGCTCTGGTATAGGAGCTGGCTACTGCCATTACTAATAAATCCTTGTCCGCAACCGCTTCTGCATCATCCGTCGTAAACACCATATCCTCTGCCAGCTTCACTCCCGGCAGCATCTTGTGTTCATGCTCTGTCTGAAGCATCTCTACTTCCTTTTCCAGAGCTGACCAAATGGTTATTTCATGTCCGTTCTTATGTAACAGCACCGCCAATGCGATACCCCAGCTTCCGCCACCTAATACACTTACCTTTGCCATGAGAACTCCTCCTTATTGCTTATTCTTTTTAAATAAATAGGTTTTACGCTCCGTACCATGAAGCAAGCGCACGATATTTTCACGATGCTTCCAATAAGCCATCACAGCCAATAGGAACGCTACGCTATACATCTCATTTAAAAGTGTCTGGCTCATACCAAACAAGCCCATCTGTCCACATATCAGTATTTCAATCATAAAGCCCAAATATACCAGCAAAGAACCCAAGGATACATAATGGGTCAGTAAAAAGGCACCGAAGAACATCACAATACCCATGGGAATGAAGTAGGGATGAAAGGCTAATATGAGACCTGCTGTAGCAGCAATACCCTTTCCTCCCTTAAAGCCCATATAAAAGGGGAAATTGTGTCCCAGAATAGCACCTGCTGCCGTATAAATACAAAGCAGGTATAACATATCTGCATGACTTTCTCCATAAATCAATCGGCACAGACACACTGCCAAAATACATTTCAAACAGTCTCCTGCGAAAACAATCAAACCTGCCTTGGTTCCCAACACACGCAAGGCATTGGTGGTACCGGAGTTTCCGCTACCATGCTCTCTGATATCAATGCCATGTGCCTTTCCGTAAAAGAAAGCAGTCTGAAACAAACCAAAAATATAACCAATTACCAAACAAACCAAACGACTCATTACTGATCCTTTTCCTTTCGCTCACGAATAATAAAATGCAATGGAGTACCCTTGAAGCCAAAGGTATCTCTGATTTGATTTTCAATATATCGGGTATAGGAAAAGTGCATCAATTCCTTGTCATTTACGAAAATAACAAAGGTTGGCGGCTTTACGGATACCTGTGTAATATAGTAAAGGCGAAGTCTCTTGCCCTTGTCAGACGGAGGCTGCTGCATCGCCACTGCCTCTGCCATGATTTCGTTCAACACACCGGTAGCCACACGCATAGCATGGTTTTCACTGACCATATCGATGGTTTCAAACAGCTTGGGCAGACGCTGTCCTGTCTTTGCGGAAATAAACAGCATCTCTGCATAAGGCATATAGGACAATGTATTACGCACCTTCTCTGTGAAACGGTAAATGGTTTTGTCATCCTTTTCGATAGCATCCCACTTGTTTACAGCAATAATCACAGCCTTGCCTCTGTCATGTGCAATACCGGCAATCTTGGCATCCTGCTCGGTAACACCCTCCGAAGCATCGATAACCATGACCACCACATCTGCACGCTCTACCGCGCTGACGGTACGCACAATCATGAAATGCTCCAGTTCTTCCTTAATCTTGTTCTTTCTGCGAAGCCCTGCCGTATCAATAAATACATATTCCTTGCCATTGTAAGTAATCTCTGTATCCACCGCATCACGGGTAGTACCTGCGATATCCGAAACAATCAAACGGTTTTCGCCTAAAAGCTTATTAATAATAGAGGATTTTCCTACATTCGGCTTACCTACGATAGCCACACGGACTCTTTCATCCTCTTCCTCTTCTCCTTCCATCTCCGGGAAGTATTCGCTGACAACATCCAGCATATCACCGATACCCAGACGATTGGCTGCTGAAATGGGATGGGGGTCACCGATACCCAGATTGTAAAACTCATACACATCTGCCATATACTTTTCGAAGCTGTCCACCTTGTTCACTACCAGCACTACCGGCTTGTGACAGCGACGAAGCATATCTGCCACCTTGGCATCTGCATCCTGAAGTCCCTGCTTCACATCTACCAGGAAAATAATCACATCTGCTGTTTCCATAGCGATTTCCGCCTGCTGACGCATCTGGGACAGAATAATATCCTTGCTGTCCGGTTCGATACCGCCGGTATCAATCAAAGTAAAGGACTTGTCCAGCCAGGTAATATCTGCATAGATTCTGTCTCTGGTAATACCCGGTGTATCCTTTACGATGGATATATTTTCTCCTGCCAATACATTAAACAGCGTAGATTTTCCTACATTAGGGCGCCCTACCACTGCCACAATCGGCTTGGATTTTCTCTTACTCATGTCTTCCTCCATTTCTAACAACCACAAACAATATACTATATATAAGTCAAATTATTTGCCTAATATACAATCAATAAAATCATATCCGCTTGATTTTACAATATTAATCGGCACTTGTAAAGACTTTTCCAAATCCGTTTTGGTAAAATCATCCAAAAACACTTCTTCTCCGCTGCGTAATACATTTTGGGGTAATAAAACCCTGCTGCCAAGCACCTTTCCCTTTAACTGCTTCTCAATATCCTGTCCGGTCAGCAGTCCCGACACAGTAATCTGCTCCCCGAAGAAATCATTGGTGATAGGATAGACATGTATCTTCAGGTTCGGGAAGCTTTCCTCCATAGACTTTGCCAGCTTCTCTATATAGGGATATGCCAACAGACCGGTCACCAGAGACAATTCCTCCTTCACCGAAGCATCCGGCAGGCTTCTTTCCCCCGCCAGTTTCAGCATGCCATCCTGAAATTCCTCCAAAAGCAGTCGTAACATCCCCACACCATTTTCCAGCTGCAGGTATCCGTCGTAACGACCTTCCTCCGGCACCTCACGTCCAGCCAGAATATACCACTCATCACTGGCATGAATAAAGTGTAGTCCATACTCCGCATAAATCCTGCGTTGCCACTCTTCTATGGTATCAATCACCTGTTCTGCATCTGCTTTGGTGAAAGCTTCCAACGGATACAAGCCCTCCCGATACTTAGACAATCCTACCGGCACTACAGACACACTTTCTAATTTCGGCAGGTATTTCGTCAATTCCCGAATACTGTATTCCAGCTCTTCTCCATCATTTACACCCTTGCAAAGCACGATTTGTCCGTTCATAGTAATCCCAGCTTCATACAGGGTATCTACTTTCTTCAAGGCTTCCCCGGCGAAACGATTGTTCAACATCTTACAACGTAGCTCAGGGTTCATAGTCTGGAAAGATATGTTAATAGGCGATAAATGATATCTGGTAATTCGTTCAATATCATGGTCTGACATGTTGGTCAGTGTCACATAGTTTCCCTGCAAAAAAGACAGTCTGGAATCATCATCCTTGAAATACAGGGTCTCACGCATTCCCTTTGGCATCTGGTCGATGAAACAGAAAATACAATTGTTATGGCAATGTCTGTACTCATCCATGAGACCGTTTTCAAACTCAATGCCTAAGTCCTCGTCAAACTCTTTGTCCACCTCTAAGAGCCACTGCTCTCCATCCGGCTTCTGTATCAATACTTCTATATAAGTATCCTGCACCAGAAACTGATAATCAAAAATATCTTCGATTTCCGTGTTATCTATAGCAAGCAGTATATCCCCTGCTTCTATTTCCAATTCTTCCGCAATACTGCCCGGCAGCACCTTGCTGATGATGTGTTGTTTTGTTTTCATATATTCCTCCGTCCAAACTCGCAAGGACGCACTTCGTGCTCACTCGTGCTACGCACTGCCTTGCTCGTTGAATAGTCGGGCGAAAACAAATGCCGCTTCGCGTCGCTTGTTTTCTTTCCTCCTATTCATCATACAAGAAAATCCTTGACGTGTCACTACCAGAATGTTATAAAATAATTATTGTTTTATGAATTTTGTCGAAAAATTATAATATTTGGAGGTTCTCATGCCGAACTTAAGAGAATTAGAAAATGCCATCCCTGTGGCACCCTTAAAAATTATTGCTCTCCCCTCCATGGCGGAAATGGGCAAGCGTATCAATGATTATATGGTGCAGTTTCGTCGCAGCATCAACAATGAAAAGGTGAAAAACGATCCTGCATTCCATGGCTATATTGAAGACAATTACCTTGTAAATGTGGAAACCCCACGTTTCGGTAGCGGAGAAGGAAAAGCAGTTTTTCACGAATCCATCCGTGGTAAGGATTTGTTCCTGTTGGTGGATATTACCAATCATAGTATTACTTATCAGGCAAACGGTTATACCAACCACATGTCACCGGACGACCACTATCAGGACTTGAAGCGTGTGATTGCAGCCTGCAACGGCAAAGCAAAACGTATCAATGTAATCATGCCCTTTCTATATGAAGGCAGACAGCATGCCCGTTCTGCACGGGAATCCTTAGACTGTGCTTACGCCCTTACGGAATTACAGGCAATGGGTATCAGCAATTTCTTTACCTTTGATGCCCATGACCCCAGAGTGCAGAATGCGACCCCTTTGAGCGGTTTTGACAACTTCACTACCCCTTATCAGTTCATCAAAGCATTGTTAAGCTCTCAGGACGATTTAATCGTGGACAAGGAGCATTTGCTGGTTATCAGTCCGGATGAAGGTGCTTTGGACCGTTCTATCCATCTGGCCAGTGTGCTGGGCGTAGATACCGGTATGTTCTACAAGCGCCGTGATTATTCTGTTATCGTAAACGGAAAAAACCCTATCGTAGCTCATGAATTCTTAGGTGACAATATCGAGGGAAAGGATATTATCATCATGGATGATATGATTTCCTCCGGCGGAAGTATGTTAGATACCGCCAGACAGTTAAAGGAAATGAAGGCCCGCCGTGTATTTATCTGCTGTACCTTCGGACTGTTCACTGATGGCTTTGCCGCTTTTGATAAGGCTTACGCAAACGGTCACTTTGACAAGGTAATCACCACCAATTTGAATTATTTGCCACCGGAGATTTACACCAAGCCATACTTTATCGAAGCAGATATGAGTAAGTTTATCACTTCTCTTATCGACTTCACCAATCATGATTTGTCCTTATCCAATGTAAATAATACCGCTGACAAGATTCACAATATTGTTACCGAATACAATCAGCGTCACTAATATTATTCATATAAAATACGGCTATACAGACATGTTACTTCTGTATAGCCGCTTTTTATACACTCCTTTATTGTGTGGAATTACTTTTGTTCCTTCTGTATCCGCAACACATCCGCCCAAGCTTCCTCGTCAAACTCATCCGAAATATAGGGCAATTGTGCATCTCTTCTTTCAATATGATTCATCTTACTACTCCTTCATCATCAAAAAAGCTGCCATATTTCCGCGTTTTCCGCCGGTTGCCCTATGGGAAAACAAATATGCCGGATTGCAGTTGGTACAAATATCTGTCATATCGATATTCTCTGCCAAAATCCCTGCTCTTCGCAGCACGATATAATTGGCCAGCCACAAATCCAACTGGTATTTTCCTTCAGCTTTTCCCTCGGTAAGCAGTCTGCCTGTAGGGTGCAAACCTCTTGCATAAGCTTCCTTGCCATAGTCAGTTACTGCTTCTTCTTTCCAGAAGCCCTGTTTAAACTGCACTGCCACTTCCTCACTGATTTCATAGCAGGTTTGACAAATCGAAGGACCTATGGCTGCCACCATATCCTCCGGTTCACAACCAAACTCCGCCTGCATCCGCTTCACCATACAATCTCCCATACCGGCTACCGTTCCCCGCCAGCCGGAATGTGCCACACCGATCACCTGCTTCACCGGGTCTACGAAGTAGATTGGCACACAATCTGCCGTAAAACAGGACAAAATCAGTCCCTTCTCGTTGGTAATCAATCCGTCAATATCCGTATAATCTCTAGAAACCGTCACACCTTTGCCGGCATCTGCCTTTGTCACCACACGAATGTTGGTGGTGTGTGTCTGGTCTGTGGTTACGAAGTCCTTCGCCTCTCTGCCAAAAATCTCACCTATTCTACAATAATTCTCCAGCACACACTTCGGGTCATCCCCACGCGTAAAACTAAAGTTCAGTGTGGCACAATCCCCCTTGCTTACACCTCCGGTTCTGGTGGTAAACACATGCTCCACCCCCTCCAGCTTTGCCAGCTTGGGAAACTGCAAATACTCTACCACATCACCACAACTCAACTGATATTCCTTCTGTTCCAATACTGCTTCTCTATACTTTGCCCGAATCACAGGATGCATCCATTCTCCAACCTTTCCTGCCCGTTCATTTTTTCTTCATTCCATATGTGCAAAGGCATTCTGATACCAGCGTACTTCTTCACCCTCTATAGCCACCACATCATAACGTATGGCAGTGTTTAGGGAAACCTTGTGCAAATAGCGGTAATATGCCGCCACCTGACAAATCTGCCTTTGCTTTCGATAATCCACCGCAGCTTCAGGACAACCGTTTCGCCTGCTGCTACGATACTTTACTTCAAAAAACACCAAATACCCTTCATGGTAACCGATTAAGTCAATCTCTCCATGTCGGTTTCGAAAATTCTTTTCTACGATGCGAACGCCCTTCTCCGACAAATAAGCTGCAGCCCGTGTTTCCGCAGCCGTACCTGTTCTGCGTTTGTTCAAATCGTGTTCTCCTTTTTCTATTTTTTAATTTTGCCTCTCAGCTTATCCATAGCATCCACAAATACCAGGATTTCCGCTACCACCTCATAGAGCTCCGGCGGTATCATATCCCCTACCTCCAGTCGGGAAAGGGTATCCGCCAGCTTATCATCCCTGTGAATAGGCACATCGCTCTCCTTTGCCTTCTCGATGATTCGCTCTGCCAAGGCTCCCCTTCCGGAAGCAATGACCTTTGGTGCATCCTCGGAAGGGTCATAGGCAAGTGCTATGGCCTGCTTGGGCTTTTCCTGCTTCATTTTTCTGGTATCCATCCATTCTCCCCTTTTCTATTCCACAACCTTATTCCGCACTCTGCCAAAACTACGAAGCAACACTCTTAGGCTCTTACATCAAAAGAATAGTTCACCAGAGTAGGAATATTGGAGTTTTCATGAATCAACTCCTGAAAAGTCGTATTCCCACCGGTCTGACCTTCCTGTTCGCCTCGCACTTTCATACTGTAGGTCATACTATACCCACGCTTCTCCAATCGTGAAGTAAGTAAATCCATATGCTCGTACAAAAAGTCCAGCAAATCATCATCCTTTAGGAAAAACTGTGTATTTACCTTGGTCTCCTTCATTTTTACATACACATCCACCGGGCCCAAATGCTCCATATCCAAATGCAACAGTGCACTGAACTCCCCATCCTGCTGTGCCAAATGACGCTTGTTGGAATACACATACAGTTCTCCATGAGCATTATTCTCCGACAGCTTCAGTGGCAGCTGCACATACGCATACATATTGTTCATCTGGTGCAAAAAGTTCACATTCTGAGACATATTCTGTACTGTTTTTCCCAAAGGGCTCTGTTCCTGTCCCACCTGGGTCAATGCTTCTGATATAGCATTTAACTGTCTGCCCAGCTTTTGATACATCTCCTGTACCTGTTTTTTATCCGTACTCTCCGGCTCCAGCATCAGCTGCTTTTGCAAAAATTCATTGATATTAGACCGAAAGGAATCACTCTTGACCAACTCGGTCAGTGCATTTTTATCTCCCATAACACTTTCCAATTGGGTAAAAATCTGCTGTAAAAGCTGTTTCGGGCTCATTTCCTTGGCAGAAAGATTTGCCTGCTGTGCGTTATTTTCTTCTGCTGTCAGAGAAGCTTCTTGTACAATCTGTGCTCCCGTCTCCCCGGAAGCTACATTTTCGCCCTTTGGCACCACTGCATCATTGACTGAAGCGGTATTCTGGTCCCCGTTCTCACCGCCGGTTACAGTCTGACTGATTTCCGGCTGCATTCCCTGCTCTGTCAGAACCGTTTTGCCGCCCGAAGAGGCATTTGCCTCCTGCCATACAGGAATTTCTCCCTCGAACTGCAAAACTGCCTTTAAAAAGGCTGCTACGTCCTTTTCCTGCCCATTTTCTGCCATATGCTGCACCAACTGTTGCAAATCCTGAGCCATTTGCTCGATTCCGCCCGACAACTGATGTGTCATGGCTTTGTAAGAATGCATTTGCTCCAAATTTTCTTTATTCACCGGTAGTCCCAGCTTATGTAAGTCAATAATATCCATCAATTCTGCATTCTGATTGGAAATCACCTCATGGTAAATCTCCTGCAAGGTATTCTTGTCTATGGAAATTCCTTCCTGCATAAGCTTCGCTGTCATGGCCATAGTGGTATCATTCACCGGCAAGGAAGCACTTTCCAATGCTTTGGAAGCATTCTGCTCCATCCCCATATTTTCAAAAAGCGGACTAAGGCTCAAAGTGGAACCATTATTCTTTACCTGAAAAAGCAGACTTTTCCCCAATGCCAGCATCATATTTTGATCCAAACGTGCCTGCAAAGGAACTGCTTCTCCATTCATATTAACCAACAGCTTCACCACATCTCCGGTACTTTCCAAAACCTCCCCGGACAATATCTGCCCCGGTGTCAGTGCCTTAATCTGTGCCGCAATATTCGCCGGCAGCTGTTGTGTTTCCGCAGAGCCGGCAGACTTCACAGACACGCTGTTTTGAGCAAACAAATTATTCAACATTTCATTTAAGCGCATCCTTCCGCCTCCTTCTCTCCTAAACTCGGTCACAAACCTATGACGATTTATGGAACCATCTTATCCTACTGCGAAAAACTCCTACTCATACTGGAATAGCTACACCAAATCTCCGATAAAGCTTCTGCGATGAATGGGGGTAGGACCTAATTCCTTCAGGGCATCCCTATGTAACTGGCTGCCGCCATAGCCCTTGTTCTGAGCAAAACCGTAGCCCGGATATTCTTTATCGTACTCTACCATCATACGGTCTCTGTATACCTTTGCCACGATGCTGGCTGCACCAATGGAGATACTCTTAGCATCCCCCTTGATAATGGGTACCTGCTTAATACTACTGTCCACTCCCGGTATGGTCACTGCATCATTTAACAAAACCTGCGGTTTTACGGACAGCTTTCCGATAGCCTGTCGCATGGCTTCATAGGTAGCCTGCAAAATATTGATTTCATCAATTCTCTCCGGAGAAACTACTCCGATACCATAAGAAACTGTCTTTTCGATAATGATATCATAAAGCTCTTCTCTCTTTTTTTCGGACAATTGCTTGGAATCATTTATATATAAAATATCACAATCCTTGGGCAAAATCACTGCACAAGCCACCACCGGTCCCGCCAAAGGTCCTCTACCCACCTCGTCAATACCGCAGATATACTCGTACTCCCCATATTCCCGCTCATATTTCTGCAATTCGTAAATACGCTGCTTTTCTGCTTCCAGTGCAGCCATCTTCTTTTTCGCAGCCTCCACCAGCTTCACCACACCGCTTCGTGTATCCTCTTCAAAGCGTTTTACAAATTCAGGCAGCTCATTTTCACAAGCCGCCTGATAAATTTCCTTTATTTCCCCTATACTCATTGCCATATATTTCCTCTCCTTTACTGATGTGCAATCACTTCCATCTCACTCAAAGGCCAGATACGCACCCATGCACGACCAATAATCTGGTCACGCTTGATATTTCCTACCTCCGGGACACGACTGTCTGAACTGTTATTACGATTATCGCCCAGCACGAAATATTCGTCCTTCCCCAGCGTAATAGGTTCCGCTGCCAGTCCCAGGCGTTCCGCCTTGATAATTTCCCTTCCGTAGGATTCCTGTAACACCTCAAAACCATTTCCCTTATCTACGTAAATAGTTCCATCCTCTGCAATCTGTATGGTCTCCCCCGGCAAACCGATGATTCGCTTGATATAGTATGTATCTTCCTTATACTGAAAAGGGAACACAATAATATCAAAACGCTCCGGATCCTTGAAACGATACGTGATTTTGTCCACTATCAGATTGTCTTCATTACTCAAGGTAGGCTCCATACTGTCACCGCTCACCTCTGTACGCTGTCCCACAAAGGTAATTACCAGATACGTCAACACCATCACAATCAGCAAATATACACCTGTACTCAATATTTCTTTTAATACCTTATTCATAATTCCTCGCATTCCGTCGCATATGCGGCATAAAACTTCTATATTCCATGGATTATGGTCTTTCCATAGTCACTCTGCCCAGCTTACCGCTTCTGAAATCATCCACAAACAGATTAGAAGCCTTGAGCAAATCCAGCTCCTCACCCTTGCTGTAGCATTTACGGTTCTCTGCAATAGCTTTCAGCACATCAATAGGTGCTCCCAACTCTTCTATACTATATCGCTCTTTCAAAGCCTGTGGATACAGCTCCACCATTTCCTGTATCAAGTCACAAGCCAACTCTTCCATAATAATGATTTCATCATTCATGGAACCGATAAAGGCCAGATGCTTTCCTACTTCCTGGTCTTCAAACTTCGGCCAAAGAATACCCGGAGTATCCAACAGCTCCAATCCTTTATTCAGCTTAATCCACTGCTTTCCCTTGGTAACACCGGGTTTATTTCCGGTCTTTGCGCAGGCTTTTCCGGCAAAGGAATTGATAAAAGTAGATTTCCCTACATTGGGAATTCCTACTACCATGGCACGTACCGGTCGGTTCACGATACCACGCTTGCGGTCACGCTCAATCTTTTCCTTGCAAGCCTCCTGTACCAAGCCCTGTATAGACTTCACTCCTGCTCCGGACTTGGAATTAATCTCCAGAACATACGCTCCCTTTTCTTCAAAATACTTGGTCCATTGCTTATTATAATGAGGGTCTGCCAAGTCAGACTTGTTCAAAAGAATGATTCTGGACTTATTCCCTGCCAAATCATCAATATCCGGATTGCGGCTGCTTAAAGGAATTCTCGCATCCACAAGCTCTATCACCAAATCGATTAACTTTATATTCTCCTGCATCATACGCTTTGCCTTCGTCATATGACCGGGATACCACTGATAATTCATATTGCCTCCTACTTAATGAAGCCTGCCTCCTCTGCTTCACTATCCGTATAAAACCATGCCTTGCCGATAATATCCTTGCTTTTCACTGTACCAATATTTGCGGAGCGACTGTCTTCACTATTATTCACATTATCGCCCAGACAGAAATATTCTCCGCTCTCTACTGTAAACTCTACTTCTGCAATGCCACCGTCCTGAACCTTCTCTGTTACAAACTCACTGACTTCTCCATTTACATAACAGATGCCATCCTCGATAAGCACCCTGTCACCGGAACCGGCAATCACTCGCTTCACATAATAGTGAGTGTTCTGATTACCATTCGGCAAAAATACCACCACATCCCCTTCCTTGGGATTAGACAAGGTATATGCAAATCTGTTGATATAAATGGTCTGCCCATTACTCAGGGTAGGCTCCATGGAAACTCCGATGACATTGGTGGACATACCAAAGGTATACGTCAATACTGCCGCCAGAAAAATAGCGAATAGTACAATAAAAATATAGGAAAAAACTTCCTTTACTATGGACACACTGATTTTTTTCTTTCGTTGATAAAAGGTTAAACCCTTATGTCTCGCCATAACATACCTCAACGCATTTCTATCAAAACAACTACATCTTATCTATTTTAACATACTTTTCCGAAATAGAAAAGGACAACTACTAAAAAGTAATTGTCCTATTCAAGCAGATTATTATTTTACTAACTCTTTAACCTTTGCCTTCTTACCAACACGGTCTCTTAAGTAGTTCAACTTAGCACGTCTTACCTTACCTCTTCTCACTACTTCGATCTTCTCTACGTTAGGAGAATGTACAGGCCAGGTCTTCTCAACGCCTACACCATTAGAGTTCTTTCTAACGGTAAAGGTTTCTCTGTTGCTTCCACCCTGTCTCTTTAATACGATACCTTCGAAAACCTGAATTCTTTCACGGTTTCCTTCCTTGATTTTACCATAAACCTTTACGGTATCACCAACATTGAAGTCTGCAACTTCTGACTTTAACTGTTCTGCTTCGATTGCCTTAATAATATCACTCATCTTGAGCCTCCTTCATAAACTGGATGTTCTTAATACACTTCGTAACAGAGGACCATCTCATTTTCGCAACGTTAAGAGTTTACCACATGTTTCAGGAGAATGCAAGTACTTTTTTCGATATTTATGAATTTATCGATTTCAGCCTGCTGCTTTCTTTTATGTATAAATTCCTACACAATACTTTTCAGCCTGAACCTGCCACATCTGTGCATAGGTTCCGCATTTTGCCAACAGTTCGGAATGCGTACCGCTTTCAGCAATACTGCCGTTCTCCAATAATATAATTCTATCAGCATCCTTTGTTGTGGACAAACGATGTGAAATCAGAATAACTGCCTGATTTTCTGTATTTTCCAACATACTTTTATTCAAACGATACTCTGCAATCGGATCCAGTGCCGAGGACGGCTCATCCAAAATCGCAATGGGCATATCCCGCATAAACATTCTTGCAATTGCCACCTTCTGCCCTTCACCTCCTGAGAGCATGGTACCACCCTCTGAAAACTCTTTGGTAAGTTCCGTTTCTATCCTATCCGGGAGCTTTTTCAGCTTGCCGCCAAAGTCCGCTCGCTCCAGTGCCTTACATATTTTTTCTTCATCTCCAGCCTCCTGAAAATCCATCTTCACATTCTCTGCCAATGTCGCACCATAGATTTGGAAATCCTGAAATACCGTACCTATTTTCTCACGATACTCCTTAATATTTAGTTTTCGAATATCCACACCACCAAAGGTTATTTCTCCCTCTGTTACATCATAAAGCCTCATAATCAGCTTAATCAGAGTGGTCTTTCCCGCACCATTTTCTCCCACAAGGGCAAGTTTTTCTCCTTTTTTAATGGTCATATTTACATTCTTCAAAACATATTTTTCATTGTCCTTGTATCGGAAGCTGACATTCCTAAACTCTAAGGTACTGTCGTTTTCCGGAAGTGGTTCTGTTCCCTCACAGCCTTCAATATTCACCTCATAGTCCATGAAACGACGAAACTTTTCAGCATACTGTCCTACTGTCTGAAAATCCACAAGTGCATAATTCATTTCGTCCAAACGGCTCTTAATATCATTGGTAGCATTTTTCAGTGACGCAACCTCACCCAATTCTATGCTTCGCTTCTCGATAGCCAGATATGCCAGATATACCGGTACTGCAAAGAACTGACAAACCGTATAGGTACATATCCAGTTAATAAGCGTCGGCGGCAATATTTTCAGGGAATACTTCAGTGCCATCTTTCGCTCTTCTGCGATTGCCTCATCATACTGCTCCATCAGAGCATCCTCTATTCCCATCAGCTTGATTTCCTTCGCATATTCCGGTTGATAGAAAACTCTCTTGGAATAATCAGCCTTTCTGCCGATTCTTTGCTTTTCCAGATTATATTCATATTCCAACTCTGTAATCCGAAATCTGGTCACTATATTTATGATAAAGCCTATTACAGGGAATACGACAACCACAGGATTCATAATCATTATCATAGTTCCCGCTATCAGCATGGAAAGAATACTTGAGGCAATTCTTGCCACACTCATAACAGCTTTATTCACCATATCTTCTGATTGTGAAGCTGCGATTACAAAATCATCATAATATTCCGGTATATCATAACACTTCAAATCGATTTTCTGTGCCTTTTCCATGAGCTCACGCTGAATGACACCGGAGACCTTTACCAGCCTCGTATAATATAGATTTTCAAGAATTCTATGTATAATAAGACGAATAGCATATAACACAAACATCTCAATCAATACACTCAGAATGCTTTGAATTTCAGCAGTTGTTGTAAGTATATCAATGATTTCCATTAAAAGAAAAGTATTAATAAACGTACCTATTCCCTGAAAAACACAGCGATTTACAATATATGCTGCAGCCATCCTTTTGTCATGAAGATATGCATATTTTATGATATAAAACACATTAGAAATAAGTCGCTTTATACTTATCTTATCCTTCTTGCTTTCTACACTCATGCCAACACCTCCTCTGCCAGATAATTCTGAGCCTGCAGCTTCCACATTTCTGCATACTTGCCTTCCAGCTTCATAAGCTCTCCATGACTGCCCTGTTCGATGATACTGCCGTTCTCAAACATATAAATCCGGTCTGCATCACGGGTTGCGGAAAGTCTGTGACTAATGAAAATAACTGTCTCACCATCCGTAGCAGTCAGCATATTTTTATACATATTGTACTCTGCTATAGGGTCAAGTGCGGAGGAAGGCTCATCCAAAATAACAATATCGGGCTTGCGGGCAAAAACTCTGGCAATGGCAATCTTTTGTGCCTCACCACCGGAAAGTCCCATTCCGTTCTCATCAAACTCCTTGGTCACCATAGTATCAATACCCTTCTCCAGCGTATCCAGCCTCTCTCCGAACTGTGCTTTTCTGAGAGAATCCTCCACAAGCCTGCGTTCCTCGTCGTTCTGAGGTTTTCGCATCAAAACATTATGTGACAGAGGCAGTGCAAATACCTGCAAATCCTGAAATACGGTACCAAAACGACTATGATAAGACTTTGGCTCATAACAATTAATATTCTGCCCACTGACCTTGATTTCTCCCTCGGTTGCCTGATAAAGACCCATTATTAGCTTGACAAGTGTTGTTTTTCCTGCACCATTATGTCCTACTATCGCTATCTTTTCCCCTTTACGGATTGTCATATTCACATCATGCAAGGTAGGTTTCTCTGCACCTTCATAGGTGAAACTCATATCCTTTATTTCAATATCATCCAGTACATCCACCTTCCTCAATTCACTGCTATCTACCTGAGGCTCATAAGACAAAAACTCTCTCAGATTATTTACAAATGCACTTTCCTTTGCCAGTGTAACCATCAGTTCAACTACATCCGAAGTACGCCAGGAAAGTGTGCTGAGTGCAGGTATCATTGCAACATAGGCTGCCGTCTGTACCTCTCCGTTATTCACTACAAATGCAATATACAAATAAGGCAAAATATTGGATAACAGATTGTATAAAATCCATTTCACAGGCTCGATGACGCTTAGTTTCCTACGAATAATACGGGTACGCTCCTGCATTTCCTCATAAGCCTTTTCATGACGTTTTAAAAGAATTCGTCCAATCCCAAATAGACGCAATTCACCGGCATATTTCTTTTCATAAAACACTCGCTTCGCATAACCGCCTATTCTGCCATCACGAGTATTGGAGAAGTCAAGTGCATAATATAATTCCCCCTCCTTCTTGCCAAAGAACATGGATACTGCCACCATGGGAACAATAAACAATAATAGCATCGGGTCTACATTTGCCACAATTATAGTTGCAGCTATTACAGAAGAAATTCCTGCCACCAGATATGCCGAATTATACAAAATCCTGCTACCTCTCCACTGACATTCGTTCAATGCACGAGTATACCTGTCATAGAATTCCGGCTTTTCAAACTGCGTGTACTCCATGGAAATAGACTTCCGAATAACCCGTTTATAAAAGTCCTGATACATCTTGGGTAAAAATTGCTTTTCACAAAGCTGATGTATGGCAGCCGTTATATGAATACCAATATGTCCGATACACATTGCTCCCACAAAGGACACCAGTACGGTAAAGGGCGTCTTATTTTCAATTGCTATGTATATCCACTCTGTCAAATACACGGAAAATATTGTCCAGAACACATTTTCATTGAATTCCTTAATAAAGGTATAGATAACATATCCCTTACTTCCATGCCATAGAATGTTCAACATATACATTACATTTGACACCACAGACTGTTTTTCTTTCTGTTTCATTTTGACCTCCTTTTCGTTTGCAAAATCGCCAACATATTTTATATATAAAAAAACGTGCATTCCTCATAGAAATGCACGCTCTACAAACATATTGAAATACCACAATAACTATATTTCCATAACGACAGACAACGACCCATTCCTGATTGTTTCAATTGTACAATTAGTAACTTAGTTTGCTTAAACATTTGTCTACCTCCCTTCAAGAAATATGCTTTAGTATGGCACACTATTTTATTGATGTCAAGATTTTTTCTTTTTTATTCTATAATAGAACCTGTTCATATATTTGATTTGTCACTAAGGTAACAAAAAAACCTCCCCTGTACTTTGCCCGGTTCAGGAAGGTTTCTTGCTTTTCAATATACCGGTCAACCACTCTGTGGTGATTGCCTTTTGTAATTATATTCTAACAAAAATCTGATATTGTTACAAGACTATTTTTCTCACTTTGCCAACATTACATTAATCCCTTCACTTTCTCTTACAAAATAAACTTCCGTATTGCCTTTTCCTCTGCATCCGGATTCAGTTCCAAAATACGGTCATGAATCTTCTTATATGCCTCTTCAGAGGAAATATCTATGGATAACTCCTCTCCCCAGAAATCCTCCACGGTACAAAAAACCGTACTGTTCCAGCCATAGCCTTCCCCATATTTATTTTTCTTCTGGGTTCGACCACACATGGTAACAAATAAATTTTTTTGCAGATTGGTAAGTGCTCTGTCAAACTTGCTTGCTGTTTCCTTTGTAATGCCGCAGGACGACTTTAGTTCATGAAGTGCCATCTGTCCATTCTCACTGATTGCTTCATAAATCTTCTTTTCCAGCAAACTGATTTTTCCCTCATCATACCATTCCTCAAAAACCATACCCTGCCTACGTACTGCCAGAAAATATGGATACCATTCCTTTGTGATGTAACCACTGGTTCCAAAGAACACCTTGCCATAAGCAATATCCTTTCGCTCCTCCAACACCCGCATTCTCCACTCCCATGGGTCTGTTTCCGGGTTCCCTGTATGCCACTGTATAGGGCAATCCGGTATGGATGATTTCCAATCAAAAGGGATTACTGCATAAATTCCCTTTGCATTTCCGCCTCCCATGGAAAAACCACTTTTTATCAATTCCTCACAAAATTCTTGAAAATTATGAACCATATGCAATCACATCCTCCTCCATTCAAAGATATAAACACTATCGAACTTCTATCCGAACACAATAAACCGAAACCACTACACAACATTTTACATTCCTAAAATAGCATATTTTCTTCACATCTCCAAATACTATAAAGGCTACTGAAAACAAAAACTTCAAACAGGAGAACAATATGAACACAGATAATAAAGATTTCGGTGCAACTCTTGCCTATAATGCACTGGATGAAGTACCTGAACCCAAAGCAGATGCCAAAGAAATCGTAGGCTTGGTAAAAACCGGCGGACGCATCACCGGCTATCAGCTCTCCGATGGCTCCACCGTTTCCAAGGAGGAAGGTGTCGCCATGGCAAAAGCCGGGGAAATTCAGGGTGTCGGTGTTGCTCACCGAAAAGACACCGAATACTTGAAATCCCTGCCTGATGGCACGGAAAACAATAATCTGGGCAATCTGCCTTCTGTAAGTGGGTGAGTTCGCTCCCCACTTACAATTAACATCACATCTATTTCAGCTCTTAGCGGAAGAAACAAGGCTTCTCAATTTTTCCAGCTCCTCCTTGGGAAACATCATCCAATTGCCTTCATACTTATCTCTATCATGCTTGGCGGTATACTTTCCGAAAGCATCTACCACACTTTTTGCAAAATCATGCAAATCAAAGTCCTCTACCACCAAGAATACCTTTTCTATGGTGATAATCTTTTCCAGAGCTTTATATGATAAATTACCATGTACTTCTATCTCTGTCCACTCATGATTATCCAATTTCGAATAAGAAACCGTCAGTTTATTTATTTCTTCCTTTTCTATACATACAATATAAGTTCCCGGTTCCTCATCAAAAACTACATATCCTGACTGTGTATTTCCTGCCAACAAATCATTCAACATTTGCAGAAAATATTGAGGGGAATCATTATCCCATGCATCGGATGCGCCTATACAACAGCTTTTTTCTGCTGTAAAAAATCTCACATCAAACCATCCTGCATGTATTCTTAAAATTTCAAATGTTACTTTATCCATCACAAACGCTCCTACTTACTAAAATTTGACTACAAAAAATTATCCTACTTTTCGGAAAAGTGTTTCTGAAACATAATCAAATTAACAAATTGGGAGTTGTAGAACTCCCATCAGCACTACTATTTCACCATATATACCAACTATTCCTGTACTTCTCTCCAGCAAGTTGGTATGTTTAAATAGACACATACCAATTTATCTAGCTCTTTCCTCAGTCCGGTTGGTATTACCCAACAGCAGCATACCAACTATTCTTGCGTTTTCCCAAATTTGGTTGGTATTTCCCGACTACCACATACCAATTTTTCTAGCCTTTTTTCTGTTTGGTTGGGATATCTAAGCAACCTGATACCAACTTTTCTTTCTGTTTCCTCGTCTAGTTGGCATTTCCTGACAACCGCACACCAACTGTTCTAGCGTTTTCGCCTGATCAGTTGGCATTCGCAAACAAGCACATACCAACTTTTTAGCCTTTTTTCTGACCAATTGGTAATTCACGCTTTTCAGGAAATAACAGCCATACAACTTCTAATTTTCTAACTGTTCGACATGTTAAAATTGGTCGCTCTATCCAATATATCGTTTCATTTCCTCTGCAATTTCTGCAATAGATTTATCATCCGTGTCAATGACAATATCTGTGGGATATGGAGACAAACGTAACCAATAAAAATTGGTATCCCCTTCATCACCGCGTTTATCATGACGTTTGATTAATGTTTCTTCTGAACAAGTGAGGGTAAATCCGATAACTTCATATACCGTTGCTGAGATGTCTTTCAGTATGTTTTCTCTGATGTTTCGGTCGGTAAGTACAACTGAAGTAAAAAAGACATACTCAAATCCTGACGTTAGGTAATTGGACAAAACAAAGGACATACTCTTATCCCCGTTTCTAAGACGCTTATCCGTTACTGAAAAAGGATTTACACACCAACACCAGTCTCCGTCAAGATATGCACTGTTTTCATATTGTTCAAACAGATACTGTCCAACTGCGGTTTTACCGACACAGGGGGAACCGCTCAACAGAATTAATTTTTTCATATGATATCTCCTATAACTTCGAATTCTCTTTATTTTCCCAAATTAGGATTTATGAACATCAAATTCTTTTCGGTCTTGAGTATTATTTTTCAACTATAAAAAACAATCGTGGGAAATCAAAGATTACTTTACCATTTTTCTGCAAAGGATAATTTTTCCTAATCTCTTCCATAATATCTTTCTTAAATTCATCCCTCATTGAATCATCAATTTGAGAAAGATAAGGTCTTAAGCCTGTTCCCTCGTACCAAGACCAAATTGCTTCATGTGATGGAAGCACATGATGGTAAGTAGTCGTCCAGATATCAAATTCATCAGACAAAGCAGAAATAACATTAAAGTACTCTTCAACGCTACTCATAACATAATTTCTTTGATGTTTAATAACTGCTTTCCACTTCTCACTAGTAACCACTTTACTAATCAGATGGTGAATCGGCTCATCAAAATTACAAGGAATCTGAATTGCCATAATTCCATTATCATTCAAAAGCTTATAGAGATTTTTGATGGTATTAAACTGATTAGGTAGCCACTGAAAGCAAGCATTTGAAAAAATTAAATCAAATTTTTGACTAGTCTCCTCTGTAAACACATCTGCATCCCACTGTTCAAATGTTATATCCGTATAATCCTTCTTTGCTCTTTCTATCATGTCAGCTGAAAAATCAATTCCCAATATATCTGCATTTGGAAATATATTCTTTATAACAAGAGAACTGTTTCCAGGACCACATCCAACATCAAGAACTGACGACACATTTCGCCCTTCAACTCGTCTGACCAAATCAATCGCTGGCTGTGTTCTCTCTTTCTCAAACTTCAAATACTTTTCAGAATCCCACTTATTCTCCATCTACGAATCCTCCTATCCGTATCCCTTTTTGCTTTGATAACTTCAAGTTTTGTTAATTGCTCGACATATTGGAATTTATACATTCCCAACAATGAAATCTCGTTCCTCTATTATCTCAAAAGGTTCTTTCTTAAAACCAAAACAATGAACTGTATTATTTTCAGATAACATAATTTCCAATCTTTTTTTGTTAAAGGAAATGTTACCATTCCTAATGCCTCTTGCTTTTTTACCCATCGCACCTCTGAACTTTCATTGCTTGTCATAAGTTCTCCACCTATATATTTGCAAGAAAAATCAATATTTACAATATCCTTTTCAATATTCTTACACAAGCCAATAAAACCTGTAATCTCTACATCAACACCAGCTTCTTCTTTTATTTCTCTAATCAAAGCCTCTTGAAATGTTTCTCCAGGATCTACCATTCCGCCTGGATATTCCCATCCCCTCCACGGACTCTTTATTAACAAAATCTCTTCATTTTCATTGCAAACCAATCCCGCCACAGAAACAAAATGTGTATAATTCATTTTATATTTACCTCCTCAAATTCAAGTATATCGTTGTATCCACCTCCACAATCCAGCCGCTTCCTTTTCCCTTGAGCGCGATAAACTCAAGAATATCACAATCTACTACCCCATACAATTGAACTACGTTCAATTGTCATCCCTCGCTCTAAAGAGCTCGGTCAATTCTTCTTTATCTCTTCGACCTATTCTTATTTGCTCAAATTATATCCATTCCCTATCGAGAACACAATTCTGAAAATCCTATCCGATAATCTTCTCAACTTCCATATACAAATTTTCAAAAAAGGTCTTCCATACATCAGCAATCGGCAAAAATTGCGGATCCAGATAAACTACTTCCTTTACCATTTCTTCTTTCTCATAGACACGCACCGCTTGAAGTACTCCATCTAAAATAATCCCCCAGTTATCTTCCAATATATGCTTCTCCGGTATGTTTTGAAGTCCCTCCAGTAACTGTTTCACAAAGGTATCCTTGAGCTTTTTAAGCCCGCACACAATTCGTCCTCGCTCTTCTCCCACCTTTTTCACTGTTCGAAAAGGATACATATAAATTTGACTACCATCATAATGATCTATAACCGACCTTGCATACAAAACATAATACTGCCCATTTTCCTCATAAATCTTCGCATAATAAGCTTGATGATTGTGAGAAGGCATTGCATATAGTTCAGACACCAAAGCCCCTGCCGGTATCTCTAGTTTTAATTCGGATAATGCCTCTTTAGCAATTTCCACATCTGCTAAATATTCTAAATACTGCTCTTCCTTCTCCATCATAATGTCCTATCCCACCATACGTCCTTACAATCCAGCCACATATCTCCTAATTTGACCAAACTGGTCATTCAGCATTTGTACATCCACCACACCTTCTGCATTAAAGGCTGTGGACTCTACCGTAAAGGTTCCATCATAACCCGTTTTCTTTACATGGTCAAAGAACCTGTCAAAATCAATCTTGCCCTTTCCCATAGGCAAGGTTTTCAGATTCGCCCAATCCTTGTGCCCTCCGGCATAATCATTCACATGATAATGTCTGATATGCCCCTTCTTCCACAGCCAATCATACTCTTCCTCATACAATAGCTCCAACTGACTATGAAAAGCAGCCATCTTGGTATCAAACACGAAATGTATGTCCGGATAAGCCTTTGCCAATTGACTGAGGTGGTCCATAGGCGTTTCCTGATTACATACTACATTTTCCACCAGTAAGTCCAAACCATATTCGCTTGCCATCTCTGACAATTTCGGATATGCCTCCATATTGTTGGAGAAGTTTGCATCCGAAGTAACTCCATCCCACAAATGCAGCACCATTTTCCCGGCGCCGATGTCTCTTGCCAACTTACAATTTATCTCAAACAATCGAAAGGCTTCTGAAAAGTTTTCCGAACCACCCTTACTAATGCTTTCACCAATCTTCTTTTCACAATGTACTACCGGTATGGAAAGATTTAAGCCCTGTACATACGCTGTCAGTTCCTCCACTTCTTCATACCAGGTGTCGTACATCATCAGTTCAAACCCATCGCACTGTAACTGCTTTGCCAAATCCTCCAGCAATCTATAGTTTCGCCCATTCGGTCTTCCGATGATGGCACCTGTAGAACATAATATTTCACGCATAACTTTTATCCTCGCTTCTATATACTCTAAACTATCCCAAAACAACCCCAAGAAGCATACAAAAGCACGCTACCATCGTTTCGCAAACAGCATATGTAATCTGGGTTTTTAGAGAATGTACTTCCCATTCCTCTTCAATCTTTGCCCTTTCCGCTATATCTTCGGTGTGTATCTCGTCTCCTGGTTTATTGGGAATCAATGCAAATAAGGGCAAAAACAATAAAAGAAGTGCCCCCATTTTAGAGCCATACTTTCCATTCCCAACATGAAACAATGCACTATTCTCAATAACGGACGGTATCTGCAGCCATATAACAAAAGCCAAAGCAATTCCTACAACGATAATACTGTTTCTAATGATTCTAAGTTTTTTCGCAGTTAATTTGTTCATACGTTTATCCATTCATCCTTGTGTTTTTCTTCCAACCACTTCGCGACACCATCTTCATCATTGGATAAAATGACCCCTGTTGCATACTTTTTCAACTCCTCCTGTGCATTTGCAACAGCATAGCTTTCATCAGCTATCTGAAACATGTCTATGTCATTCTTTCCGTCACCAAACACTATCAGCTTTTCACAATGAAGCATTGCTTGTAATTGCTTTATTGCATTAGACTTTGATGCTTCCAAGGGCATGATTTCCAACCACTGTTCCTTTGTATAAATATCGGTCTGATATACACAATGATATCTATCTTTGTATTTTTCGTATAATGGTTCTAGCTTCTCCGGCTCATCGATACAGGTAATATAGAAAATATTACCCTCTAATAAATCACATGGCATATCCACCCTATTAGTACGAATATCCCCTTTGCGGCTGTCCAGAAACGCTTTCATCCCCTTTGTACAAAGTCGCGGTACAAAGGAAAACTTTTCCTTCCCATCAATATAGGCATAAACAATCGGATACACACCATTCTGAAACAAATCCTCCAAGACAGACCGAACAGAAGCATCAAAATAATTAGCAATCAATATTTGCTCTGTAACATTATCCATTACAAACGCTCCATTGTACACTATCAACGGAATTTTTGCCTCTATCCCTTTTGTCACTTTCTTTGCAGTAATCAATGAGCGTGCCGTAGCATATGAGAAAACCATTCCTTTTTCTACCAAAGAATTTATTACAGAATTTGTATATTCAGAGGTTGTTTCATCACTTCTCAACAATGTTCCATCTAAATCCGAAACATATAAATTACGCATAATTGACCTCCAATCGAGACTCCTGCCAATAGCTTCATTCAATATCCTTTTCCAAAATCGATAATGTTCTTTTTAAGCTCACTATTTCTATCCAGTTTCAAATTTTCGCAGAATATATCTAAAATTCTCTTTCTTGTAAATGCATTTTCTCCCCAACTTATTCCTGAAATATGTGGAGTCAATAACACATTTTCCATGTATCTGAGAGGATGATTTTCAGGCAACGGCTCAGGATCTGTAACATCAAGAACTGCACCTCTGAGTAATCCTTTCTGCAGTGCATTGGTTAAATCGTCAGTATTCACTATGAAGCCACGTCCAACATTTACGAGTATAGCGTTTGCCTTCATCTTTCTTATTCTTTCTGCATCAAACATTCCTGCCGTTTCAGTTGTACCCGGAAGTGCAATAATAACTATATCAGCACATTGCAACTGCGTATCAACACTGTCTATTGTATATATTTCGTCAAAATACATAGACCTATTGCCGGGAACGCGACATATGCCAACAGTATAACATCCAAAACATTTTAGCTTTTTTGCAGTTTCTTGCCCTATATTTCCTGTCCCTAAAACCAGTACTCTTTTTCCCTCTAATGTATCATCACCCTCAATTTTGTTCCAACCTCCATTTTTCATTTGCACACGATATGAAAACAGATTTTTTGTTAATGCAAGAATTCCGGAGATAATATATTCAGAAATAACACAACCATAGGCACCTGAAGCACTGGTAAGAATAATATTATCAGGGAAATCCGGAGCGGAAGTGTACTTATTAGCACCGGCCCAAGTCATTTGAATCCATCTAAGCTTCTTCATAGAATGAATCGTACTATATTCAGGCTCACCAAATACAATTTCTATATCCGCACACTCTTCGCTTTTCAGAAGGGTCTCCTCATTGTCGAAAAACAAAACCTTATCATCTTTGTCCACCGATGATAAAATAAGCTCTTTCTCATACTCCATACATTTTTTGATTATGGCAATAATTTGCATGATTTTCTCCTTGATCTTTCCATCACTCTGTAGGAACAAGTATATACCCCTGAATACAATCCCATATTTCCTTAGTACCGCTTCCCATTATCTCCAGCGACCTTTCATAAGTTATTTTCTCATCCCACAAATATTCCAAAAGGGTAACCTGTAATAAATTTTGCGTTTCTTCATCTCCTGTCACTGCAAAATCTTCATACATTCTAAATATTCTATGTAACACTTCATTTCCTAAATAGTCCTCTCTCTTTAGAAGTTCCACTACCTTGTAATTTAACACGTTACCGAACACACAATGGGGCAAAAACTCGCCTAACCAATCTACTTCATGGCGTATTTCTTCTTCAAACTCAGGAAGTATTTCGATTAGAAAATCTGTATTCAATTCTTCATATTTTATCACTTTTGGTCTCCTTTTAACTTTTAGAAATTGAACGAATAAAGCTGGCTATTTTTACAAAACCGCTTGCTATTCGAACAAATATTCGATATAATATTCTTAGGTGCTACCATAACGGTAGGCGGTTAGTCTTCTACGGAGGACTGTGACCTCCGATTACATAGAAATCTCTTGCAGAAATCTTTTAAAAGGAGGATTTGCTTATGCTAACCATCGAAAGCTTGATTGCTGTCATCAGCTTATGCTTGACCTGCTTCAGTCTTGGCTATTCGCTTGGAAAGAATAGCAAGACACAAAAATAACCGCCCGGTCCTGAGAAACTTGGCGGTCATTTTTGATCATCAATTTGATTAGGCTAACCGTCTATCGGTAGCACTTCTTCTAAAATTATAATATCATCTTACCGCTACTATGTCAAACATTTATTCGATTTTCAAGTTAACACATGTTATTAATGAATTGCGAAAAACTTTCACTTACTTTCAAAAATGCATTTTCAGGATTTTCGTCGTCTATACAATCACTCATAAAATAGTAAATGCAACCGTAGTCATGAGTTCTTGTACTAAAGCAGAACGTTTCTCCACCTTCATCATATCCAAAAGGAATAAAACCTTTTATCCACCACTCCTCAAAATAAACATTCTTTAATGCTTTCTCAAATGCAAGCTTTATGGAATAAAAACCATGAAATCTTGTACTACTTCTCCAATCTCCCTCTTGCAAACAAACTGCTCTTTTTCTTGGTTTTCCGCCATTGTATTGAGAATAAAATAACTTCAACTCATCAGGAAATATAAAATCATATTCTGCTTCAAGTTCTATCAAATCGCCTATAAAAGCCTTTTCACAATCAGATATTATTTCGTTTGTAAACATTGTTTCTCTTAATTCGACCATTGCTATCCTCCACTACTTCATCCTATCCGTTTACATATTTATCCGACCATAATTGTGCCTCAATATAATGTCGTCCGGTAGTACGTATAAAGGCTTCAAAATCGCCTCCATGTTCATTGACACAGTGTTTCAAATCTTCCATGGTAAGTAAATCAATACGGTTATTTTTTTGAAATTCGGCACCGCTGTCACCAATAGTAAAGCTAATATGATGTGGCGCAATCGTTTTCAATAACAGTTTCGTTTCAATACCGTTTGCAAACCAATCACGAAGATAATCACTACCTTCTATCACAAAAGAAAGTGGATGTTTTTCTTCCGGAGAACCACCCAGTTCCATAAATCGTGAATAAAGGTACGCATCCTGTGCTCTGCGTAAAGCATAATAGTTTTTAAAATCTGCAAACCGATAAAATGCTGTAGTATTCGGATGTGCACCAGCCAGCTTTCGAGCCAATTGAAATGCCTCTTCTTCCGGTAAACGCATTATATTCATAAGCGGTATGCAATCCGGATGACAATAGTTCACCAGTGCAAGTTCTTCAAATGCTTTCATTTTACGCTCCGTTAAAACCCAATCTTCAAGCTTTCACCCTCTACTGCAACGCCCTTGCTCTTGGTAATCGGCAGCTTCTGCTCCGGAGTAAAGCCGATGGTTTCTCCATCCTTTAAAGTCACATCGTTGGTTACCACATAAGTACAGGTATCCAACAGAACGCCGATAACATCGCCCGGTGCTTCCTTGGTATTCAGGATTTCCAGTTCATCATAACCCAACTCATTCATACCACAGGTATAAGCACAAAGTCCCTTTTCCCCGCCGTACAAGCCTGCCCAGACTAAGTTCAGGATAGGGAACATATCATCCTTCATCATTCTGGCACAATCGATATAAAATTCCGGCTGGTATACGGTTTCATTGGCGTAGACACCCAGTACATTATCTGCCTTACAACAGGTATCCACTACCTTTACCAACATCTGTGCTGCATCCAATTTATGTATTTTACTTCCCAATACCGCTACCACCAATTGTGCCTTGTGTTTCTTCACGGTTTCTACCGCTTCCTTCCAACGGTAATTGCTGCCTGCATGATATTCTGCCTCTCCATCCGGTATGGGTCCCGGCATCAAGGCTACAGAAATCATAGCTCCCTGATAAGAAAATACCAATATCTCATCACTTTCCTCTTCTTTCTCCTCATCCTCCTGAGGCTCCGGCTCGATGCCCCAGCCTTCTTTCAAATTCTTTAAGAAAGTTTCCTTATTCCAGACTGCATCCTTTAACAGCACGAAATTCACAAAAGTACCGGTATTCTGTTTCTTCTCCTCTGCACGATTGGCCTGTTCCATGATGTAATTACGCACATACTCTACCAAGGCGATAGCATCCTTTTCGGCTGTAGCTTCCTGATATAACTGCATCTCACTGAAGGTATGTCCACAGTTCTCCAGTTCATCCCCTTCGTAGCCACCTGCTACGCCCAGCATCCATTTGCCGAAAATTCCTTTCTTGTACTTAAAAATATAATAGTGCATGTCATACAGGTCAAACTCCCCTGCACACTCTATCTTTGCAGGTGCCTTTCCCAGCTCTGCCGGATGCTTCAACCAATCTACCATTGCCTTCTTTGCTGCGTTCCTTTGTGCTTGATTCATTGTAATTTTCTCCTTTATCCTATGATTAATTCTTTATTTTTCCCATAAGCTCATTTCTAAATTTCAACTGTCTCTCCCCATCGGGTTTTGCTTCCAGAAAATGATTTACGCACTCCAATGCTTCCTGATATTTTTCTGCCTTATAATACATCTGTGCCAAGTCCCAATATCTGTTTGGAATATTCATCTCCTTTGTACAATCCGGTCTGCTGCAAAGCTCTATGATTCGAGTCAGGCAGAGGATAGCATCCTCCAAGTATTCCGGATATTCTTCTACGATTTCTTCCAAATCCGTAAAGTATGTCCAATAAGTATCCACCCTATCAGGCTCCATCTCTATCGCCCGATGGAAATAGTCCACACCCTTTTCTAAATCATCGGTATACATCAATACCAGATTTCCAGCAGTGGCAAATACCTTCGGGGTGCCTCCCGTACGCTTTATAAATGCTTCCATTGCCGCTATGGCATCCAATTCACCATCTTCTCTCTTTCTGTCAGATGCCAAAACATTGTACAATTCTAAGGTATATTTCTCCAAATCCTGTATCGCAATCGCTTTTTCCAGATACTCTGCCGCCTCGCTTAGGTTCACCTCCGGATTGTTAAAGTTTTTCATCATCAGGTGTGCTACTGCATAATAAAGCTCCGAAAGCATTTCTTCCTGCATATCCATTTCAATGCTTCCATCCACACACTTCTTCAAAAGCTCCTTGGATTCTTCCAAACTTGTAACCGTAGGCACCTGCTGCAAATATGCCAGTACCTGTGAAAACTTATTCAACTCCGGCTTCTCTATCTTGTATTCCAGCTTCAGTGTTTCTCCGGACACAGATACACCCTTACTTCTGGTAATGGCAAACTTCTGCTCCGGCGTAAATCCAAAGGTTTCTCCGTCCTTCAAAATCACATTATTCTGAATTACATAATTACAAATATGCAACAATGTCTCAATCATATCGTCCGGTGTAGTGTCCGAATTCAAGATTTCCATCTCATCAAACCCCAAAGCACTCATGCCATAGGTATATCCACTAAGGTCCTTTTCCTTTCCATACATACCGAACCAAACCATATTCATCACCGGGAACATGTCGTCGTTCATCATCTTGGCACAATTTCGATAAAAATCCGGCTGGTAAACAGAACCATTACCATAAACTCCCAGTGCTCCGTCCAGCTTACAGCAGGTAGTCACCGTCTTTACCAGTAATATTGCTGCTTCCTGTATGGGTAACTGATTTCGAAATACTGTCACCATCAAATTAGCCTTATGCTGCTTTACGGTTTTCACCGCATCCGGCCACCGATAATTCACCTGAGCATAATACTCTGCTTCATGATTCGGGATAGGCGAAGGAATGAATGCCACAGCAATTACAGCTCCCTTATAACCTATGGCAAAAGCATTGGGCAAATCCTTGGGAGCTTTTTGTTCCTCCTCTGTGGTTTCGTCTTCGATTCCCCAGTCTTCCTTCAATTGCTGTAACAAAGCCTCTTTGTCCCATACTGCTTCCTTTAACAATACATCATGCACCAGATTGCCGGGATTTCTCTTCCTTTCTTCTGCCTGAATCGCCTGTTCTTTAGCAAAATCATAGGCATAATCCACCAGTGCTATGGCATCCTGTTCTATGGTTGCCGCACGGTATACCTGCATCTCACTAAAGGTATGACCACTGTTACTTAATTCATCCCCCTTGTATCCTCCTGCAATACCAAATACCCACTTGCCGAAAAAGCTCTTCTTAAACTTAAAAATATAGTAGTGCATGTCATAGCGATCCAGTTCCCCTACACATTCTATCTTGTAAGGTGCCTTTCCCCATTCAACAGGGTCTGACAACCATACTACCATTGCCTTCTTTGCTGCGTTCCTTTGTTCCTGATTCATTGTTTTTTCCTCCCACAAAAAAATACTATAATCCAGCTTTTAACTAGATTATAGTATCTAATGCTCTCTCAATCAACCATAATTTAATATATCCACCAAAGAGGTGCCTCCGACAAATACAGCCCCAGCTTCTCCTGTAGTGCCAAGGACTGGTCATTTCCCTCTATAATGTGGCAATAGGGGGTAAAACCATTACTCAGCTGCACATTGATGATATAGCTCTCCAGAGAGGCTGCAATTCCCTTTCTGCGGTATTCCTCCTCCACGAAAAGTATTCCCATACTGCCTTCCTCATGCATTCCCACAAAGCCAATCAGTCGTTCTCCGTCAAAAGCTCCGTACATAACGCCGGCTTCGATTCGCTCCTTCATATGTGCCGGATCTGCATTATAATGTGTCACCACATAATCCAAATGGCTCAAATCCAGCTGTCGAATGGATTTGTATCGCACCGGCAGGGCTTCCTTGCGGGTGCAAACTGTCTGAATACATTTACAAATGCCTTGCATACCATAAGTCTTCGTCAGCAGGTCAACTACGAAATCCTGAGTGGTAATGACCATGACACCTCGGAGCAGCCTTTTCCCGAATTCTCCACGCACCTTCTGACCATCCTGTAGCTTTTCGACAGGCTCCTCATAATCCTTTGGCGTATCCCACAGTCCTTCTGCCTCTGCCTTACAAATAGTCTGTAGCATACCATCAGCACTTTCCGCACTCTGTGCATGTAGCATATAAATATTCTCATACTTCAAGAGGATATCCATACCATCCTCATAGACCACTTCTCCCAATCCTCTGTGCAAAAGCTCCATCATATGAATGTTCTGACGCTTTTTCTTGGATAATCGCTTGATAATCTCCTGCTTTTTCTGATACTTAGCATACAGGTCAGGGCGACGCTGTCTGGTCCTTTGAACAGACTGTTCCAGTCGCCACGCATTGATTTTCTTGCTGTTGCCGGATAAAAGCACCTCCGGTACCTCCTTGCCCTGCCAAACCTCCGGGCGGGTATACTGAGGATACTCCAGCAAATCATTATGAAAGGTCTCGGTTTCCGCAGACACATCATTATTCAGTACACCTGGTATCAACCGGGCGATAGCGTCTATCATGACCATCACCGGCAATTCTCCTCCGGTCAGTACATAATCACCGATAGACACATAATCCGTTACGATTTCCTCCAGCACACGCTCATCAATTCCCTCATAATGCCCACAGACAAAGACCAGTTCCTCCTCCTTTGCCAGTTCTCGAGCCATTTTCTGGTCGAATCTGCGTCCTTGGGGGGTCAGGTAGATAGTTCTGGGCTTCTTCTCTAAACCCTCTGTAATCGCCTGATACGCATCAAAAACAGGCTGTGCCTGTATCAACATACCGGCACCGCCTCCATAGGTGTAATCGTCTACCTTCCCATGCTTGTCCCGGGTATAATTCCTCATATCCACAGCCTCATAGGTTATCACACCCTTTTTCGCTGCTCTTCCCAAAATACTGGTACCCAGACCATTCTCTATCATTTCCGGAAAAAGTGTCATTACATGAAATTTCATGACCTGTTAATCCTCCAAAAGTCCCTCCAACACATGCACCTGCATGCGTCCTTGGGCAATATCTACCTCTAAAATACATTGCTTGATAGCCGGCAACAAAAGCTCCCTGCCATCTGTCATTTTTATCACATAAACATCATTGGCTCCAGTGACCATTACATCCTCCAGAACGCCCAATTCCTTATTTTCCTCATCAAATACCTGAATACCGATTAAATCTGCAATAAAATATTCATCCTTACGCAGACGTACCGCATTGGCTCTGGTCACATACAGACTCTTCTGACGATATTTCTCCACATCATTTAAGGTGTCAATCCCCTTAAACTTCAGTATCACCATCTGTTTAAAGAACTTCACGCTCTCGATTTCAAGAGGGAGCTGTTCCTTTCCTGTGTCCAGAATAACATCCTTCAGTTTTTTAAATCTCTTTACATCATCGGTGGTGGGATAAACCTTTACTTCACCCCTTACACCATGTGTGGAACTAATAATTCCTACCTGTAATAATTCGTCCATTTATCCTCCGATAATAACTCTTTCCGGCTTTCCCGGCAACACACCAATTCCTACTACTGATTATAATTTAAGGCGAAACACACACTCTGCATGCTTCGCCTTAGGATTATACGATTTCTACATCTACAATTTTGTTGTCCTTGGATGACGCTGCTTTCACAACGGAGCGAATTGCCTTTGCAATTCTACCCTGCTTTCCAATGACCTTTCCCATGTCGGATGCGGCTACATGAAGTTCAACAACGATATTCTTACCCTCGGTCTTCTCTGTTACTACCACTTCATCCGGGTTATCTACAAGTGCTCTTGCAATAACTTCTACTAATTCCTTCATCAATCCACCTCCAAAGATGAGTCAGTGTTATTTTACGATACCAGCTACCTTGAAAAGCTTGTTTACTACTTCTGTAGGCTGAGCACCATTTGCCAACCACTTCTTTGCTGCTTCTTCATCAATCTTGAAAGTACTGGGATCGGTGTTAGGATCATAAGTACCGATTTCTGCGATGAATCTACCATCTCTTGGGGAACGAGAATCTGCAACGATAATTCTATAGAAAGGTGCCTTCTTCTGTCCCATTCTTCTTAATCTGATTTTAACTGCCATTTTTCTTTACCTCCGTAAAATACGTTTAAATTAATTGTTTTTCTATGATAAGAACTTGCGTCCATTATCTACTCACTAAAATACTTAAAAGGGGAATTTTCCTCCACCCATGCCCGGAAAACCTCCGAAACGACGCTTCTTGCCGCCACCGCTAAACTGCTTCATCAGCTTCTGGCTCTGTTCAAACTGCTTGATGAAACGATTGACTACACTGATATCCACTCCGGCACCCTTTGCGATACGATGCTTTCTCTTCGGATTTAACAGCTTAGGATTGCGTCTTTCCTCCGGTGTCATGGACAGTACAATGGCTTCCATATGAGCCAGCTGCTTTTCATCAATCATACCATCCAAGTCTCCGGCTTTCATTCCCATGCCGGGCATCATGCTCAGAATACTGCTCAAGCCGCCCATTTTACGCATCTGCTTCATGCTCTCCAGATAGTCCTCGAAATCGAACTTACCCTTCTTCATTCGGCCTGCCATGTCACGGCTCTTCTCTTCATCGATATCCATGTTCTCCTGTGCCTTTTCAATCAGGCTCAGTACATCGCCCATGCCCAAGATACGATTGGCCATTCTGTCCGGATAGAACTGCTCCATATCAGAAAGCTTCTCGCCCATACCTACGAAAAGGATAGGCTTGCCGGTCACTGCCTTAATGGAAAGTGCCGCACCACCTCGGGTATCACCGTCCATCTTGGTCAATACTACGCCATCGATGCCAATCTGCTCGTCGAACTGCTTCGCTACATTGACTGCATCCTGACCGGTCATGGCATCTACTACCAATAAAGTCTGATGTACATCAATCTGTGCCTTGATATCCTGCAGCTCTTGCATCATATCTTCATCCACATGCAAACGACCTGCGGTATCCAGGATAACTACATTGTGTCCGTTCTTTTCCGCATGTGCTATAGCCTGTCTGGCGATTTCAACAGGCTTGTGGTCAGTACCCATGGAGAAAACCTCTACCTCCATCTTCTGACCATTTATCTGTAACTGTTCAATAGCTGCCGGACGATAAATGTCACAGGCAACCAACAGGGATTTCTTACCCTTTAATTTCAGCTTGCCGGCAATCTTTGCAGTGGCTGTGGTTTTACCGGCACCCTGCAGACCTGCCATCATAATTACGGTAATGGATTTACCGGGCTGCATAGCAATCTCAGTAGTTTCACTACCCATCAGGTTTATCAATTCTTCATTTACTATCTTGATAACCATCTGTCCCGGATTCAATCCGTTCATAACATCCTGACCGATGGCACGTTCTTCGATAGTTTTAACAAACTGCTTTACTACCTTGAAATTAACATCCGCCTCCAAAAGTGCCATCTTCACTTCCTTCAAGGCAGCCTTTACATCCTCTTCGGTCAAGCGTCCTTTACTTCTCAGGTTTTTAAATACATTTTGTAATTTATCGGTTAAGCTTTCAAATGCCATCTGCCAATCCTCTTTTAAAACTCATTCATCAAATCTGTGGAAAGCTCCCGGATGCTTACCAGCTTTGCTTTCGCTTCTTCATCCGCCGCTACCAGTTCCAAATCCTTGGTCAGCTCCACCAGCTGTGCAATCTTTTCCTTTGCTTCTGTAAACTTCTTCACCAGATGCAACTTTTCTTCATAGCCCAGCAAAATCTTGTCACAGCGCTTAATCAAATCGTGAACGCCCTGTCTGCTGATACCATATTCCTCTGCGATTTCGCTCAGAGACATATCATTGTAGACTGCATCCTCATAAACACTACGCTGATGCTCGGTCAGCAGCTCCCCATAGAAATCATATAAAAGTACCTGCTGAAATATCTTTTCCATGTGATTTTCTACCTACTTTTCCACCTATTCCAACGAACACCTTTGCTATCATACTATAGGTTTTCAAGACTGTCAAGTATTTTCTCTTTACAGATATAAAAAATTTTTAAATTTCTGAGGGACTTTTCTTCATCCGCCCCTTATACGCTCTGGAAAAGGTAGAATAATCCTTAAAACCACACTCATAACAGGCCTTGGTGGCACTGACACCTGCCAGTATCAGCTGATGAGCCGCCTGCACCCGCTTTTCGATAATATAATTATGTATGGTGTAACCGGTCTCCTCCTTAAACTGGCGCATCATATAATACTTACTGATATAAAACTGCTCTGCCAGCCGGTCAATGGACAACTCCTCCTTCAGATGCTCGTTGATATAACGAATCATATCTATCATCTTTTGATTGTACATGACATTACGGCTAAAGCAGCTCTTTTCCTCCAGGCATGCCCGATTCAAAAGTACCAGAAACTCGATAAACAAAGCACTGCCATAAAGCTTGCCCGCATAGCGGTTCTCAGCACCGTTTTGCTCCAGCTTCCCCACGATTTCCATCAGTGTGGTATTCACCATAGCAGGGAAGCGAAGTACATCCGAATATGCCTCCTTTGCACGCTGAAAGCAATTCGCCAGACTATACTCCTCTGTCTTATGTCGCTCCAGATAAGCATCCGACACAAAGAATACCACTCTCTCGTAAGGTTCTCCCGCCACATACTCCGGCTTGTGAATATCTCCCTTTCGGACCAACACAATATCAAAGGGCGACAGCTTATAGGATTTACCCTCGATATTGTAATTCACATTGCCGCGAATAAAAATCACGATTTTGTGAAAGTCATGATAATGAAAATCCTGCTCCCGCTCACAATGGTCCAGAATATGAAACATACGAAAATCATCATATAAATAGCCCTGCTTTAGATAATTCTCCTGCATGAAGCCTCCTTTCCCGGTCGCTCCGCAACACCAACGAAATCCCATACCATCACATGCAGCTATGCCACATTTTCCTCTACAGCTTCTCGCTAAACAAATTTTTATAGCCTTCTCCATAGATTTCCGTGGCACTGCTCACAATCAAGAAGGCCATAGGGTCTTCCTGCTTTACTACATCCTCGATTTTCGGTGACACATGCTTCTTTACCACGCACAGTATCACCTTCTTTTCTTTGCCGCTATAGGCCCCACGCCCCTGCACATAAGTCACACCAATATCCAAATCGTCCAACAAACGCTTGGTAATCTCCTCCGACTTGTCACTGATAATATAAATCAGCTTAGCCTCGTCCTTACCATAGAGCATAATATCCAACACCGCAGAGGTGACGATAACCGTCATGCCCGCATACAAAGCCTTATCGACATCCTGAAAAACAAGGGCTGAACATGCCACTACCACTGCATCCATCAGTAAAAACAGGTTATTGGTTTTCAGATGAGGCATCTTCAATCGCAGTATTTTTACAATAATATCCAGTCCCCCGGTGGTTGCCTTTGCCTTAAAAACCACACCCATACCTACTGCCAGCAAGGAACCGCCTGCCAAAGCCGCCAGAAAGGGGTCTGCCGTAACTGCTCCAAACCGGGAGCCGAAGAAATTGGTAAGCGGTGAAATCAGTCCCAAACAATACAATGTAGAAAGAATAAATTTCCAGCCAAACTTCCAAGTACCCAACAGCAAAATGGGAATATTAAACAACAAAATCAAGGTTCCTGTTTCTACCGGAAGCACATGGCTCAAAATAATGGATATACCGGTCACTCCGCCGGGTGCCAATGCATTTGGATCCAAAAATAAGCTGATGGCCGCCGAATAAAGCACTGCCCCTATGGTCATCATGATAAAATTCTTTGCCTTTTGCTTTATATTACTTCCCATGCCTGCGCTGTGCCTCCTATCTGTTCTATTTCTACACTGTCTATTGCACACGTATCATCCTAAAGACAGTCTGAAATTTTTTAAAAGCCCGCATATATTTATGCGGACTTTTATATATAGTATATACTTCTTTTGCTTAAATATTTGTTCTGACAACCTTTGGCTGATATCCTTCTTTTTCCAAAGCATCTATAATCTGCTGCTTGTGCTCTGTACCAAAAGCCTCCAGTGTAATACGCAGTTCTACTGCCGCACTACGATTGGTGCTAACGAACTGATTGTGCTCCAATTTGATAACGTTACCGCTCTCTTTGGCAATCACACCGGACACACGGCAAAGCTCACCCGGCTTATCCGGCAAAAGAACAGATACGGTAAAGATACGGTCACGGAAAATCAATCCCTGCTGTACCACAGAGGACATGGTAATCACGTCCATGTTACCGCCGCTTAAAATAGAAACCACTCTCTTATCCTTTACATTCAACTGCTTCAAGGCTGCTACGGTCAAAAGACCGGAGTTTTCCACTACCATTTTGTGATTTTCTACCATATCCAAGAATGCCACTACCAGTTCCTGATCCTCTACAGTAATAATATCGTCCAAATTTTCCTTCAAATAAGGGAACAGCTTGGCACCGGGGGTTTTTACTGCAGTACCGTCTGCAATGGTGCTTACCTTCGGCAAGGTCACTACCTCACCCTTTTTGATAGATTCCTGCAAGCAATTTGCTCCTGCGGGTTCTACACCGATAACCTTTATCTTCGGATTCAGCATCTTTGCCAAAGCAGATACACCGGTTGCCAGTCCTCCGCCGCCGATAGGTACTAATATGTAGTCTACCAAGGGCAGTTCCTTGAAAATTTCCATAGCGATGGTTCCCTGTCCGGTTGCCACGCGCAAATCATCAAATGGATGAATAAAGGTATATCCATGCTCTGCTGCCAGCTCATAGGCCTTCTCACAAGCCTCATCATATACATCGCCGTACAAAACCACCTCTGCACCATAGCTCTTGGTACGGTTCACCTTCATAAGAGGTGTAGTGGTAGGCATGACGATGGTTGCCTTGCATCCATAAGCCTTTGCTGCATAAGCCACGCCCTGTGCATGATTTCCTGCGGAAGCAGTAATCACACCCTTGGCACGCTCTTCCTCGCTCAAGGTACTCATGGCATAATAAGCACCCCTCAGCTTATATGCTCCGGTCAGCTGCATATTTTCCGGCTTCAAAAATACACGATTGCCGGTCTGTCTGCTGAGATAATCACTATATACCAGTTTGGTTTCCAAGGTGACGCGCTTTACAACCTCGGAAGCCTCCTCAAATCTTTCTAATGTTAACATCTTCTTACTCCTTCTCTACTTCAAAGAGCGCATTGACGAATTCATCAGAATCAAACTTCTGTAAATCCTCGATGGTCTCGCCTACACCGATGTATTTCACCGGCACATTTAATTCTGACTGTATGGCTACGGCAATACCGCCCTTTGCAGTACCGTCCATCTTGGTCAGAATGATACCGGTCAGATTCGCCACATCTCCAAACTCTCTTGCCTGTACCAAGGCATTCTGTCCGGTAGTACCATCCAGTACGATTAAATTTTCTCTGTGAGCATCCGGGAACTCTCTGTCAATAATACGGTTCATTTTGCGAAGCTCTTCCATCAAATTCTTCTTGTTATGAAGTCTTCCTGCCGTATCAATCAAAAGTACATCGCACTTTCTGGCCTTGGCTGCATTTACCGCATCGAATACCACACTGGCGGGGTCAGAGCCTTCCTTGCCCCCTACCATAGGTACATCTGCACGACGAGCCCACTCTGCCAGCTGTTCACCGGCAGCAGCACGGAAGGTATCCGCCGCAGCAATCAATACCTTGCGGTTCTTGTCCTTTAACTTTCCTGCCAGCTTGCCTACAGAGGTGGTCTTGCCCACACCATTGACACCGATTACCATGATAACAGACTGCTTATCCTCGAACTCATACGCAGTCTCATCCACACGCATCTGTTCCTTGATACTCTCAATCAACAGCTGCTTACACTGAGAAGGCTCCTTGATATGCTGCTCCTTCACCTGTGCCTTCAGACGCTGTACAATCTCTGTTGTTGCATTTACACCGATATCACCCATGATGAGGATTTCCTCCAGCTCCTCATAAAAATCCTCATCAATGGCTGAAAAACCACTAAATACATTATCGATACCCTTTACGATATTGTCTCTGGTCTTGGTCAATCCTGCCTTTAACCGGCTGAAAAACCCCTTCTTTTCTTCACTCATACTTACTCCTAGTCATCCAAATCCTTATCAATTAAATTTACACTTACCAAGGTGGATACACCCTTTTCCTGCATGGTAATACCATACAGACGGTCTGCACTTTCCATGGTTCCTCGTCTGTGGGTAATGACAATAAACTGTGTATACTTGGTCAGCTTGTGCAGATACTTGGCATATCTGCCTACATTGGACTCGTCCAATGCCGCCTCGATTTCGTCCAACAGACAGAACGGAGAAGGCTTCAAATTCTGAATAGCAAACAACAAGGCAATGGCGGTAAGTGCCTTCTCTCCACCGGACAGTTGCATCATGTTCTGTAGCTTCTTTCCCGGAGGCTGTGCTATGATACGGATACCTGCTTCCAGAATATCCTCATCCTCCATAAGCTCCAGGGTACCTTTACCACCGCCGAACAATTCCTTGAATACTTTGTCAAATTCCTTGGCAATCTCTGCGAATTTCTCCGTAAACTGCTTACGCATGGAGGCATCCAGCTCTGCAATAATACCCTCCAAAAGCTTTTCTGCTTCTACCAAATCATCATGCTGCGTCTTTAACAAAGTATATCGCTCCATGACATTTTTGTATTCTTCAATCGCGTTTACGTTTACATTACCCAGCTTCTTGATTTCGTCCTTCAAACGGCTGATGTCCTTTTTCATGGCATTCAAATCCGTCATTTCCTCATTCCGCATGGAAGACGCATCACTGAGGGTAATCTCGTATTCCTCCCACATATAATTGATGTGGTTTTCCATAATATCCTCGAACTTTTCCTTCTGTCCGGTGAGACGATATACTTCCTTGTCCAAATCATTCATTCGCTTGGACAGTTCTTCTCTGGCATCGAAGAAATTTCTCTGCTTTGCAGATAATTCTTCCTTACGCTCTGTATCTTCCTTCAGCTTTGCCTGAGAAGCACTCTGGGTATCATAGGACGCTGCAATGGTTTCTTCGATTTGAGCAATACTCTTCTGCTTCTCCTCTACATCCTTTACAGATTGTGCCAGAGCCTCTTCGATTTCCTCCAACTCCTTGACATAACGTTCCTTTTCCCCTTCGATACGATCCACGTTGGACTGATGGAACATCTGGGTCTGCAACATACGCTCTACCTTCAGTTCCCACTCTGTCACCTGTGACGCTGCTTCGGTTTCTTCTTTTCGCTTTTCCTCCAGCTCCTTTTGGTACTCTAAAATCTTCTGCTGGGTATTCTGCTCCAGTTCTTCACTATCCTTTAATTCCTTACGGATAGCTTCCTTGCCATTCTTTATCTCCAGAATCTGAGCTTCAATTTCCTGCTGCTCCTTCTTCATGGATTCAAAGCCCTGTTCTTCCTCTGCCAAACGTTCTCTCGCCTGACTGATACTGATACGGGCAGTGTTCTGCTCAATGGATTTCTGCTGTATCTCCATTTTCAGCTTTTCCAAATCCGTACGCAGCTGATTACGTCTTGCCTTGATATCATCAATAGCCTGATTCTGTTCCTCAATGGTAGATTTCAGCTTCTTAACCTTCTTTTCCAAATCCTCGATTTCACGTCGACGACCCAACAGATTACTGTTGTTTTTAAAGGCACCACCACTGATAGCACCTCCGGGAACCAAAAGTTCACCCTCTATGGTAACCATACGAATACCATAATCAAATTTACGGGCAATTCGTACAGCATTGTCAACATTATCCACTACCATGATACGACCCAGCATGGCCTTGGCTACATTCCGATATTTCTCCTCAGTATGTACCAGCTCATCTGCCATCCCGATAGCACCTTTTTCCTTGAGGGCTTCCGGATTTTTAAACTCCTGAGGCTTGGTGATACTGGTCAATGGCAGGAAGGTCGCTCTACCGGCACGATTGCTCTTTAAGAAGCTAATCATCTTCTTTGCAGTTTCTTCATCATCTGTTACAATATTCTGAATATTACCGCCCAGGGCAGTCTCAATAGCCGTTTCGTATTTCTCTTCTACCTTAATAATATCCGCAACAACACCGACAATACCCTTTACGGTTGCCTTCTGCTCCATTACCTTCTTTACGGAGCCGCCATAGCCATCGTAACGCTCTGCAATATTTGCCAGTGCATCCAGCTTGGATTTTTCCTGATGATACTGGTTCTGTGCCTCACGCAGCTTCTGGTCTGTTTTCGTCAACTTCTCTCGAATATTTCCCAGCTCCTGCTCCATACCGGATTCCTGCTCGTTCATGGTTCGCATTTCTTCACAAATCTCTGCGAAACGATCCTCTAACTGCTTGATACTTTCCGAACGTTCTGCCTCGTCCGTACGGGCACGCAAAATTCTGGAGTTTAACTCTGCCTTACGAATATTAATCTGCTCCAGCGTAGAATCAAAACGTCCCATCTTAGCCTTGATGGTGCCTCGCTGATTCAACTCACCCATAATGGTATTCTTGGCAGCCTCCAGACTATTGTTCAATTCTTCTATCTTATTCTGAACATCCTCCAAATGCTGCTTTACAGCATCTCTGGTAGCAGTAATCTCTTGTACCTGCTTGTCGATGTCCTCCTTATCAGTCAGAAATCCTTCCTTTTCCTTGTCCTTGCCATCGATTTCCGCCTGTACATCTTTCTGACGTTTCAGCAAATGTTCCTCATTGGAATGAGCAGAGTGAATTCTTTCCTTCAAGACATTGATTTCACCCTCCAGACGCTCCCGCATCACTCCGGCGTTGCTCACGGTCTCTCTTGCGGCGTTTATAGCTTCCTCCAGCATCTCGATTTCTGCCTGTATCTGCTCGTATTCTTCCTTGATTCCATCATACTTAGCGGTAGTTTCCTCTAAATCCCCACCGGCAATTCTCAGCTTCTCATCCACAACCTCTAACTGTTCACAAATACGCACATTTTCTAACAGGAAGGTATTCACATCCAAGGTTTTTAACTCTTCCTTTTTCTTCAAATAAACCTTTGCCACCTCGGACTGCTTCTCCAAAGGACCAACCTGCTTCTCTAATTCTGTTAAAATATCGTTCACACGTACCAGATTCTGCTTTTCATTCTCCAACTTCGCCTGTGCAGCATTCTTTCTACGCTTGAATTTTACAATACCGGCAGCCTCGTCAAAGAGCTCTCGACGTTCCTCCGGCTTACCGCTCAGAATCTTGTCAATCTGACCCTGACCGATGATAGAATAGCCTTCCTTACCGATACCGGTATCATAGAACAATTCATTCACATCACGCAGACGACAAATAGACCCATTGATTAAGTACTCACTTTCCCCGGAACGATAGATACGTCTGGCTACAGTCACTTCATCACAATCAATGGTCAACTGACGGTCCGCATTATCCAGAGTAATGGCTACATACGCATAGCTCAAGGGCTTACGCAGCTCTGTACCGGAGAAAATAACGTCCTGCATACTGGCACCACGTAGCTGCTTAATACGCTGTTCACCCAATACCCAACGTACGGCATCGGCAACATTACTCTTACCACTTCCGTTAGGACCTACGATACCCGTAATACCATTGTGAAACTGAAAAACAATCTTATTTGCAAATGATTTAAATCCATGTATCTCAATACTTTTTAAGTACATATTCTTTCCCGCTTTCGCTTATTTGCGTATTCCACGCTTCCTCAACAACAGCAGTGCCTCATAAGCCGCCTGCTGCTCTGCATTTTTCTTGGTGCGTCCCGTACCGGTACCGATGACCTCGTCCTCCATGCGTACCTCCACTGAAAAGACCTTGTCATGCTCCGGCCCGCTTTCCTCTAAAAGAACATAGCGAAATTCTTTCTTCAGCTTGCCTTGTATCAATTCCTGTAGGTTTGTCTTACTGTCATAAAACAGCTGCTTATCCTCTAAATCAGACAATACATATTTGTAAATAAATTCCTTTGCCCGCTCCATGCCACCATCCAAATAAATGGCGCCGATAACAGCTTCCATCGCATCTGACGTTATGGAATCTCTCTTACGTCCGCCTGTGTTTTCTTCTCCTTTGCCCAGCAACAAAAATTCGCCCAGCTCCAAATCCCTCGCACAGAAGGCCAACGATGGTTCACATACCATGGAAGCTCTCATCTTCGTCAGTTCTCCTTCCTGAACCTTTTCATGTTCATGAAACAAAAACTCACTGCTCACCAGCTCCAAAACAGCATCTCCCAAAAACTCCAACCGCTCATAGTCCTTTAACTTATTAATCTTCTGTTCATTCGTAAAGGAACTATGGGTAATAGCCTGCTTCAGCAATGCAATATTCTGAAACCGATAACCGATTCTTTCCTCTAATAGCTCTAAGCTGTACCCCTGTCTCATTTTGATTACCTTTCTACTCCATCTCTTCTGTTTCAAAATTTATAGCGTTCCGTAGCTCAAAGGAGTATCCGGAACGCTATTTTCTTCGAAATACCAGTTAAGCCAACCAATTAATTGATAGCACTCTTAATCATTTCTACTGCCTGCTCAACAGTTGTGATATTCTCTGCACTTTCAGCAGGGATTTCAATATCGAATGCATCCTCGATACCCATAATAATCTGGTAAACATCCAAGGAATCAGCACCAAGATCATCCATAAAAGTGGTATCCATAGTGATTTCATCCGGGTCAACACTCAATACTTCTGCAATAATTGTTTTTAACTTTTCGAATTCCATAATAACATTCCTTCCTTTAATCCTCTAAGACTATTTTTTCTTTGATTTTTTCATTTATATTCTGCTCCTTAAATGTAACACATTGAAGGATTGAATTTTTGATTTCAATGGCCTTACTACTGCCGTGGCTCTTTACCACCAGTCCGTTCAGACCCAACATAGGTGCTCCGCCGTATTCATCCGTATTAAAGCTTTTCAAGGTCTGCTTCAATGCCGGCTTCACCAGCAATGCACCGATTTTACTGCGAAGGGAAGTCAGCATGCCTTCCTTCACCTTTTTAATCAGGGATGCTCCCACACCCTCGTACATCTTCAAAATAACATTTCCTACAAAGGCCTCACAGACAACCACATCTGCTACACCTGCCGGAATATCTCTGGCTTCCACACTGCCGACAAAATTGATTTCCGGACAATTCTTCAAAAGCGGGAATGTTTCCTTCACCAGTGCATTTCCCTTTTCCTCTTCTGCACCGATGTTCACAATTCCTACCTTTGGATTTTTCACACCCATAACACTTTCCATATAGACTGAGCCCATCTTTGCGAACTGTACTAAATGGGAAGGTCTGGCATCCACATTAGCACCACAGTCCACTAACAGGCTAACGCCTTTTTCTGTGGGTATCAAGGGAGCCAATGGTGGTCTTTCCACGCCCTTAATACGACCTACAATAATCTGACCACCTACCAGCACGGCTCCGGTACTGCCTGCCGATACAAGTGCGTCACAGGTTCCGTCCTTTACCATGTACATAGCTTTTACTATGGAAGAATCTTTTTTCCTTCTTATGGCCATAACCGGAGGTTCTGCTGTTTCGATTACCTCTGATGCATGCACTACTTCCAGTTGTTCCATATTGTAAGTATACTTCTTCAGTTCTTCCTTGATTACTTCTTCTCTACCTACCAGAAAAACCTTTACTTCCTTGCTTTCCTGAATGGCGTCTATGGCACCTTTGACAATCTCTACCGGTGCATTATCTCCGCCCATAGCATCTACTGCTACATTTACCATTCCGTTTCCCTCCAAATGTAGATTCGATATCCTTATAAAACACCTTATTTTACTATACTAGACACCACTATAAAAATCAAGCTTTTTTATTCATGAAAAAAGGCTTTTCCAAAATCGGAAAAGCCCTTCATAATCCTGTTGAAAATTTAATTAATCAACGCTAACAACTTGCTTTTTGTTATACGAGCCACACTTTTTGCACACTCTGTGAGGCATCATAAGTGCGCCACACTTGCTGCACTTTACCAAAGTAGGAGCGCTCATTTTCCAGTTTGCTCTTCTCTTATCTCTTCTACTCTTGGAAGATTTATTCTTAGGACAAATAGACATCGTTACACCTCCTTATTCGCGTTGAAGATATCTTGTATTGCCGCCATTCTGGGATCCGGCACGAAAGTATCGCAACCACATTCTCCCAAGTTCAGATTCTGTCCGCATACCTTACATATGCCCTTGCAATCATCCTTGCAAAGAATCTTCATAGGCCAATTCAATAAAATTTCATTGTACACAAAAGTCTCTACATTCAGCTGATAACCTTCCATGAAGTCGATAGCGTCGTCCTCCTCCTGGTCACCTGTTTCCTCAGAACTATCTGCTTTTGTTTCCGGTGAAGCAACTTCCCTCTCAAACTCCAAGGTTAATGTCGTAGGTACTTCTGCCAGGCATCTGTCACAGTTCGTTTCGAAAACCAACTCAACGCTTCCTTCTATTCTCGCCTTACCCACACCGAGATTGGTAAGAATAAAAGTCACCGGAGGCTTCTTTGTAATTAAGAAATCTCCAAGTCTGCTGCGAAAGCTGTTCATCTCAAGCTCTGCCGTAACAGTAACCGTTTTTCCTTCAGATGAAAATACATCAGATAAATTCACTAACATAGTTGACTCCTATGTAAAGAGTATTTCACTCTTTGTTTTCACACTTGATTAAGTATACATAAGTCAAGGGCGTTTGTCAACAATTATTTTAAATTATTTTTTACCCTTCCTCCTGCATTACCATATGTTTATTAATATAAGCCCCGATAAACATAATATAAATACAAAAATACATCCACATCATAAAAAAAATAAGAATGGACAAGCTTCCATATATATTATAAAAATTACCATGATTTACATAGATGGAAAAGCCCCAGGAAAAAATACTCCACAAAACCGCCGCAAAGGAAGCCCCCGGTATTTGTTTCCGAAACTTTAATTTCTTGTTTGGCAAGTAGGCATAAAAGGCACTAAAAATCATTGTTAGGATTATCCAAATCACCAAAAAGCGAAAATTCATCAAAAAGGAAAACAACTCATCTAACTTAGGCAGTCTGGTTACTAGCATTTCTACCAACATATTGCCAAACACTAATATTACCATGGACACAATAATAATCAATAACATTACCAGCGTATAAAAAGATGCAACCAATCGTACCATAAAGTAATTACGATATTCGTCCACATTATTGACTGCATTTAGACCACGGACAACTGCCAGAATTCCTTTTCCTGCCGACCATAAAGTCAACAACGCTGCCAGAGATAACACTCCGGCAGACCGTTCATATACATCGTCAACAATCTCTACTACTATTCCATCCACCTTATCCGGTGTTATTTCCATTATTAATAACAATAAATTCTCCTGAGTAAGCGGTGTATACGGTATCACAGTGCAGATTACAATCAATATGGGTACTAATGACAAAAAGATAAAGAATGCCGCACCTGATGCAAATGTACTCAGATTCTCCTTCCTCATATTGCGGACAAACTCCCTGATTTCCAAATAAACCTTCCTCATATTGTCCCTGTTCATTCCTAACCTTCCCTTTCTGCACCATTCGACCTGTCTTTTACAATACAATCCGTAAAGAAGAAAGTCAATATCTCCTCTGCATTCATCCCCTCCTGTGCCATGACCTTAGCAGCATTCTGGCTCATCCCTGCACCATGCCCGAAGCCGCCGCCATAGATTTCATAACCTATGATAAAATCATCCTCTCTAATAACCTCCAGAACAATAAAAGCACTGGGCAGCAGGCTGTTCCTCTCCACTGTAGTACCATCCTGGCGCTTCACCGGGCTACAGCCATCATTTAATACATAACGGATATTCAACTCCGTAATCACCTTGTATACTGCCTTGTCCGTATGTATCAACAGTTCCTCTGCCACACCTCCTGCACCTCTTTTACCTATCTCCATATGGGTAATCGTGTGAAACTCTCCTATTGGTTGACTGATATAGTCATCACCCACCTTTGTCAGAATTAGCTCCGGCTTTGCTTCATAGCGTTTCCGCAAAACCTCCTGCATATACGCAACATCCAAATCCTCCACCCGATAATTCCATCGATACCACCCTTCTTTCGCCTCGAAATCCTCCTCGTTTACGGTTTTGATGTAATCTACGAATTCCGCCTCCGTCAATGCCTTGGAAGAATATATCTCCACTTCCGAATTGGTGGTCTCCACATGCTCCGGTTGTTTTTCCGTATCTGCTATAGTTTGCCCGCTCACAACCACACTGTTATCAGTATCAATCAAACGACTAATATGTTTGGATTGTATGTATGGATAAGAATCAGCATACTTACTTTTCCATACCCGGGCATCACTACCGTATCCGCAGGAGGTAGAATAATAGTAAGTCTGTGCCAATGCCTGCTCTCCCGGTGCCAACAGAACAATCCCTTCCGTTTCATTGACTGCTCTGGTCGTGCTTTCCTGCTCTTCTATATTATGATACACCTGATAAGAAGTAGTATCATCCACATGGGCATTCCACTGAGGATATCCCGGCGATAATACATGCAGATAGGCATAAGTTCTGGCACAAATCGCCTGTGCCTTCAACGCCTCCATGGGGTAGCCGGCCGGCATTTCACTGGGTACCACACTGTACAAGTATTCTTCAATAGGAAGCTCATTGATAATGACAAAACCTTGCTCCTCTTCTATCACTTCAATAGTTCCCCGATAATCCCTCTGCTCCTGCCAACCTTCTGCACTTTCGTGATATATTCCACCGGTTTCCTTGTTAGTAATCACCACTCGGATTTTGTCAAAATTGGTCAATACAAAAGGAGGCGGTGACGGTTCTGCAACAGTAGTACTTCCTATCGGTTCCACCGGCAACATAACCTCCTCTACCGGCTCTGATGGTGCAAAAAAACGTTCTGCCACATCATCATGCTTCAATAGAACCACCTGCACTAGCGTCCATATCAACAACACCAGCATAATCTCTAAAATCACCAGCAAAATCTTTAGCTGTATTATTTTAATCTTCTTATCCAATCAACAGCCTCACTTCTACACATCTATCATCTTATAGGAAATAGAAAAAAAACAAAGAGAGTTGTTTCCAACTCTCTTTTAATCCTTTGTATACCCCAAAATGTCGGCTCTTGCCTTTTGACTCCTAGCTATGCTAGGTGGGTGACCGCAACCTCGCTTTTGCCTTCCCCTGACGTCTTCTTTCGAAGGGGGGCTTGACAGCCACTCGGCGATATAGGAATCCCGTTTAAAGTAAATGTAGGTTCAAAACTAACAAGAGTTATCGAACATCTCAGGTTGATTATATTATAGCCGATTTTGAACGTTTTTACAACTATATTTTTCAAAATCAGAATACCAATTTTTCACAAATCAAAAACCTGACTTCACGGCATCCTCTACATAAAATACCTTTCCGTCTGCCGTAAAGGAAATCACTTCTTCTAAATCAATCACACCGGCAAAATTTCTCCAAGTGCCTTCCTCCTTTTGCGTAGCGTAAAACCAATCAATAATCTTCTGTTTTTCGCTATGAATATTATATTGACTGCCATCTTTCTTCTGAACAGAAACTTCCTTCAGTATAATATCGTTGCCACACACAGCACTTTCCGGAGCATCCAATAACCAAAAATCAACACTGGTTAATATGAGTGCCGGTTCACCCTTTGCATCATACCATGTATAACTCGGCATGCTTTCTCCCATAGGCACATCCAGCTTCATTATTTGCGTCCATATTAAATCATCTATCTCTCCATGTTTCACCAGTTTTGATTCCTTCACAGATAGCTTCAAATTTCTGTCTGCCATACTGCTACTCTCCATGTCATTGAAGCACAAATAGCATACGGTAGTCCGTGCATCAATCTGCTTCATAAAACAACGATTATTCTCTAGGTTCAATCCATTTACCTCAAACCATAATTTTTTATTTCCCATACCGGCAAATATTTCTGTGGCATCCCAAACCTTCCAATCCCGGTAAAGTTCATTCCATTCGGCCACATTATACCATGCACTACTATCCGCATTCTTCTGCGTTACTGTAAACTGCACAATTCCATAATCCGTAGCTTCACTATATACAAAACTGTCCACCGCTATGGAATAATCATCATTCTCCATTTGATAAATTGAATTTTCAGGTTGTTGCACATTCTCTGTATTCTCACTCACCGCCTGCTCCATATCTACGATTTCCACATATTGTTCGATGGGATTAGTATCTTGACCACGGAACAAACCATCAAACAAATTCCACTTTTCTGCTGCATAAACAGCGGTAGGCGTTGCTATTCCAAATATCAGAATCGCAGCTGCCACCCTTTTAAGTATTTTACTATTTTTCATAGCTCTTCCCTTTCGGAAAGCACCATTTCCCCTTGTACTCACTTCCTGTTGCAATTGATATAACACCTTTTCTTTTAAGGCTTCCACCTCTATATCCGTCACATCCTCCGTCAATAACAATACTTCGTTTTCTGTAATCTTTATATAATTACTCATAATCAAAAACCCCTCTTTCTGCTAATGCCTTTCTCATTTTTTCTCTTCCGCGTCGTTCTCTGCTTTGTATTTTTGCTTCCTTCATTTCCAAAGCATCTGCAATCTCCCGAATAGTAAAGTTGTAGAAATATTTTAATAAAAAAATGGTACGGTCAGGTTCTTCCATTTCTGTCATCACTTCTCTTACCTGACGATAGCATTCCCGACGTATCCACTCCGTCTCTAAATCCGCTCCGGACATAGCCACGAGTGTTTCCACAAAAATCCCATCTTCCTCTGAGCCATAGGATATGTCCTTTCCTGCCTTTTTCAGCATATTCAGTGATGTATTTCTAGCAATTTGATGAATAAACGCTCTCAGACTGGTAGTAATTTCCCTGCCATCCTTCACATACTTCCATAACTTTAGAAAAGTTTCCTGTGCTGCATCCTGTGCCAGATTTTCCTCTCTTAAAATATGTCTACATATACTGAGCACTGCTTTCGCATGTATATCCATCACCTGAACCATACCTACGTCCGGTGCTCTTTTCAGAAGCTTGATTAATTTTTTCTCTTCACTGTCCATTTCAACCTCCAAATTGTCACTGAAAAACGTCTTTCATATAATAAGACAAACAGAACCGGGGTTTTCTGTCAATTTTCTTTAAAATATAAACAAAATCTTCACAAAAAACAGGCTGCCCTTTCGGACAGCCCGTCATTAATTCATGAAAATTATAAAGTTTCAGTTTCAGCTACAAGCTTCTTCAATGCTGCAAGAGCTTCATCAGGAAGCTTATCGTAACCTTCCTTCTTGGTTGCGAAATCTTCTACAGCCTTTACACGAGTCTGCATAGAGTTCTTCAGAGCTGCAACGTAGTCAGCATCTGCCAAGTTAGGAGTGAAGTCGCCGGTCTTACCAGACCACTCGTTCATAATCTGAATGTCAGTGAAAGGTCCCCACTGTTCGAACTGAGCCTTGCCTTCAACGATAGTCTCTAAGATACCAAGAGTATCAGCAGGCTTAACCTTAGCACCCATGAAGTCACCGGTGTTAACGATGTAGCAGTCTACGTTCTTCTCTTCTACTAACTTCTTGAACTTCTCATAGTCGTTAACCAGAGGATAGGTTCTGAAAGGATTTGCATAAGGTACGATACGAATAGCATTCAAGTCAGTACCAGCAGCAACACGCTCTGCGGAAGAGGTCTTGGTAGCAAGGGTAGCACCCATTACAGATGCAAGAGCAGCACCGGACAACTTAACAACCGGAGGAAGAACAGGGTCCTTCATAATCCAGAAGATAGCGTTTACAGGAGCTTCAATCTTGTCTACACGGTTAGGAGACCATAACTTAGACTTAATAGCACGTCCGTTACCATTTCTGATATCTTCGGTTACTAACTGAATCTTGCCTTCGCTGTCCATAGTACATGAGCAGTTCTGAGCAGACAATAAGTATGCATTATCAGCACAACCGGTAGGATAATCAGCAGTCTTGTCGAAGTATGTAGGCTCAAGAGCTACAGATGAACAGGTATCGGTATTGATAATGAAAGCATCATCATGAAGAACCTTGATTTCATACTTTCCGCCATGCTTAGCATGAGTTAAGGTAGACTTACCGGAACCTGACAAACCATATACAGATGCAACATACTTAGAACCATCTGCAAGGATGTATTCCTTCTGTCCGCCGTGACAAGAAGCATAACCATTTCTGTTAGCGATAGCCCAAGCCATGGTTAAGGTACCCTTCTTGTGCTCACCAAAGTACTTCATACCAAGAATTGCAGCACAGTTCTGGTTGGTGTCGAAGTAGCAAAGTGTCAAAGGATCGCTTAAGCAGCTGTAATCAACGTCAGGTCTGTTGCCAGGTACCCACTGAGGATCAGAGAAGATATAAATATCTGCTTCCTTACCATCACCTACAGGCTTAGAATTCTTGTACATCTTTACATATTCGTCTGACATATACTGGAAGTTAATCATCCAGTTGTAAAGCAAGTTCTCTTCTCCTTCCGGAATCAGAAGGTGAGCCTTTACCATAAATTCAGGATCAAGACCTACGAAACACTCTGCATGATACATAGTTTTCCAACGGGTCTCATAGATAGCATCCATAACTACCTTGTCAAGCTTCTTCTCATCTACACCGGGCTCACCCTTGATACGACGAGCAGTAGCGTAACGACCGGTTACAGCACCATCGTTGAATAATAAAACCTTAGCGTCCTTCTCAAGACCGAACTCTTCGCCTCTTAAAACAGGCATATCGGTAACTACGGTACCGGGAGAGTTCTTTGCTAACTCATAAGCTTCCTTTAAGGTGTTAACCTTAACTACGTTGTTTCCGTAGAAAGCAGCTTCAATAATAGAACGTGTAGTACTGAAGCCTACTTTGCCAGCACCAATCTCATTAATTGGATAATAAGCTTTTGTTGACATATTATTGTCCTCCTTAAAAAAATGTATTTCATCGATTAAGAAATCGATTATTTTGGATTGAGGGGATTCGTTTCCTAACAAACCCTCGTTTAGCTATTATATTATCGCAAATTCTAATATAAAAGTCAATAAATACCAAAGATTTTGTCCACAATTTTTTATACTTTTCGGGTAACCTCCCGAAGCCATTCCCGCTCGTCCGCACTTAATAATGGTGCCAGCTTTTCATACACCTTTTGATGATATTCGTTCAGGTAGCTCCTCTGCTGCTCGTTCAGATACTGTACTTCAATGGCTTCCAAATCAATAGGGGCATAGGTCAGGGTTTCAAAGCAGAGAAATTGACCATATACATTCTTTTCTGACTTTTGTACCAGCATCACATTCTCAATTCGTATTCCATGACTGTCCGGTACATAAACTCCCGGCTCATTGGTAACGTCCATGCCCTCCTCCAGCACTGCCTCTGCCATTCCTTCCGTAAAACGCCAGCGTAAGCTCTGGGGACCTTCATGCACATTCAAAATATATCCTACTCCGTGTCCGGTGCCGCATTGATAATCCATGGCAATATCCCACAAGGGCTGTCTGGCCAGAATATCCAGATTTCTTCCGGTACAACCATGCAGCCATTTGGCATGGGAAAGCTGTAACATTCCTGCCACCGCCAGGGTATAATGCTTTTTGATTTCTTCTGAAATTTCACCTAATACAATAGTTCTGGTAATATCCGTGGTGCCGCCCAAATACTGTCCTCCGGAATCCACCAACAGCATTCCGGAAGGCTCCAACACCGCATGGTTTTGCTCCGTAGCTTCATAATGCATCATGGCAGCATTTGCCTTGTAGGCAGAAATGGTAGGAAAAGACAAATCTAAAAACTCCGGTATCTCTCTGCGCAGCTGCTCCAAATAATCTGCTGCGGTAATCTCTGTAATACACTCTTTCCCGATATGGGTCTTTAACCAGTATATGAAACGGGTAACTGCCAGACTATCCTTTACATAAATGTCTCGCATGCGTGCCTGTTCCACAGGGTTTTTCACAGCCTTTAAAAGCTCTGTAGGATTCTTCTTCCATAGGATTTCCTGCTTCTGTTCCAGTATTTTGTAAAAAGCATAGCTGCAATAACGTTTATCCACCAGCACCTTCTGTCCGGCAGCCATTTCCTTCAAATACTGCTCTGCCTGTGCATATTCCTTCACTATGATTTGTTTCTCAGCAAAATAATCTTTTAATGTCTGAGACAAAGACCTCTCCTGAAGAAACAATATGGTTTCGCCAGTCGTAATATAGGCATAGGACAATGCCACCGGATTGCACTCTACATCGCAACCTCGAATATTGAATAGCCACATCAAATCATCCAGCTTGCTCGAGAAGAATGCATCTGCCCCCTCCTTCTTCATTGCCAGACGAACCTGTTCCAGCTTCTCCTCATACTCCAGTCCTACCAACTCCTTGGACAGTATCCTAATCCCTCCTGCCGGAAGGGGTGGTCGCTGTTCCCATAGCTTTCCTGCCAAATCCTGCTCGAAAAGCAGGTGTATCTTTTTTTCCTGCAAACATTTCTCCAATTGTAGTCCCAAACCGGTAGAAATCACCTTTCCGTCAAAACCTAAAGTCCGGTTATCCTGCATCTCCTTTGCCAGAAACTCTTCCAAGTTAGGAACCCCTTCATCCAGCATACGAAACAAAGTCACTCCGGTGCCTTCCAGTTCCTTCTGAGCCTGTACAAAGTATCTGCCATCGGTCCAAAGTCCGGCTCCCTCCTGCCACACCAGCAGATTGCCATTGGAACCGGTAAAACCGCTGTAATATTCTCTTACCTTGAAAAAATCACTTACATACTCCGAGTTATGATAGTCTGCAGTAGGTATCAGATAATAATCGATGCCAGCCTCTTTCATGCCTTCCCGAAGCTTCGTCAAACGTATTTTGATCGTTTTGTTTTCCATAATATACTCCATAAGCAAACATTGATAAATTGCCTGTAATTCCTATGCTTTTAATACCCTTCCGTCATCAATCCCTTACAAAGTCCGATAGCTCTGGAGGTACCTATGCGTTCACAGCCCAGCTCCAGAAAGGCACGCAAATCTTCTATAGAAGAAACACCGCCTGCAGCCTTGATTTTTACCTCAGGACCAATATGCTCTTTAAAAAGCTTTACATCTTCCAAAGTAGCACCACCGGTACCAAAACCGGTAGAGGTTTTAATATAATCAGCTCCGGCTGCGGTAACTGCCTTGCACATGGCAATTTTTTCTTCCTCTGTCAAATAACAGGTTTCAATGATAACCTTCAAAATATGCTCCCCGCAAGCCTTTTTGATGGTACGTATTTCCTCCTCCACCTTATCAAATAACCCATTCTTCACATCGGTAATATTAATCACCATATCGATTTCGTTGCAACCCTGAGCGATGGCAGCCTTTGCCTCTGCTACCTTTGCCTCGGTCACCTGATAACCCAAAGGGAAACCGATTACGGTACAAATATTGATTTTATCACCATAAGTCTGATGCACTCTCTCCACATAAGCCGGAGGAATACAAACGGAGGCAGTCTGATATTCTATCGCCTCCTCACAAAGCTTCTCAATACTCTCCCAAGTACAAAATGCCTGCAACTGGGTATGATCTACATGCTTTAACATTTCTCTGATTTCCATAACAGTTCCTTCCCTATTTGTTTCACAAATTCTTTTCTTTCCAAAACAGGCATGGCTTTCGCCACACCTGTTTCTCATTACACTTTTTATTTCTTAAGTTAATCACGCTTATCCATTGGAATATAAGCTTTATCTTCACCGATAGGCTTGTATGCGGGACGGATAATCTTGCCATTATTAGCAAGCTCCTCCAAACGATGTGCACTCCAGCCGGAAATACGGGCTATAGCAAAGATAGGGGTATACAGCTCCAGTGGCAAATCCAGCATGTCATAAACAAAACCGGAATAAAAGTCTACATTGATGCTGACGCCCTTGTACATCTTTCTTTCCTCCGCAATAATCTGCGGTGCCAGTCGCTCTACCATAGAGTATAGTGCAAATTCCTTCTCCAATCCCTTTTCTACAGAAAGCTTCTCTACATAGCCTTTCAATACCTCGGCTCTTGGGTCAGACTTGGAGTAAATGGCATGACCCACACCATAAATCAGTCCTGCATGGTCAAAGGCCTCCTTATGCAGAAGCTTTCTCAAATAAGCACCTACCTCTTCCTCGTCAGTCCAGTCAGAAATCACACGCTTCATTTCATCAAACATTTTCACAACCTTGATATTGGCGCCACCATGTCTGGGACCCTTCAGAGAACCGATTGCTGCCGCAATGGTAGAATAAGTATCCGTCAGGGAAGAAGTCACCACATGAGTTGTAAAAGAAGAATTATTACCGCCGCCATGCTCCATATGAAGCACCAGTGCAATATCCAAAAGCTTTGCCTCCAAAGGAGTATACTTACTGTCCGGTCTCAAAATATGTAAAATATTCTCCGCAGTGGACAGCTCCGGCTTTGGCTTATGGATAAAAAAGCTGTTACCGTCATGATAGTGACTGTATGCCTGATATCCGTAAATCGCCAGCAGTGGGAATAAACTAATTAGTTGCAAACACTGTCTGAGTACATTGGGCATGGAAGTATCATCTGCTCTGTCATCATAAGAATACAAGGTCAACACGCTTCTCGCCAAAGTATTCATCATATCCTTGCTGGGTGCCTTCATAATAATATCTCTTACAAAGCTGGTCGGCAAGGTACGATATCCTGCCAGCACCTCATTAAACTCTGCCAACTCTTCATGGGAGGGTAACTTTCCATAAAGTAATAAATATGTAGATTCTTCAAAACCAAACCGGTTATCCCGAGAAAAACCTTCTACCAAATCCTTTACATTATATCCACGATAAAACAAATTGCCTTCTGCCGGCACACTTTCACCATTAATGATTTGAGTTGCCCGAACATCGGAAATATGTGTTAGTCCTGCCAATACACCTTTACCGTTTAAATCACGCAAGCCACGCTTCACATCATACTTTGTAAAAAGCTCTGTATCGATATAGCCTGCTTCTTCTGTCATCTTGGCCCATTCCAGTATCTTGGGGGTAATTTCTGAGTAGCTGTTCTGATCCATTCATTATCCTCCTTCTCACATTTTTCGACTATGTTACTATAATACCATGACGCACTAAAGCGGGGCAAGAATTTTATGAAAATTTTTTAATTTTTAAGATTTTAGTAATAGAAAAGACATCATCCTCTACATTTCTATAGAAAATGATGTCTTATTTCACTTATTTTTAATTATTGTAGGGATGGATTAGTTGCCTGCCATCTGAGCTGCAACTTCTGCTGCGAAATCTTCACTCTTCTTCTCCATACCTTCGCCTACTTCAAAACGAACAACCTGCTTGATAGCGATAGCAGGATTTACAGACTTCAAATATGCAGCAACAGTCTGCTTTCCGTCATCTGCCTTAACGTAGGTCTGGTCTAATAAGCAGATTTCCTTTAACTGCTTAGAAATACGACCTTCAATCATGCCACCGAACATCTTGTCAGCAACGATGTTTGCCTTGTCAGCCATAGCCAATCCTGCCAAAGCAGTCTTAGCTGCATCTGAAAGGAAGTTGAATAAGAAGTTCATATTGCTCTTCTTCTCTTCGTAAATAGCGATATCCGCATCGCTCCATACCTTCTCTGTACAAGCCTTGCTGATTAATGCGTTCAAGATAGGCTTAGGAAGAGATGCAGGATCACTGATAGAAGCATCTACAGTAATCTCTCTCATCTTGTCGATTTCAGCCTGTGAAATATCAGCTCTGCTGATGTACTGAGGATTCATAGCTGCAACCTGCATAGCAACATTGGTAAGAGCTTCCTTCACGTCTGCTGCACCGTCAGCTGCAATGATTACACCAATCTTACCACCGGCATGAATGTAGCTTGCTACACATTCGCCGGAAACCTTCTCGAATCTACGTACGGATAACTTTTCACCGATAGTAGCAGTCTTCTCAATTAATACTTCCTTCAGACCGTTCATTTCCAGAAGAGCTTCAATATCTTCACCGTTCTTACCGCCGTTTAAACCGGAAGCAAGAGCGTTATCAGCTACTAACTGTACGAACTCCTGGAAAGTTTCGTTCTTAGCAACGAAGTCTGTCTCAGAGTTTACTTCAGCAACAACTGCTACATTATCCTTAACAGCAACACGTGCAATACCTTCTGCTGCGATTCTGGAAGCCTTCTTTTCCATCTTAGCTGCACCACTCTTCTTTAAGAAGTCAACAGCTGCTTCCATATTTCCATCACACTCGTTAAGAGCCTTCTTACAATCCATCATACCTGCGCCGGTCATTTCACGCAGTTCCTTTACCATACCTGCTGTAATAGCTGCCATGATTCTATTCCTCCATTATTATTCTTCTACTGCTACTTCTTCCATATCAGTTGCTTCTACAGCTACATCTTCTGCAGTGTAAACAGCTTCACCCTGATTTGCTTCAATAACAGCGTCTGCCATCTTAGCAACGATAAGCTTTACTGCTCTGATAGCATCATCGTTACCGGGAATGATATAATCTAATTCTTCAGGATCACAGTTAGTATCACCGATACCAATCAATGTAATTCCAAGAGAATGAGCTTCCTGTACACAAATCTTTTCCTTCTTAGGATCTACTACGAAAATAGCATCCGGAATTCTGGTCATGTTCTTGATACCGCCTAAGTTCTTCTCAAGCTTATCCCATTCCTTCTTTAATTCGATAACTTCCTTCTTAGGAAGAACATCGAAAGTACCGTCCTGTGACATGGTTTCGATTGCACGAAGTCTGTCAATACGAGACTGAATGGTCTTGAAGTTGGTAAGCATACCACCCAACCATCTCTCGTTAACATAGTACATACCACATCTCTCAGCTTCTGTCTTAACAGCGTCCTGAGCCTGCTTCTTGGTACCTACGAAAAGAATAGTACCACCCTGTGCAGCGATTTCAGAAATTGCATTGTAAGCTTCGTCAACCTTGCCTACAGACTTCTGTAAATCGATGATGTGGATACCGTTTCTCTCGGTGAAGATGTAAGGAGCCATCTTAGGGTTCCATCTTCTGGTCTGATGTCC
>JAZQEK010000025.1:0-13842 GCA_045538995.1 Acetatifactor sp. | reverse complement strand
GGGAGTACCTAACACAAGATTGTATACAATAACCCCCATTGTATACAATTTGACATTATGCCGTAATGTATACAATGAGGGCTATTGTGTACGATTCATAAAAGGTGGCTATATTAATAAAATATCACTTGTGTTGCAGTGATGCAAGTAGTAAGATTATTGTACAATACTGTAAGGAGGTGATCATATGCTTTGGTCCATTATGTCATTTATATGTTATAGCTCTCTCATAGCTGGAGCTGTTGTAGGCTCTGCTATGCTGATCAAGGATTTTAAGGGGGATATTAACAATGTCAGATAAGAAAACTTCATGGGAATATGAAAAGGCCAGGAACAGTAAACAGATCCGGCTAGTGTTCAATATGGATGATCCTATTGATGCTCTGGTGTTTCATTATCTGGAGCGTTATAAGCCTAACAGGACCAGCTTTATAAAAAGGCTGGTATATGATGAGCTGGTGAGGTGCGCTTATGAGCAGGCTTAAAAGATCTGAGCGCAATCTGCCCTATAGTAAAAAGTATGAGCTGTATACGCCTATTAAAATGGAGAATATGACAGAGGTTCAGTTTAAAAGGGAATACTCGCGTATGAGATCTGTCGCAAATAAGCGCCTGCAGAGGCTGGAGGCTGCCGGTATAGGTAAAAGAGCCTTAGAGGGTTATAGGTTTCCAACAATAGCCCAGATTCAGAGCTCTAGTAAGAGCACAGTAGCCTCAGAGCTTGCTAGTGTATCACGATGGTTGAATGATTATAGGAGCACATTAACAGGCGAGAGACAGTTTCTTGAGGAGTTCCGGGAGATGATGGAGCGCAAGGAGTATGGCTCTTTAGTAGATACTCCGGAGGATATTTATAACGTAATAGATCTGCTGGATGATCTGAGAGAGCGCTATAAAAATGATCTTCTTCGTTATCGCTCAGGCCTTACCGATAAAGATATATTTGATGCGCTGCAGCAGGCCCAGCGTCTCAATATGCCTATTGAGGTTTTAAAGCAAAATATAGAGTTATTTGTAGCTAATATGGATGCTCTGGAAAAGGTGCAGCCTACTAAGGGAGGCAGGACATTTAGCAGCAGCCGTATAAATGCCCTTGTGAGAAAATGGACAAAATAAATACTATAGATACTTTCGACTATTCAATAATAGCTGTGGCCTCATGTCAGAAGCGTAGGCAAGGTAATCAAGGCCGGAAGAATGATAAACGGAAATACAAAGATCTTTTCTGTGCTTTTGATATTGAGACTACCAATGATATGGAGCTGGAGCAGGCTTATATGTATATCTGGCAATTCCAGATAGAGGACCAAACTATAATAGGCCGCACCTGGCTGGAGTTCAGAGAGTTCCTGCATAACTGCCGGATGCAGCTTAAGCAGGATGAGTGGCTCATGATCTATGTGCATAATCTTAGCTTTGAGTTTACATGGTTAAAGGGCCTGTATAAGTTCAAGCCTGATGAAGTATTTTCGATAGAGTCGCGTAAGGTGCTCCGGTGTACTATGTGGGAACACTTTGAGATCCGCTGCAGCTATCTGCTTACTAATATGAATCTTGATACGTTCACTAAAAAGATGGGTGTTACTCACAAGCTCAGCGGCGATGAGTTCAATTATAACAAGAAACGCTATCCGTGGACTGCTCTAACAGATAAAGAGCTGGAGTATTGCGTAACGGATGTTAAGGCGCTGGTTGAGGCTCTTAAGGTCTATTATGCTATTGAGGGAGATAATTTTTATACAATACCATTTACAAGTACAGGCTTTGTAAGGCGCGATGTTAAGCGTGCTATGAGGCATTATAACAGGCAGGATCTGCTTAATATGCAGCCTGATTATGATGTATACTGTTTGCTGTCGGAAGCCTTTAGAGGTGGTAATACTCATGCTAACAGGTATTATGCCGGTCAGATCATGGAGCATATCACAAGTTATGATAGAGTCTCCTCATATCCGGATGTACAGATCAATGAGTTATTTCCTATGAGCTCATGGATCCGTGAGGAAAATGTGACAGCAGACAGAGCCTGCAGGATCATATTTAAACATAAGCGCGCTGCACTCATGCGCGTGGGCTTTAGAAACATAAGGCTCAAAAATCCATTATGGGGCTGTCCATATATTCCTAAGCATAAATGCAGGAATCTGGGCAGGCATTATAATGATAATGGCAGGATCTTATGGGCCGAATGGTTGGAGATCAGTATAGCAGATCCTGATTTTGATATAATCATACAGGAATATGATTATGACAGCATAACATTTTATGATTTTTATCACTGCCGATATGGGCGTTTGCCTAAGCCGCTCAGAGAGGAAATACAGAAATTTTATAGAGATAAAACAGAGCTTAAAGGTGTAGAGGGGCAGGAGCTGTTTTATATGCTGCAGAAAGCAAAGCTTAACAGTATTTATGGCATGAGCTGCCAGCGTCCAGTGAAACAAACAATAGATTTTATAGACGGGTTATGGATAGAGCAGGATCTGCCGGAGCCGGAGCTGCTGGCTAAAAATAATGCTAAGGCTTTTCTGGTATACAGCTGGGGAGTATGGACCACAGCACACGCGCGGAGAGAGCTGGAAAAGGCTATAAATATAGTAGGCCCTGAGCGCTTCGTGTATTGTGATACTGACAGTGTAAAATTTATTGATGATGGTAGAGTGTCATTTAATGCCTATAACGAGTCCCGAAAAAGGGACTCTATAAAAAATGGCGGTGTAGCTGCGGATCCTGCAGGCCATGATCATTATTTAGGTGTATATGAGAATGAGGGTACATATAAGCGCTTTATAACTATGGGCGCTAAAAAATATGCTTATGAGGATGCTACCGGAGAGTTTCATATAACTGTAGCCGGCGTATCAAAATATAAAGGTGCTAAAGAGCTTGCAGGGCGCGGAGGTATAGAGGCCTTTAAAGAGGGCTTTATATGGTATGATGCAGGAGGGTTGGAATCAGTCTATAATGATGATCCGGAATTGAAAGAGGTCAATATAGAGGGCCATAAGCTGCAAATCATCAGTAATGTGCTCCTGAAGCCGTCAACCTATACGCTGGGAATTACCGGAGAATATGCCAGAATATTAGAAAATCCTGTTATATGGCTTGCACTTATGCAATAATTATTGTACAATAATATCAAGTTAAGAACCCGCAAGTAGGAGGAGATAACAATGTTGTACATGGTAAAGGTATTTGATAAGCCAATGGGTAAATGTCTTGAAAGAAAAATGTTTTCTTATTCAAATCAGGCGCACGCGTATAATACGCTAAGAGAGAAGCAGGGTTACTGGTGTTATGTAACATTAGTAACTCCGGAAGATTAGCAGCTCAGGCTGCTTAAACTGACCTAAGCCGTGTCACAAGTCCGGTTGAAAAACAGTGAGTGAGCAGTTATAACAATATACTTAAGTATAGGAGGAAAACATGGAAGTTATTAAAAAGTTTCCTGAGGACATGGATGCGCGTACAGCTTATAAGCTTATGAAATCGCCAGCAGTAAAGAAAATGAGTGAGGCTGAGGGATCAGTGCTGCAGATCGCAAGCTGGATCCAGTACAACAGTCCTGATAAAGAAACTGGTGAGATCAAGGAAGTCATAGCCGTAGAGACTCCGGATGGTGAGCTGTTCGCTACAATCTCAAACACTTTCAGAGAGGAGTTCCTTGATATGGTAAGCTACTTTGGTCCGGATCTCGGAGCTATCGAGGTCATAGCGGGAACCAGCAAGGCCGGCAGGAAGTACATAACATGTTCAATAGCTTAACTTAAATAAGGACTAAGGCCGGATAAGTATAATATCCGGCCTTAAATTTTACTTAGGAGGTAAATATGTTAAAAAAGGATGCGCGATATCATTATGGTATCAAGAAGCACATAAAGGGCCGCGGATATGATACTGACTGCTGGGTACTTGATGATAAGTACATGCCGTTAAAATATATCTACAGAGCCAGTGCTAACTTTATGTGTGCGGAGCTTAATAAGGCACCCAGAGGCAGATTAAAATTTTATGTAGCGAGGTGTGACTGATGGATTATGAGGACCTGATCCTGCAGAGACAGGAGCTGCAGGAGATCTATGAGGATGATCCTGACAGCTCATTATGCCCTATAGGGCGCTGCTGGTGGGATGATATACCGGAGGAGGATTTTATATGTCGATCTACTTAGATAATGGCTATTTGGATATAGCTAAAATATTAAGTTATGGCCTGCCGTTCAATTTTATAGTCGGAGGTCGTGCTACAGGTAAAACATACGGAGCCCTTAAATACGCGTATGAGTCGCATACGCGTTTTATTCTTATGAGGCGAACGCAGGCCCAGACAGATCTGATCAATAAACCGGAGTTTAATCCATATAAGGCAATCAATACAGATCTGGACAGTGACATACAGATAAAAAGCATAAGTAAATATAACAGCAGGATCTATGAGCCTGCCGGAGATAGTGAGGCGCTGCTGGGCTATACATGTGCGTTATCTACTATTTCTAATATGCGTGGTTTTGATGCCTCAGATTGTACGCTACTTATATATGATGAGTTTATACCGGAGCGCCATGAGAGGCCTATAAAGGGAGAGGGTGCTGCTTTTCTTAACGCTTATGAGAGTATAAACCGAAATAGGGAGCTTAAAGGGGATCCTCCGTTGCAGGTGCTGGGGCTTGCTAATGCCTTTAATATTGCTAATCCTATATTTTTAGAGCTCGGCCTGGTAGGGCGTGCTGAGAAAATGAAAGCAGCAGGACAGGAGCTGTTTATTGACAGAGAACGCGGTATTTTAATGGTGCTGCTGCAGAAGTCTAAAATAAGTAAAGCCAAGGCCGATACAGCTTTATACAGGCTGGGCTCCGGATCATATAATGACATGGCCCTGTCAAATGATTTTATTTATAACAATTCAGATAGTATAAAGGCTCAGGCCCTTAAAGAGTATAAGCTTATTTGTACAGTAGGAGAGATCAGCATATACCGGCATAAGTCTAAGAGAGAATATTATGTATCGGAGCATAGGACCGGTACGGCTCCGCTGTATAAATCTGATGAGGTGGGAATCATGCGCTATAGGCGTAAGCATGGCCTCATACTGGCTCCTGCCTATGTCAACAACAGGGTGCTGTTTGAGAACATATTGACTAAAACATTATTTGAATTGTATACTATTTAATAATAGTGCCGGTAGCGCAAGGCAAGCTCCGGAAGAGCGCGCGAACTCCTGCCAGAGTATTATACCGGCACTATTTATGAAAGGAGATATAAAATGAATAGTGTTGGAGCAAGATTTAATGATGTAAACTATGTTAGAGTTGATATTGATTTTGATACCGGCGATTGTTTTGTAACAATGGTTATAGCGCCGGAAGGTACCCCGGTTGAAGTGACCGGCGAGGTAACTTGGGAAAATGGCGGTGGTGAGTAAGAATGGATGTACAAGTTATCGGACAATTAATTGCCAGTCTTGGCTTTCCTATAGTAGCGTGTGGCGCTATGTTCTGGATGGTTAACAAGCAGGAAGAAAGACACGGAGAGGAAATAGGATCCCTCCGGAAAACGATTGAGGATAATACTAATGTGCTGTCGAGCTTGAAAGAGCTTATACAGATTATAGTAAATAAGGAGTCCGGTAAATGACAAGCAGATCTAAAATAGTAGCTGTAGCCAAGTCATATATAGGAACCTGCGGAGGCAGCTCTGCACATGCGGATATACTGCATTATTTCAATAGTGTTAAACCTATGGGCTATACGGCTCACAGATCTGATCCGTGGTGTGCTATCTTTGCCAGTGCCTGCGCTATACAGGCTTTTGGTAAATCAGCTGCCAAAAAATATTTTCCATTATCAGCAGCATGTACCTATATTATAAATGAAGCTAAAAAAGATAATACATGGGTTGAGTCGGATAAATATATACCGGAGGCCGGTGACTGGATCCTGTATGACTGGGATGATAAAGGCAAGGGTGATAATAAAGGCCAGCCTGATCATGTGGGCATAGTAGAATATTATAAGGCCGGATATATCCATGTCATTGAGGGTAACATGGGCGCTGAGCCAGGGCGCTGCGGCAGGCGTAAGCTCCGCATAGATGGGCGCTACATCCGCGGTTTTGTTACTCCTGATTATGACAGGATCAGAGTTAATAAAAAATCCAATGAGGATATTGCTAAAGAGGTCATAGCCGGTAAGTGGGGTAATGGTGCGGAACGTAAAAAGCGCCTGACTGCTGCCGGATACGATTATTATAAAATACAAGCTATAGTTAATAAGTTAATGAAATGAGGTTTTTTATGAAATATGATGAGATAATCAAGCTGCTTGATGCTGGTTACAGCCGTGAGGAGATCATGAAAATGGAGGAGCCGGATCCTAAGCCTGATGATCCTAAGCCTGATGATGTGCTTAAAGGGTTTGCAGATGAGGTCAAGGCAGCTATTAAGGATCTTACTAAAGAGATCACAGCAGCTAATATTTTGGCTTCGCGCCAGCAGCCGGATCCGGAAAACAGTGATCTGCTGGCTAATATCATCAATCCTAAGATTGATAAAAATGGAGGAAAGTAAACATGTCAGTTAATACAATGGAATTTAAAGATGCAGCTGCTATCCTTAATAATATAAGGAAGCAGGTAACAGGAGAGACTGCTATAGCTCCTGCTAATACAGCCGAGTTTGTATCGGTAGCAACTACACTACTGCAGGCCGGTTACGATCCTGTGCTTAATGCTATCACACAGATGGTATCGCGCACGATCTTTTCTATCAGGCCATACAACAGGAAGTTTGCAGGCATCAAGATGGATGAGGAACAGTGGGGCGCTATCGTTCGTAAGCTTGCTATCGCAGATAAGGACTGGGACAATGATGTACGCTATGATCTGGTAGATGGTCAGAGCGTGGATATGTACATGGTCAATAAGCCTAACGTACTGCAAACTAACTTCTACGGAATGAATAGCTTTGATAAGCTCATAACCATCTTCCGGGATCAGCTGGATAACGCTTTTACCGGCCCTAACGAATTTGGGCGCTTCATGGCTATGGTCACACAGAATGTATCTGATATGATCGAGCAGTGCCATGAGTCCATCGCGCGTATGACTATCGCTAACTTTATCGGTGGTAAGGTAGCAGCTCAGAATGGTGTCATCCATCTTCTGACAGAGTACAATACTGAGACAGGTGAAACTCTCACAGCTACTACAGTATATGCTCCGGAAAACTTCGGCAACTTTATGAAGTGGATGTACGCGCGAGTCGCTACACTGACTGGCCTCATGACTGAGCGCTCTCAGGAATTTCAGATCAATGTAACAGGCAAGGCTATCAACAGACATGTGCCTTATCAGGATCAGAAAATCTATCTGTATGCTCCGCTGCTTAATGGTATGAACGCCAGAGTCAGAGCTGAGACTTTCCATGCTGACTTTATCGAGTATGGTGATGTAGAGGCAGTAAATTACTGGCAGTCTATCAGGACTCCTATGCAAATCAATGTAGAAGCTTCGTACATGGATACTGACGGATCTATTACGACAGCACAGGCTGCTACTATTGATAAGATTGCCGGAGTTATCTTTGACAGAGAGGCTCTGGGTTATACAACAGTACACAGATGGAGCGCTACAAGCCCGTTCAATATCGTAGGTGGTTACTGGAATCAGAATTATGTCTTTGATGAAAAATGGTATAACGACTTTACAGAAAAGGGCCTTGTGCTGCTTCTTGATTAATAGCTTCTTCTACTTGTGATGTGCGCGGCAGCTTAATAGCATAAGTCCGCGCATGAGGTTTATATTATGAGTTTTAAAGTTAATTTGTACTCACTGAGTAAAAGAGATAATAGCACTAAGAGGCCTGCAGGCACTCCTGTAGAATATAACTGTATTTTAAAGGATGGCTGCAGTATTTTTACGCCAGCTATTAAACTGGATATAGGCCTTACTGCGGATCCCTCACAATATAACTATGCTTATATACCGGCCTTTGGCAGATACTACTTTATAGAGGACTGGTTTTTTACTGACAGTCTGTGGATAGCTAACCTTAATGTGGATGTGCTGGCAACGTATAAAACAGAGATCGGTAACAGCAGCCTGTATGTTATGAGGGCTGCTGGTGATCATGATGGCAGCATTATAGATACTTTGTATCCTGCTAAGACGGGCTGCAGTTATGCCTCAGATACTAAAGCTAATCCGTGGCAGTCAAGCTGCTTTATAGTAGGTGTTGTGTCAGCTGATGCTGCTTTTGGATCCATGGAATTTTACGCTATGGATGCCTCGCAGCTCAGATCTATGTGCCTTACTCTCACAGATCCGGAGTCAATAATAACTAGTGACAACTTTTTTACGCCTGAGGAGTTAGGTATAGGCCTGCAGCTTGCATTAGCAGATCCTATACAATATGTAAAAAGCTGTATTATGCTGCCGGTAGCTAAGAGCGATATAACCAATCTGGGAACAGCGCAAACTATATATGCTGCTCGTTTTGAGGCAGGAACAGGAAGTAAAGTTTATCCTACTAGTAGAATAACTAAAAGCTATAGCTTTGCTATACAAAAGCATCCGGATACTATCGCACGCGGTAATTATGTCAACAGCAAGCCTTATACTAGTATAACGCTAACGATCCCTCCGTGGGGCTGTATAGATATAGATACCAGTGTAACAGCCAACGCATCTACTCTTAGTGTTGATGTTGAGGTGGATCCGATCAGCGGCAAGGGTGTGCTGGTTGTAAAAGCCAATAATATAATACTCAACAGGCTTGAAGCTCAGGTAGGTGTGCCTATTTCATTATCCAGTGTTACCAGAGATTATATAGGAGGTGTTACATCCGCGCTGGGCGCTGTTGGTGGTGCTATTAGTGGTTTTATGGGTAATGTGGGAGGTTTTATAGGAGCTGCTGCAGGCGTAGGAAATGCTGTAGAGTCCTTAATGCCCAGAGCTCAGACTATAGGTACCACAGGTAGCTTTGTATCTAACAGGGGTGAGTTTAGGCTGGATCATCAATTTTTCAGACCTGTGCCGGATGATAATACTCACAATGGCCGGCCTTTATGTCAGGTGAGACAGCTTAACACTCTTTCCGGTTATATGCTTATTCAGGATGGTGATGTACAAATAACCGGAACAGCTACAGAGGACAGTAAGATCCGTAATTATTTAGAAAGCGGTTTCTATTATGAGTAGCTACACTTCGCAGATATTAGATACATGTTATACTCAGGCCGTATGGATGCGAAATGCTACATACGGCTGGCAGTCTCGGCCTACTGTTGCGAAATCTGAAACTAAAGGTACCTGTGTTACATACGTTGCTTGCGTGCTGCAGAGGTTAGGGATCCTTGAGCCAGGCGAGTATATATGGCATACAGGCCGAGGATACGGTGATGGCAGAGTGTATGGCACTAATGATAAAATGGTGGTCACTTACCGAAATAATGCTCCTGTGTCAACACTCAGAAATGTGCTGTATGCTGGTGACGTTTTGCTATTCGATGATAATAGAAGCGGAGAGCCGGGATCCGGTGGACATATACTGATATTTGCCGGGCAGTGGTCTGGTAATAGTCCTCTTGTCTGGGATTTTGAGCCAAGTAAAACATGTGCAAGGACCGGACAGCCTCGGACATATGGCTCAACAAGGAAAGTCCTTGCTACAGTAAGATTAATAGGCGCAGCTTACACTCCCAGATTAAACAGTAATGGCATGGAGGGCAGTCCATACTATTATGATAGAAATCCTTTTTATCTGGCAGGATATGGTCTGCCAAACTGTACATGTTATGCATGGGGCCGTTTCTGGGAGATCGCAGATATTGACCATGACTATAGTAACAGACCTACACTATCAAGCGGAAATGCTGAGGACTGGTATGGATTTACTGAGGATGGATATGATCGTGGGCAGACTCCGCAGCTGGGTGCTGTCATATGCTTTGCAGATGGTCCTTTTTCCGGAGATGGTCATGTTGCAATAGTAGAACAGATAAACGAGGATGGCAGCATTGTAACAAGTAATTCCGCATATGGCGGAGAATACTTTTATACACAAACGCTGCAGCCACCAAACTATCTACCGGCAGCAGGCTATGTATTTCAGGGATTTATTTATAATCCATTTGCCGGTGGTGTCCCGATATGGATACGGAAAAAAATATGGTTATTTAAAAGAGCCTTATGGCATAGAGAGGAAGATCTAATAAAATGAAAACATATGAATATGATTTTATAAATAGATACAATGCGTGTATCAAGCCCAGCACTGTACACTCACAGGAAAATGCTACAGCCTGGTATTTTCGCAGATATCTGATAGAAAAAATACTAAGTGTATTTGATTTTGAGGGTATTCCTGAAACATGGAGTAATAACTATTTTCTTTATTCACTGTTTATGTTCGGCTATGTGGTAGTGCTCCGTACAGATAAATTCGGAGTGATTCCACAGGGAGGCATGAATGTAAGCCTTTATGGCTATGATGTTTTTTACCAGCCTACTAATGCAGTTATTTCTAATCCATTACTTACAGGCATTACACAGCCTCGTATAGGCGTTGAGTGTGAACTCATAAAAATGCAGCCTGATTATGGTGGATGCTGGGATATAGTCAGTTATTACGCAGATCTGCTTGCCCTTGCTTCGGAGTCTCTGGCTGTTAATATTACTAATAGTAAACTGGCCTATGTGTTTGCTTGTCAGGATAAGACAGTAGCAGAGAGTTTTAAGAAAATGGTGGACCAGATCAACGAGGGCAATCCTGCAGTGTTTGCGGATAAAAAGCTCTTTGATGATAATGGGGATCCTCTCTGGACTACTTTTCAGAATAACCTTAAGCAGAACTATGTAGCCGGTGACATGCTTAATGACATGCTCAAAATAGATGCAAGATTTTGTACGGATATAGGAATACCAAATGTAAATCTGGCTAAAAAGTCAGGTGTGACTGATAACGAGGTTGAGGCTAATAATGTAGATACTAAGAGCAAGGCCTCTTTATGGCTGGAGACTATACAAGAGAGCCTTGATAAGGTTAATAAAATGTTTGACCTTGATATAAGTGTTAAATTCAGATTTGATCAGGAGGAAAATAATAATGCTGCTGTCGATAATGGGCTTGTATGAATATGATAATACACTTTTTCAGGGCCTGCAGCTGCCTGAGGGCCTTAATAATGATGCTGTAATAAATGAGATACTGCTGCAGTGCGCTGAGCTGGAAATCTTATATCCTGATATTAATATAATGAAACTGGCCATTACTACATGGTCCCTGGCTAACCAGTACACATGGCAAAAACTTTATGATACAATGGTAGTAGAGTATAATCCTATATGGAATGTTGACGCTAAAGTTGTTATTGATAGAGATGCCTCCGGACAGGGTAATGCTACAGACTCAGTTAAAGGCTTTAATTCCAATACATGGGCTGAGTCTGATAAAACTGACACAGATAGCTGGGCTGTTGAGGATGTTACCGAGACGCGAACCGGAAATATAGGCGTAACAACTACCCAGCAGATGCTGGAACAGGAACGCAAAATAGCAGATTTTAATATGATCAGCTATATAGCGCAGTCATTTAAAGAGAGATTCTGTATCTTAATTTATTAATAGAGAGGTAATCATATGGGTATTTTTAGGCAATTTCCATATTCTAATTTTCATGAGATGAATATGAACGAAGTAATCAATATCCTGCGTAATATGCAGAATGAGTGGGAATCTGTAAAAGATGAGTGGGCATCTTATAAAGAATATATTGATAACTATTTTGACACTCTTGATCTTACAGAAGAAACATATGCAGCACTGCAGCGCATGGCAACTAGTGGTGAGCTGGCAGATATTGTGGATCCTGTCATTATTGAATGGCTGGTAGATAATATCGTACCAACCAGACCATTAGTAGATGCATCCCTAAAAGTACGCGGAGCTGCAGCGGATGCTAAAGTAACAGGTGAGACTCTTGCGGAAAAAGTAAATCTGCCAAAGGATGAAAACAATAAGCCTACATATGGTGAGGCCGGTCAGATTTTGCGCTCAAAAGGCAATTCTGATACAGAGTGGGTTGATCAGGGTGCGCCTACTGCAGAACAGGTTAACGCTGCAGTAACAGAGTGGATGGATGAGCATCCGGAAGCCAGTACAACAGTAGAGGATGGTTCTATTACGCGCGCAAAACTCAATAACGCGCTTAAGATGATCGTAAACTATTCTTATCCTACTATTCCGGATATGATCGCTGATACGGATCTTGAGGCCGGAATGTGTGTTAGCACTCTCTCAGGATACAGCCAGAATGATGGTGAGGGGCGCATGTATTATATAAATAATGTGCTCGATATGACTCAGGCATATGAAACACTTGATAATGGCCTGTACGCATATCCTATGATGAGTGATGTTGATATTCACGCGGATAATAGGATCTTCAACAGTGATGATGCAGTTTCTATTATCGCAGATACCGCATTAACATACAGTAAATATACAAGTGGTGCAGGAACTATAGCGGATCCGTATGTAAGCACTAAGTTTGTTTATGGAGATGATGATAACTGGTATCTGGACCAGACTCCGCAACAGGATGCAGATGGAAAATGGGAGATCCGCTGCTCCGCCTTTGTTAAGGACCTTATCTTCGGTGTAACATATGAGAACAGCAAATATCTTAATCCGTCTAACAGGTTTAATGAAAAACTCTGTATAGACAGGTATGCATCCCTCCTGGACACTAACGGTAGACATGATACCAGATGGCTTGCTCTGTATGCTTATATGCATGGTTACGCTTATTTTCCTGCTGATGACTATAGCAATATCAGGCCGGGTGATGTGCTCTTTTTAGATACTGGAGATGGCTATCCACATACAGATAGATTCATGGGTACTAATCACTGTGCAGTATTTGGCTATAGGATCAATGATAAATACCATTGTGTCTGGGAAGTAGGAGGCCTGCCAATCCTGCAGCGACAGGCAGATACTTATTTTGACCAACATTTGGTAATGTGCGCCAGATTTCCATATAATGATAATGGAAGTGCTGAAAAGGTCAATTTACTGCAGAGCTCTCTGCCTGAGATCAACACCAGTAATCAGACACTCGTAACTATTAACTGCAGCAGGACCTTAAAAGCGTATAAACAGTATACGGCAGTCATTAAGCTGGACATGGGAACTAATAGTATTACAGACTTCTTTCCTAACATCCGCGATACATCCGGCAGGATCCTCTCATTATCCTATAATGGAGCAACATTAAAGCCTATTGATGATGTATATGTTATGCCATTTGTACCGGTTGAGGATATTGACACTGTAAGAGTATATATGGGTGCCAGAGCCTCAGGCCTGACACTTAATGAGGTATCGCTTAAATGGGTTAATATCTTTGAGGGTATGGTTACTAACTGCGATCAGTATGTACCTCCTGTAGTGGAGAGTATGAACCTTAATATTTCTCAGCATGTTATACCGGATAACTCAGATCTGAACGACTACACAAAACCGGGAAACTATACATGTGTTGGTTCGGGATCTGCAGCAACAATGACTAACTGCCCTCTCACATCTGCAGGTTTCAGACTGGAAGTAATCGAGATCAACGCAGGTAAGCAGATACAAATATTATTCTCAGATGGAAATGATGCTAGTATATACTACAGGCGTAATAATATAACAGGGTCCATATTCGGAACTTGGAGACAGGTAACAATGTCATAATATAACCTTTAGTAGCACTCAGCATTAACGAGTGATAAACCCTCATTGTATACAATACGGCATAATGTCAAATTGTATACAATGGGGGTTATTGTATACAATCTTGTG
>JAZQEK010000024.1:0-1847 GCA_045538995.1 Acetatifactor sp. | reverse complement strand
CGGTCAGATGGATGAAATGGGTCGCTGTTGCTGCCTGCATCTGCTTGGTTATCGGATTATCTTTTCCAGGATTATTCAAAGATCCTTCTGTTGGCGGATTGGAAAGTAATACAATCATTACGGATGCCAAACCGGAAGAGGCCGAAAGCGAATTCGGTGTTCTCTTTCCACTGGTATTGACTGCCTATGCAGTTGAAAATGACAATACCGTATCCACTGCATTGCTTCAGGAAGGAGAAAGTGTTCCTGTCAGTTTGTTTGAGACAGATAACGGTATTAAAGGTTTTGTGTTCTCCTACGATATCACCTCTCCCGGACAGACCAGTTCTGTATCTATTATGACAGAGGGCGAGTTCCCTGGAATCATTTATGAGATTGCAGGTATTGAAATGGATAAGGAAAAGAATTACATCTATTTTATCCCGGAGCAGTCCAAGACCACACCATATTTCTTGATGATTCCTTACTCCGATATCGAAGAAGATATGGTCTATGAATACCATCTCATCATCGAGGAAGATGAATTTGGGTACATCGCCACTGTTGATCATGTGGTGACCCACGAACGCAAGTCGGAACCCTAAATGGACAGGCGGTGATTGCATGAAAAAGTATATTGTTGCTCTCTTAGTTTTTGCCTGTATCATAGTAATGGCAGGTTGCTCCGCAAAGGAACCTGTTGGAGATCCCCCGGAAGCTAACGGTCAGGACTATTTCAACGCAGAGGTTGTGGAAGTTCTTGATAACCGGGTTTCTGTGCGCTGCCTGGATATTACGACAGGGGCAATTACCGAAGGCACTGAGTTGTCCGTGACAACCAAAGTGTCCTCTGCAAACGAGGTTCCAGAGATGGAAGTTGGTGACCATATTCGGGTAGTATTCTCCGGAGTCATGGAAACTAATCCACCCAGGCTGCAGACCGTTTTCTCAATATGTAAGGTTGATGAAAATGGCGAAGTACTGAGTGTTGCTTCTTTCCCGCAGCCAATTGAACTTGAGAAACCCGATTGGGGTATTACGCTTACTGCAAAAAATGTGACCTCAAAAGGAATGACTCTTGTATGCAGTCAGTCTGGTGGAGAAATTACTGGCGAACTTGAGTGTGGCAGTGATTATTCTCTCCTCGTCAATACAAACGGCGTATGGAATGCTGTGCCTTATTTGGTTGATGAAGTTGCCTGGACCTCCGAAGCCTACGGTCTTCCACTTGATGGCAGCATTGAGTTTGAACTCAAATGGGAAAGGCTATACGGCGAGCTTCCCGCAGGTACCTATCGGATTGTAAAGGGCTTTATGGATTTCCGCGGCCCCGGCGATTACGACTCTGCAACTTTCCATACTGAATTCGAGATTACAGAATAAAGATAAATGTTCATAATCTATATCTTGAACATAAGAATCCAATCAAGTAAAATATAGGTAGAACACCGAATCAACGGCGATCTGGCACTTTTTTACAGCGCCGGGTCGCCGTTGCGGCTTATTTGGGGTAAATCCTCTATTGAAACCAAGAAATGAGGTGGTATTGTTGAAGAAGACATCCAAAATCATAACTGCAATTACCATGCTATGCGTTCTATTGCTGTCAGGCTGTGGCCTAGGTCCTCATACTGAAACTGATTATGCTGCTGCAATCATGGTGGAGGGCAGCATATATCTTAAATCCGCATCTGCAATGCCCGCAGAGATTGATGAGAGCGCTATCATTGGATACACCACCTCCTACACTGATAGTTTTCCCAAGAAAGATGGCGAGGCCAATTTCAACCGAGAATTGAATATGCCCTATGCCAGAGTAGAGGGAGGCATTGCAGTCCTCTATGAAAATGAATGGCATTTGTGTGTTC
>JAZQEK010000023.1:0-2459 GCA_045538995.1 Acetatifactor sp. | reverse complement strand
GCGTGACCCAGGTTTTCCTGGACAGTCTTCACATCATCACCGGATCGGAGGGAAGCAACTGCGTAAGAGTGGCGAAGATCGTGGAAGCGGGCTTGGGGTATTCCCAGTTCAGTCACCACCAATTTGAATGCCCGGTATGCTCCCTGGGGAGTGATTCGATGCCCGGACTCATCTGTGAATACCAGACCGGATTCTTCGTAGAGATCCTCATAGTATTCTCTGTTGGCATCCTGCTTTGCTTTCTCTTTTTTCAGAAGCTCCACCACAAAGGGTGCTATGGTCAGATACCGTTCCTTGCCGTTCTTGGTGGGAACCAGTGCGTACTTGTCCCGGTTGCCTCGGACGGATTTCCGCAGACTCTGAAGCTGCTTGTCCACCAGAATGGTTCCGGTTTCCAGATTCACACAGTCCCATTGCAGACCACAGGCCTCTCCCTCCCGGAGTCCGGTGAACAGGGTGGTAAGGATCAGGTTCTCGTACTTGTGGCCTTTCAGTGCCTCAATCAGTTTGGTGATCTGCTCTTCGTTCAGCGGCTTGACTTTTTGCTTGGGTCTTCTGGGAAGCACACAGGGATCGGCAGGATTGCTGCGGATCAGTCCGTTGAGCATTGCCTGTTGGAGAGCCTTGTGCAGGACGCCATGGATGTTCTTGATGGTTTTGGGAGCAAGGGACTTTCTGGTTTCATTGCCCTTCTGACGGGCGTTGTAGAACTCCTGAATGTCCTGGGTGGTGAGGGATTCCAGTTTGATGGAACCCAGACAGGGCTTGATGTGATTCTTGATGGTGGCCTCATAGGAACTGATGGTGGACGACTTTACTGCGCCTAAATATTCGGCATGCCAGGTATCCATCCATTGCGCAACAGTGGTCTTGTTCGGTGCAATGTAAGTACCGGCATCCAAGGCGGCTGTCATTTCTTTCAGCTTCTTTGCCACTTCGCCTTGTGTCTTACCCGTGATGGACTTCTGGATTTGCTTTCCCGTACCGGGATCGTAGCCGACTGTATATCTGGCTTCCCAGTAGGTGTACTCCTTTCCGTTTTTCGTAACGGTTTTCTTTCGGATGGTGCCGCAGCCTGCGGCATTTTTCTTGCTGCTTGGCATAATACATGCGCTCCTTTCTGAATGCCTCACAGCAGGTGCATTGTCATGATATCAGCTGTAAAGCATCTCCACAAGGATGAGGGATTTTTTTGAGAAAACTTTTATATTAGAAATTATGTTCGAATATTATTTTATAGAAAAGCACACCATCTGTCAAGGCCCCGCCGGAAAGAGTCGACTTATCATGACAGTTACGGAACTTCGCCGAAATTTTCGGCCTAGTTCTGTATCTATGTGGGGCATAAACAAAAAGAATCCCTGTGCTGTTTATAGCACAGGGATTCCTGTATATTATCGAAATACTAGTTTGAATTCTTGAGCTCTGACAAAAGCGCATTAAGAGAAAATCTAACTTCTTTTGGAATGCCTTTATATTCTCCGTTAAGATATCTATTCTGGATGTTATGATTCGGATGTACTCGTTCGCCGGACTGTGTAATACATGTGACCATTCTCTGGCCGTTTTCTTCTTTTCTGATTATATAAAAAGTACCAGCCGGAAGCTGAGAATCCATCAGTAAGGTGTTGTGGGTAGTAATAATCAACTGTCCGGAAATTTCAGAAGATACTGCCATGAGAAGATCTCTAACACGCATATCGTGAATGCCGGTATCTAATTCATCTATTACAACAGTTGCACCTGATGCAGCATTAAGAAAAAACGGAAGAAGATCAAGGATTGCATGTGTACCAGTCGATTCTTTGCTAAAAGGAATATCGGTAAGAACTCCGGAGATTAACTGTTTGGTATATAATTCGTAAATTATTTCATTGTCCTTTTCTTTTCGTGAATAATAAACCTCTTTTACATCATTGTTGATCTGCGGTAAAAAAAGGTTAAGCATACGCTCCGCCTTATTAAGCTTTTCAACCTCTTCCGTTTTGATTTCTCCGTTTTCCAAATCTCTTAGCATTGGGTGTATATGTTCAATAACACCGCGCGATGGTGCATGAGCAGTTTTGACTTTACATGAGAGCCGATGGAAGTCTTTAAGAAGTGTTCTAAAGTTATTGGATAAGGCCCCATCCCAATAGTTTCTAGATTTTGCATCTGCTTCATGATGCAGTATGGCAAGTAGAGAGTGCTTTCCCCAATATTTTGTTAAGTTGCTTTGCACATCTGCCAATAGAATTTTACTAATAAAGACTTTGTCATTCAACTTTCTAGAGTTTGGTGTAATGTCAAAGAATAAGCCCTTATTCTTTTCTAATGTGTATTCCAATCTTTCGTGGACAATTTCTTTATCATCCATTTCTAGAAGATAACGACCTTTCTTTTCATCGACAATGAAAGAAAAATCTAAAACTAAATTTCCAGAAGTACCTATGGTACGAGCATCTTGAATAATAGCTTCC
>JAZQEK010000022.1:0-2534 GCA_045538995.1 Acetatifactor sp. | reverse complement strand
TAGCTCCTCTGCCTTATGGTTATTGACTCTGCTAATCCATTCGCCTTGTTGGTGAAAGTGATTCTGGAACTGCGCCCCTGGTCTGATTCATTCCCCTCTACCTGGAAGAAAAGTTTGTGCTCTACCAAAGCTCGTGTAGACTTGCCATCAATTTGTTTTATCCAGCTGTCCTCAATGGTTACCCCAAAATCAACATTGCTGCTCAATACAACTTCAATGGTATCCCCCTTTGACTTTACTTCATACTCTTTCTTTCCTATGATGAGCGCATCTTTTTGTCCCTGGATTACAGATACTGAAGCCATCAAACCTTCGGATGTAAAGACAAGCGTACAGTTCCTGGAATCGTATGTTGTATTCTCATTTACCGTTACTGTTACACTAACCTCTCCGCCATCTCCACTTGATGGGGTTACGGTACACCAATCACTCCCAGACACTGTCCAAGGATTGTTTGCGTTTACAACAACACTTGTACTTATACCTGATGACGGTGCTGAAATCTGCTCTACAGAAACTGAAAGCATGGGCTCCTTTTCGCAAGAAACAAGGGCAAATGACAATAATGCCAAGATGATGTAAAGTTTTCTCATAGATATTTAATAATAGAAAATAATTTTTCAAATATAATAAAAGTATAGAAAAATCATCCAATAAAATTCTATTTCGTGTGGGATTTCCCATTAAATCCTCTTCTTTTCCCATCTGGCATATTTCATATAGAGAAAGCACAGGATTCCAAGCAGTGCTCCGTACAGGATTTCTGCAGTCCAGACAAGTTCAACTTTTGTTGTCAGATGGGTCATTGCCAGAATAAAAAGTATGTATACCACAAGGATTGCAGTCTCCAGATACAGGGCGGCGGAGGTATTGCCGGTGCCGGAAACCGCCTCAAAGTAGGCATTGCCTATCCCTTGAAAGATTGTTCCGCTGCATACCACCAGAATGGAAGGGACAACCAAGTGTGCAAAATTCATGTCATCGGTGTAGATGCCTGCAATCTGCACCGGGAATATTGCTACAAATATCAGGATGGGGATTGTGCAGAACATGCAGTTTTTCAACACCTTGTTTATTGTCGGGAAGACCTGGTCCCTGTCCCCTTCTCCTATGATTCTGCTCACCAATGTGTTGGTTGTGGTGGAGAATGCAAAGCATGGGGTAATAAGAATCATATATACGCTCCTTGTAATGGATGAGATTCCTGTGGCGGTTTCACCCATCTTCTCTATAAGTACAAAAAAGATGAACCATACGCTGAAAGAGAAGAGTTTCTGAACCATTGTAGGAGTAGATATCTTAAGTATGCCTCCCATCAGCCCCAGCTCCGGCCTGTGGGCCTTGAACATTTCAAATTCCTTTTTCCTCAAGGTAATGTAACTGTATAGCGAGAAGAACAGGAAAGCAGAAATTTCCGCACACAAAGATGCAAGAGCCGCACCTGCGATGCCCATCTGTGGAAAACCGAAATGCCCGAATATAAGGCTATAATCCAGAAATATGTTCACAACTGCCATTATTACAGTGGAATACGTGATTACTTTTGTATTGGATATTCCTACATACAAAGCCCTGTACAAGAAGTTGAAACACACAAAGGCTATCCCAAACCGGCGGTATTTTATGTAATCCAGGGATGCCTCATAGATATTGGGCGAATCAATGAGACGCAGCAGAAGCTGGTCTGAGAAGAAATACAATATTGAAAACAAAAACATCCCCAACAACATCACAAAAAATGCCCCGTGCTGGAAAATGACTCCAATCCTGCCATAATTCCTTTCCCCGAAACGGCGCGCCACAATAATCTGTATCCCTATTGCAAAGCCCGTAGCAACCGTGGTGAAAACAAAATAAAACAGTCCGGCAAGCATTGAAGCCCCCAAAGCCACCACACCCAGATGCCCCAGAAACGCCGTATCGGTAAAATTGATTATGGTCTGGGCCATATTCCCCAGCATAATGGGCAAAGCAATGCTCCAAATCTCCCTGTCAGTTATTTTTGCTTTCATCAGAATCCAGAATTTAAGGCGCAATATACCACATTTTTCCCGACAAATCCACTCTTAGATTCTCCAGAAAGAACACTCCCTATCCCTTCCTGCAATTCACTTGCCACAAGAATACCCCCTGGAATACACAGGAATAGGATGAATGTGGCAAGTCCGACAAATTTGTCTGATTTGCCACACTCATCCAATCCAGAATACAGTAGAGAAGGGGTATGTGTGGCAAGTGAAATTCACAAACAAAAACCTCCCCGCCACAAAAAATGGCATTATAAAACAATGCCGGCGGTTTTTTGGCCAATCTGCTGCTGTCGGGAGGAGCATTATGCGGATTATTCTTTCTAGAAGGGCCTCTGGCAAAGACTTTCCTTTTTGTATTTGCCCTTACAGGCATTTTCTTTGCCTTGCTCAACGGCATTCCTTTCAAGGTAGGAGGGATGCCCAATGACGGCTACAACATGAAGATGTTAAGGCATAATCTGGAGAGCAAGAAGGCCAGTGGCGCACTTCATCCTCTCCACAGCC